>CBDUBQ010000059.1:0-25671 GCA_965365435.1 uncultured Flavisolibacter sp.
TCAGGTGGCAGCGCCGCGAGGTGTGCTGGTTCGAATCCAGTCCTGGGCACAAAAAAAAGCAACTCAGAAATGGGTTGCTTTTTTCTTTTTCGCGAAAGCCGGCTGCGGCTGCAGGCAGTAGGCCGCCGGCTCTTTCGGTATCTATTCTTGCCGAACCAAAGCAACCGAACGTAAAAACTAAATGCTTACAATATGACAAACATCCTTGGAAAAATTTTCCTGACCACCCTCCTTTTTTCATTGGCCCTCTCCGGCTGCCTAACCGCGAAAAAACTAGACAAGTTTGTGGCGGCACAATACGAAAATGAACTGCCGAAGCCCGCCAAAAAGAAAAAAGCTGATATCGAGATTACCTCAACGGTACCGCCCACGGTCCAATCCATTTCCAGCACCGTACACAAAACCGATAAATTTCTGCCCTTGCTTTTTTATTGGAAATACATCCACCGCCAAAGCTGTTCGTTAAACCCAGCCATTGGCGTAACCAATTTTACAAATGCGGTCAATACGGTTGCCACAAAAGCATTAACCGATAAGCTGCATGGCCGAAAGCTGGAGCTGACAATTGAGCAGATTCCGTCGGCCTTTTCGCTGGTGGCAAAAGAAAATATGATCTGGCTGGTGTACGCCGTGAGCTGGCAAAAAATCTATATCGAGCCGGAGGCGAAGGATCTTGTAGTGGCTTACCGGGTGATTGGCGAAGGCGGCGGCAAAGCGGGAAAAATTACCGTAAGAAATGGCGAAAAAAACAAGGGGTTGAGGTTTTTTCAATCGTGGAAATCGGCCACCGGCGAGTACCTAGCCGAATACAACAGCAACTTTACTACCATGGCCAAGAGCTTTGTGAGCCAGTTGGCAAACGAACTGTAACTGTACCCGGCTGTTCTCCGGCCATGGCGTTCATTTGCTCGCCGGAAATTGAATGGCTGGCAAGGTAAAAGCGGCCTGCTCCTGGCCAAAGGAGCAGGCCGCTTTTTTAGCTTTTCAATGGTTGCCCTACCGGCACCGAGCAGTCGTGGCCGGGTAGGCCATGCGCCGGGTTGAGGCGTACGTTGCTGCCGGGCGGTACCAATGCAGGGGCCTGCACCGGAAGTGCAGGTTGCACCGCTGCTGCCGGGGGTGCCGCGCCGGCAGGGCTGTTTAGCGGAGCGCCGACGGCAATATCACAGCGGTGCCCGGGTGCACCGTGGGCCGGGTTGAGCGCAGTAGAGGTAGTGCCGGTTGCAGGTGTGTTGGCCGGCACAGCTGGAAGGTTCGTGGCTGGTGATGGCGGTGCCTCGCTGCTTGCAGTAGTGGCGGACGTAGCCGGTGGCGTTGGCGCCGTTTCGGCCGGCTGGCTCACGCCTGAATTTTTGCAGGAAACAAGGGCCGCGGCCAGCAAAACAACACTTAGTAATTTATACATGATGGTAAGATTGGTGATTGATGGATTGAAAGTAAGGAAAACTATGGTGAAGCAACAGCGGTGTGAGTGAAACTATGTTTTTTAACACATGGGAACAGGCAGGGTTGCGACGCCACTTGATGAAAGAAAAACGGCTCATTGAATTGTGCTACTTGGCATTGCACTCAAAACAGCCATAGCCTTAGCCCCCTTTCGGAGATGAACTGAATATACATTTCCTGCAATTGAGGCAGCAGAAAATTTTGCAAAATAGATCTTTTCCATTGACTGATTGCCCTGGTAAACCGGGTGTAGATATTCTCAAATGAACGGGTGTTCAATAGCTTGAAAGATCCCATCAAAGCGTCGAAAACTTTTTTGCCGACCTTTCTTTTTTTCCCATTCATATTTAACGCCAATTCTTGTTTGTCGTCCGTTACAACCAGTGCTATGGCAATCATGTTGTAGGCCGGCGCCAGGGCGTAGCCGGTGGACGGTTGTTTGATGAAAGAAAAAATATTCACGTGCATGTCGGCGTTTCCGGTGAGATAACTAAACAGTAATTGTTCGAAGAAACGAACCAGGTCAAGGCCGGGATTTTCTGCGTATTATACAATGGCTTTTGCTATCTGCTCGTAGGATCCTTTGTACTTGTCTTCCGTAAGACGGCCGGTAAGCTGGCACATGTCTTCCATCGGCCGTTTACTTTTTCCTATGCGGTCTATCCGGCGGGTAATGTAAGCAAGGGAACCAGATTGCGCACGTATGAGCGAATGCAGCACTGTCGCAATGCGGGCTATAGAAGCCAGATGCATCGTAAGACCTTCCAGTTTGGGCAAATGCCGGTATTCAACAGTAGGTGGCTTTAAACCGTAAGCACCCCAAACGCCAACAACGGTAAACCGCTGCGGAGTTTTTGTATCAAAGCCGGGCTTAGCCTCTCTTAAATGGTTGAGTGAAAGTTTTGGCTGCACGCCGGGTATTGCCACCTGGCGTCGAATCACCTTTACGCCTAGCGCCAATATTTCGTGCTGCGTGTACGGTGAGAGCGGCGGCTACGGCTTGCCGAAAATTTTTCGGCTGCAGGCCGGATAAAAATCCTCTTCGCTTTTACCCGGCGGCTGGAAACAGAAAAGTCAGTTCATCAGCTTTCTTTTTCTTTCCGTTCAACAATACTTAGGGCGCCGATACAGTCGCGGCAGCAAGCCGGTAATGATCCCCTTTTGCCTCTCGGATTTAGTTTCCAGTTTTTTTTTCAGCCACTTGCAATAACCAGCCTTTCGTTTGGCTTTTAAAAGCTGAGAGAAGAGAGGTTGATCACTCATTTACACCTTATCGGGTATAAAAACGTTAATGAGGATGCGTGCAATAGGAAAGAGCCGTGATGTAAAATCCAGTTAGACTTTTGCACAAATTTTTACCTTCATCGCTCATGTTCCTTTTCAACCGCCGGTATTTCCTTTTCGCCATTTTGCTTTTTCTCACTGAAGTATGCATCGCCCTTTTTGTAAACGATGGCATCGTTCGCCCATATCTTGGCGACTACCTTGTTGTCATCTTAATTTATTGCACCATAAAAACAGTGGTGAACACGGCTCCCCTCCCAACTGCCATTGGCGTATTACTGTTTGCCTATTCCATCGAGTTGCTTCAGTATTTAAACCTGTTAGCCTTCCTTGGGCTTCAACAAAATAAACTTGCCAACGTCATCCTCGGCAATCGCTTTGAATGGATTGACATTATTGCGTACACACTAGGCGTGGCCACCGTTCTGCTCATTGAATTTTTTAAACCAAAACAGCAGGACCTGGTCACAGATCGTTCCCGGTCCCGCCGTTAAAAAATAAATACCATTTATTATTGCCCGTTCCAAACCGGTACTCTGCCAGGGGTGTAAGGCGCACCGCTTTTCTCCAACAAATCGTTCAGGTTTTTCATTTCATTGCCGATGCTTTTCAACTCGGCTAGCAGCGGCGCAAACTCGCGGGCTGCTACATCGTACGACTGCTGGTAAGTGGCCGATGGCGCCGACGTCGTTGACCATAGCCCGCCAATGATATTGTTGATACGGCCGTTGAGCGATGGCAGGGTTTCAAACTCCCGCCGCGCCAGCGATGCGTCGCCATTCATCTTCATGTTTACTTCTGTCAGCCGCTTTTCCAAACCGGCCACGCTGTTGGCAAAGCTGAGCGGAAGCCTTGGCGTTTGTAAGATGGCCTCTTTCATGAAACGGACCTGGGTGGCCAGTTCGTTCCTGTACTGATCAGATGCGGCCGCCACACGCCGTAGTTCCGCCACTTTTTTGCTAAAGGCGTCAACGGCTTTTTTATCGGCAACCGGCAGAGCCCCGGTGTGTAAAGCCACTGTTTTGAATGGCTGCGCCGGCACCAGTTCGCTGTACTCACCGTCTTCGAACTTACTCAGCGAAACGGTATAATTTCCCGGCATGGCGAGGTTGCCCATTTCACGGGAACTAAACACAAACGATTCGTCGAACGGCGAAAAATCAACGGGGCCGTATGGTGCATAACGAAAGTCCCAGGTGATGCGCTGCAGCCCCCTGGCCGATGGCGCTTTTAACCGGCGCACCACGTTCCCGTTTTCATCGGCAATGGTAAACAGGAGGTGGGGCTCGGGCTGCCCGTCTTCCATCCGCAACGAATCAATAGAAGGATAATAAGGCGCATCGCCGCGCTTGATTTTATCGGCTTCGGCTTCTTTGCGCTTTTCCTTCAGCGTTTTTAATTTGTCCTTCAGGTAATAGGAAAAAACAGCTCCCACAGGCGGATTGGGTGCAGTGTAATGGCTTTCGCCCAAAAAGCCTTTGCCACGGACGCCAAGCGTAAGCGAAGGCACGTACATCAATGCGTCCTTCACGGGGAAGATCATGGCGGTTTTTGTTAGGTCTTCTTTCTTCAGGTGGCGGAGCGGTGTATAATCATCAAGCACATAAAATCCGCGGCCGAACGTGGCCAGCACCAAGTCGTTTTCCCTTTTTTGTATGTCTATATCACGGACGGCAACGGTCGGTAACCCAGCTTTCAGTTGGGTCCACGCTCCCCCGCCATCAATGGTGAAAAACAATCCAAACTCGGTACCTACAAACAGCAGGTTCGGATTTGCATGATCTTCGGCAATGGTATATGCCGTGCCTCTCTGCGGCAAATTGGCCTGGATGGCCGACCAGGTCTTACCAGCATCCCGACTGCGATAAACATAGGGGCGAAAATCGCCATAGCGGTGATGGTTGAAGGTTGCAAAAACCGTATTGCGGTCGTGCTGCGAGGCAATCAACTGATTGACATAGGTACGCTCCGGCACGCCGCTGATCTTATCCGCATCCACTTTTGTCCAGGTGCGGCCGCCGTCGGTTGTCACATGTATCAGGCCATCATCGGTGCCGGCGTAAATCAGGTTTTCATCCAGTTTCGATTCCGCTAACGTGGTGACGTTTCCGTAGATATCGGTTGACTGGTTTTTGGCAACGGCATCCACGCTCCACACCCGCCCCATAAGTGTCAGTTTGTTGCGGTCGAGCTGCCGTGAAAGATCAGGGCTGATGGCTTTCCAGGTATTGCCACGGTCGTCGGTACGGTAAACCTTGTTGGCGGCAAAATACAGCCGCTTATTATCAAATTGAGAAAGCAGCAGCGGTGCGTCCCAGTTCCAGCGGTTGGCCGCCTCACCACTCATTTCAACCGGCTTGATGTCGAAAAATTCACCGCTTTTGCGATCGTACCGTACCAGCCCGCCATACTGCGATTGGGCATACACAATATCGGGATTGCTTTGGTCCACCTGCGTTTCAAATCCATCGCCAATGGAGGTAAAATACCAGTCGCTATTGGCAATGCCGTTTACGCTGGCCGTCCGCGATGGCCCGCCTATGCTGAAATTATCCTGGGTTCCGCCGTGAATGTGGTAAAACGGATAAGCGTTGTCGGTAGAAACTTTATAAAATTGCGTTACCGGCAGGTTTGGTTTGAAATGCCAGTTAGCCGCCGCATCGAACGACTCATAAATGCCGCCATCGCAGCCAACGAGGTAATGGTTTGTGTTCGACGGATCAATCCAGATGACGTGGTTGTCCACATGCTTGCTTTTTTCACCAAGGACCTTAAAGGTTTTTCCGGCATCGAGACTGACCATCAGGTACACATTCATCGAAAAAATCTTGTCCACGTTTTTCGGGTCGGCAAAAATGCGCTGATAGTAATTTCCGGAGGTGGAATAGCTGCCTTGTTTTTCCCAGCTTGAACCCCGGTCGTTGCTGCGATACACCCCGGCACCTTCGGCCGCTTCCACAATGGCATACACAACATCCGGATTGGCCGGCGAAATGGCAAGGCCAATGCGGCCTATGTCGCCGCCCGGCAGGCCCCGCATACTCTTATTCCAGGTAGCACCGCCGTCGGTTGATTTATAAAGAGCCGATTCGGGCCCGCCGCCCACATACATATACACCTTGCGCTGACGCTGATGCGCTGTGGCATACAACGTGTTCGGATCGCGGGGGTCCATATGAATTTCATTAAAACCCGTGTGCTCACTAACCGACAAGATATTCTTCCAGGTTTTTCCGCCGTCGGTGGTTTTGTAGATGCCCCGTTCGCCACCCGATGACCAAAGCGGACCATAGGCTGCTACATACACAACATTGCTGTTCGTAGGATCCACTACAATGCGGCCAATGTGTTCCGACGACTTCAGGCCCACGTTCTTCCAGCTTTTGCCGCCGTCTTCTGATTTATAAACACCATCGCCGTAATTCACCGCCCGCTGGTTATTATTTTCGCCCGAACCTACCCAAACAATGTTCGGGTTGTTGGGGTCAAGGGTCACGCAACCGATCGAATAAGAACCTTCGCCATCGAATAAGGGTTGATAGGTTACACCGGCGTTCACGGTCTTCCACACACCGCCGGCTGCCGTGGCGACATAGTATTCGCTTTGATTCGATGGATTCACAGCGAGGTCAATGATCCGTCCGGATGTGATGGCCGGCCCAACACTCCGAAAACGCAGGCCTGCCAGTAGTTGGCTGTTTAGCCCATCGGCCGGTTTTGCATCAGCAGTGGATGCAGCGGCAGCTTTTTTCTTTTGTGCCGGCACGGCAATGGTCAATAAAAGGCAAACGGATAGACTGACGGAGCAGAACAACGACTTCATGCAGAGGGAAATTTTATCGTTAGAAAATAGGTAAAGCAATATAGGCAGAAAAGAAAGGCAAGTGTGCCTGCGAAACGGAATAAAGGGTGGATGAATGGTGCATCGCCAGCACTGACAAAAGCGATGCTTGAACCCCGCCAGCTATTTGGTTCGGCAGGGTTGATCCATTCGTCATTCGGTTTCCTCCAAAAGCCGGACAAAACATCTACCTGCCCTGCCTCAGGCCAGGGTTTCTGCATTGCTCATCGGCGGCAATTCCTGCCTTGCCCCTGGTAGGCCGGCAGTGTTCCTCTTCCTTTCCGTCCGCATTTGCTGCACCGTTTTGGTGCTGCCATCGTGGCTCCAGCCCGGAGGTTTTACAAAATAATTGATTGCCTGCTTCACCGAACCGGATCGTTTGGCGGCCGCCATTAATTCTCCCCATGTTTTAAACGCCACGGTGAACGGATTGAACGAACCAATGTTTTTTGTGAGGCCATAAGTGGGCCTTTCTTCTTCGGGTTGAAAGCTGCCAAACAATCTATCCCAAATAATTAAAATACCACCATGGTTCTTGTCCAGGTATTTCAGGTCCGAACCGTGATGCACCCGGTGATGCGAAGGCGTATTGAAAACAAACTCCAGGGGCCGCGGCAGCTTGTGCACAAATTCGGTATGGATCCAGAACTGGTAGATCAAGCTCACCTGCTGCATAAATAACACCCAGATGGGATGAAAGCCAACCAGTGGCAGCCAGGCCCAAAACACAAAAGAGCCGGTGGCATTGCCCGTCCATGTTTGCCGCAAAGCAGCCGCCAGGTTGTAATGTTGCGACGAATGATGCACCACGTGCGAAGCCCAAAACCAGTTGACACGATGGGCCGTGCGGTGAAACCAGTAGTAGGAAAAATCATCGGCAAAAAACAGAAATACCCAATACCACCATACACCATCGTTGAGCGTAAACAGCCGGTATTGGTACAAGAAGGTAAACAAGCCCCAGATCAGCGCTTTGGTGGCAAATCCCACCACCACATTGCCAATGCCGAGGGCCAGGCTGCTAAAGGTGTCCTTCGTCTCGTACAGGTGTTTGTTTTCGCGGTACGAAAACCAGGCTTCAACAGAAAGCAGCAGCACAAATCCCGGAATGGCATAAAAAAGAATGGCAGGCGGCATGTACCGAAGTTAATAAAATCCGTCTTTGGGAGATGCTGCGTGGCAACGCGGTCGGGGGCAGGAAAATAGTAACGTTTTTTCTTATTATCCCTCATTACGATCTGCCCAGGAAAAGCCTGGCAGCCGCCGATGCACCAGCCGCGAAAACTTTTTTCCGTTCTTTACAACATGGGCGAATCTTATTTCGAAGAAAGAATAAGCGGTGGCATTGACTTTAGCAAGATACCTTTTGCAACAGGCGAATATGAAGACTGCCAGTTTGTTCATTGCAACATCAGTGGTGTGGACCTGAGTAGCTGCCGGTTCCTCAATTGCCTTTTTACCGATTGCAATCTTAGCCTTGCAAAACTCGAAAAAACCGTCGTGCAAGACACGACTTTTACCCGGTGCAAGCTGCTCGGACTGCGCTTTGATCAGTGCAGCAGTTTTGGCCTTTCGTTTCAATTCGACCATTGCCTGATAGACCACGCTTCGTTTTTTGGTACAAAAATCAAGAGCACCAAATTTCAAAACTGCCGGCTGAACGAAACCGATTTTACCGACTGTGATTTGACAGGCGCCGTTTTTGCCGAATGCGATCTGACAAAAACAATTTTTGAAAATTCTATTCTACAAAAGGCCGACCTGCGAACAGCAATAAACTACACGATTGATCCGGAACGCAACCGGCTGAAAGGCGCAAAATTTTCTTTTCCGGAAGTCATCCGGCTGCTTGACAAATATGGCATCCACGTTGATTTGCGTGGATGAAGGCCGCACTGTTTTCCTTGCTTTCTGCCATGGCAGCAAGCCACGCAGATTATTTGCCCAAAGCCGCCGGCCTTACAGCAGCGTGTATTCATATCACCTACTTTTATCATGGAAAACAATTTTTCACCAACGCTTTTTTCTATGAAAAAATGGATCCTGATTGCTGCGGCTTTTTGTTTCTTCAGCACCGCAGCAATGGCGCAACTGGCCACTGTTAGCGGGCGAATTACCAACATTGCCGGCCTGCCGCTTGCCGGTGCTTCGGTTACGGTGAAAGGCACCGCCCGGGGTGCCGTAGCCGATGAAAATGGCAGCTTCACCATCAATGCATCGCTTTCCGACACCTTAATCATCAGCAATACCGGCTATGCACAAATTGAATACCCGGTGAACGGCAATCCGTCCCTCACCATCACCCTGCAGGAAACCGGGGCTGAATTACAGCAACTGGTGCTGGTGGGCACCCGGCGTACCGGCCGTGTCCGTACCGAATCGGTGGCGCCGGTAGATGTCATTTCTGTAGCTGTGCCGCAGCCCACATCCCGCACCGATGTCACATCGCTGCTGAATTTTACAGCGCCGTCGTTTAACTACAACAAACAAAGCGGTTCCGATGGCGCCGACCACATTGACCTCGCTACGCTTCGCGGCCTGGGTCCCGACCAGACACTCGTCCTCGTCAACGGAAAACGCCGCCACCAAACCTCTTTTGTTTCGGTGTTTGGCACCCGCGGCCGCGGCAATTCCGGCACCGATCTCAATGCCATCCCGGTGTCGTCTATCAACCGCATCGAAATTCTTCGCGACGGCGCCTCGGCGCAGTATGGCTCCGATGCGATTGCCGGCGTTATCAATATCATTTTAAAAAACAGCGTGAAGCAACTCACGGGAAATGTCAGCACATCGGCTTACAACGATCCGTCGTTTAACCCGGCATTTAAAAACGGGCTTGGCGGACAGTATCGCTATAACAGCAAGCTTGATGGAAAAGCATTCAGTGCCGGGTTAAATTACGGCTTGCCGCTTGGCAGCAAGGGTGGTTTCATCAGCCTTACGGCCGATTATTTTTCTATCGGCAAAACATTCCGCCAGGCACTGGATACCTCCAGCCCCGATAAAAATCCCCGGGGCATGTACCTCAACCCGTACCGCCGGGCCAATGGCGATGGCTCGCTCAACATGGTGGGCACGGGCTTCAACCTGGAGGTACCCATGGGACCACTAAAGAAGTTTTATTCCTTTGCAAACTATAACCACAAGTCTTCCGATGCCTTTGCCTTTACGCGGAATTTTTCGGCGCGGCCGGAGCGTTTTCCCACCGATGCCAATAATAACCTGATACCGGTGCCCGGCATTATTTTGTCGTCGAGCGATGGCGAAAATTATTTCGATCCCCATATCCAAACGAAGATTGCTGACCTGTCGTGGGCGGTGGGCCTGCGTGGCAAGATGCTCAGCGGCTGGAACTGGGATATAAGCAATACCATCGGCTACAACCGCTTCCATTTTTATGGCGACAAAACTTTCAACGCTTCGCTCGGGCCGGCGCAGACACGCTTCGATGATGGTGGTTTTTCTTTTTTGCAAAATACCGGCAACCTGAATTTCAGCCGCGAATACAGCGGCATTGCCGCCGGCTTTAACCTGGCGTTTGGCGCCGAATACCGCTACGAACGCTACAGCATTTTTGCCGGCGAAGAAGCTTCGTACCGCAACTTTTCGCCCAACAAAATTGTGCGCTACGATGGCAACGACCCGGTGTATGTAGCCGGTGGATCGCAGGGCTTCCCGGGATATCAGCCCGGCGATGAAGTGGGTGCCAACCGTTCGAATCTTGCCGGTTATGTTGATGTGGAAATGGACCTTACCAAACGCTGGCTGGTGAGCGCCGCCGTGCGGGTAGAAAACTACAGCGATTTTGGTTTTACGCATAACTACAAGCTGGCCACCCGCCTAAAAGCTGCCGGGCGTTTTAATATCCGCGGCTCGGTGAGCACCGGTTTCAGGGCGCCGTCTTTGCAGCAGATCAACTACAGCTCCACGTTTACCACCGTGCAGGGAGGCAGCATTGCCGAAGTAAAGATTGCGCCCAACTACAGTTCCATTACCCGGGCCGCCGGCATTCCGGAGCTAAAGCAGGAGCGTTCGTTGAACACCAGTGTTGGGTTTACCTTTAATCCGGGTAGTGTATTTAGCCTCACGGTAGATGGCTACCTGGTGAAGATAAAAGACCGGGTGGTATTATCGGGACAGTTCGATGCCGGCAATTCCAATATTGACCCGGCGCTGGCGGCCGAAATGAACCGGCTTAAAGTTGGTTTGGCCCAGTTCTTTGCCAATGCTGTGAACACCACCAATAAGGGCATTGACGTGGTGGCCGACTACAACAAACGCTGGGGCACGTCGCGGTTGCGCCTTCTCTTTGCCGGCAATATACAAGACATGACGATTGACCAAATTAATATACCGGCCAAACTTTCGGCCACGCAAGACCTGCGGCAAACGTTTTTAAGCGACCGTGAACAGGCCTTTATCCTTGCTTCCGCCCCGCCGCAAAAATTTGCTCTCAGCGCCGAACTGGGAAAGAAGAAATGGACACTCGGCAGCCGGCTTACTTATTTTGGCGGCGTTACCATTCTCGGTTATGGCGAAGACGGGTTAGGCATCAGCCCGCAAGTGCCGACCGATGCCGACCCGAACGTTTATGTGCGGGATGCCTACAACTACGGTGGCAAAATGACAACCGACCTTTATACCACCTTTGCGTTTACACGCGGCCTGACCTGGCATTTTGGTGTGGATAATATTTTCAATGTGCACCCCAACATGGCAGTGGCGCCGGGGGCGAAGGGATGGGCGTACAACAACGAGCCGGCCGGTCCGTTCGATGCGGTGCAAATGGGAAGCAACGGAAGGCGGCTATTTACACGGATTGCCATTTCGTTTTAAACAACGTGAGATTTTATCATCAATCAAACAGCCGTTCATTTTATAAATTCCGGCGCTAACAAAAATGACCCGGAAATCCATCCGGGTTGTTTGTTTTAAAAAATTCTTTAGTTCTTTCCGGCCCTCGCATTTTGCAATTGGGCAATCAGCCGGCGGTTGTCGTCCACTACTTCCTTATACGAGGTTTTTAGCGCCTGCAATTGCGAAGCCGTGCGATCGGCGGAAGACTTCAGGCGGTTGTAGCGGTCTTTCCACTCGTTTGTTGCCCCGTCCGTTTTCGTTGTGCCCTGGCCGGCATTGTTGGCCTGCAAGGCGGCAATTGTCCTGTTTTTTTCGGCCAACACCTTTTCGTTTTCTTCTTTCATAGCCGCCATCTCCGCCTCTTTTTGCGCCAGCAGGTTTTGCCATTGTCCGGTGTCATTTGCCTTTTGCGCCGGATTGGCGATGTTCCCGCCGGTGCTGCGCCTTGCGGCCACCGAAGCGGCAATTTTGCCCTCGCGGTCGGCCGATTCGGTAAAGGTGTTTAGCAGGCGGAGTACCGCCGCTTTCTCCTGCAGGTCCGCCAGGTCGGCATTGCTTTTTCGCACGCTGTCAACCGATGCCTGGAACAGCCGTTTTGTTTCATCCATTGCTTTTGCCTTATTACCGTCGCCGCTTTCGGCCCAGGCCAGCGTGGCCGCCTGCAAGGGTTCCCACCGCCGGTGCAGCAGCGCATCTATCCCGGCCAGCTTTTTTTCCGACGCAGCCAAACCGGCTTCATTGGCGCCGCTGTTTTTTATAAACGATGAAACGAGCAGCAAAATCAGCAGCACGCTGATGCTGTACACGGCAAAAAAACGGACTTTGGCAAGTCTCCGGTTGGTAATCGATGGCCTCATGATTCTATTGTAATTTTTTGTAGGCGTGACGGAACAGGCTCGTTCTCGCCCGGCGCCGGCAAAGCGTAAATAACGGCGTTTTTGCCAATGCTGTTTGCTTTCAATGATTGGTGCGGATGCAAAACGCGGGTCCAGATCAGCATGTCGGTGGTGTAAAAAATCCAGTTGTAAGCCCTTCCCTCTTCATTGCGCAGGGCAATCTGCTGCGGCCCTTTCCTCGATTGCTTTTGCACCATGTCTTTAAACGCTTCGCCCAGTGTCATTTTACCCGATGCCAAATAAGCAATAGGCCGGGCGGCACCACCGCCGGTGGCGCCTAAAATGCGGAAACGCACCGGGATGCCGTTGAGATAGATGGAAGGAAATTCATCGGCCGTGGCGGCAGGCGCCTGCCAGGGAATGGCGCCTTCGTAGGAGATAGCGGCGTAGAGGCGCCATAACTCTGTCAACACGAAAGGGATCAGAAAAGCTGCTGCGGCAGCTAACCCTGTTCGCCACGGAAGGTCCGCTACCCACCAAGCCAAACTGCCGATCAAAACAAGTACAACGGCCGCCATTGCAACGGTAAACCACCAGCGCTGTTGCGAAGGGACCGATGGCAATCGTTGTACAAGCAGCCAGGCATGCAGCCCCCCTGCCGGCAAAAGCAGCAAGGGCAATAGTGTTGCCGGCACCAACAACGGCTGCCGCCAGGCAAGGGCTGCCACCACCAGGCCGGCCACCACCAGCGCCAAAAGATCGAGGGCAACAACGCCTTTGTGGCGGGCGAAAAGGTGCGGAAGCGAAGCATTTTTTTTCAGGAACTGTTTCTCGTTTTTCATGGTTTCGAACAGATGGTGTGCTTGGTTATCATCAGGGCTTGCGGGGCGAGCCGCCCTCGCCGCCGCTCAAGGTGAGTGGCGCAGTAACGGTGATAGGCACTGCCACACCTCCCCGTGCGGCGGGCGTCCACCTTGGCATGGCCATCAACACTTTTTTTATTTCTTTATCAAGGGCCTCGCCGGCCGATTGCCGAATGGTGACCTGTGTGCAGGCGCCGGCAGTATCTAACTCAAAAATAGCCACTATCCTGCGTTGCTCGTTCAGTTGCAGCAAACCGGCCGCAAGAAGCCGGTCGCGAACAAAACGGGCAAACGCCTCCTGGCCGCCCGGAAAAACAGCGTCGGTCACTTTTTCCTCAGCTTCGCTCAACTTTGCTTTTGCCTCGTGGGCCGATGTGGTGACAGCGGTTTGCATGACAGGGGGATCTTCGGCGGCAGCAAAGGCCGCCATTGGACCTTCGTCGGCTACCACCTGTACCTGCTGCGGATGGTGCAGCACCATCTGCGGCTTACCTTTAAATTCGCTTACCCTGCCCGACACCTGTAATGTTTTGTTCAGGTAAACTTCTTCGGGCCGGTCAAAGCCGGGACGGTCTTCGCTTTCTATCACCAGCGTAAGCGGCTGCTGGGGGTAAGCGTCTCCCACGTTCAGCAAAGTGGGTTTTGTTTTGGAATCTTCCAGGTAACGGGCAGTGAATACTTTTCCGGCCACAGTTACACTGTCGCCAACAAAAAGATCAATTTCAGAAAGGCTTACCGGGCTGGTAACTTTTATCTGGTCGCGATTGTACACCACCAGGTGAGGAATATTATTGCGCAGCGTTAACACGCCACTGATACAGACCTGTTTGTTGAGAAATTTTTTCTCCGGTGCGCCGTTAAAATCCTCCCGTTCGCTGCCCGGAATGACCACCGTAACAAACGGATCGGAAAAATCGGCCTGCACATCCAGCAGTGTGGGTTTCTCCTCCGATTCGTTGAAGTAACGGGTTTTAAACACTGTGCTACAAAACTGCACACTGTCGCCAATATGTGCCAACACGTCTTTCACGTTAATTGGACGGAGCGTTTTGAAAATATTTGCTTTCTTCAGCTCGGCCACAAAAAAGTCACTGAGGCTTTTGAGTTTACCGGCATTGGCGGCCGGAACCTTCAGGTCGGAAAATGAGGTAAAGCTGTATTTACGAATGCCTGTTAAATCGAAACGGCTCAGTGCCTCGAGCTGCGACGGTGTGATCTGGTACTGGTGGCGATAGCTATTTTGCACCGTGCCCGGAACAAAGCTTTGGAGCGATGGCGAATGAAGGGTCATCACGCTGTCGTTGCTGAACAGGAGAATCAATTCGTCGCCCAGGTCCACCGTACCGGTGCCCCACCCCGATCCGTCGAGCGTGAGCGAAAGAGCCGGCCCAAGAGCGGTGAAGCTGACGGCCAGCTTGTTTTTTGGCTCCAAACCCACCATGGGCAGGGCTTCGGTTTCCACCCGTTGTTTTTTTAAAAATTTGTCGTAAAGATTTGCTTTCAGCCCCTGGGAGATGCTGCTGAGCGGCGCCAGAAGGAGCAGCCAAAGAATGGTGTTTTTGTTCATTTGCAATAAAGTTTAAATGCTGAAGAAGCATTTTCAGGGGGGAAGGATCAATGAGCGGCGTTTCGGCCACAACAGGTGGCGGCGCAGCCCTGCTCAAGGGTTCGACTTTTGTTTCGTTGGCGGCTCTTTATTGCTTAACTGGTGTTTTCCAGGGCTGAGCTTTTATTTATGAAACCCGGTTTGGCAACTTACGCTTTCTACCACAAACAGGCGTGGCCGGCAAAACACCGCTCTACCGATGGCTTATCCGCTGTAGTAAGTTGTTAATCACAAGGTTCCTATAAGTTTAGGCAGACTGAAAATAAGTTTTTTACCGGCAGGAGCCAATATTTTTCCAAGGCTGCCCTGCAAAAAAACGCATTCCGACCTTGAAACATCCCTGCAAAAACCAAACCCGGCAGATTGTGCTGCCTGCCGACAACATGGCCGCACTTATCATAACTTACGCCTTCGGCCTTGCCCGTTAGGCACTGCTGAAATAAAATACGTATGAAACGTTTGCAAGGATTTTTCCTGCTAATAGCGGGAGCATTTGTACACCTCGCCGGTTGCGAAAAAAAAGAGGTTGAAACGCTCTGTTACGAATGCGAGATGACCTACACATCGGGCCAGCCGGCGGGCACACAATATCCCTGTACAGCCGATATCGCCACCTGGCAAAAGGAGCAGAAAGACAACAACGGGCAGGCCATCTCCTCCGAATGCCGTGAAAAATAGGCCGGACAATTATAGCCAGTCGCCGTCAAAAAAGGCAGCCCTTTATTCCCGCTCCTATCTTTGGGCCCTGATGAAAGAGCTCGGGCCGAAAGAGCCGACTTATACGGTAAAATTTTGGTTACTGTGCGCCAGCTCCTTATTTTTCTCTACCAGTTTTAATATGTTGATACCGGAGCTGCCGGCTTACCTCAGCAGCCTTGGAGGTGGCGCCTACAAGGGATACATCATTGGCCTGTTCACCCTCACCGCCGGCTTGTCCCGGCCTTTTAGCGGCAAGCTCACCGACACGGTAGGCCGGGTGCCGGTGATGGCAGTGGGGTCGCTTGTTTGTGTGGTCTGCAGCTTGCTTTATCCCCTGCTGACCACCGTAGCGGGCTTTCTTCTTCTACGGCTGCTACATGGATTTTCCACCGGCTTTAAGCCCACCGCTACCGCGGCCTACATAGCAGATCTCATTCCCGTAGGCCGGTGGGGCGAGGCCATGGGCATACACGGGCTATGCTTCAGTACAGGGCTGGCAATAGGTCCGGCACTGGGCGGCCTGCTCACGGCCAGCTACTCCATCCATATTTTATTCTATTGCTCCTCGGCCTTTGCGCTGATGTCTATTGTTATCCTTTTAAACATGAAAGAAACCCTGAATGAAAAACAGCGCTTTCGGCCCGGTTTGCTGAAAATAGATTGGGGCGATGTGTTCGAGCCGATGGTATGGCCGGCTGCGGTCATCACTTTTCTTGGTTATATCAGTTACGGGGCTATTCTCACGCTGGTGCCCGACTGGAGCGAAGCGCTTGGCGTGGCAAACAAGGGAACATTCTACGTGGTCTTTACGGTGTCATCGTTGTTCGTAAGGCTGCTTGCCGGCCGCTTGTCCGACAAAAAAGGCCGTGTCTATGTCTTAAAGATTGCTTTGCTGTTAATGACAGCTTCAGTAGCGCTGCTCGGCCTGGCGCCATCCGCCTTTTGGCTCATGGCCGGGGCCTTTGTTTACGGCATGGGCACCGGCTTGTTCTCACCGGCGGTTTCGGCCTGGACGGCCGACCTAAGTGATGACCAGCACCGGGGCCGCGGCATGGCCACGATGTACATTGCACTGGAGGCCGGCATCGGCTTGGGCGCTATGGCTGCCGGCTGGATCTTCCGCGACCGCCTGGCCCTTGTTCCTCCTGTTTTTTATGGCTGTGCAGCCGTTTCGCTGGCAGGCTTTTGTTACCTGCTATACAAGAAGCATCGGATGATGAAAACCGTTTCCATCAACCATTAGGCACGCTACGCGGCAACCGGCGTGGCCCTTATTTTTGCCGGCAACCCAGCGCACCATGACATCTCACCAACTTATCAAACAGCTGAGCCTGCAGCCGCATCCCGAAGGCGGCTTTTACAAAGAAGTGTATCGTTCAGCCGGCCGTATAGCCGCGTCGAACCTATCGCTGTTTGGCGGCGAAAGAAATTATTGTACAGCGATCTATTACCTGTTGCAGGCGGGTGATTTTTCGGCTTTCCACCGGATTAAAAGCGATGAACTCTGGCATTTTTATGCCGGCAGCACCCTACTGCTTCATTTGTTGGACGAACATTCCGGTTATCAGTGTTATGCCCTTGGAAACGACCTGGCCGCCGGTGCGCATTTTCAGGTGCTGATGCCGGCCGGCGTTTGGTTTGCGGCAGAGCCGGCGCCGGGAACAACATTTACGCTGGCCGGCTGCACCGTGTCGCCCGGCTTTGATTTCCGCGATTTTGAAATGGCGGAGAAAGCAGCGCTGAGCGAAAGCTTTCCGGCACAGGCGGCGTTGATCAACCGGCTCTGTCGCTAAAAAGGCAGCCCGCATTATTTTAAAACCCAGGCCCCAGGCAAAATTGCATTGCCATTGAAATCATTATTTTTGAACACACCCATAAATCTGCGTTATGCCCTCCCGCCGTTTTTTCCTGCATCATCTTTCCGTTGCTACTGTCGGTTATCCTTTTTTGCGTTGCGCTTCCGCCCCATCGGCCGCTAGTGCGGGTTTGTACCCGGTTGCCGAAGGGCCGGTTTTGCGAGTGGCCATCATGGGCCTGGGCAGCTATGCCAACCGGGTGGCGGAGGCCATGAAGGATTGCAAGCGGGCGAAAGTGGCCGGTGTCATCAGCGGTACGCCTCAAAAGATAAAAGACTGGCAACAGCGGTATGGAATCCCTGATAAAAACTGCTACAACTACGAAAACTTTGATAACCTGCGCAACAATCCGGACATAGATGCCGTGTACATCATTACCCCCAATGCGCTGCACCATCCGCAAACCATCCGTGTGGCCCGTGCCGGCAAACACGTGATTTGCGAAAAGCCTATGGCCTTAAACGCCAGGGAGGCACAGGAGATGGTAGAAGCTTGCCGTCAGGCAGGGGTAAAGCTGCTGATTGGCTACCGTATGCATTTTGAGCCCAAAACATTGGAGATCGTCCGCATGCGGCGCGAAGGCGAGTTTGGCAAAATTCTCTTTTTTCAGGGCCTTTCTGGTTTTCGTATTGGCAACCCGGGGCAGTGGCGGCTAACGAAAACACTGGCCGGTGGTGGGGCCATGATGGACATTGGCATTTATTCGGTCAACGGGGCCCGCTATATGGTTGGCGAAGAACCGGTATGGGTAACGGCGCAGGAAACGAAAACCGATCCGCAAAAATTTGGCGAAGGCGTGGATGAAACCATCACCTTTCAGCTTGGCTTTCCCGGCGGGGCGATTGCCTCCTGCCTTTCCACTTACAGCATGAACAATCTTGACAAATTTTTTCTGAATGGCGAAAACGGTTTTGCCGAAATGCAGCCTTCCACTGGCTATGGGCCCATCAAAGGCCGCACCAACAAAGGCGAACTGACCCAGCCGCACATCACCCATCAAACCCTGCAGATGGATGCCATGGCCGAAATTATTTTGGACAACAAACAGCCACTGGTGCCGGTAGATGGTGAAGAAGGGTTGAAAGACATGAAAATTGTTGATGCCATTTACAGAGCTGTGAAGTCCGGCAAAAAGGAGACGCTGGATCTTGCACAACGTTAAGGTTTGGCAATAAGGGCTTCGAATAAAACTTCCACCGGGTGCAGTGCCTTCCGGCCCGTTCCGTCTTTGATCTGATGCCGGCAGGAGGTGCCCGGCGCTGCAATGATCGTGTCCTCACTGCTGGCTCGCACGGCCGGTAACAACACCAGTTCGCCTATCTTCATAGAAATGTCGTAATGTTCTTTTTCATACCCGAACGAACCCGCCATGCCGCAACAGCCCGAGGGAATAACCGCCACCGAATAGTTTTGCGGAAGCGACAAAATTTTGACCGATGGCAGCACCGACGACATGGCCTTTTGCTGGCAGTGGCCATGCAGTTTCACCATCCGTTTTTCGGTAGAAAAGGCGTCGGCCTTTATTACACCGCGTTCGATTTCCTGCGCCAGAAATTCATCTATCATCCAGGCGTTTTTCCCCAACTCTCTCGCTGCGTCTAAATTCTCGTCATCGGCCAGATCAAGGTATTCGTCGCGAAACGTCAGAATAGCAGAAGGCTCGATGCCGATCAGCGGCGTGTCGGCGGTTATGATTTGTTTGAGCGAATGGATGTTTTTATTGGCAATTTTTTTTGCCGTTCTCACCAGCCCTTTCGACAGCCAGGCGCGGCCGCTCTCTTCATGCTCCGGCAGCAACACCTCGTAGCCTAATTTTTCGAGCAGCAGAATGGCCTTGATGCCGATCTCGGTGTCGTTGTAATTGGTAAACTCGTCGCAAAACAGGTACACTTTTTTTGCTCCCGGCCGTTGGCCAGGAGATTGGGCTGCATTGTCGGCTGTTTTCCTGCGCCGATGTTTTTGATACCATTGGCGTAAGGTGGTCTTATACAGGGTCGGCATAGACCGCCGCGCAGCAAAACCCGAAACCGTTTTTACCAATTGGCTGATACCGGGCGCCGTCATGGCAAAATTGTAGAGGCCGGGCACCAGGGCGCCCAGCTTTGCCGACTTGCTGAAGTTGGCAATGAGCCGCGAGCGGAAAGGCACGCCGTTAGCATCGTAATAGTGTTGCAGAAATTCGGCTTTCAGCTTTGCCATATCCACATTCGACGGGCATTCGGATTTGCATCCTTTGCAGCTCAGGCAAAGGTCCATCACTTCTAAAATTTCTTCGTGGTCAAAGCGGTTGAGCTTTGTGGAATTGGTCAGCATTTCCCGCAGCATATTGGCCCTGGCCCGGGTGGTATCTTTTTCGTTGCGGGTAGCCATGTACGAAGGGCACATGGTGCCGCCCGACAGCGGTAGCTTACGGCAGTCGCCCGAGCCGTTGCATTGCTCGGCATGTTGCAGGATGTCCTGGTTATGAAAACGGAAAACCGTTTTAAATGCCGGCGTTTGCTGGCCCGGTTTGTACCGCAGCATGGCATTCATCGGGGGCGTGTCAACAATCTTGTTCGGGTTGAAAATACTCTCCGGGTCCCAGGTTTGTTTGATCTGTTTCAGCAGGGCATAGTTTTTCTCTCCCACCATCTGCCGTATAAACTCCCCCCGCAACCGGCCATCGCCATGTTCGCCGCTCAGCGACCCGTTGTATTTTTTCACCAGCGTGGCAATTTCTTCGGCAATGGAGCGAAACAGGCCGTTTCCTTCTTCTGTTTTCAGGTTGATGATCGGGCGCAGGTGCAACTCGCCCGAGCCCGCATGAGCGTAGTGCACCGAATAGAGGTTGTACTTTTTCAGGATCTCGTTGAACTCACGGATATAGGCCGGCAGGTCCTGCACATCCACGGCTGTGTCTTCAATAACGGGCACCGCCTTTTCATCGCCGGGAAGGTTGCTCAACAGGCCAAGGCCTGCTTTGCGCAGCGTCCAAATTTTTTTGGTGTCATCGCCAAACAGCAACGGGAAGTGATAACCCAAACCGGCGGCCCGCATTTCTTCTTCCACCTGCTGCGCAATGGCTTCTATCTCGGCTCTTGTTTCTTTGGTGAATTCTACCACCAGGATGGCCCCTGGATCGCCCTGCACAAAAAAGCGGTTTTTTCGCTGTTCAATATTGTCTTTGGTGCACTCGAGAATAAAATGGTCAATCAGCTCGCTGGCGGTGGGGCCATATTTCAGGGCAATAAGGTTGGCATGCAGCGACTCGTCCACGTTATGAAAATGAACGCAAAGCAGCCCGGTTTCCCTGGGCGGCAGCGGCACGATGTTCAGCTTTATTTCCGTGAGAAAAGCCAGCGTTCCTTCCGATCCGGCCAGCAGGCTGCAAAAATTGAAATCGGGTCCGCCCGCCGTAAATGGCGCCATCTCCAGCAACATATCCACAGCATAACCCGTGTTGCGCCGCTCAACTGTTTTTTTCGGAAACTCCCGCCTGATTTCTTCAGCGTTTTCGTAATTGCCCAGCAGGCTTCGTACTGTTTTGTATATGCCGGCTTCCAATCCACTGCCTTCGCATTTGCGATGAAAATCTTCGAGGCTGAGGGCCTTGAATTCCGCTTCGGTCCCATCGCTCAGCAAGGCTTTTACTTCCAGCAGGTGCTCGCGGGTGCTGCGATAAACAACCGAGTTGGAGCCACAGGAATTATTGCCCACCATTCCGCCGATCATGGCCCGGTTGGCAGTGGATGTTTCGGGCCCAAATAAGAAGCCGTGCGGATGTAAAAAACGGTTCAGCTCATCCCGAATCACACCAGGCTCCACTCTTACCCACTGCTCCTCTTTATTCAGCTCCAGTATCCGGGTAAAATGTTTCGACACATCCACCACGATGCCATTGCCCACCACCTGCCCGGCCAGGGAAGTGCCCGCCGTACGCGGTATCAGCGAGGTTTTATGGTCGCGGGCAAATTGGATCAGGGTTTTAATATCATTTACCGATGCCGGAACGGCAACGGCCAGCGGCAGTTCGCGGTAAGCCGATGCATCCGTGGCATAAAGAAGGCGCATCGTGTCATCGTAAAAAACCTCGCCTTCGAGCGAGCCGTCAAGGGCTTTCAACGTCTGCTTGGAGATGGTGGAATGATGGTGTATCAAGATGCTCAAAAATAGCCACGGGACTGCTTACGGCAAAAAGGCGGGCTTGCGTGGCGGCGCCGGCCAACAATCGTTTTTCAACCCCAAAAACAGTGCGGGCCTGCATTGCGCCGCCGGCGAAATAAGACCGCCATCGCTTTTTCGTACTTTCCGCCCAAAATAGCCACATACGATGACGCGGGAAGAGAAATTTATGCTGGAAGCCATCCGGCTGTCGAAAGAAGGCAGCCGGGCAAACGAGGGCGGGCCCTTTGGCTGTGTGATTGTAAAAGGAGATGAAATCGTTGGCCGGGGCAACAACAAGGTGCTCCTGTTAAACGATCCGACGGCACATGCCGAAGTGGTAGCCATTCGCGATGCCTGCCGGTCGCTCAATACGTTTCAACTCGACGATTGTGAAGTGTACACAAGCTGCGAGCCCTGCCCCATGTGCCTTGGCGCCCTGTATTGGGCCAGGCCGAAAAAAATTTATTACGCCAACAACCGGCAGGACGCCGCCAATATCGGATTTGACGATTCCATGATCTATGAGGAAATAAAGGTGCCCATCCCCTTCCGGAAGATTCCAATGCAGCCGCTTGGCCGCGAACAGGCGCTGGAAGTTTTTCAGGAATGGAAAAATTATGGTGACAAACGACTGTACTGACATGCCGCCTGGCGATGGCCGGCTGCTTCGCAACCTCGCACTATTGCAAAACAACAGCACTTTACTTTCGCAACAACACTGAAAATTTTCAGCAAAAGTTTTTATGGCAAAATTGTTTGAACCCCTGCAGATCGGACCCGTGACCCTTAAAAACCGCCTGGCCGTATCGCCCATGTGCCAGTACAGCAGCGTGGACGGCTTTGCCAATGACTGGCACCTGGTGCACCTGGGCAGCTGTGCTGTAGGCGGTGCCAGCTTAATTATCACAGAAGCCACAGCGGTTTCACCCGAGGGGCGTATTACACCCGATGATCTCGGCATCTGGAAAGACGACCATCTACCTTTTCTCCACCGCATAACCGATTTTTTAAAAGAACAGGGCGCCGTCCCGGCCATTCAGTTGGCCCATGCCGGCCGAAAGGCCAGTACACAGTCGCCGTGGAAAGGCGGCGGTCCCCTGCGTAATGGCGAAGAACCCTGGCAAACCGTGGCGCCAAGTGCCGTGCCGTTTGCCGAAGGATGGCCGGCGCCGCTGGCACTCGACAAAGCAGGCATCCAAAAGGTGGTGGACGATTTTTATGCCGCAGCGCTGCGCAGCGTACGGGCCGGCTTCAACATCATTGAAATACATGCGGCCCACGGCTACCTGCTGCACGGGTTTTATTCGCCCCTTAGCAATAAAAGAGAAGATGAATATGGCGGATCGTTTGAGAACCGCATCCGTCTTTTGTTGGAAGTTGTTGATGCCGTTCAGGCAGGCGCCGGAAAAAATTTTCCGCTCATTGTGCGCATTTCTGCCTCCGATTGGGCGGATGGCGGCTGGACCGCCGACGATTCGGTGAAACTGGCACTTGCACTCAAGGCGAAAGGGATTCACCTCATTGACTGCTCCAGTGGTGGCAATACACCGGCGGCCAAAATTCCGGCAGGGCCGCTTTACCAGGTGCCGTTTGCGCAGCGCATCCGCCGCGAAGCGGGCATCATGACCGGCGCTGTTGGCCTGATCACCAACGGCACTGATGCGGAGGCTATTTTGCAGGAAGAAAAAGCAGACCTTATCCTGATGGCCCGGGAGTTTTTACGAGACCCGCATTTTCCCCTGCATGCGGCCAAAGAGTTGGGTGTTGATGTGGCGTGGCCGCGTCAATATCTCCGGGCAAAAAGGCCTTCGTAAGAAAGTGATCCCGGCTACCGGTGCCTTGTGCCGGTGAGTCACCGGCTGCGTTTGCCCGAGTCTTGTTTATCGGTTTCTTTTTTCTTTTTGTTGCGGCCAAACAATTTGTCGAGCAAACCGCCAAAGCCCTTGCGTTTTTGCTGGTTGGCCGAAGCGGAATCGCCGGTCTCCATATCCGGCTTTTTTATGGTACGCAGCGGTTTTTTTACAGCCACGGTATCATTGGCTGTGGCGTATAACACCGCCGAATAAACCAACCGGTGCGCTCCGTTGTTTCGCCATACCGGCTCGGATGTATCGGCAATAAAAACCCGTTTGTCCATCAGCGCCGCCATCACCGCCGGAATCTGCGGTGCACTTTGCCAGGTAAGGCTGTCGGCTGTTTGAAAAAAATAGGCTTTGTTGGCCGAATCGAAATAGACGTTTGCCTTCGGGTAATAATAATACTGCGGTGGCAGCCGGTCGGGCGCCGCTGCTCCCGCGGCAGACGGGCGATCATCGCACGAGAAAAGATAAAAAAGGGAAGCAAGGCCAAAAAACAAACGACTCATTCTTCTTCCGCTTCAAATGCCGTTCCACGCCGCTATTGCTGCGGATTAATCAAATTCAGTTCGTTTAGAAGCTGCCTGGCGGTGGTATCGCCGCCGTTGGCCGCCTGTGTCAGCAGGCTGCGGGCACGGGCAATGTCTTTGGGGTAGGAGCAATTGGTGTACCCGTTAATCTGCAGCCAGGCGGCATTTTCGGCAAACAGGTGCAGCATGCCTAAGGTGCGTTTGGCTGGCAGGTAGCCCAGATCGCCCGACCGCGTAAGCATGGTGATACCCTGCGAGCAACTGATGGACGGGTTTTTTCCCAACAAAGCATAATTGCCAGCCTGGTACAAGGCTTCGGGAACATCAAAAGGCGCCAAGTTATTGTAAATGTTCAGGGCTTCTTCCAGCTGGTTGTTGCGAATATAACCGGTGGCCATTACCAGCCGGTTTCGCACTTCTTCGGCCGATGGCGGCGCATTCGGGTCGGCCGGCTGTGTTTGCTGTTCGGTCCATTCAGCGTCGGTGAGCAACTGGTCTTTGCGCAACCAGCCCTTTGACGTTTGCCCGCGGCTGTTGGTAAACTCGGTGTAGATAAACCCATCGCGGTCATCATAAGCCGTAACCGGGTCGCCTTTCGACAAAAACGCATTGCGGCGTGTACTGGCATTTGGCTCGTTATGAAAGAAAGTTTTCGCAGCATTCACCCGGTATTCGCCAATAACGGTTTTTTCCGCCGGTGTCTGAACGGTATTGTTGGGCACCGGCTTTTTGGGTTCTTCGTTGGCGGGACTGCTCACGCCTGACTGAATAAGCGCATAGGCCAACCCGGCAGCCACCAGCAGCGTGAGCAAAAAGGCCACCAGCCAGGCCCTACTTTGCTTTGGATTGCCCCGGAAATCGTCCTGCCCGGGATATCTTTCGGCGCCGGTGATGGCCGGTTGCGGCGCTGAACGGAGGCGCTGAATCTCCGCGTCTTTTTGGGCCAATTGCTGTTGCAACTGCTGCTTTTCCTTCAGTAGCTTTTCGGCTTGGTATTGCCAGGGATTATTGTCGGTTAAAATTTCGGTGCGGTGCAAGCCAACACTGCTGCTAACGATAAAATTGTGCAGCTCCAACCCGTTTGCGAAACGCTCCTGTGGCTTTTTGCGCAGGCAGCGATAAATGAGGCTGAGAAGCCATTCCGGCACCGCAATTTCCTTTTCTTTTTTGTCGGTGGTCCAGTCGGCAGGCAGGTGGTGGCGGCGGAGCTCTTTAAGGTCGGGCGGCGTGTCTTCAATATGCGACAGCATGACGGCGTTGCGGGCATTTTCGCTGCCGTCGCGTAGGGGAAACGGAACCTGGCCTGCCAGCAGCTCAAACAAGATGACGCCAAAGCCATACACATCGGTGGGGAAAAGAAGCTGCCCTTGGCTTTGCTCGGGCGCCATAAACTCAATGGCGCCGGCATGGCGCAACGAGGTGCGGCGCTGCTCATCACTCATGGCCGCCAGGCCAAAATCAAGCAGTACATAGTTGCCCGTATGCCGGTTGTATTTAACATTGTTGCTTTTAATGTCGCCGTGCTTTACATCCAGCCGGTGGCAATGCGCCAGGGCATTCGACAGTTGTTCGGCCACCTTTACGGTTTCCTTGAGGGTGAAGACAGCGTCGTGCGGCGGTTTCAACAGCTCCTCCAGGTCGGGTCCTTCAATAAATTCCATTTCGATAAACGGAAACGAGCCGCTATCGGTGATGCCATGGTTCATGATCTTCACCACATTCGGGTTGGGCTCTTCATTTACTTTCCGCAGCTTTTTTACCTCGTTTTGAAACGAAAGAAAATTTTTATCCTGCTCGCTTTCGCTGTAGATCGGCGTTGGCAGAAGCTTCACGGCGGTAATAATCTCACCTACC
>CBDUBQ010000060.1:0-25533 GCA_965365435.1 uncultured Flavisolibacter sp.
TAAAGCTTTGCGAAAAGCATATTAAAGACGCCAACGAAGAAATTGCCGAAAAGGCGGTGGCGCTGGAAAAAGCAAGAAAGGCCATTGCCAGCAAAGAGGGTGTGCTGACAAATAAAAAAACGGAGCTGGAGAAGATCATTTCCACGACGGAAAAAGAAGAAGCCGATCTGGGCAAAAAAGCGGGAGAGGCCCGTGACCATGTGGACACCCGCCTGCTGGCATCGTACGAAAAAATCCGCTCCAGCTACCGAAACGGCCTGGCCGTGGTGCCGGTGGAAAGGGATGCCTGCGGCGGCTGCTTTAACTTTATTCCGCCACAAAAGCAGAGCGAGATCAAGCAACGCAAAAAAGTGATGATCTGCGAGAACTGTGGCCGGATTCTGGTTGATGGCGACTTGAACGACGCCGTGGAAACGGCATAAATAACGTTCACTGTTTACCGTTTATGCGTCGCGTTGAACTGTGGACAGCAAACGGTAAACCGTAAATTTTACGACAGAATATTAAGAAAAGCTTTCCCGCAAACGGAAGGCTTTTTTGTTTCCAAAACAGGGAAATGGAGTAATTTGTTGCCGATTATGCTAAGCCGCTTATCCATTCAGAACTACGCTATTATAGATAATCTGGACATTGATTTTTCGTCTCATCTAAACATCATCACCGGCGAAACCGGCGCCGGCAAGTCCATCATTGTAGGGGCGCTTGGCCTTATCCTGGGCCAGCGTGCCGACAGTAATGTGCTGCTGAAAAAAGAAAAAAAATGCGTGGTGGAAGGTTGCTTTAAAGACGAAGCAACAGACGCGGCCATCCTGCGTTTTTTAAAAGAGAACGAGTTGGACGTGGCCGAAGAAATTACCGTGCGCCGCGAGATTGCGGTGAATGGAAAATCAAGGGCTTTTATCAACGACACACCGGTGAATCTTGCGCAGCTAAATACGCTCAGCAGCCTGCTGGTGGATCTGCACCAGCAGTTTGATACGCTGGAACTGGGCGAAAGCGATTTTCAGCGCGAAGTGCTGGATGCGTTGGGCAACAATTTTTCGGCATTGACCACTTACCGCCGGCTATATTACCAGCTACAGGCCGCCAAAAAAGAATGGGAGGCGCTGCAGGAACAAAAGGCACAGTTTGAAAAAGAATTCGACTATCACCAGTTTCAGTTTAATGAATTGGAAGAAGCCGGCTTCCGCGAGAATGAATTGGAGGATATGGACACCGAGCTGAAGATGCTGTCGAATGCCGAGGGCATAAAAACGGCCCTGAGCAAAGCTTACTACGACCTGAACGAGAGCGAAGAGCCGATTGTACGGCAGCTGAAGACCACACTCAACAGCCTGCAACATTTTCAGGACCTGCATCCGGAGCTGCCGGTGATAGCGGGCCGGCTGCAGTCTGCCTATATTGAGCTGCAGGATATTGCCGATGAAATTGACCGGATCAACGGGCACATTGGGTCCGATGCCGACCGGCTGGAGCACATCAACGACCGGCTTTCGATAGGCTACCGCCTGCTGAAAAAGCACGGCGTTGCTACCACCAATGAGCTCATCTCCATCCGCAACCACCTGAACGAAAAGCTGCAGGCCGTACTGAATATTGATGAGGCGATTGCCAATGCCGAAAAGCTGTGTAACGAATTGACGGGAAAGGCCGAAGCGATGGCGGCTAAAATAGCGGCGGCAAGGCTGGCCGAAACCAAGCCGCTGGAAACAACGGTGAACCGCATGTTGGCGCAAGTGGGCATGCCCAATGCCCGCATTAAAGTGGACATACGCCGTGTGGCCCTCAGTCCAACCGGTTTCGATGACGTGGTTTTTTTGTTTGATGCCAATAAAAGCAATCAGTTTCAGCCGCTGCGGAAAGTGGCCAGCGGTGGTGAATTAAGCCGGTTGATGCTTTGCATAAAATCGCTGGTGGCTACCTCTATGAATATGCCCACGCTCATATTTGATGAAATAGATACCGGTATCTCCGGCGAGGCTGCGAAGCAGGTGGGTATTATCATGAAAGAACTGGCCGGCGCCCGGCAGGTAATCTGCATCACCCATCAGCCCCAAATTGCAGGCAAAGCCGATGCGCATTACCTCGTTTACAAAGCACTGAAAGAAGACCGTGTAACCACTGGCGTGCGCCTGCTGGGCACTGATGAGCGTATTGTGGCCATTGCCAAGATGATGAGCGGCGAAAAGCCCACCGCGGCAGCGCTGGAAAATGCAAGGGAGATGGTGATGAATTGATAACAGATGACGGATGGTTGATGACAGATGACAGAAATACCTATCAACGCTTGAATAGCCGCTCCTTATTCAAATTTGATTTTTCTTCCGCTGTCATCCATCATCTTTCATCCGTCATCCCTCTACACAAATCCCTTATTTTTACCCCTTCTAACCACAATCAACCTTGTTTATGGCAACGAATCTCCTGGCCGGAAAAAAAGGCATCATCTTCGGTGCGCTCGACGAAAAATCAATAGCATGGAAAACCGCATTGGCCTGTCATGCACAGGGCGCTCAATTGGTGCTGACCAATGCGCCGGTGGCCCTGCGTATGGGTGAAATAAATAAACTCTCCGAAGCTGTGCAGGCGCCGGTGATTGGCGCCGATGTCACCAACATGGACGACCTGAAAAATCTCTTTGAAGCCTCGCAAAAAGAATTCGGCGGCGGTATTGATTTTGTGCTTCACTCCATTGGTATGAGCCTGAACGTGCGAAAAGGAAAACACTACACCGGTATGAACTATGAGTGGAACCAAAAGACACTCGACATTTCGGCTATGAGCCTTCACCGGGTGCTGCGCACTGCCTGGGATATGGATGCGCTGAACGAGTGGGGAAGCGTGGTGGCGCTTACCTACATTGCCGCCCAAAGAGTGTTTCCGGATTACAACGAAATGGCCGATGCCAAGGCCCTGCTCGAAAGCGTGGCCCGCAGCTTTGGTTACCATTACGGTGTACGCAAAAAAGTGCGTATCAATACGGTTTCGCAGTCGCCCACCCGCACCACGGCTGGCAGTGGCGTAAAGGGGTTTGATGCTTTTATTGATTATGCCGAAAAAATGAGCCCGCTGGGCAATGCTTCGGCCGACGACTGCGCCAATTATTGCGTGAGTCTTTTTTCGGACCTGAGCCGCTTTGTTACCATGCAAAACCTCTTTCACGACGGAGGCTTTAGCTTTACCGGCGTGAGCGATGCCATTGTAAACGCAATGACCGAAGCCGCCGGGGAAGAGGCCTCGCCAGCCTGATAAAATCGTTTTGCTGCCGCATACAAAAGCCCCGCTGGTGCGGGGCTTTTTGGTAGGTTTTTCTGTTTGTTTCGTTACCGCCTGTCGGGCACAGCGCGGCGGGTGTTCAGGTTAATTAGGCGTCATTTCCTATCAGCCTACCACGGCAAGCAAAGTGATGGGAGATAGAAAATGACAGTATGTTGAGGGAAGCATTTAGCGACAAGTTGTTAGCTATTTGCCTTTTCTGCTAACAGCTAATGGCTGGTAGCTAAAGGCTTATTTGTTTCTGTACCATCATCTTGCGCAAATTAATCAACCCATAGCGCATTCTTCCCAAAGCGGTGTTAATGCTGCAATTGGTAATTTGGGCAATTTCTTTAAAGCTCATATCGGCGTAATGGCGCAGTATAATCACTTCCCGCTGGTCTTCGGGCAACTGGTCCAGCATATCCTTCACCCGGTTGTGACTCTGCTTTTTTATCATTTTATCTTCGGCACTTTCCTCGGTGAAGTTCAGCACCTCAAAAATGTCCTGGTCGTCGCTGTTGCGAATGGTGGGGGTGCGCTTCACCTTGCGGAAATAATCCACACAAAGGTTGTGGGCGATACGCATGGCCCAGGGCAAAAACTTGCCTTCCTCGGTATAGCGTCCGCTTTTGATGGTGTCAATCACCCGGATAAAAACATCCTGGAAGATGTCTTCGGCAAGATACTTGTCCTTAACAAGAAAGAGGATGGACGTGTATAATTTATCCTTGTGACGCAATACCAGCGCCTCAAATGCGTTTACATTACCAGCATTGAATAAGGTAATCAATTCATGGTCGGACAGCTTGGAAAAATAGCTCATAAACTCCTACGAATTAAGGTGCGTAATGGATAAAACGGTGCAATAAAAAAAGGTCAGAAATTGCGGGTAGAAGTTTAAGCGATAGGCGTGTAAGGTTTCTTGTGGATTAGAACAACGGATTTTTTCCAACCATAAAAATACCCTTCTTTTCCGTTTTTCAAAATTTTTAT
The DNA here is from genome assembly GCA_965365435.1 of uncultured Flavisolibacter sp. GTDB lineage: Bacteria > Bacteroidota > Bacteroidia > Chitinophagales > Chitinophagaceae > Flavisolibacter. The sequence goes on from CBDUBQ010000060.1 coordinate 4,252, forward strand.
TGGCCGAAACTTTTCCGCCGGCCCCAAAGAAATGTTAACGTTGGCCGGCCGTACCGGCGATCGGTGCCTACCTTTGCGCAGCACAAAAAACAATGAAAGAAAAGCTAGCAAAACGCAGAAAAGAGGAAGCGAAAACAAGCAGGGATGAGCCGATCTTCATTAAGGGGGCACGGGTCCACAACCTCAAGAACATTGATGTCATTTTTCCCCGCAACAAGCTGATTGTGGTGACCGGAGTTTCCGGTTCGGGAAAATCGTCGCTCACGATAGATACGCTGTTTGCCGAAGGGCAGCGGCGCTATGCCGAAAGCCTGAGCGCCTACGTGCGCCAGTTTCTCAACCGCATGGACAAACCCGATGTGGATTACATAAAGGGCTTGGCGCCGGCCATTGCCATTGAGCAAAAAGTCATTACCCGAACACCCCGCAGTACGGTGGGCAGCATGACGGAGATTTATGATTATCTGCGCTTGCTTTATGCCCGCATTGGCCGCACCATTTCGCCGGTTTCGGGCCGCCAAGTGCGGAAAGACGATGTGAAGGATGTGCTGGATGCCATGCGGCGGATGAAACAAGGGGCCAAGGCCTATATTCTGGCGGCCTTTAAAACCCATCACAACCGGGACGAACGGGAAGAGCTGAATATCCTGATGCAAAAGGGATTTACCCGCATCTACGTCTCGCCGTTTTCCAAAACCCAAAAAGAGGCTCCGGTGGATAAGGGTGCCATCTATGCCATAGAAGATGTGCTTTCTTCGGGCGACGATTTTCTGGCGGCTTTTCAGTACCCGGAAAATGTTTTTGTGCTGGTGGACCGTATTGTGGTGAAGGATTTTGACGAGGACGATGAGCACCGGCTCGGCGACTCTATCGGCACCGCGTTCTACGAAGGCGAAGGCGATGTGTATGTAGAAGTTGACGGTGAAAAGCTGCTGCATTTCAACAACCGCTTCGAGCTGGACGGCATGACCTTCGAGGAGCCATCGCCCAACCTGTTTTCGTTTAACAATCCCTACGGCGCCTGCCCGGTCTGCGAGGGTTTTTCGATGGTGCTGGGCATTGATGAAGACCTGGTGATACCTGACAAAAGACTGAGCGTTTACGAAGGGGCCGTGGCGCCGTGGAAAGGCGAAAAGCTGGGCCTCTGGCGCGACCATTTTGTGAGGGCCGCCCGTCATTTCAATTTTCCGGTGCACAAGCCCGTGGCAGATTTAACCAAAGAGCAATACCGGGTGCTGTGGAAGGGCAACCAGCATGCCGAGGGCATTGATGCTTTTTTCAAAGAGGTGGAACAAAACCTCTATAAAGTACAGTACAGGGTGATACTGAGCCGTTACCGTGGGCGCACCAAATGTCCCGAATGCGACGGCTTCCGCCTGCGCAAAGAAGCCTTGTATGTAAAGGTAGCCGGCCGCCATATTGGCGAGCTGAGTGAGATGCCGATAGAAGACTTGCGGGTATGGCTGAATGGAGCGCAACAAAACTTTTCCGACTTTGAAAAGACCGTGGCCAAGCGCATTTTTATCGAAATCAACCATCGCGTGGATACGATGCTGAATGTGGGCCTCGGCTACCTGACGTTAAACCGCCTGGCCAATACCCTGAGTGGCGGCGAAAGCCAGCGGATACAACTCACCCGCAGCCTGGGCAGTAATCTCACTAATTCACTGTATATTCTGGATGAACCCTCTATTGGTTTGCATCCGCGGGATACGGCCAACCTCATTCGGGTATTAAAAGAACTGCGTGACCTTGGCAACACCGTAGTGGTGGTAGAGCACGACGAAATGATGATGCGGGAAGCCGACCATATCATTGACATGGGGCCCCTGGCCTCGCACCTGGGCGGCGAGGTGATAGCTGCCGGCAACTACGACGAAATCATTGCCAATGAAAAAAGCCTCACCGGTCAGTACCTGAATGGCGTATTGAACATAGAGGCGCCGAAGAAGTTGCGCAAATGGACCTCGTCTATCACCATTGAAGGTGCCCGGCAGCACAACCTTAAAGACATCACGGTGGAATTTCCGCTGAATGTGCTTTGCGTGGTAAGTGGTGTGAGTGGAAGCGGAAAAACAACGCTGATCAAACATATCTTATACCCGGCGCTGAAAAAACTGCAGGGCGAACCAACCGACAAGGTTGGCTTTCATAAGGCCATGACCGGCGATACGGACGCCATTACGCAGGTAGAGATGGTGGACCAGAACCCGATTGGCAAAAGCTCCCGCAGCAACCCGGTAACATATGTGCGGGCCTGGGATACGGTTCGTGATTTGTTTTCGTCGCAGCCGCTGAGCAAGATCAGGGGCTATCAGCCGAAGCATTTTTCTTTTAATGTGGACGGAGGCCGTTGTGATGCCTGCAAAGGTGAAGGCGAAAAAATTGTGGAAATGCAGTTCCTGGCCGATGTACACCTTACCTGCGAAGTCTGCCACGGTCGCCGGTTTAAGGAAGAAATATTAGAAGTGCAATACAAAGGCAAAAATGTGTACGAAGTGCTGGAGATGAGTGTGGATGAGGCCATTGAATTTTTTGCCGATGAAAAGGCTATCTGTAGTTCCATCCGGCCGCTGAGCGAAGTGGGACTGGGGTATGTAAAGCTGGGCCAGTCGTCCGACACGCTTTCCGGCGGCGAAGCGCAACGGGTAAAGCTGGCTTCTTTCCTCGGCAAGGGCCGCAGTGCCGGTAAGATCCTGTTCATTTTCGACGAGCCCACAACGGGGCTGCATTTTCATGACATCAAAAAATTACTCACTTCTTTTAATGCCCTGATTGACCAGGGACATTCGGTACTGGTGATTGAGCATAATACTGATGTGATCAAAAGCGCCGACTGGGTAATTGACCTTGGACCAGAGGCCGGCATCAACGGCGGGCACCTGGTGTATGCCGGCAAGCCCGAAGGGTTGCGAAAGGTGAAGGAAAGCCATACCGGATTGTTTGTATAAACAGAAAAGCGCCGGGAGGCGCTTTTCTGTTTTGTTGTTGAATGCTGTTTTATCGCAAACGGTCAAGGCTTTTGATCAGCTTTTGATCTTCCCTGATGCCTTTAATAGCCAGTATATAAAAGACGGCAACAGCGAAGTAAAAAATGCACCAGAGCGAGATAGTGCCGCTGCTGAAATTCTGCACCTCCAAAAAGTAAAGCACCAGCATACCCACCGCCAAAATAAGCCCCACAATGGAAAGCTGCAATTGAAACTTGCGGTTGCCGAACAGGAAAATAGCGGCAAAGGCAAGGGCACCTGTTACCACAGCAATGATGGTAAGAATGATGGTTGAAGTAGCGTTCAGGTCAACCGGCGCGGGCACGGCATCCTTCAGCCAGTCGCCATTATAAAACGGAAAGCGAAAGGTGATGGCATCGAAAAGGGCAGCAAGGAGAAGCCAGAGAGATTGTATGCGTTGAATCATGCCGTGGTTTTGGTGTAAAAATAGGGAGGATGCAGCTTTTAAATCATTGACAACCTAACATCATATCTCCGGGTACAACGGAAACCCACCCATCAGGTCATGAACATCACCCGCTATGCTGCTCACTGTAGCTGCATCATCAATATTCATCAGCACCGTATCCAGCAGGTGCACTACGGTCTGCATGTGTTCTTCCTTCAGGCCGCGGGTGGTAATAGCCGGCACGCCTACGCGGATGCCCGATGTCACAAACGGACTTTTATCATCGTACGGCACCGCGTTTTTATTCAGTGTAATGTGTGCCCTGTCCAGCGTTTCCTGCGCCTTCTTGCCCGTAATATTTTTATTGCGGAGATCAATCAGCATCAGGTGATTGTCGGTGCCGCCGCTGATCAGGTGATAATCTTTTGCTACAAACGCTTTGGCCATGGCCTGTGCATTCAATTGTACCTGCTTTGCATAAGATGTAAACTCATCGGAAAGAATTTCGCCAAAGGCAATGGCTTTGGCCGCGATCACATGTTCCAGCGGGCCACCCTGCATGCCCGGGAAGACAGCCATGTCCAGCAAGTTGCTCATCATCCGGCTATTTCCTTTCGGGTCTTTCAGGCCAAACGGATTTTCAAAATCTTTCCCCATCAGGATTATGCCGCCGCGGGGGCCACGCAACGTTTTATGCGTAGTGGACGTTACAAACTGGCAGTGCTCAAAAGGAGAAGCCAGCAGGCCTTTGGCAATGAGCCCGGCCGGGTGAGCAATATCGGCCAATACAAAAGCACCTACTTCGTCAGCCACGGCACGGATGCGGGCATAGTCCCACTCGCGGCTGTAGGCCGATGCACCGCAAATGATCATCTGCGGCTTTTCCTTCCGGGCCTTTTCTTCCAGTTCTTCATAATTAATCAAACCCGTTTCGCGGTGTACGGAGTAAGAGTGCGCCTCGTACAATTTACCACTAAAGTTCACCGGCGAGCCGTGGGTAAGGTGCCCGCCCATGCTCAGGTCAAGGCCTAAAATTTTGTCCCCGGGCTTCAGCACGGCCAGCATTACGGCGGCATTGGCCTGGGCACCACTGTGCGGCTGCACATTGGCATAGTCGCAACCAAAAACTTCCTTAATGCGGTCAATGGCCAGTTGCTCTACTTCGTCCACAAACTCACAACCGCCGTAATACCGGCGGCCGGGATATCCTTCGGCGTATTTGTTGGTCATAACGTTGCCCATTGCCTGCATGACCTGTAGGGAAGTAAAATTTTCTGAGGCAATAAGCTCAATGCCGTTTCGCTGGCGTTCCAATTCCTTGCGAATAATATCAAAAACCAGAGTATCGCGTTGCATGGCGCAAAAATAAGTGTCCATCAGCAAGGAAAGGCCAATTGTTTCGTTGAATGAAAAAGCAGTAATTTCGACCGCTTTTTTTCCCGCGATGTTTCGTGTGTTTGTGAAGAGTGAATCCGTGGTTCGGATTATCGAAAAAAGAATCAATGAAAGCAATTATTCCCGTTGCCGGCGCCGGTACCAAACTTCGTCCGCATACCTATACACAGCCCAAAGCGCTTATTCCGCTGGCCGGCAAAACAGTGCTCAGCATCATCGTTGACCAATTGGTGGCCGGTGGCATCAGTGAGTTTGTATTTGTGGTGGGCTACCTGGGCGAAAAAATCCAGGATTACGTACGGGCACAATACCCGCAAATCACTGCTCATTTTATCTTTCAGAACGACCGCCAGGGCATCGGCCACGCCATTCGCCTTACCCGCAGCGTGGTAGATGGCGATGAAGCGTTGATCGTTTTGGGCGATACCATCTGCGAGTTTGATGTAAAGTCGGTGATCGAAAGCGAAGTGTCCATGATCGGTATTAAAAAAGTGGATGATCCCCGCAGCTTCGGCGTGGCCGAGATCTGCGACGATGCCGATGTAGCCCACGTGGTGGAAAAGCCGCATTTCCCAAAAAGCAACATGGCGCTGGTGGGCGTGTACAAGATCCGCGAAACGGCCGTGCTGTACGATTGCCTGGAGGCCAACATCAGCCAGGGCATTAAAACGCATGGCGAATTCAGCATCACCGATGCCATTGATTGCATGATACAAAAAGGGGTAGCCTTTAAAGCCTTTAAAGTGGCGGCCTGGTTCGATTGCGGCAAACGCGACACGCTACTTGAATCGAACGCCACGCTGCTGAAAAAGTTCGGCACCAAAGCCGAACCTTCGCCCGCCTACGAAAACACCGTGCTGGTGCAGCCGGTGAGCATTGGCAAAGGCTGTTCTATCAAAAACTCTATTGTGGGGCCCAACGTTACCATCGGCGACAACACGAACGTTGACTACTCCATCATCAAAAATTCCATCATCGGCGCCTATTCCAATTTGTTTGATATTGTGCTCGACGATTCGCTCATCGGCAGCGATACCTCCATCCGCGGCGAAACCCGCACGCTGAACATTGGAGACAATACGGATATTGATCTCGGATAGAGCCCTCGCCCCCCGGCAGGAGAAACTCAGGCCCGCCAGACATTATTCTATCCCTGCCTTTTCTTTGCACAACGTTTTTTTTTGGTACCCGGCGACAGCGCTACTATGTGGCAGCCGTTGCGTCGCACTCTTGTACGTCCGGTAAGTCTATTCAGCAATACAAAGCCAAGCCTACAATATGGTTGATGAAAATAATAGCACCAGCAACCTGGCTGTCTCCTCTGAGCAACAGGATATTTTTTCCGAGAGGAAACAAGGTTCGTTGAATCGGGTGACAGCGCTTTTCAAAACAGATTACCCCATCATCCAGGCTGGTATGATCTGGGCCAGCGGATGGAAGCTGGCCAGTGCAGTGAGCAATGCCGGCGGGCTGGGAATGATCGGTGCTGGCAGCATGTATCCCGATACATTGCGGGAGCACATCCAAAAATGTAAAGCAGCAACCAACAAGCCATTTGCTGTAAACATACCGCTGCTTTATCCCGATCTCGACCAGCATATTCAAATCATCATCGAAGAAGGCGTAAAGATTGTTTTTACCTCGGCCGGCAATCCCAAAACATGGACGCAGCATTTTAAGCAGCACGGCATCTCGGTGGTGCATGTGGTCAGCAGCAGCAAGTTTGCCCTAAAAGCGCAGGAAGCCGGTTGCGATGCGGTGGTGGCCGAAGGTTTTGAAGCCGGCGGTCATAACGGGCGGGAGGAAACAACCACGCTGGTGCTGCTGCCTGCCGTTTGCAATGCCGTGCACATTCCGGTGATTGCGGCCGGCGGCATTGCCACCGGCCGCCAAATGCTGGCGGCCATGGTACTGGGTGCCGAGGGCGTGCAGATCGGCACCCGCTTTGTGGCGTCGGAAGAAGCATCGTCGCACCTGGCGTTTAAGGAAGCGGTGGTAAAAGCCGCCGAAGGCGACACCCAACTGATGCTGAAAAAACTAACACCGGTACGCCTGTTGAAGAATGCGTTTTACAACGAGGTGAAAGAAGCCGAGGCCCGCGGTGCCGACGAAGCAGAACTAAAGCGCATTTTGGGCAGGGCCAGGGCAAAGGCCGGGATGTACGAAGGCAAGCTGGATGAGGGCGAACTGGAGATAGGGCAGGTGAGTGCGCTGGTCAATGATATTTTGCCCGCCGGGCTAATTGTGCACAACATCTGGCAGGAGTTTTCGGCAGCGCTGGAACATCCACTTGGCCTTCGCCCAAAAACATAAACCGGTTAAAGCATTGCCCCATCAGTGGTTGCAAAAGGCGCCGTAAAAACAACATCCCAGGCCCTGCCATTGTGCCTTAGCAACGACAATCCGTTTATGTCGGCCGTTTCGCAAAAGCTAAGCCGCTGAAAATGCAACCAGGCCTCGTCAAAATCTTTTTTCCGGAGGTCGCGGGTGGCAATGGTGATGTGCGGATGAAAAGGCCTTGACTCGATCTTCATTTGATAGTCGCTCTGCTGAAAAAAAATGTCAACGGCTTTTTTTACGGCGTTCAACTGCTCGTTGGGGGCAACTGCAACAAACAGAGTGCGGGGCCGAAAGGCGGAAAAATTATCGGTTGACAAGGCGAACGCCGTCAAGGTCTGCGACACCGTTTCCATGTCGCAGCGAAGGGCGGATTCTTTTTCTACTGCCATCCAAAAAGGAGGCACAAGGGTAATATGCGCCGGCGACTTTAGCGCTACGGTGCAACCCCACCGTTCTTTTATCCACTGCTTCAGCACCAGTATTTTGTCATTAAGGGCCAGGGGCAGCACCACCGCCAAATAATACATGTTCACCTCCTCCCGTCTGCCATTCATACCGCAAATTACACCCGCAGGAAAGAGAAAGCAGCAAATGCCGGCACGAGGGCCAGAGGCTATTCTGCAATTGTATCAGCTATGTTTTTAGTGGCGCGGCAACGCCTTCGATCTGCACCGGGTACAAAAAAATAATCCCGCCGTGAAGCGGGATTATTTTGGCACCAACCATTGACTTAGTCATGGTCAATGTTTATTCCGTTATCGTCTTTCTTCAAGGTAAAATTTTTTTTCCCGGCCAGGTACTCGTCGTACTTCGCGGCTTTATCGGCCGGCAAGGTTTTTCCGTTTATCGTCAACTGGCCTTTTTTGTAGGCTACGGTGTACGATTCATTTTTCTTCAGATGACCGTCGGCGTCAAGCGCATTAACCAGGTTACGGTAGCTGGTCATTTCTTTTCTGGCCTTTTCAATATCAGCCTTGGCTTCTTTCATGGCTTTTTCCACTTCCGGGCCAATGGCCGCCAGTTCCTTTTGCATTTTTTTGAAGTCGGTGGTTTTTACTTTTTCCATTTCCATTTTAGCGGCTTGTAATTCGGCTTTTATTTGCTCCATATCCACCTTGCTCAGCGATTCATTCACCTCTTTTTTCACTTTTTCCCAGTCCACTTCCTTCAGGGCTTTTTGCACATCCAGCTCAATTTTTTGCAGGTCAATCTCTTTCAACGCCTTCTCCATTTCCGCCTTTGCTTTCGTCATATCAATCTCTGCATTTTTCATTGCCTTGCGTACGTCGGCTTCAATCTTTTCGCGGTCTATTTCCCGCATGGCCCGTTGCAGTTCAATTTCGCCGCGGTCTATTTCCGCCAGCGCCTCGTCAAGGTCTTTTATTTTCTTTTGCTTGGCCGGTACCGTATCGGTGGCCGCCTGCTTTTGATTGCCGGAGTTGGACTGTGCCACAGTGGCCGTTACCACAATGCCGCAAGCCAGTGCAAGCAGCGGGATTTTTTTCCAGGAAAAGAGTTTTTTCATAACCGTTTGTTTTACGATTTGTTTCGTACAAAGCTACAAAAGACGTTTGCAACTTTTCTTTTTTCCATCATTTTCTGCCACGGCTTTATCCTGTTTTTTCTCCCTTTGTCCTTCTCGGCGCTGCCCTGCCCGGGCCGCGGCTATCAAGCGTTTGAAAAACGGTAGAGGCTGTAAAACCGTGGATCAGGAGCGAGAGCAAAATGACAAACGACACAATGGCCCACAGCTCTTTTTCGTAGCGGAAAGTTTGTTTGCTGAGGCCAAACGACAAATAAAACAACGATCCCATACCGCGGATGCCGAAAAAAGAAATGGCGAGCTTTTCCCGAAAGGGCAGCTTACCGCCCAGCATCACGGCAAGCCCCGTTAGCGGGCGAATAATAAGAACAGCCGACAGGCCCAGCCAAACCATCGGCATCGTCAACGATGATAATATGCCGTGCATCAGCATACCCCCGAAAAGCAGCAGTATGATAGCCACAAGAATCCGTTCGATCTGTTCTGTAAAGTCGTGCAGCTTGCGGTGGTACTTGTGGTGCAGCTCGTAATTGCGAAGGGTAATGGCGGTGACAAATACCGCTATGAAGCCATAGCCCCAAACCAGTTCGGTAAGGCCGTAAACGAGCAGGGTGGCGGCCACACCAACAAAGCCATCGCGTACCACCACCACGCCCTTGTGCTGCGGCAGCCAAAACACCAGCCAGGCCAGCAGGCGGCCTAGCAGCACTCCCATAGCCACACCGGCCGCCATGCGGTACAGTATATCTCTGGCAAACCATTCGGCAAGGGTGCCGGTGTCGAGTGTGGTGGTGGCAGCCAGCACGGCCAGCCAGGTAAACGGAAAGGCGGTGCCATCGTTCATGCCGGCTTCCGCTGTGAGCGAAAAGCGCACCGAATCGTTTTTGTCTTCCAGCGGCGGGCCCACCTGCACATCAGAAGCCAGCACCGGATCGGTTGGCGCCAGCACTGCGCCAAGCAGGATGGAGGAAGCCAGGTCGAAACGCAGGAGATAGTAAGCGATGGCCGTTGTAGCGGCAATGGAGAGCAGCATCGTCACCGAAATCAGGCGGAACGGAATTTTCCACGACCGCAAAGAAAATGGCTGATCAATTTTAAGGCCTGTGCCCATCAGCGAAATAATCACCACCAGTTCGGTAAGATGTACCGACAATTTGGGATTCAGGAAAGGATTGGCATCGGGCAGGGAGGGAATAAGGCTATAAATGCCCATGCCGAATAATACGTAGGCGATTGAATAGGAAATTTTGGTCCGTTCGGCAAGTGCAGGCATCCAGGCCATGGCCAGCGAAGCCAGCCCTATCACCACGAGGCTGATGACATAAACGTCCATATGGCGTGAATGATACGAAAAGCTGTGCCGTACCCGTTACAAATCGGCCGGCCGTGTTTTGTTCGGGTGCTATATTTGTTTTTATGCAGGTAAATGATGCCCTGATCGAAAAGCTTTCGCGGCTGGCCATGCTGCAATTCGATGCTGCCGAAAAAGAAGAAATAAAGGCCGATCTTGAAAAGATGATTGGTTTTGTGGACAAGCTGAAAGAGCTGGACACGGCGGGCGTGGAGCCGCTTTTGCACATGGCGGGCAATGTAAATGTGCTGCGCAACGATGTGCCCGGTGGCATGCTAACGCAGCAGGAAGCCCTTCAAAATGCGGCGCTTCACAACGGAGAAGCCTTTCTGGTACCGAAAGTCATTAAAAAAGACAACGCCTGATGGAGCCGGTCATTGCGCTTCAGGAGCTGCGAAAAAACTACTACCTCGGCAAAGTGGCCATTGAAGTGCTGAAAGGCATTTCGCTGCAGATACAGCGCACCGAGTACGTGGCCCTGATGGGCCCTTCGGGTTCGGGCAAAAGCACACTGATGAACATCATCGGCTGCCTTGACACGCCAACCGCCGGCGTGTACCGGCTCAACGGGCAGGCAGTAAGCGACATGACCGACAACAGCTTGGCCGATGTGCGGAACAACGAAATCGGGTTTGTGTTTCAGCAATTCAACCTTTTGCCGCGGCTGTCGGCCCTCGAAAATGTGGCACTGCCGCTGGTGTATGCCGGCGTGGCCAAAAAAGAACGCACTGAAAGGGCCCGGCAGGTACTGGCCATGGTGCAACTGGCAGACCGGAGCCATCACCGGCCCAACGAGCTGAGTGGCGGCCAAAATCAGCGGGTGGCCATTGCCAGGGCACTCATTAACAATCCTTCCATTATTCTGGCCGATGAACCAACCGGTAATCTCGATTCCAAAACCTCGGCAGAGATTATGGGCATTTTTGATGAGATCAATGCCGCCGGCAATACGGTGGTATTGGTAACGCACGAAGAAGATATAGCCGCACATGCCAAGCGCATCATTCGCCTTCGGGATGGTTTAATTGAACACGACCAGGCAAATTTGGTGAGGCCGAAAACAGAAGTTCCCGTAAAATAAAATAAGAACAGGCCTTCTGCAGGTACATAAAAATGTTGATCGTTTTAAATTGACACATGGCATTCAGAATATATACAAAAACCGGCGACGACGGCACCACCTCGCTTATTGGCGGCACCAAGGTACCCAAAAATGACATCCGCATTGAAACCTACGGCACCGTGGACGAGCTGAATTCATGGGTCGGTCATATCAACGATCAGTTGGGCGATGATGAATTCCGGCCCGAGCTGAAGGAGATCCAGGACCGGCTATTCACCATCGGGTCAGCCCTGGCCACCGATGGCGAAAAAGAGCCGAAGATGAAGCTGCCCGACCTGCACCAGAGCGATATTGAACAACTGGAAAAACGCATGGATGAAATGACGGCGGCCTTGCCGCCAATGAAGTCGTTTATACTGCCGGGCGGGCACCCCGTTGTATCGGCCATTCATATTGTTCGGTGTATCTGCCGGCGGGCCGAGCGACTGGCCGTGGCCATGCAGCAGGCCGATTTGTTTGTGGACGAGAAGCTGATCAAATACCTCAACCGCCTGAGCGACTACCTCTTTACGCTGGCCCGCTATGTGGCGCAAAAGCTTGGTGCAGAAGAGATTCCGTGGAAGCCACGGTTAAACGGCTGAAATCGCTGTTTGGCCGATAATCACTGCTGATTCATACGCCTTTTGGAAAATATTTTCCGGGTATTTCGTTATTTAAGGGTATGAAATTCTTCCACCTGTTGCCTGCCCTTTTTCTGTCATTCAACTTCTCCGGTACGCCTGTTCCGGAAAAACCACAAGCCGCCGTGGCCGCCCGAACCGGCACAGCGCATGTTATTGATGTGGAGGAAACGGATAAAATAATTCCGTGGAAGTTTAGGCGGCAATTGGCCTGGAACGACTTTAAAAGCGAGCCAAAAAAAGACGGCGATGCGGTGGCCTCTACCAGCACGTCGCTGGGACTATCTTACCAGGTGAAGGAAGGCAAGCTGACTTATCATATCACCTGCGATTTTTCAAAAGACAAGTCCTGGGGCTCGCTGAAGACCGACTATATTCTGGCTCATGAGCAGGCACATTTCGACATTACCGAGCTGCATGCCCGCAAGCTATACGAGGCGCTTTACCAATATCAGTACAATGCTGCCCGGCTGAAAACCGATATTGCGGAGATCTACAGCCGCATTGTAAAAGAAAAGGAGGCTATGCAGGAAGCCTACGACGGGCAAACGGACCACAGCCGGCACAGGCTGCGGCAAAGCGAATGGTTGAAGTACATAGACGACCTGCTGGTGGAAACAGAGGTTTTTGCCACCTATCCATAAAAGAAAAATCCCCGCCGCGGCGGGGATTTTTCTTGCAAACATTTACCGAAAAAATTTGTCATGGTTTAAAAAAGCCCGAAAAGCTGCGCATCTACCAGGTTGATGATCTTGCCAAGGTCTTCTTCATTTTCGCCGAATTTGTTTTGGTCGCCGTTGATGATCAGCAGCGGACCCTCTTTGTATGATTCAATCCATTTGTTATAATATTCGTTGAGGCGCTTGAGGTAGTCGAGCCGGATGTTCTCTTCATATTCACGTCCGCGTTTTTGAATTTGTCCAACCAGGGTGGGCACCGATGCCTGGATATAGATCAGCAGGTCGGGCGGCTTAACCATGGCTTTCAGCGTTTCAAAAAAAGAAAAATAGTTGCCGAAATCGCGGCCGCTCATCAGGCCCATTTCGTGCAGGTTGGGCGCAAAAATATGGGCGTCCTCGTAAATGGTTCGGTCCTGGATTATTGTTTCCGTGCCCTGATGAATTTCAAGCAACTGGCTCAGGCGGCTTTGCAAAAAATATATCTGCAATTGAAAGCTCCACCGGGGCATGTCGTCGTAAAAATCATTGAGATAGGGGTTGTTCTCCACATCTTCAAAATGCGGTATCCATTTATAGTGTTTGCTCAGTTGCTGCGTGAGCGTTGTTTTTCCGGCACCAATGTTTCCGGCCACGGCAATGTGTTTTGGCTTAGCTGTCTTCATACCTTGCATCGCCGGCTCCGGCGGACTGTGGTTGTTTGAAAAATTAAAAATAGCGTTTTCGGCTTCTATGACAAGGTTAACCGAAATAATTTAGGCCAATGAGCTCTCTTGCCTGCCGGACGGTTTCGCGGGCACTTTCCCTGGCTTTTTCTGCGCCCTGCGCCACTACTTTTTTCAGGTAAGCCTCGTTGCTGCGAATGGCTTGCGCTTTTTCACGGATGGGAGCAATAAAGGCCACCATATCTTCTGCCAGTTGCTTTTTCATGTCACCGTAGCGGATGGCCGCCCTGTCGTAATCATCGCGGAATTTTTGCAGGGTGCTTTCTTCGCTCACAAGGCTCATGAGCTGAAAAAGGTTTTTGATGTAGTCGGGCATTTCCGTACCCGGCTCTGCCGGTCCGGCATCGGTTTTTGCTTTTTTGATCTTGGTGCGTATGAGGTCATCATCGTCGGCAAGGTAAAGGGTGGCCAGCTGGTTTTCGCTTTTGCTCATTTTGCCGGCCCCGTCGAGGCTCGGCACCTTTACCAGGTCCGACCCGAAGTTGAAGGCCTGTGGTTCGGGAAACAGCTCGCCATAGCGGTAGTTAAAGCGCTGCGAAAATTTCCGGGCCATCTCCAGGTGCTGCTCCTGGTCTTTCCCTACCGGGACATATTTGGCTTTGTGTATGATGATATCCGCGGTTTGCAGCACCGGGTAGGTGAGCAGTCCGGCGTTCACATTATCGGGTTGCTGGCGGGCTTTGTCTTTAAAGGTGGTTGTCTTTTCCAACTCACCCTGATAGGCCATCATATTGAGGTACAGGTACAGTTCAGAAATTTCCGGGATACTGCTTTGGAGGTAAAGGCAAACCTTGTCGGGATCGAGGCCTGCGGCAATATTTTCGGCCAGCACATGCAGCACACTGTTGCGCAATTCTTTGGTGTCGGGATGAGTGGTCAGCGAGTGCCAGTCGGCCACAAAAAAATAGCAATCAAATTCTTCCTGCATGCGAACATAGTTGCGCACTGCACCAAAATAGTTTCCCAAATGCAGGTTGCCGGTGGGCCGAATTCCGCTGACAACAATATCCTTTTTCATAAGGCGGCAAAGGTAGGGTTTGGAGTTTGGAGTTTGGGGTTTGGAGTTAGGGCTTCACTGTTTACAATTTACAGTTTTCGGTTTATGGTTTTCGGTTTTCAAAAAAGGGTAGCAGGTAGGCTGGGATAGCGCAGGGAAGGCAGACTCCGTAGCAGTCAAATACCGGTAGCACCGGGTGCCACCCGGTGTAAAGAAGAAGGCCTTTGCCATCCCGGCTCCGTAGGAGTCGAATAGCGGCGTTGATGCAGGCCTCACCGCTGGCCCCTCTCGAAGGGAGAGGGCAGTCGTTACCTCATCGTTTGTGGATGCGTTGGTTGTTTGAGCAGTGGGTTTGATCGGTTAAGGTGTCGAAGCAAAGCGGGAGTTGATGAATTGCCAGGCATATGCGCCAGCACTAACGACCAAATGATGGTTCAATGCAAAACGCAAACAGCAAGCGCATGGTTTGGTTCGCGAACGCAAACAACAAATTGATGATTTGATAGGCAAACACAAATAGCCAAAAACCAAGGCCCGAAGGACCGCGATAATTAGCCCGGCCTGCCAGGGCCGGGTAAGAAAAAGAATACACCTCGATCAAAGCTCTGAAGGAGCGCAATAACGAAGCCAGCCGGCATTAATGGAGAACCAGGGACAATAGAAAGAACCAGACCGCAAAATGTCGCAACACAGCGGCCCAGCAGAAAGCGCACTGCACTGCTACACTGCTTCAAACTTTTCGCAGCATTATTTCGCCCTTTCAGGGATTAGTGCAATCCCTCTTCTCATCTACCCAGCCCTGTCAGGCTGGGCTAATTGTATTGGCTTTTCAGGCCTTGGCCGAATCGAAAAGAATGACTTCGTGCCTCTTCGTGCCGCCGTGCCTTTGTGGTTCAACTAATGCCATTTTCAAGAAACCTTTTCAACAGGTAACCAAAATAAAAAGAGGCCGCCTCATTTTTATTCGGCTGCCTCTTTTGAACTTATTTAAACACCGCTGCTTAGCCCTCCAGGTGCAGCGTAAAAACAATCATCCTGGAATTAATCCGGTCGAGCACATTGGAATAATTGAGCTTTATATCGCGGCCGTGCATGTTGCGAATGCCGTTGCTGAATTTTATTTCGGGGGCCAGGATAAAGCTGGGGTAATAAAACTTAAAGCCAACGCCGCCTTCAATGCCAAAGTCGTAGCGCCGGATCTTCACCATATCCTCTGCATTCCGCGACTGCGCATTCGATGAAAGGTCATATTCCAGCTTGCCGCCACCCATCATATACACCTTGAAATTGCCAATGCGGTCCGACAAAAACCGGAGCTGCAACGGTGCGCTCACCATCACCGATTCCACTTTTTTATCAACGACGTAGGAGTTGTCAAACTTGTCGGGGTATTTCAGGTTGTAGCGGATGGGCCGGTCGAGGAAAAACAATTGCGGATTGGCCCGCAGCTCAAAGCGATTGGTCAGCCGGATGGTTGCCGAAAGGCCCAGGTTGAACCCTACGGACTGCAGCGATTCGGCAGTGAGAATTGTATCCTGCTCAAGGTAATTGGGGTGCAGCGAGGTATGGAAACGCGATTGGCTTAGGCCCAGCGAAATGCCGAAGTAATATGGCTTGTAATCATGTTCTTCAAGGTTCAGGTTTCGTTGCGCCGATGCCGCCATGCCAACAAACAAAGCCCCGGCTAATGCCAGTGTTTTCAGCCATTCTTTCTTGCACTGTATAAACAACATATTCCAAAGGTTAGAGGTTGGTAATAGGTATTGGAAAATCCGGTGTTTTTCAGAATCTGTACAAAACGCTCACGATCGGGAAAGGCTTTGGCCGATTCATTCAAATATTGATACGCTTTTTTGTTTTGCCGGAACAATTTTGCCAGTTGCGGTGCCAAAAAGCTCATGTAAAACTGATAAAACTGTTTGACCACCGGCCACGTTGGTTTGCTGAATTCCAGCACAACCAACTGCGCCCCCGGCTTCATCACCCTTCGTATTTCCCGAAGGCCTTTCTCCAGGTTCTCAAAATTCCGCACACCAAAGGCCACCATCACGCCATCAAACGTGTCCGGGCCAAAATTTATTGTTTCGCCATCGCCGCCAATCAATTCAATTTCGGCCGGCAGATTTTGGCGGCTTATTTTTTCCCGGCCTTTTTCCAGCATGCCTTCCGAAATATCAATGCCGATAATTTTTTGGGGATGTAGCAAACGGGCTGCCAAAATTGCCATATCGCCGGTGCCGGTGGCCACATCCAGGAGGTATTGCGGCTTATCGGGCAAAAAAAGGCGGATGGATTTGCGCCGCCAGCGACGGTCAATGCCGGCACTTAAAAAGCGGTTCATAAAATCGTACCGTGGCGCAATGCGGTCAAACATTTCGCTCACCTGGGCTTTTTTGGGTCCTTCGTCCGAAAACGGCTTGATGTTATCGTGCGGAAATCCTGTCATGGGGTGCAAAGATAATCCCCCATTAGGGTGACAGGGGGATTATCCTTCCGTCCTTCATGTGCAGCACCCTGTCGCTTAGCTGTGCCAGCTCTTCGTTGTGGGTTACAATTAAAAAGGTTTGCTGAAACTGTTTGCGCAAGTCGAAAAAAAGCTGGTGCAGCTCCTTGGCGTTGGCGGTGTCGAGGTTGCCGGTAGGTTCGTCGGCAAAAACAATTTCCGGACTGTTGATGAGTGCCCGTGCCACGGCTACGCGTTGCTGCTCGCCGCCCGAAAGCTGTGCCGGTTTGTTTTCCAGCCGGTGGCCAAGCCCCAGCAGTTGCAGCAGTTCTGTTCCTCGGGCTTTTACGGCCGTTTTGTTCGATGAGCGAATCCAGCCGGGAATGCACACATTTTCGATGGCCGAAAACTCGGGCAGCAGGTGGTGAAATTGAAACACAAATCCGATGTGCTGATTGCGGAAAGAAGAGAGACGATTCCCCTGCAGCCCCGTAATGTTTTGGTCATGCAGCATCACCTTGCCATGGTCGGGTTTGTCGAGCGTGCCCAGGATATGCAGAAAGGTGGATTTGCCCGACCCCGATGGGCCCACGATACTCACTACTTCGCCTTTATTGATGGTAATGTCAACACCCTTTAACACCTCGATGGCTCCGTACCGTTTCTGAATATTTGTTGCTGTGAGCATAACCGTTGATGGGCGCAAATATCAGTAAAAAAGAGTGGCCTTGCCCGGTGCGTAATCCAGATTTGGAAAATTGGTGAATACTGCTACATTTGCGGGAAATTTAAAAGGTAAATCAGCGTCAATTAGCATTGTAATTGCGTTTTATCTTGTTGTAACCAATAAATTGAAGCGAAATGTTCTGGACATTGGAATTAGCATCCTACCTTGAAGAAGCTCCCTGGCCGGCTACGAAAGACGAACTGATTGATTATTCAATACGCTCCGGTGCTCCCATTGAGGTAATTGAAAATCTTCAGGAACTGGAAGACGAAGGCGAAGTTTACGAAAGCATCGAAGACATTTGGCCCGATTACCCTTCGCAGGAAGACTTTATGTTCAACGAGGATGAGTACTGAGCAACGATCCTTATACAAGAAAACAGGCTGTCGCCCGACAGCCTGTTTTTATTTATAGCCTTTTCATTCTGTTCTTTTCCGTCCCATCAAATCAGGGATTCCGTTTTTTGTATTCTTCCGACACGTTATCCAAATGCCGGATGAACTTTTGCACATCGGGGTCGTAGGGGTATCCGTCGGGTGCCAGCTTTTGTTCCCCGCCATCCAGGAAAATATAGAATGGCTGCGCCAATACACCATAACGGCTGGCCTGCAGGTGCGAGAATTTTTCACCAACCGTATTTACCCGTTCGCCCAGTACTTTCGAATCAAACTCTTCCGCCTCGGGCAGGTAAATATTCTGCAAATCGGTATAAAGTGAGGCAATGATAAAATTTTCTTTCAGCCGCTTCATCACTTCCGGATGGCTCCAAACCTGCGCTTCCATCTTTCGGCAATTGATGCAGTTGATGCCGGTGAAATCGAGCATGAGCGGCTTTTTCGCCTGCCGGGCAGCAGCCAATGCCTCCTCATAATCAAAGTAGGTGATCAATCCAAACTTTCGCACCACCTCGGGTTCGTAGGGGCCAAGTTCTTTTACATATTTCGCCGGCGCGGCTATGTTGCCGGCCGTTGTATGCACCGGCTGTGCGGCGCCGCTGTTACCGGCCGGTGTAAAGTCCTGCGTGCCATAAGGAGGTAAAAAAGCACTCATGCCTTTTAGTGGTGCGCCCCATAAGCCCGGCACCAGGTAAAGCATAAACGCAAACGACGAAATGGCGAAAAACAAACGCGGAATGCTGACAAACGGCAATCCAAAATCGTTCTGCGGCAGCTCGCTGTCGTGATGGAACCGAAGCTTTCCAAGCAAATAAAGTCCCAGCAGGCCAAACAGCACAATCCAAAGGCAAAGGAAAATTTCACGGTCTAAAAGTCGCCAGCCCATAGCCAGGTCGGCATTGGATAAAAACTTCAGCGCCAGTGCCAGCTCTAAAAAACCCAGCGTCACCTTTACGGCATTGAGCCAGCCACCCGCTTTGCCAAGGTTGCTGATCCACTGCGGAAAAAGGGCAAACAGGGTGAATGGCAGGGCCAGTGCCAACGAAAAGCTAAACATTCCCACTAATGGTCCAAAATAGCTTCCCTTCGAGGCCAGCACAATGAGGTTGCCGATGATTGGGCCCGTGCAGGAAAAAGAAACCAGGGCCAGCGTGAGCGCCATAAAAAAAATGCCGGTAAAGCTTTTTGTATTGGCTTTTGAATCGGCAGCAGTTTGCCAGGCCGACGGCAACTGAATGTCGAAGGCGCCAAGAAAGGAGATGCCAAAGACCAGGAACACTAAAAAGAAGATCAGGTTGGCGATCCAGTTTGTCGCCAGCTTGTTTAGCGCCGCTGGTCCAAAAATGAGCGTAATTAAAAAGCCCAGCACCGTAAAGATGACGATGATGGAGAGGGAATAATAAAGGGCATTGCGAATGCCTTGTTCGCGGGTTTTGCTGCGTTTGGTAAAAAAGCCTACGGTTACCGGTATCATGGAAAAAACGCAGGGCGTGATAAGGGCGATCAGTCCACCCAAAAACGACACCAGGAAAATATAGCCGAGCGACCGGTTTTCCAAGTTATCGTTGCTTTTGATGGCCGCTACCTGTGCACTGTTCTTGGGCCTTCCCACCTTTACCGCAAAAGGTTGTTCGTAGCTGTTAAATGCATCGCCGGCTTTCACAAAAAAGGCAATAGTGCCTTTCACCGTGGCGCTGTCGGCTGCTGTCAGTTGCAGCCGCTGCCGCCATTCCACCGAATCGGAATAAAACGTGGTGATAACATTGTTGAAATCGGGTTGCGGGGCTGTTTTGGCTGCGCCGCTTTCCTGCACCGAATCTTTCAATGTAAAGGAGGCCGACGAGTCGAAGCGGATTTGTGTATGGATGGGGGCCTCTTCCGAGATTTTTTTCACTGAAAAAATATCGCTCCCCTGCGGCACACGGGCTTTGATCGTTAACACCACCTCGTTGCCCGAGGTTTGGGGCGTAAACGAAAACTGCACAGGGTGTTGTGCCTGTGCAGTTCCAAAAAAATAAACGAGCGTAACAAAAAGAAATACGCGGACGGAGATACGCATCTATTTTATTTTAAAGCAATGGAAAAAGAAACCGTTTTGGGTGGTAAACATTTTTTATCGTCGCAGGTTTGGTAGGTCACGTTGCCGGCTACATTCGATTTGGCCTTGCCCTTTAGCTTCACTTTTTGTGTAAACACCACCTGCTTGCTGTATTGATTGGCCGACACGCCCAGGTCTTTGTCGGTGAACTTTTCCAGCTTACCCACTTCTTTTACATTGCCATTCAACTGCACCAGCGGATTGCCGGTAAACTGGAAAGTTGTAGGAATGGCGATGGCATCTTTCGGTTGGGCTTGTGCATAAAGATGCCAGCCGTTCTGTATAGTGGCCGTCATTTGCAGTTCATACATCGTTTCATTAATCTTTTTGCTGGCAAATGTCCAACTAACCGGGTTTTGAAGCTGGGCCGACACAGCCGCTGCCGTGAGCAGGAGCGAGAACAAGGTGAATAGCTTTTTCATATACCTGAAACGTTTTGCGGCACAAAGTTCAGGGTAAAAAAACTTTGTTTCTGTTAAGATTGGCCAGTCTGTTAAGGCAGGAGGGCGGGTTCGGCTTCCAACGGAAACAACTTGCTAAAAAGGCGGCGCCCGTCCGTATTGCCCAGGGCCGAAGAGCAGGCTCTCTCCGGGTGTGGCATCATGCCTATGACGTTGCCGGCGCTATTGCGAATGCCGGCAATATTGCGTACCGAACCGTTGTGGTTGGCCGCCTCTGTGATGCCGCCGTTTTCGTCGCAGTAATAAAGGAGTACCTGGCCGTTCTGCTCCAATTGATCCAGAGTTTCATCGTTGGCAAAATACCGTCCTTCGCCGTGAGCAATGGGGATTTTCAGCACATCGCCGTCACCATCTTTTACGAATACATTTTTACAAATAAATTTTTGCTCCTGGTTACGCAGCAGCGCCCCTGGCAGCAAGTGGGCTTCGCATAAAATCTGAAAGCCATTGCAGATGCCAATGACCCTGCCGCCGCGTTGGGCAAAATCAATCACCGATTTCATAATGGGCGAAAAGCGGGCAATGGCACCGGTGCGGAGGTAATCGCCATACGAAAATCCACCGGGCAGCACAATGCAATCATCTGTTGTAAAGGCCGACAGGTCTTCGTCTTTATGCCACAGCATCACACACTCCTGTTTCAGGTCGTGCGTAAGCGCATCATAAACATCTCTGTCGCAATTGGAACCGGGGAAAACAACGACGCCGAATTTCATAGCGGCAAAGATAGCCGGAAAACCGTCGTGAGGCCATGAAATCAAGTGCCGGCACACGGCATGCGATTTATAGAACAACAGCAGACGAAGCGATGCTATTCAAGTTAAAATTATCCGTAAAAATTGCAACTGATTGTGCGAAAAAATATTTTCTATTGTGCTTAAACGGGAGGGATATTTTTTCGGAATTAAAAATTTTTTTTTGGATTTTCTTTTTCTGATATTCGTCCTCCTGTCTCAAAAAAATTTAGTTATACACACCTTGTGAAAAA
>CBDUBQ010000061.1:0-25436 GCA_965365435.1 uncultured Flavisolibacter sp.
CAGCCCCATAAAATCGCTCCAGCCTTCGCCACCCTGCTCATCGCCGGAGAGGGGCAAAAAGCCACTGCCGGTAAGGCGGTTTGAGATGCCATGGCCATATTCGTGGGCAATGACGGCGTTATCGAAATCGCCGTCCCGCTTTGGCTTTGGCGGATTATCCCGTTTGAGTTGCCCGGTGACAATGCCATTGCGGATGGCGCTTTTCAACTCCTGCCCATCTTCAAAGCTTACCATCACCGATGGAATGGTAATAAGATTTCCCGGCGCATCGGTGCCGCCCATGGAAATCGGCGGGCCGGGTACATTGTTCACAACAATAACGCCCACCGCACCGCCAAGCTGTGCGCCCAGTACTTTTTCGGCAAAGGAGCAGCCGCCGCGGTCAATTACGGCAATCTGGCCCAATACCCCCGGCGTCGGCAGGGCGATGCTTTGCTGGTTGGTGCTGCATCCCTGTGTGCTGTCGCCAACAGTGGAAAGCGGGTTTTTTTGCGCCAGCACCAGCCTTGTTACCGGAGTTGGATTGGTATAAAGATCATTGGCGCCGGCCGGCTGCGGAAACGAACCCTGGATGGCGATGTATTTTTTGCCGGGTGCCGGTGGGTTTACTGTGGAGGTGGCAATGTGCACCAGTTCGGCCGGTTCAGCAGTGGTCCACAGGTACATTTGCATTTGTGCGCTGCCGGGCACCCCATCGAGGAGCGTCAGCATATTAGCGTTGTTCGTGCCGCCGCCGTCCTGCGCCTGCGCCCATACCGGGTCGCCCTGGCCCACCAGCGGTCCGCGGGTGCCGGTGCTGAAGATATGCGATGCCTGAAAATTGCGGGCTTCTTCGGTAAAGCCAAACTGGTAATAGACATCGTGCATCAGGTTATTCCAGTAAAACAGGTTAGTGATAGCCGCGTTGCGATTTTCGTAAGGCTTCGCCAGATCGTTGAGCCCTTCGGGCGGCGTGTTGGGGTTAAAATTGTAGTCGAAGGTAAACGGCTCCATGCCCAACGTGGTGCCGGTGGCCAGGGCGCTGAAAAGCTGATTGGGCGGGGTGCCGGCCAGGGGAGCAGGGGCCGGGTCGTGAAAGGCAAATACATTGTTGCCCCAGGTATAAGGCTGCGCCGGACCGTTGGCAATTTTATGCCATCCGTCGGGCGACGCCAGGGTGTTGCCAGCCGTTGTTTTCATCTGCTGCGGCCCGTCGTGCGGCGCTTCCACCGGCTCGGGAAATACCTTGTAATTGCTGGCGGTGCCAAAAGGCGCCAGCGGCGCCTTACCGGTGCTCACCGAAGTGGGTTTGTTGATGGCCGCTACTTTCTGCCGGATGGCATCGGCATGATGCGCAAAGGCATCCGTTTCGTGGGCAGGATTCTCAAAACGGCAATGAATTACGGCATCTTTTTTCCGGATCAGGTTGCCGGTGGCGGCGTCGAAGTACATCACCCAATACGCTCTTTTTTTAGCATCGAAAAGGTGGGCCTCCCAGGCCAGCAGCAGCCGGTTTTGTTTTGGCTGCGGCAGGTACACCTTACGCACCGGAATGTCCATAGCGGCTTCGTTGCCACGCTTAAATACCGTCTTCACCGGCCCTGCTTCTTTTACAATCAGTGATGCGTTTTCGGGGTGTCCGGCTTCAGCCAGGGCTTTCCGCACGAGCTGTTCAGCCGTCAGCGCCGAAGTGGTTCCGGCAACGGCCAGCGTAGTGCGGCTCACCAGGTTGCTCGCTGCAAATTCCTGGGCTGTGCGCCCCGATGCATGCAGGCTGAATACGCCGCCAATAATGTCAAGACCGTTGAGGCGTTGCTGTGCGTAAATGTGTTCAATGCCGGTGGCGGGGTCGGTATAGGCCGATGTAATGGCCAGGTCCGAAAAGTCGCCTGGCTGAAGCTGAAGCCTTGCAGCATTTTTTTCAAGATACCGCCTAAGCCGTTGTTCACTCTTTTCGGTTTGGGCCTGCACCGCCAGGGCGGGCAGGAGGAAAAAGAACAGGACAAACGTCATGGTTACAGGTACATTTCTTCGCATGTGTGTAGGGTTTTAGGTGAGGTTCAACTATTACAGAGAGGGATGATCAGAGGAATTGGATCAGCGGAAAAGCGGTTCTGCGCCTACCTTTGAGCGTTACGAAAAGGCACAGGCGTTTATGGACGTACGGAAAAAGAAAATGATCGGTTTTAGATGGATAGATGGGGCTGCTTGCCGGTACCTGATTTTTGCAATTATTGTGCCTTTTTTCTGCGTTAGTTGCGAGAAGGACATCAATTTCGAATTGAATGAAGAAAGCCCGAAGCTGGTGGTGGAAGCCACGATCGAAAACGGTCAACCGCCGGTAGTGATCCTTTCCCGTTCGCTGAATTATTTTTCCACTATCTCCGCTGATATTCTTTCCAACAGTTTTGTAAGGGGCGCCGATGTTTTTGTTTCCAACGGTGTGCGTACGCATAAGCTTCGCGAGTACAGTACCACCGTGGGCAACGGCATCCCGGTTTATTTTTATACGCTCGATTCGGCCAACCTGGCCACCGCGTTTTTAGGCCAAATCAATACGTCTTATTCGCTGCGGGTTGTGAACGGCAGCAACGAATACACCGCCACCACTACCATCCCGGCCATTACCAAGCGGCTCGACTCCATCTGGTGGAAGCCGGCGCCGCCGCAGGCCGACTCAGACCAGGTCGTGGTCATGTTGCGGGCTACCGACCCGCCGGGCTTTGGCGACTATATCCGCTATTTCACCCGCATTAACAGCGGACCTTTTTTGCCGCCAAACAATTCTACTTTCGACGACCTTTTTGTTGACGGCACCACCTACGAGCTGCCGATAGAACGGGGCACCGACCGCAGCACCACCACCGTTACCGATGAAGACCGCTTTTTCCGCCGCGGCGATACCATCACCATAAAGCTGAGCAACATAGACCGCCATACCTACAATTTTTGGCGCACCATGGAATTTTCCTATGCCTCAGTCGGCAATCCATTTTCCACACCAGTGAAGGTGCAAAGCAATATCACCGGCAACGCCCTGGGTTATTTTGGTGGCTATGCCTCGCAATTCCGTACCGTGATAGTGCCGAAGTAGGGCAGGGGGAGAGCAGTTTGGGAGTTCACACATTCACAAATTGACGAGTTTATATGCAACGGATAGCGAAAGCTATCGGCTAACAGCCGCTCCTGAAGGGTTGCGGGTGGGCACTATTTGGCGTTGGTGTAACCTGGCTGTTTCAGCCGGCGTCTTATGTTTCAAATCAGCTCTTAAAAAAAAGATTCAAACCATCTGTAACCGGGATCCACTACATGTCGTCAGATAGTTTGAAGCCGCGAAAAAAGGGCTGACATCGAAAAAATCAACAACAATAAATCGTTTTTTATGAACACTACCGAAATGTTACCTGCCATTCTTATTCCGCTCGGCGCTTTTGCCATGGTCTTCGGCATTTTTTACCTACGCACCCGCGAAAACCTGGCCATGCTTGAAAAAGGCATGAACCCAAAACGGTACGCCAACCTGCCGGCGCCGTTCCGCAGCCTTAAAACCGGCCTTTTGCTCCTGGGTGCCGGTGTGGGTTTGCTGCTGGCCCATATTATTTCCAACAACATGAGTGGCCGCGATCACGAAGCCATCTACTTTTCGCTGATTGCCATTGGCGGTGGCCTGGGCCTGATTGGCTCGTATGCCATGGAGAAAAAAGAATACGACAATACCCGCGAATACCAGCAAAACCGCGACTATAGCCCTCGCCACGAAGAGCCGCTGTCCACCCGCGAGCCGGTGTAAATCATCCCGCAAAAAAAGAAGGCGGTTGCTTTAGAGCAACCGTTTTTGTTTTGGGCCGATGCTGGGATGAAATTTGATGCAATGCAGCAAATGGAAAAATCAACACAGCAGCATCGGGAGCCAACCGCTACAGGCAGCGGCGAAAAGGGCGACCCCATTTTTGATGTACTGGTAATTGGTGCCGGTGCCGCCGGTTTGATGGCGGCGCTGGAAATGGCGCAGACCGGCCAGGAGGTGGCAGTGATAGAAGCCAACGAACGCATCGGCGGGCGGATATTCACCCTGCAACAGGAAAAGACGCCTTTCGAACTTGGCGCTGAATTTATTCATGGCAACCTGCCACTGACCAAATCCATTTTGGAAAAAGCCGGTGTCAGAACAGTACCTGTTGCGGGCACCCTGTGGCAATACAAAAACGGGCAGTTGCAGAAGCAGGAAGATTTTTTGGAAGACTATGCTGCACTGGCGAAAAAATTTAAAAACATAAACACCGATAAATCCGTAGCTGATTTCCTTGCCCAAGATCTAGAAGGCCACCAATACGAAGACCTGCGTTTTTCATTGAAAAATTATGTGGAAGGCTACTACGCGGCCGACACGGAAAAAGCAAGCACCGTTGCACTTTGCGAAGAACTGACGAAAGGCGATGAGGAACAGTACCGGGTAGAGGGCAGTTATGGGTTGCTGATCAACTACCTGTACCGGCAGTGCCGCCAAAGCAAGGTTTTCTTTTACACTGGCCAGCCGGTGACTCAACTGCGCTGGCAGAAAAACGAAGTAGAGGTGCTGGCGAACGGCAAAACTTACCGGGGGAAAAAAGCAGTGATTACCGTACCCCTGGGTGTGCTGCAGCAGGATGGCATTGCGTTTTCGCCGGCCTTGCCGGCTGTAAAAGCTTGGGCGAAACAGCTTGGCTTCGGGCATGTGGTAAAGCTGGTTTTCCGGTTTGAAAAAGCGTTTTGGAAAGACTCATCGTTCACCGGCGGTAAACACCTTGGCAACATGAGCTTTCTGTTTTCCGGTGAAGCCATCCCTACCTGGTGGACGCATTTCCCAACCGACGATGCGGTGTTGGTTGGATGGCTGGCCGGCCCCGGCGCCAAAGCCGAACAGGCGCTGACCGATGAGGCCATCACCGGCAAGGCCCTATCGGCCCTAAGCCGTCTTTTTAATATGAATGTGGTAACCCTTCAACAGCAGGTGGCCTCGGTTCATCGCCACAATTGGTCGGCCGACCCGCGGAGCTGCGGCGCCTATTCTTATCAGGTGGTAGGCGGCGCCCAAATCATCCACAACCTGCTACAGCCGGTGGAAGGCACGCTGTTCTTTGCCGGCGAAGGACTGCACAACGGGCCGGAGATTGGTGCCGTAGAAGCAGCCCTGCATAGCGGCCGCGAAGCCGCACGCCGGGTAATTGGCCTGTTGGCCTCGTAAAATTCTTACCGCCCACTCTAAACTGGTACGGTTTTTCTTCGGGTAAAAGAAACGATTCGTTATGAAAGACAGCCGATCACAAAACAATATGCAGAACAAGCAGATGGCGTCGCACCGGCCAAAGCCCGATACCCGCGACGACCTTGACAGCCGGAAGAATGAGGAGCAGGACACAAAGGGTTCGGACGTGACGCACAACGAAAAAGAGAAACGCAGCGACCGCAAAAAAGTAAAGAATTAGGCGCCGGTCCAAAAAGTTAGGATGCAATGAACGCTCCGGAAAATCCGGGATTTTAAACAGCAGGACTGCCGGCCATGAGCCGGCAGTTTTTTTTTCGGCCTGCCACCAGCGGTGGCGGGCCATCACTTCACCGGTTTAAAAAGCATTGGCTTTTTCCACCGCATTCAATTCACTGATCAGCTTTTGTACAGTCATGTTTTCCTGGTCGCGTACATAAAGCAGGCCGGCAATTTTGTTCAAAAGCACTTCTTCCGATAGCGAGATGTTACCATCGCGGCTGATAATTTCCGCACAAAACGCAAACAGGGCCAGCTTGTTCTTTGGGCTGATCGCCTGGATCAGAAAAAACAGGTAGGCATTTTCATCTTTCAGGCTTTTATAATACGACTGATACGATTGGATCTCCTGCTTTAGATCAAGGGTTTTATTGATGCCCTTGGCCTCAAAAGAGGCCGCTATCAGGTCCAGTTCCGCCTCGTGCAGTTCGCCATCTTTCAACGAACAATGAAAGGCCAGGTGAACGAGTGCCTGATCGGGCGACTGAATGGTATTGTGGTACATGCGTTGATTGTTTCGGGGTTAAAGTTGCCGCTGTCGTTGCTGCCATCAGCACTGCAAATCCAGCGCCGGGCCGTTCAGAGGCGAAGAATCGCTTTTAGTGTTGCCTCGTCAACCGTGAGAAGGCCAGCTTTCGGCAGGCGCCGTGTCAATTCTTTCCAATTGCGGTCTTTGGCAAAAACCGTTCTGAACATCGGCGCCGCTTTGCTTAGCTGTTTGTTGTTGGCCAGTGTAATGGCCGTCCAATACTGCATCTCCAGGTTTTGGGGAAAAAGGCGCATGGCTGCCCGGTATTCCCGCATGGCTGCCTCCATATTGTTTTTTTCCACTGCCACATCGCCCTTGTTCATGTGCTCGTAGGCCGTATGCACGGCATACACTCGCCGCAGTTCCTGCAAAGGCTGATTGTGATCCTCCACCCGCAAATCTACCGAGCGTTCGTTCCAGGGTTCATTGTTACCGGCGCCCGGCACTACTAGCAGTGCGGCCGACTGCTGCCCGCGAATATCACCGCCGGCAGCCTGTGCGGCTTCCAGCGAAAGCAACAGCCGCTCGGCTAGTGGTTTGCCGCTGCTTTTTTCAAAGGCGGCGGCCATGGCCGCCGGCACTTTGGCCGTCAGCATCATGTTGGCCTGAACCGAATAGCCTTCGCCGGTTTGGTGTCCGGCTTCGGCAATACAAGCTTTGCCGGTGTGTACGGCCACCTTTCCGTTGCGGTCAATAATGGCTACCTGCCGCACTTCCCGGCCTTCATCGGTCGCCAGCAAACTATCCAGCACCTGGCCGGCGGCAAGCCCTGTTTTCAGCAAGGCCAACCCACGGGGACCAAACGATTTATTGGTGAACGATTGCGTGGCCACCGCACCCACACCTGCCTCGGCCCAGCTAACGGCCGTGCCCACCGAAAACCAATGGCTTTGTACGGCGACACCCAACTCGCCGGTGGTGGCATCGCGGGCCACTATGGAGTAGGTATGCGCCAGCGGCTCCGATGTTTTATAAACTTGCGAAAAGACGGCTGCCTGCCAAAACAACAAGAATAATAACAGGGTTTGCTTCATCATAAAAATTGCTGCTGCCGAAATTAGGCCGAACCCCTTCCGGTTTCGATAAAAAACTTCAGCGTTGTGTTATCGGTTGCCATTAACCTTGCGGCGGTGGCGTTATTCTTGATACCCTTTGCGCAAAAGCCAGGTGGAATGAAAACGATCAACGGAAAGATTGTAGTAATAACCGGTGCGTCGAGCGGCGCCGGGCGGGCAATGGCAATTGAACTGGCAAAAGCCGGCGCCAGCCTTATGCTGGCCGCCCGCCGCCTAAATGCGCTGGAAGAAGTGGCCGCCGAATGCCTGACACTCGGCGCTGCCGCAAATTGCTTCGAAATGGATGTAAAAGACATGGACGCAGTGGACCGGCT
The DNA here is from genome assembly GCA_965365435.1 of uncultured Flavisolibacter sp. GTDB lineage: Bacteria > Bacteroidota > Bacteroidia > Chitinophagales > Chitinophagaceae > Flavisolibacter. The sequence continues at coordinate 7,420 of CBDUBQ010000061.1, forward strand.
GGCCAAACAGGCAGTCGCAACCTACGGCCGCATTGATGTATGGATCAACAATGCCGGCGTGCTGGCGGCAGGTGAGGCCGATCAAATACCGGCACAGGTAAACGAAGACGTGATTCGCACCAACCTGCTGGGGTATATGCACGGCGCCCAGGCGGTACTGCCAATCTTCAAACAGCAGGGACGGGGTATCCTCATCAACAATATATCCGTGGGCGGGTGGATTGCCACCCCCTACATGGCGGCGTATTGTGCCAGCAAATTTGGCCTGCGTGGTTTTTTCGAATCGCTGAAAGGTGAGCTGAAGCCTTACCCGGGGATTGCCGTTTGTGACCTTTACCCTGCTTTTCTCGATACACCCGGCGTACAGCATGCGGCCAACTACACCGGCCGGCTCCTGCGGCCGGCGCCACCCGTTTATGACCCGTTGAGGGTAGCCCGGGCGATTGTGGGCCTGATAGGGCGGCCAAGGGAAAAAAAAGCGATCGGAGCTGCTTCGCTTTTTTTAAAACTTTCGTATGCCCTGGCACCCACGCTCAGCCGAAACATAACGGCCAGCGTTATTCGAAGCTACCTGAGGAAGGCCCGAGAAGCAGCGTTCACACCGGGAAACGTACTGCACACGGTAGAATACGGAACCGGCATCGGCGGTGGATGGGAGCCGTATTTTAACCGCGTTTTGTTACGCAAGGGGCTGTTGGTTGCCGGTGGCCTGGCGATTGCCGCTTTGTTGATAGGAAAGCAGAAATGACAGCCGCCGCCGCAAGCCATGCCCGGCAAACGGCCAGCGCAGCCAGCCTGCCAATCGCGGGGCCAGTAAAATGGCCAGGCCGCTGCCCATCATCACAAAAAGCAATAGAAAAAAGAAATCGCCCACGACAATGCTGATGGCCGCCGCCGCGCTGTAGAAGATCAACATCGCCAGCTCCAGCAATACGGTTTTGCCTTTTGCATCGCCTTTATAAGTGCTTTCGTCCGCGGTGCGACCGGCAAATTTTGGCGTTCGCACAAAAGCCGACCGGCGACCCAAAAGCCCCTGCACCACACCCACCGTATTTTGCACCGACAGCGCCATATACACAACCAGAAAAACAGGATAGTAAAGAGTGAATCGGTCATCGCCACCCGTGCTTTTTACCCCGCGGTAAAAAATGGCCGTGAGCAAAATCAAATTCACTCCGCCAATGGCAGCGAAGTTGGTGAGAGCAATAAATTCAGGATAAACCTGCCGCAGCAGCAGGAGCGGCAAAGCCAGAAAACTATTGATGAAGAGGCAGGGGAAAACCAGGCTGCTTAAAAGATGAAAAAAAGCATGAAATTTTTTTGCCGGCTGCAGTGGCGCTTTTAACAGGCTTTTGCCATTCTTGCAAAAGGTTTGAATAATGCCTTTGGTCCACCGGGCCTGCTGCACTTTAAAAGCTTCTACGGTAGCCGGCAGCTCGGCCGGCACGGCGGTACCGGCATCATACACCATCTTCCAGCCGCGCAACTGGGCCCGGTACGAAAGGTCAAGGTCTTCGCTCAGCACATTGCCGTCCCAACCGCCGGCATCAACGATACACTGCTTGCGCCAAAGTCCGGCCGTTCCGCAAAAATTGCTGAAGTACCCTGCCTGCTGGCGTCCGGCTTGCTCCACGGTAAAATAGGTGTCGAGAAGGTAAGACTGCACACGGGTAAGGAAGTTCTGTCCGCGGTTGAGATGCGCCCAACGGGACTGCACGATGCCCACCGCCGGATTGGCAAAATGGGGCACAAGCCGCAGCAGAAAATCTGGCGCCGGGCGGAAATCGGCATCAAAGATGGCGATCAGCTCACCCCGGCATTGACCAATGCTTTGCTGCAACGCACCCGCCTTGTAGCCCGTGCGATTGGTGCGATTGATTCTTTTTGCGTTAATGCCCTGCGCCTGCAAAAAAGCCAGCTTTTGCGCCAGGAGGTAGCCGGTTTCGTCCGTCGAATCGTCCAAAACCAGCACCTCAAATAAATCTTTCGGATAGTGGAGCTTGCCCAGGCAGTCAAGCAGCCCTTCCACCACATACTTCTCGTTATAAACTGGTACCTGCACCGTCACAAACGGCAGGGGACCCTGCGGCAGGGGCGGCGCCACAGGTTTTGCCTTGCGGGCCCGCCGCCACAAGTGCCATTGCAAAATGCTGTTGAGCAACAGCCACCCGGTGAGTAACGCGTAAATACCAAACAGCACATAGCCGAATTCCTTCATCATTCCTCCACTTTTTCGTTCTTCCCTCAATGCCTTTCCGGTACCGTTCAGGCATTGCTTCTTGATGAAAGGTAGCGGTGCAAATGTTCGAGCGCCTCTTCCCAGCCGGCTGTATGCGGTTTGATGCTATGCTCGTGCTGAAAATTTTCCTGTGTAATGTCGAGGGTGCTTTTGTCCCCGTCGCCACTGAATGCTACGGTAAGCAGGTATTCGCCCCGGTGTACCGAATCTTCCGGCAGTTCCCAGTTCCAGCTATATACCAGTTTGTCGCCTTCCGCCACTTCTTTGTATTCGCCTTTAATCTGCAGGTTTTCGTCAAAATGATAGGCCACCCGGCCACCCTCACGAATGTCATTCTCCACTTTTTGCAATTGCTTGTTCATGGGTTTCCACCATTCCTTCAATTGTTGCTCTTCGGTCCATGCCTTGTAAAGCGCTTCCTTGCTCACCGGAAAATCTTTTGATACCTGTACCACATTCCCATTGTTCGTACTCATAACCAAACTTTTAAGAACAGAGTTTCTTCAAATACTGTGCGTAAGATATCAGGGAGGGCAAAATGATTATCAAACATTGTTGAAGCCGGCCCATAACTTAAACGAAACCGAACCTCCCGCTGGCAGTGTTTTCTTTTTGCGGCCAAACGTGGACGAATTTTCTACAGTTATTCGAAAGAAGCCAAGCCCTGCCTGGCCAGTGCCTTCGGTATGCGTAATGCACACGGTGAGGCTTGCCAGCCGATAGTGAGGATGGTCAGGTTGCTCCGGGCACATCTGCCCCAGCTTACCGGGAATCTTTGCGTTTTCGGTTGGCGGCCAGCAGCTCTTTGCAGAGCACCGTTGTTTGAGCCATTTGCTGCTTTAGCGATGGAATGAAGGATGAAAGAAACTGATCGGCCTGGGTTTCAACGTCTTTCCATTGCCGTGCACTCATGGACATGCCAAGGTGGCTGCTGAACGAAGCATAAGAGGTGATGCCGGATTCTTCGGTGTAGGCAAAGTAAAAATCGTTCAACTGATAGCGATACATGTTTTCCCGGCTTTGGATCACCAGTGTAAACACCACTTTGCCGCCGATCTCTTCGCCATGGCTGTTTTGAATAATCACCGGAAAAGAACCTTTGGTGGCAACCGATCGTGTTTTTTCGTCTTTGATCTGCGCAGTTTGCCGTACGCCCTGAAAGGCATCGGTGAGAAAAACGGTGGAATTGAAATAAAGCTGTGCGGCCGGAAAGCTGTCGAGTACGACCACTTCATTGCGTTCAAACTCCGGCGTTGCCGTTTTGCCGGAACGGTGGCTTTGGGCCGAAAGTAACAGGCTGCAAAAAACAGCCGGGAGCGTAAAGATTTGTTTCATAGCATCGGGTATTCGGATGGCGTGAAAGTAATATCCCGATGGGAGATTTACAAGGCGGCCTTCGAAAAATTACGGAGCCGATAAACGGAAAGTACGCATAACAGACGGGCCGTCACGGCAGTTATCAGTCGGCCATCCGGCGATGCTGAATGAGAGAAAGATTGCTTGCGGCAGTGCTCACCGCGTTACCCACCGCAGGCAAACCGGGCTGCCGATAGCAATCCGGTTACCAGTGTCGGTTAGCTTTCCGGTTTTTTTATTTACCCGAAAAACAACTACCTCATCGCTGCGCTGGTTAGCGGCCAACAGGTAGTTGCCGGATGGGTGAAAGCTGAAATGGCGGGGTGTTTTGCCAAGGGTGGACTGGTGGCCCACCAACGTCAGCCGGCCGGTAGCGGGATGAACGCGGAAAATAGCCAGGGCATTTGCTTCGTCGCGCAGCGATGCATAAAGGAACCGGCCATCGGGCGACAAGTGTATATCGGCACCCGAAAACGGTTGGCTGAAGCCTGCCGGAAGCGCCGATACGGTTTGCACCGCCTGCAGACGCCCGTTTCGGTTATTGTACACCGTAATGTTGCCCGAGAGCTCCTGCAAAAGATAAAGGCGTTTGCTTGTGGGGTGGATATCGAGGTGCCGCGGGCCCGATCCGCCCGGCAGGCGAACCGTGGTATCTTTCGCCTCCAGTGCACCGGTGGCCGCATTAAAGGAATACACCATCAGCTTGTCAATCCCCAGATCGGGCACATAAAGCGTTTTATTGTCGGCCGACAGCACCGTTTGATGCACATGCGGCGATTGCTGCCGGGCATGGCTGCTGCTGCCACGGTGCTGCACGGTGGTGGCTGCCGAGCGCAAGCTGCCATCGGGCCGTGCCGGCAATACGGCCACCGTGCCGCTGCTGTAGTTGCCGGCAATTACCCATTTGCCGCTTTTGTCCACGGTAATAAAACAGGGATGCTCGCCTTCGGACGACTGCTGGTTGAGCAGGGCGAGCCGCCCGGTGCGCTTGTCAAAGCGAAAGGCCGTGACCTTGCCACCACCTTCTGCGGCACCGGTTTCATTGACTGCATACACTGTTTTTTCATCGGGCGACAAAGCCAGAAAAGACGGGTTTGGCGTAGCGATGGAGTCAACCGCCACCGCCTTGCCGCCGGCGCCAAAACGAAAAACATAGATACCATTGCTTTTGCCGCCGGTGTAGGTGCCGGCAATCAGGTAGGTTGTTGGTTGGGCCATTAGCTTTGCAGCCGGCAGCAGGAGCAGCATAGAATAAAGAAATTTCATACAGGCGTAAAAAACGGAAGTTATCTTTTTTTGCCGATTGCTTTCGCACCGCAAAAAAAAGCAGCCGGCCGCGGTGGCCCTGTTAGGCCCCACGTGGCGGTAAGGCAAAGGCATGGCCCCAACTTTGTACCATCGAAAGAAAAATGGCATGATAGAAAAACAAACGATTGAGGGAAAGGACGTATGGCTGAAAGTAGATGCGTATCATGTTGACCGTCCGAATCCGAATACAATTCCCACCGAATACTTTACCGCCGCTTATTATTTTGAAGAGCCGGGCGGCGATGCTGCAGGCGGCCAGGTAGTGACCGATGAAGACGGCGAACCGAAACTATTTGAGTCGCCAGTGGCGGCGCTAACCTATGCCTGGAAAGAGTTTGGCAACCTGGCCAGGCAAAGCCGGTGACACCCGCGTTTTCTTGGAACGATTTTTTCTTTTATGAAGGCCGGCCGTGCAAACTGCCGCCGATCCACACCACACTAAATCGTTTGATTAAAACATCTGTATCATGACACAAACCACACTTGAAGCCAAAAAGCTCAAAAAAGTTTTGATTATTGAGGATGAAGGAGACATGTGCCTTCTTCTCAACATTATGCTCAACGGAAAAGACATGGACCTTGACCATGTGAAAAAGCTGGCGTCTGCTGAAGAATATCTACAAAAAGAGCAGCCGGCGGTGGTCATTCTCGACAACAAGTTGCCCGATGGCTTTGGTATTGATTTCATCAGCCATATCAAACAAAATTATCCGTCCATCCGCATTATCATGATCTCCGGCTACGATGGTTCGGCCAGGGACGTGGCGCTGGAAAACGGAGCCGATATTTTCCTTGAAAAACCCTTCACAAAAAATCAGTTGTACGATGCTATCGTGGAACTGATGAAAGAGCCGGTTTAACCAGGATCAGTAAGTTTTTGCGAAGAAACCCGGGCGTTTGCCCGGGTTTTTTCGGTGCGGTGTGCCGTTTATTTTTTAAGCAAATAAGGCTGGATGAGGTGCTGCCAAATCCGGTAGCCGCCAGCGTTCATGTGCAGGTTGTCGGCTAAAAAAATACCTGGTAACGGGTCGCCAGCTGGCGTCAGCATCGCCTTCCACACATCCACAAAAGCGGCCCGCGGCTGGCCTTTCAAAAACACCCTGATGCCGTTATTTGCCGCCACAAATTTCGGGAACAGGGCTTTTCGCGATGGACTTGGCTTCATCGAAACAAAGAGGATATTGGCCTGCGGCAGGTTCTGCCGAATGATGCCAAAGAGCGTTTGAAAACGCCGGACAACTTCCAAGGGTTCCAGGCTACCGTTGGAAGCCAGGTCATTTTCGCCGCAATAAATAACCACTTGTTTTGGCCGGTAAGGCAAAATAATGTCGTAGGCGTACCGGATAACATCCGTCAAGCCCGAGCCGCCAAAGCCACGGTTTATGATGGTGTGGCCCGGAAAATAATCGGCCACATCTTTCCAATTGGTAAAGGAGGAACTACCCACAAAAAGTATCGCGTTTTTAGGCGCCTGTTTGGCGCTGTCGCTTTTTTTAAAAGCGAGGATTTCGTTCCAAAAAGGCGGGCAGGCCGTTTGCGCCACTGCGCAGCAAAAAACAAAAAGAAGGAGAAAAGAAACCAACAATCTTTTGCACATCATCAGGGTATTTAGGCACTGGCAGAAAAGCGGCAAAGGTAATGGCTGGATGCCACCTGGCCGAAATGCGCCCGACAATGGAGGCTACCGCTTCATAAAACGCCCCTTCAAAAGTTTTTCCAACACTTCATCTTTAGCCGTGCGGCTGATGGGGATCAGGTGTTCACCGATGCGAATGATATTGCCCTCGATATTATCAATCTTGTTGACCGAAACAATAAATGACTTATGCGTTTTGATAAAGCTGGCGGCGGGCAAAAAATCTTCGATGGATTTAAACGTGAGATAGGTGATGTATTTTTTTGTTTTGGTATGCACGGCCACATAATTCTGCAGCGCCTCCACAAATAATACGTCATCGAAAAAAAGCTTTACCAGCTTATTGTCGGCCTTAATAAAAAAGAAAGGTTCGGTTTGTGGCTGGGCGGCTTCCTGGGCATTCAGCCGTCGTAGCTCCGTTAATTCTTTTGCCCGGTGTGCCGCCTTCAGAAAACGGTCGAACGAGATCGGCTTCACCAGGTAGTCAAGCGCATTTAACTCAAAGCCGTCGAGCGCATACTGCGGATAGGCCGTGGTGAAGATAACGGGTGGCGAGGAAGGCAGCATTTTCATCAGTTGAAGGCCTGAGATTTTCGGCATCTCAATGTCGAGAAACAAGAGGTCGGCCTGCCCTGTTTCCAACCACGCGGCAGCCTTCAGCGGCGAGTCGAATTCGGCTTCGAGCTGAAGAAATGGCGTATCGTCAATATATTCTTTCAGGCCGCGGCGGGCCAGCGGTTCATCATCAATCAAAACACAGCGGATAGGCACCATTTGTCAAAGTTTTAAAGTTAACTGCACCAAAAACCAGCCGTCGGCGCCGGTGATCTGCAGGGAATGTTTTTGTGGGTAAAGCAGCTCCAGCCGTCGCTTTACGTTGACCAGGCCAATGCCTCCTTCACCCGCTGCTTCGGCCTTTTCTTCGTGGGTATTGCGAACGGCAAACGCCATTTCGCCGTTTTGCCGCTTCAGGCTGATGGCTATTTCATTGGGCCGGCCGGTGGCAAAATGCGACAGGTGTTTGAACGAATTTTCAACGAACGGAAGCAGCAAAAAAGGTTCGATAAACACCCCATTGACACTGGGCGATATATCCATCTCCACGCGGCAGTTTTCGTTTCGCAATTGCTGCAGGTCCACGTAATCCTGCAGGTACCGGATTTCTTTTTCAATGGCTATCTTCTCTTCCTTTACCCCATATAACTGATGTCGCAGCATGCCCGAGAACGTATGCAGGGCCTGCCGGGCCTCGGTGTTCTTTTTATCAATAAGAAAATAAACCGAATTGAGCGAATTGAACAGAAAATGCGGGTTGATCTGCGCCTTCAGAAAACTGAGTTCGGTTTCGGCTTTTTCCCTGGCAATTTCCAGCAACCGTTTCTGCATGGCATTGTAGTCGGAGAGGAGCTTGGCGGCCATGCCGGCAATGACCAGGAAAATATGCGGAATCACGTTGTCGTAAATTCTGGCCTTTACCTGGCTTGTCCATTGGTAAAGCGCCGGGTTGTGCAGGATAGACCCGATGACATACATTTTCAGGGCGCTGCTGGCCACGATCATTACCATCAGGCACACCGAAAAAAGAATGTACCGCTTTTGGTACAACAGCCGGGGAATAAGCACATAGCTGGCGATGTAAACAAGCACCATAAGGTCAACCAGCTTGATAGCCGTTACAGCCAGGGCTTGTCCGGGTGTGCGGTAATCCTGGTAGCGCAGGTAGTACCACAGGGCCCCGAACAAAAGCCAGAACAGGAGATGGTGCAGCTTGTACCGCAACAATTTTTGAAACAGGGGCATACGCAAAGCTACAGCTACAATTTTGGCCCCCGGCATGGCTTACACCACCGGTGCTTTGTGGTTGACAAAACGCATCTTTCGCCAAAAAGAAAAAACCGGGGCGGCCCTGGCTGCGCCAACACGGTGACCTTTCAAAAGGGGGCGGGGCAAAAAGATGTACACGGTTTTTTCACAAAAGGCTGAAAACGAATGGCTGGCTGCATAAGCGGCCCGGCCGCTTTGGCTTCGCATCTTATCTTTGGCCCATGTTGAAGGTTGGCGTTTTTGGCACCGGGCACCTGGGAAAGTTTCACCTGAACAATTGGCGGGAACTGCCCGGCGTAACTCTTGTGGGCTTTTTCGACCCCGACGACGCCACTGCCGATGCCGTGACCGAAACCTATGGCCTGCGGCGCTTTACATCGGAAGAAGACCTGATTGAGGCGGTAGATGCGGTGGATGTGGTGACGCCGACTCCTTTTCATTTTGCGCTGTGCGAAAAAGCCATCCGCCGCGGCAAACACGTGTTTGTAGAAAAGCCCATGGCCAACACCATTGAGGAAGCCAGGGAGATCGTAAAGCTGGTGAAAGAGTCGAACATCAAGTTCCAGGTAGGTCATGTGGAGCGTTTCAACCCCGCCTTTCTGGCAGCGCAAACATTGAAGCTGGCGCCCATGTTTATTGAAGTGCACCGCCTGGCGCAGTTCAACCCGCGGGGCACCGAAGTGAGTGTGATCCTGGACCTGATGATCCACGATATTGACGCCATCTTAAGCCTGGTAAAAAGCGATGTCAAACATATTTCGGCCAGCGGTGTGGCTGTGCTGACCGACACACCCGATATTGCCAATGTGCGCATTGAATTTGACAATGGCTGCGTGGCCAACCTTACCTCGAGCCGCATCTCGATAAAAAAAATGCGCAAGATGCGCCTCTTTCAAAAAGACGCTTACATCTCCATTGATTTCCTCGACAAAAAAACAGAGGTGATCAAGCTGAAAGGAGAGGAGGACGTCAATGCCTTTTCCTTTGACATTGACATACCCGGCGGCAAAAAAACCATTGCCATTGCCAACCCGCCCGTGCCCGAAGTCAATGCCATCCGTCGCGAGCTGGAGGAGTTTGTGCAGGCCATCCGGGCCGATGAGCGACCGGTGGTGAATGAAATTGACGGCTTCAGAGCCCTGGAAGTGGCACACCAGATTTTGCAGAAGATCACTCACAACCGAATAGCGCCCTGACGGATGACGCCCTCACGATACATTCATCCGCTGTGGTATGCCGTAGCTGATTTTACCGGCGCGGCGCTGGCCTGGGGTTCGTTTTATTTTGTCCGCAAAGCCATTCTTTCCGAACCCTTCACGGCCGACTACAAACTGTGGTTGGGCGTACTGATTATCCCCGCCGGGTGGTTGATTTTTTATGCGCTGATCGGATCGTATCAATCTATCTACAAAAAATCCCGCCTTTCCGAAGCCACCAATGTGTTTGTGTGTGCGCTTATTGGCTGCACAGTGCTGTTTTTTCTTTTTCTGATAGACGACAACAAAAAAACCAACAGCTACTATTACACGAGCTTTTTTACGCTGCTGGCGCTGCATTTATTCTTTACCCTGCCTGCCCGGCTGGTAGTGCTCAATGCCGCCAAACGCCAACTGCGGCAAAAGCGCATTCAGTTCAACGGCCTGATGGTGGGCTCGCCGGCAAGAGTGCAGCAGGTGTTTAAAGAGGCGCAGCAAAGCCTGGCCGGCGAAGGCTACCGGATGGTGGGTTACCTGAGCACCGGCAATGGAAAAGGCAGCGGGCCAAAAGACCTGCCCCTGCTGGGCGAAACACCGGCGCTGGAAGATGCAATAGACCGGCTGCACGCAAAACTGGTGGTGCTGGCGATAGATAAAAAAGAACAGGCCTTGCTGGAGCAATTGCTGGTACGCCTGTCGGAAAAAGACGTGGCCATAAAAACCGAAGCGCAAACGCTGGACATTCTCTCCGGTGCGGTGCGCACATCAAATGTGTTGGGCGCCGTGCTCACCGACTTGCACACCGGCCTGATGCCCGACTGGCAACTAAACATCAAACGGGTGGTGGATGTGTGCACCGCCGCATTTTCGCTCTTATTCCTTTCGCCGCTGCTGGCCTATATTGCCCTGCGGGTGAAATTTTCGTCGCCGGGCAGGGTGGTGTACCGGCAGGAGCGTATTGGCTACAAGGGCAAACCGTTTCGCCTGTACAAGTTCCGGTCTATGTACAGCGATGCCGAAAAAGGCGGCCCGGCACTTTCGTCCGACAACGATCCGCGTATTACGCCCTGGGGCCGGGTAATGCGAAAATGGCGGCTGGATGAACTGCCGCAGCTTTGGAATATTTTAAAAGGCGATATGAGCCTGGTGGGACCGCGGCCCGAACGGCGGTTTTATATTGACCTTATTGTGGCACAGTTTCCTTATTACAAATACCTTTTAAAAGTGAAGCCGGGCCTTACCTCGTGGGGCATGGTGCAGTTTGGCTATGCCGAAAATGTGCAGCAGATGATCGAGCGCAGCAAATTTGATTTGGTGTATATCGAAAACCTTTCGCTCCTGCTGGACTTTAAGATCATGCTACACACCGTGCGGATTGTTTATTTGGGAAAGGGAAAGTGATCCCACTGTCCCTCAAAAGAGGAGACATAGACCAGTAATAGTGTTCATTCCCTGTTCGTCCGAAGGCCCATCATTTGCCAATGAACTTAGGATCTTCTTTTGTTTCTTGGCCTATTTTTATTCTCAGCTACGATAACTATTTTGTTTCTAACTAATCGTTGAAGTAAAATATGCCCGAAGAAAAACAACACGAGACAGACCTTACACTTCCCTTCAAGGGGGCAGGGAGAAACTACGCTTTCACCGCCGCCGAACGGTTTATGCGTTATGTGCAGATTGATACGCAAAGCAATCCTTTATCATCATCGCAACCCACCACCGAAAAACAAAAAGATCTGTCGAGGCTTTTGGTGGAAGAACTTAATGCAATGGGCCTAGCCGATGCGGAGATGGACGAGTGGGGTTATGTGTATGGCACCGTTCCATCCAATAGCGAAAAAGAGGTGCCGGTAATTTGTTTTTGTGCGCATGTGGATACGGCGCCCGATGCCAGCGGTACCGGCGTTAAGCCGATTCTTCACCAGAACTACAATGGCAGCGATATCGTACTGCCAGATGATCCAACGCAGGTATTGCGCAAAAAGGATTTTCCCTACCTGGAAAGGTTGATGGGCCATGACCTTATCACCGCCAGCGGCACCACGCTATTGGGGAGCGACGACAAAGCCGGTGTAGCAGCGATCATGGATGCTGCCCATTTTTTGATGACGCACCCGGAAGTAAAACACGGCGCCATACGGCTGCTGTTTACACCCGATGAAGAAGTGGGCCGCGGCACCGCCAAAGTGGATATGGAAAAGCTGGGTGCACAGTTTGGCTACACCCTCGACGGGGGCGAAGCCGGCTCGCTGGAAGATGAAACCTTTAGTGCCGATGGCGTGCAGGTGGTGATTCACGGCGTTATCACCCACCCGGGTTATGCAAAAGGCAAGTTGGTGAATGCGCTGAAGATTGCCGGCGATGTACTGGCTTCGTTGCCGCGTGCCGAACTTTCGCCCGAAACCACCGACGGCAAGCAGGGATTTATACACCCGGTGCGGGTGGATGGCATTGCCGAAAAAGCCACCATTGATTTTATCATCCGCGATTTTGTCACGGAGGGACTGAAGAAAAAAGAAGACTTTCTGCTTTCGATCGTGGAGATGGTGATGGATAACTATCCCGCCGCCGCCTTTGAATTTAACGTGACCGAGCAATACCGCAACATGAAGGAAGTGCTGGACAAGCATCCGCAGGTGGTGCAGTACGCCAAAGAAGCCATTGAACGGAGCGGCCTGCCGCTGAAGATGGAAAGCATTCGCGGCGGCACCGATGGCAGCCGCCTTTCGTTTATGGGCCTTCCTTGTCCTAATCTTTTTGCCGGAGAGCAGGCCATTCATTCAAAGCTGGAGTTTATTTCGGTGCAGGATATGAACAAGGCGGTGGAGACGATTGTGCACCTGGCGACGATCTGGGAGCAGCGGAGCGATGCATAGTGAAAGAAAGACAACAGCCAGAGACAATTAAAAACTTGCTAATTGCCAATTGCCGGTTGGTACCCACCCCTACCTTTAAAAGGTGAAACGGTTCGTGTTCCTTTTATCCCTGGCTTTTCCGCTTTTTGTGTTGTCTCAGAACCTGCTGATGAACGGCGGTTTTGAAGACGAGAACATTTGCGCTGAGTATCAGAAAAACTGTGCGCCGGAAGGCTGGATCTCTACTTCGCTGTATGCCGACTATTATTTTGATGATGCTCCCAATGCCGCGGAAGGGCAGCATTTTATCGGGCTGGTGTTGTCTAATGCCGGCCGCCTGAACGGCCGCAACTTTATCCGCAGCCGCTTGCTGTGCGGCCTGCGGAAAGGGTCGCAGTACCGGCTTGATTTTTCCATCCGGTCGCTGCACAATGTGTTCGACTCCATTGGCGTGTATTTTTCTGCCAATGATTTTTTGTATCAGAAAGAAAAGATCAGGGGCTCGAAACCACAATTGTATCTCGGCGGAAACGGCCTGCAGGCATCGAAGGCCTGGCAAAAAGTTTCGCTGGTGTACACAGCCGGCGGACAGGAGAATTTTATTTCTATCGGTGATTTTAAAACCCGCCATCATCAGCTCCCGGGCCGGCCCGATCTGGGCCGCGACCACTACTTTTTTCTCGACAGCATCAGCCTCACACCGCTTTCGCCCAACGAGCATCCCTGCGATGAAAGGGCAAGCCGGCAGGAAGAAGAATATGGCTTTAATGTCCGGCATAACCAGCTCGACCGGCTGATGTATGTTTATACGAAAAACCCGCCAAGGGTGGAGCCGGCGCCGAAAACGATTGTGCAGAGGGTAGATACGATCGTAATTCCCGACGTATTGTTTGCTACCAATAGCTATGCCCTTGGCCAAAAAGCAAAAGAAATATTGGGTGAGCTCAGCGATAAAACAAGATCGTTCCGGGTGGACTCGGTTGTGGTGGAAGGCCATACCGATAACCAGGGTTCGGCAGCATTGAACCACGAACTTAGCCGCAACCGTGCCGCATCGGTCATTGATTTTCTTCGCCCCTCGTTCAGCAGCCCGCTGATGGCAAAATCCTTCGCCAGCAACAAGCCTGTGGCCGACAACCGCACACCGGAAGGGAGGAGAAAAAACAGGCGGGTGGAGATTTATCTGTATATCCGCGAATAGGAAAATTTGGTAGCAGGCGGCAGCAATCGCCGGCGGTCGGGGTCATTCAATTCTTTTTGCACCGCAAAGGCAAAACGTTAAATGTGGCTTTGGCGGCGGCAATTTTTTATCTTGCCGGGCTATCATTGCAAAATATAAAGATCCTTACAACGTTATTTACACCCAAAACACGACCAGCATGTTTCATTTTTTCTTTCTGCAGGCCGATACCACTACCACACTGGCTACACAAATCGAAGGTGCATCGCGGGGGGTTAGCCTGATAGAGTTGCTGCAGTTGGGCGGCTTTATCATGATTCCGCTGGCAGCCCTGTTCATCATTACCATTTACGTTTTTTTCGAGCGGTTTCTTTCCATCCGGAAAGCCTCGGCCATCGAGGGGAATTTTATGAACATCATCCGCGACCATATCGTGAACGGCAATATCACGGCGGCCCGCAGTTTTGCCAAAAACACCAACAACCCGGTGGCCCGCATTATTGACAAGGGCATTCAGCGCCTGGGCAAGCCTATTGAAACCATCGAGCGCAACATGGAAAGCGTAGGCAAACTGGAAATCTACAATCTTGAACGCAACCTGTCAATTTTATCGCTGTCGGCGGGAATAGCGCCGTTACTGGGCTTTTTGGGTACCATCATTGGTATGTTCCAGTTGTTTTACAGCCTGGCCACGGGTGGCGATTTCACCATTCAAACCATGGCCAACGGTATTTATACAAAAGTCATCACATCGGCCACAGGTTTGATCATTGGTTTGCTGGCTTACATTGCCCATAATTTTTTGACCACACAGGTGGACAAAACCGCCTATAAAATGGAAGCGGCCAGTGCTGAATTTTTAGACATTTTGCAGGAGCCCACGAGGTAACAATTGTCGCCAGGCAAAGAACAGTGGGCGAAAAGCAAGGGAAAAAATATTTGTGTTATTCGAGAGTTTAATTCCTGACTAAATGAATCTACGCAGAAAATTACGGGCACATACCGAAGTTCATACCGGTCCGTTGAACGATATCCTGTTCATCCTGCTGCTGTTCTTTTTAATTACGTCAACACTGGCCAATCCTAACCTGGTGAAGGTGAACAACCCGAAAGGGTCAAAAGACACAAAAGCAAAGCAGGACATTATTGTTTCGGTTGACAAAGACCATAATTTCTTCATCGGCTCGGCCCGTGTGCAACCGGGTTTGGTTGATTCCATGGTAAAAGAAAGCATTATCAAAGCCAAACAAAAAGTGGATACTCCATCGGTGGTGATCAATGCCGATACCAGCTCTTATTACGGAGACGTATTCCGCATTATGCGTATTGCCAAACAAAACGGCGCCAAGGTAGCGGCGCTGGTGAAATAAAGGTCGGCCCACCCCGCCCCTCCAGGTGGCAGGGCCCGGATCGAAGGCACTGCTCTTTCTGGCACCCTTCAATTAGCAGTGGATTTATCAACCTCTAATGACACCTGGTTTTAGGTAGAGAAGGCCCTCACCATTCTTTCCTTTCCCTGCATATCTTTTTTTACTTCCACATTTCTATATCCTGCCGATTGAAAAAGTCCGGCAACGGCAGTACTGAAATCTTCATGTATTTCGAGGTAGATGCGGCCATTTGCGTGCAGCCGTTTTTGAGCAAAGGCAATGATTGCTTTGTAAAAAAGGAGTGCATCATCGTCGGGCACAAACAAAGCGGTATGGGGTTCCCAATCCAGAACATTGCGGTGCATGCTTTCCTTATTCGTAAGCGGTATGTAAGGCGGATTGCTCACAAGAAGATCTACCGAAGGCAAAAACTTATGCTGGATTTCATCAAGAAAATTGACCCCCTGAAAATCCACACGAATGTCGAGCGCAGCACCGTTGCGCCGGGCAACATTCAGCGCTTCTTCACTCACATCGCATCCCCAAACTTCCGCCCTGGGCATAGCCTTTTTTAAGGCCAGCGCTATGCAGCCGCTGCCGGTGCCAATATCCAGGATTTTCAGAAGCGAGGTCTGGTCGGCTTGCAAGGGGCCGCGGTGAAACACATCAATAGCCTGTGCTTCAACATCCCTTACCACCCAATCCACCAGCTCTTCGGTTTCGGGCCGCGGAATGAGTACGTTTTTATCTACGTACAATTCCATTCCATAAAACCAGGCTTTGTTTAAAACATATTGCAGGGGCTCGTGCCGGAGAAGGCGTTGCAATATCGCAGCGAGTTTTTTTTCTACACTTGGCGAAAGCAGTTCGTCTCCCTTCATCCACAGTTGTGAGAGGCCGAAACCTGTGCAGGCTTCCATGATAAGCCGCGAAATATTAGTGCTTTCATTTTCATCATAGATACTTTTCAACTGTTCCCGCACCTGTTTTTCGGCTTCGCCAATTTTCATCTGTCAAACATAAACCATTCTTTATTTTTAGGCCTTACCAGAAACGCTTGGCTACACACGAACAGTACATGCACCGATGCCTGCAGTTGGCAGCTTTGGCCGCCGGCGATGTGGCACCTAACCCAATGGTGGGCGCCGTTCTTGTGCATAACGATACCATGATTGGCGAAGGTTACCACCGGCAGTATGGCCAGGCGCATGCCGAGGTCAACTGTCTTTTGTCGGTAAAAGAAGAACATAGGCACCTGATCAGACAGGCAACCCTGTATGTTTCGCTGGAACCCTGTGCGCATTATGGAAAAACGCCGCCCTGCGCCGATCTGGTAGTGGAGAAAAATATCCCGCGGGTGGTGGTGGGCTGCCGTGATCCTTTTGCGGCCGTTAACGGCAAAGGGATAGAAAAATTAAAAGCGGCCGGTGTGGAGGTTATCGTTGGTGTACTGGAAAACGAATGCCGGCAATTGAACAAACGCTTTTTTCTTTTTCATACCGAACATCGGCCTTACATTTTGCTGAAGTGGGCCCAAACGGCCGACGGAAAAATGGCAAATGAGGACTTCAGCCGAGTTCTCATCAGTAACGGCTCCAGCAACCGGTTGGTGCACAAATGGCGAAGCGAAGAAATGGCTATTGCCGTGGGTACCAATACTGCTTTGTTCGATGATCCGCAGCTTTCCGTTCGCCACTGGCCGGGGGCCAACCCGGTGAGGGTGGTGGTGGACATGCACCTGCGGTTGCCCTCTTCGCTCAAGCTTTTTGATGGTGAAATACCTACCATCGTTATTAACCTTCATCAACACAGTTTGCCTTTCGAAAAAATCGGTCCTGCGCAATTGCGTACCATCGGGCTTGGCTATTATCAAGTGACAGAAGACGTTAGCCTTGTGCACCAGATGCTGAACGGACTTTACCGCCTGGGCATCCAAAGCGTGATGATAGAAGGTGGGCCCGGCCTGTTGCAATCGTTTATTGACGAAGGTACCTGGGACGAAGCGAGAGTGATTTGCAATGAAGGCTTCGTATTGGGCAGCGGCCTGCCGGCACCCGTGCTGAAAAATGCAAGGCTGTCGCAAACAGAAACAGTCTTTTCCGATATCATTCGCTTTTATGAACCGGTAGCGACGGCCGGCAAGACAATAGCCTGATCACCCAATATTCAACCCTCTCCGCTACCTTCGCGGCCGTTCATGACACATTACTACACCATCGAAAAACCGTCGCAGGCGGAGTACAAAGACAGGGGAAGCCGCTTTCTTGCTTATGTTTTTCCAATTCAAACAACCGACGAGTATAAAAAAGGACTGAAGGGGCTGAAGGAAGAGCATCCCAAAGCAGCGCATCATTGTTCTGCCTTCCGTTTGGGTACCGATGGCAACAGCTTCCGGGCAAGCGACGACGGCGAACCATCCGGCTCGGCCGGCAAACCGATTTTAGGGCAGTTGGACAGCAAAAACCTGACAAATGTGGCCGTGGTGGTGGTACGGTATTTCGGTGGCACGTTGCTGGGCGTACCGGGACTGATCAATGCCTACAAAACCGCGGCGTCGTTGGCGCTGCAACTGACACCGATTGTGGAAAAACCAGTCCTGGTTTCGTACGAGCTGCAATTTGAGTATAACCTGATGAACGAGGTGATGGTATTTGTAAAGCGTTATGGGTGTAGCGTTATGGAAAATGAGGTACAGCTTTTTTGCCGGATGGTGGTTGGTGTGCCGAAGGCAGAAGAAGCCCATTTTGGTGATCGCATTGCGGACCTGCACGGCATTGAGGTCCGGAAGCTGTAAATGGCTGAATAGCCTTACCGGACGTTGACGAGTGCGACGCAACGGATGGCGGATAGTAGCATTTCTGCCGGGTACCCAAAAAAAGCCCCAACCTTTACAAGCCCTTAACAGTTTAGCCGCCCTACCAGCCACGGAACCCCAAACTCCCAACCCCAAACCCCAAACCGATTTCCTATCTTTGCCGGCCCGAATCAAAACCCTTCGGGATTTTTATGGAAGAAAATCAAATTAATAACCCAAACGCTGAAGGTCAGGAGAC
>CBDUBQ010000062.1:0-24090 GCA_965365435.1 uncultured Flavisolibacter sp.
TCTGTCAATCTCATCCTACAAAATTACTCAAGCCTATTTATGAGACCACTTGTAAATGTTGTCCGTTACGCTGGAACTGCTGCCGATGCCTGCAGATAGTTGAAGTTCATTCCATCAACCCGCCATACAAGCAAGCCCACTGTTGCAGCATGTGCTTAAAGCGTGTCTCCAAGCGGTTTCATTGGGACGAAAAAAAAGGGGAAGAAAATTTTCTTCCCCTTCCAACAATACAATTAAAAAAGTACTTAGTTCTTGATGAACTTTTCCGTTGTCCAGTCTTTTCCGTCGTGTACCATAATCGTATAGACATCAGCAGGCAAAGCAGAGACATCCAGGCTTACATTCTTTTGGCCCTTTCCGTATTTCCTTGTCAGTTTAACATTGCCAAGCTTATCCAAAACACGGAGTTCGGATATATCTCGTTTCTTGGTTTTATCTCCCTTTTCCTCCAGCGCTACCAGGAGTGAGCTTGTGGCCGGATTTGGAGAAAGTGCTACCCGTTGGGCTATGATTCCGCAGGAATTATAGGTAACGCACTCGAACAGGAAAGATTCGGTGAAGGTACCGCACGAGTTGGTGATGGTAGCCGTGAAGGTGGCCGTTTGGCCCAATGTTGTGAAATAACACCAGATGTTATCGCCCGATTGATACCATGAAACCTGTGGTGAGCTTGTTGTGCCAGCCCAGGACACTGTGGAGTTAGCGGGCAAGGTCATGTTGGTGGAAAAAGCGATGCAGGAGGGATTGACTGGCGGTGGAACGTTGTTGGCTACCGGACTTAACGGCTCCGTCTCGCTAGTGGGGGAGTTGTATGTTCCCGTTATACTTCCGTTGCCGCCCGTACCAATTGTAATGGCTTTTGAAACAGTGTAAGTCCTTGTCCGTCCCTTCGTTGGGGAAGCCAACGTGAGTGTGAGCGTACCGGAACCAAACTGGTTATTTGGAAACCCTGAAATAGTTACATTAGCTGTTCCCTGACCCGATAGAATTTGCAATCCGGCACTGACTGTCCAAGTGTAGGTAACATCCAAAAGGCCGGGCAGCGTTGAGTATTGTTGAGGTGTTGTGCAAGAGATACTGTTTGGACCGTTGATGGGAATATTAGTAAGGTTTAAAAGCCCTGTTGATTGTAAACCTTGTGAGGGCGAGAGCCATTGCTGCAAGCCTGCATTATTCCAGGAGTGATGGAACTTTCCATACCGGTCACCGAAATCCGTGAAATTGCAACTGCTCCAGCCTCCGCGAAGTTGACCGATGACCTGTCCGTTTTCATTAAAAAGGGCGGAACCTGAAGAGCCATTCGTTACCGTTCCAGAATTGTATTTTGCCGTCCAGAACATATTATTCCAAAACCAGTGGTTTACCAGTCTTGTTGTTGTTATTCTCATGACTTCACCTTCTGGGTGGTGAATAATAAATGAGCCGTTATCGGCTGAGGGACTTGTTTGCCGGCTCTATCCTGCATAGTTCACGCCATCGCCAATACCAGGCGGATTTATGAGTTCTAAAAGAACCATATCGGTATTCTTCCACGCTGCTCGCAAGATTGCTCCAGTAAA
Organism: uncultured Flavisolibacter sp.; assembly: GCA_965365435.1. Lineage (GTDB taxonomy): Bacteria > Bacteroidota > Bacteroidia > Chitinophagales > Chitinophagaceae > Flavisolibacter. The sequence continues at coordinate 1,560 of CBDUBQ010000062.1, forward strand.
TTGAATAAATTGATTGTTTACAGTGCCATTGCACGATGTACGCCAGAACTGAAATTGGAACCGGGCATTTGCCAAAGCAGCTTCCTCGTCCGGATCAATAACTCCATTTCCAACCGGCTTATTGAAAATGTTTCGATTTACATCTAACACATGGAATGCGGTTAAAAAATAAGCCCGGCCATTATTCGCCTCATTGTTAAGTAAAGTGCCTGTCCCCTGAAATCCGTTGGATGAAAAACGGGCAACCGTTCTTGCATAGCCTATTCTATGCGCCTGGCAAAGCATGTGAGGGTTGCAGTTAACGGATGCAGTGCGCATAGCTGCGCCGCCTGTGTCGCCCACGTCGTCTATTTCTTGAAAGCCTGCCTCGATTTTGTTGACGGCAATTGTACTTTGTAGAGTTGCGAAGTTATTTGGCTCAACAACGTAAATGATAACACTGCTGCCTTTGAACGGTGAAATACCTACTTGCGACGAATTCGAAAAATGAGATTGCTTGATTCCGCTGTCGAGGGCTGTCCTTCCTTCATTAAACACATACATCTGAGCCGATGATGAAAGTGCGAACTGATTAAATACAAAACCGACGTTGAGCGCATTTGGAACACTAATTCGTAATGTCCAAACCTTGCCGATTGAGGTATTGGTGATGTTGCCATCGGCCAGGCTGATATTTACCGGGATATTATCAGCGTAGTGGTAAACTTTACTGTTTTCGGTTGTTGAATCGTCGTCAACAGGCGTAGGCGGTGCATCCGGTGTTGATGGCGTGTAGCTGTAAGTTTTTGTTGTAAATGTTGGCACTTCGCTATAACCCGGAACCTGCCCGGCGATTGTAGTTGGGGTTGTAGCTACTCGTTTAATTTGTGCTTTTGCAATTAAACACATAAAGCCCAGAAGCAGTAAGAATGTTGGTTTCAGCATACAGTTGAGTTTTTAGCGAATTTCTCCTTGATTAATGATTGTCATTTCTTTTAAAGGATATAAAACAGGAGCAGCTACCGTGCAGCCGGTAGCAACAATCCTATCGGTGCTTATTTTTTTATAATCAATGGAAACTCTCATTCCCATTTGTTTGAGTCGGGAATCAAGCCCCTTTAACTTTAAAACGTTTGTATAAGTTGCACCATTTAAGGTCAACGTGTCACCAACTTTTGGTGAATTCGGATATACCGTAAAATCCAAAAGCCAATAATCCTCGTTTTCGTCCGCATGACAGGTTTCTTTTCCGATGACATAACCGCCAATATTTTCGTAATCAGGCTTGTAAGGAGGTTTATTACATGAACCTGAAGAAAATACGGCTACAATTAAAGAGGAAAGTAAAACGAGTTGGTGGGTAACTTTCATACGTGAAGTGATTAATCAATAAGGATGTGTTTCGAGTTAATTTAGTTGAATCAATAGAGATTTTGATTTTGGCAAATTTGCTGCAAAGAGCAGACTTAACGCATTAAATTTTCGTTAGGTAAACCTTGCATGTCTTTGGCGGTTGTTTTGTACTCTCATCATTTTACAACTTTATGGTAACAGCAAAGAAGTTAGAGCGTGTCTTAAAATAGGTTGAAATTGGTAAGGTGTTTGGGCGAGGTATCAGAAATGAGAGGTTATGAAGCAGAAGCCGTTGCTTGATTTGTGGTGCTTTTTTGCGCCGATGGTGGAGAAAAAGTATGCCCGTAAGCCCGGAGCAGGACGGCCGCCGGTAGACCTGAGGCGCACCTTTGAGGCGATCCTCTGGATTCTAAAGACCGGAGCCCCGTGGCGCTCCATTCCCGAAGATCTTTATCGATCGTACCAGAGTTGTCACCGCTACTTTCAGCTTTGGACCCGTGAGGGGTTGTTCAAAAAGCTGATGCGCAAGGTAAGACGGCATCCGCTGTATGGAAATGATATCCGGGTGAAAGAGATGTTCTACCTGGATGGCAGCTTTGCTCCTTCTAAAAAGGGGGCTCTCACCAAGGTGCTACCAAGAAGGGAAAAGGAACTAAGATTATGGTACTCGCAGATGAGAAAAGCCGTCCTGTATCTGTGATCATCGCCTCAGCCTCGGTGCATGAGGTGAGGTTAGTGGAAGAGGTCATAGAGAACAGGGCGAGCAAAGCAAGGCCCAGGCGCATCACCGCTGACAGGGCCTATGACTCAGATGCGTTGGATAAAAAGCTGAAGCGAAAAGGCATTGAGTTGAACGCACCCCATCGCAAGAACAGGCGCAAGCCGCCCACACAAGATGGACGAAAGCTCAGAGCCTACCGCCGGCGCTGGAAAGTGGAGCGGCTCTTTGCCTGGCTGTTCAACTTCAGACGCTGTGCACACGGTACGAGTACAACGCAGAAAACTACAAAGCTTTTCTGCTACTCGCTTCCGCCATTATCCTGATTCGCTAATTTTAAGACACGCTCTATTAAGATTAGTAAAAAGAGTACTGACCTTTTTCTGCCACCATTGCTCCCTATTTATTCTTCAATTAGCTTGAAAACGGGTTAATCGTATCGAAGCTTACTCTTTCACCCAATAATCTACCACCAATACTTTGTCGAGGTGCGGGCCCAGTGTGGCGCCAAAGGCTTTGTGCGCCGGGTGCGGCAGATAAACAGCACGTCCTTCTTCGCTATCGAACGTGAGGAAAAAGCAATGCGTAAATCCCTGGTTCAGGTTTTCGGGACTGTTGTTCAAACCCCATTCATAGCCTTTGATTTCTTTGATCTTAGACGGCAGGGCACGAAAGGCTTCTTCCACTTTTTTTACATCAGCTGGCGTGCTGCTCTCTTTAAATTTAAAAAGCACGACGTGGCGCAGCAGCTTGCCGTTATTGGCATTGGTGTTTTGGGCAAATGAACCGGTCATAGTTGTGGCAAGAAGAAAAAGAAGGAGAGTGATTTTTTTCATAAATGATCGTTGACGGACTGGAAGGTATAAAAACCCGGTGAATGTGCCGTGGTCGCTGCGCTGTTTTCAATAGCTGCTTTTGTCCACAACAAGGTCAGCAGGGTTTCTCGGGCGGTTGCGGGGCCGCTGTCCGCTCGAAATAGAATTTGCCGTCGAAAGGCTTCACTTGTGCAATGCCGAAATCAATAGCCACTTTTATGATGTAGATACTTTCCACCCGTTCGTGCAGGGTGGCCATCAGTTCGCGGAATTGCCTGGGCGTACGGGCCCGCTTGTAATGATTGCAACGGCGGCAGGCCGGCATGAGGTTGGCTTCGGCATGCACGTCTTTTTTAAACCGCCGCGAATAAAACTTCTCCTTGCACTGCGGCAGGTAATGATCTACCTGCATGGCCTTGTACTCAATCGATTTTCCACAATAAGCGCAGCATCCGCCGTACTTGTTGTACACTCTTTCCCGGACCGACTTCGATAATGCCATCTGTAAAAACTAAAGGCGGTAAAATAAGGGATTTCGCAAATCGAATAAACAGCAATGGCCGATGTTGTTGAATGATTTTATGCCGGACTGTTTTCAGTGGCCGTAGGCGGCTTTTCATCAATACGCCGGATAACGCGGCAGGGATTTCCGGCGGCTATCACATCGGCTGGAATGTCTTTGGTTACGACGCTGCCGGCACCAATCACACTGCGGTCGCCGATACTGACACCGGGGCAAATAACAACGCTGCCACCCACCCACACATCGCTACCGATGGTGATGGGTTTTGCATATTCTTTTCCTGACGAACGCTCTACCGGATCAATGGGATGCGTGGCGGTATAAATCTGCACATTGGGTGCAAACATCGTACGGCTGCCGATGATTACCGGCGCCACATCAAGCACCACGCAATTAAAATTGAAAAATACCCGTTCACCAATTTTCATGTTATAACCGTAGTCGCAGTAAAACGGTGGCTGCAGCCACAAGTTTTCACCAGCATCCGGTATCAGGTCTTTAAGTATCCGGGTTCTTATTTCCAGTTGGTCTTCCCGCGACTCGTTCAGTTCTTTTAAGAGTAGCCTTGTGCGAACACGATCATTGCTCAGTTCGGGATCCAGCGGGTCATACATCTCACCCGCAATCATTTTTTCTTTCTCCGACTTCATGCATTGAAGGTAGAAGTGGAAGGTGAAAGAACGATTCTGCTGCCGCTAAAAAAAAAGGAGCACAAGGCTCCTGAAATGTGTTGAAACGCTTGTGATTAAGTTTAGCGTTTTGGAATGGGTACCGTCAGCGCCAGGCCGATGGCATTGGCCGAATAAGAATTGTTCAATTGGTCTTTGTAAGTCATGGCTGTGTAGGTCAGTCCCACCAGTCCGTAAGCTACTTCGAACCGTGGCCCGGAAGCGCCGTCAAACGACAGATCGGGGCCTAAGCCATCGGCGCTGAATTGAATGCCGCGGTGCATAGCCAGGCCCGCACCAATACGCAGTTTTGGCGTAGCCAGAAAATTAGCCGTGAGGTGAATGGGAATCCGCGTCAGCCGGATGTGTGCATTGTCGGCGGCCGTGGTGACGTATTTAAATCCAACGGTGGCATGAATCAGCAGCCGCTCCACCGAAGGAATCGCTAACTCGCCGCCAACGAAAAGCGACCCGCCCTGGCCGGCCCGTACCGATTGGTCATTGCCATTGGTGAAATACACTTTGGCCACTTCATCGCCGCCCAGCTCAAGGGCGCCGCCGAGCAAAAGGCGAACGGGAGGACTTGATTTTTTTGATGCCTGCGCAGAAGCTTGTTGGAAGCCGGCGAAGAACAGTGCGGCCAGCAACACCAGTTTGTAGTTGTTTCTCATGATCAGTTTTGATATAGGCGCAAAAATAGGCGCGGGTTTGTATTAGCAAAATGTGGGGATCGCTGTTTTTTTGAATGGTTTAAAATGGATAAGAGAGGTAAGACAAAGCTTCTTCATGCAAGGATATTCCATTAGCGGAGGCAGCGTTCGCGGAACGTGACCTGTTGGTTGAAAAAACGGCCGATGAAAAATGTGAGGGCGTAGCGTTACTATTTTTGTTCGCCTGTATTCCTCATTGTCTTGCAAGTTATAGTCGTCAAAAAAACTGACCGTGTAGCGGTCAGTTTTATCTGATCAAATGGTATAATCAAGGAACGATTTAGTTGGGGCCTTCAATAAAGCTATTTCATCCCAACCAATCGCCGCTATGGTAAAATAGTTGTTGATTCAGAATTTGCTGCTAACCCGCAAACCCAGCGCAAAAAAGGCTGTGCCTTTCAAAGACACAGCCTCTTATAAACACAAAACTATGATCGCTTAATAAGCCTTTGTTTGCCCGGCTTTTTGCATCGGATTGGGCCCGGTGGTCTGGCCACGGCCGGCGCCCTGTTTCAGCTTAAAGGCCTGCAACCGCGAAGGCTCTGCCGGCAAGCTACCCCACTGGTTGTTGCTTTCGTTAATGTCGGCTGTTTCCCGCATGGGGTCGAGCTTGATGGAGGCGACTTCTTTGTCTTTACTGAAGGTCTTTACCACTTTGCCCTCGTTCAGCCGCCATACCTGGGCCGGAATACGGTCCACTTCTTTGGTGCCGTCTTTGTAAGTCCACTCCAGGATAATCGGCATGGGCAGCCCGCCTTTATTGCTAAAGCTCAGCTCATAAAAATGTTTGTTGCGCAGTTGCTCTTTGGTGGCGGCGTCGAGCTTTTCGGCTGCTGCCGGCACGTTGACGGTAAACGTCGAAGAGTCGTAGGGAACAATGCCGCGATCGTACTTCCAGTAAAAATCCCGCAGCGTTGTGTCCACGTCGGTTTGAAACTTGATAGTCGGGTCTTGCAGGTTGCGCAGCCGCGATATGTCGTTCGGATAATTGGTGGGCGGCGGCGGCAGCCGGGTAGTGACGGTGCGGTCGCGAAGGTTGGCCGGCACATCGGCATCCAGGTTGGCCTTGGCATACTTCACCGAATCCAGCGAAATGTCCACCACATCGGTGCCATAAAACCAGCCGCGCCAGAACCAGTCGAGGTCTTCGCCGCTGGCGTCTTCCAGGGTGCGGAAGAAGTCGGCCGGCGTTGGGTGCTTAAAGGCCCAGCGGCGGGCATACTGCTTAAAGGCATAGTCAAACAGTTCGCGGCCCATGATGGTTTCCCGCAGGATATTAAGACCCGTGGCCGGCTTTGCATATGCATTGGGGCCAAACTGCACAATGTTTTCCGAGTTGGTCATAATGGGTTCCAACTGGTCTTTGGGCAGCTTCATGTATTCGGTAATGTGGTAGGCCGGCCCGCGGCGGGAGGGGAAGTTGTTGTCCCACAACTGCTCTGTCAGGAATTGGACGAACGTGTTCAATCCTTCATCGAGCCAGGACCATTGCCGCTCATCGCTGTTGATGATCATGGGGAAAAAGTTATGGCCCACTTCGTGAATCACCACGCCCAGCATGCCGTACTTGGTGGCTTCGCTGTAGGTGCCGTCTTTATCGGTGCGGCCATAATTAAAGCAAATCATGGGATACTCCATACCGTTGGCCGCTTCCACGCTTTGCGCCACGGGGTAGGGGTAGGGAATGGTGAAGTCAGAATAGGTTTTGATCGTATGCGCCACCGCTTTTGTAGAAAAGGGGCGGTAAAGACCGTAGGCCTCTTTGCCGTACAACGACATGCACATGACTTTTTTTCCCTCCACCGTAATGGGCATGGCATCCCATACAAATTTGCGGCTCGACGTCCAGGCAAAGTCCCGTACACTGTCGGCGCGGAACTGCCAGGTTTTTGTGGCGGTGGCCTTGCGCTGCTCTGCGGCTTTGGCTTCGGCCAGCGTTACCACCTCCACCGGTTCTTTTGCTGTTTGCGCTTTTTGCCAGCGGGCCCACTGCGCCGGTGTCAGCACCTGCTGCAGGTTTTGGCCCACGCCGGTTGAGCCCACCACGTGGTCGGCCGGCACGGTCATTTGCACTTTAAAATTGCCAAAGGTGAGCGCAAACTCGCCGCGGCCGGTGAACTGCTGGTTTTGCCAACCCTGAAAATCGCTGTAAACACAAAGACGCGGATACCACTGGGCAATGGTAAAAAGGTGGTTGCCGTCTTCGGGGAAATACTCGTAGCCGCCGCGGCCGCCCTGTACCAGGCGGTTAGGAATGTTGTAATTCCAATCGCAGCGGAAGGTGAACTTGCCACCAGGCTTTAGCGGCTGCGGCAGCTCTACCCGCATCATCGTTTTGTTTACCGTATAGACCAGTTTTTTTCCAGCGGCGTCGGTGAGCCGGGTAATGTTGATGCCAAAGCCGTTGTCGCCTTTTTCCGACATGCGCAGCAAAGCACTGGCATCGGCCTGGCGCGGCATGTTGTTGCTGCTTTGATAATTGGCGTTGTTTACCGAGCTGTGCTCGTTTTCGTCGAGCTGCAGCCAGAGGTAGCTCAGCACATCGCCGGAATTGTTATGATAGGTCACCGTTTCCGTTCCGGTCAGTTTCAGGGCCTTTTCGTCGAGGGTAGCCTTAATGTCGTAGTCGGCCCGCTGCTGCCAGTATTTTGGTCCTGGTGCGCCGCTGGCGGTGCGGTATTCATTGGGCGTTGGCAAAATATTTCCCAACTGCTCAAACTTGTTTCCGTGGTTGGCGCCCGGATTGTTTTGTGTGTTTTGCGCAAAACCGGTGGCCGCTGCTGCCAGGCCGGCGAAAATGAGGAGTTTTCGTTTCAAATTTCCCTTCATCATATGTTGTTTGTGTCTTTTTTGTGTTTGCTATTTCAGAAGGCCGGAAAAGACTTGCCAAATCATTGTTCGGCTGTTGAACGGAGCGTCGCCACTGCCGGTCCATCAGGGCGATGGTGCCGGTGAACCAAAAAAAAGCCCCGCATTCGGGCTGTTGCCGCTTCTTTTCCCGATACCTCCGCTTCCGCTTCACCGCTGCCGGGCCACCGCTCAATCGCCATTTGCACCGCCAGGCTAAATACGGCTGCCGAAAGAAAAATCACCCAATGCCGCCGCTCAACTTTCAGCCCGCCGATGAATAGTTGCGAAAGTAGCAAGATTGCCAGTACAATCACCAACTGCCCCGCTTCCAGGCCCAAACTAAAGCTAAACATGGCCAGGGTAAAGCTTTGATCTGTAGCAAGAATCATGCTGAGCGTATTGGCAAAAGCCAGCCCGTGAATAAGCCCGAAAAACAAGGCCAGCACATAATTAATCCGCACCGCCTTGGGGGTAAACTGTTTTTGAAACAGGTTGGTAAAAGCGGTGACGGCAATGGTGCAGGGTACCAGGAATTCAACCAGGGCGCTGTCAATAGTCAGCCATTCTTTGGCACTTAAAACGAGGGTAAGCGAGTGGCCAATGGTAAAGGCCGTCACGAGTATGAGCACCTGCTTCCAGTCTTTCAACCGGTAGATAGCCGCCAGCGCCGCAATAAAAAGAATATGGTCGAGTGCGCCGGTCGAAAGGATATGTTCCCAACCGATGCCGAAGTAAAAGCTGAAATTGTTCATGCCATTGAGAAGGTGACGGATGATGGATGGCAGATGACAGCAGCGAAAGGCGCTGTTATCACCTGTCTTCTACAGCCTGCCACCGTGTATTTTAACGTTTCCCGCAAGGATCGCTCTAAAATATGGCAGAAATTTGTTGGCACCGTAAAATGAATTCTTAATGATTTTTCTTCTTCACTTGCTTTTATTGTTATCACCTCTCCGGCACCCTGCCGAAGGCCACACGGCGGTAGCTGAAGTGATTCACCCGTTTTATGTGTCGGTAACGGAGGTGACGCAAAACAAAACCGACGGCACGCTGGAAATAAGCTGTAAGTTTTTCGCCGACGATTTTGAAGAAACGCTGCGCACGGCTTACAAATCAAAGCTCGACATCAACAGCGAAAAGGACCGGGCGGCCTTCGACCGGCTGATTCCGGATTATATTGCCAAACACCTGGCCCTGGCGGCCGATGGCAAGCCGCTGAAGTTTTCGTATGTAGGCTACGAAAAAGACAAGGAGTCGGTGTTTTGCTATTTTGAAGTGGCCGGGCTGCCCGCAATAAAAACGCTGCAGGCCAGCAACAGCCTGCTGCACGACTTTAAAACGGAGCAGATCAATATCATGCATTTTTTAGTGAACGGCAAGCGCCAAAGCACCAAGCTCGATTACCCGACAAGAGAAGCCTCGTTCCAGTTCTGATTGATAAAAATCAGTTTTCGGGCCTGGTTGCCAATTTATTTTTACCTCATGGACAAGTATCCGAAGCCTATTAAACGCAGCAAGGAATTAGTGCCGCTGTCGAAAGAGCATCACGAAGGCCTTCTCTTCGGCTGGAAGATTAAACAAGGCCTCCGCAATGGTACGCCGCACCAAACGATTTCCGAATTTATTCAATGGTTTTGGGAAGCCGATCTGCAGGAGCATTTTCGCAAGGAGGAAGAGGTGCTGGCCGTTCATTTACCGGCCGGCAATGCGCTGGTGCAGCAAATGCTGGAAGAGCATGAGCAACTGGAGGCCCAGGTGCGTTTGTGTGCCATGATCCAGGACGAAGAATTGTTCATTCAACTGGCGGATGGTTTGCACAATCACATCCGGTTTGAAGAACGGGTTTTGTTTCCGTTTGCGGAAAACAATATTTCCCGGGCCACCATGGCTTTGATCTATGAACAACTGCTGCCGCAACATCCGCACCGGAAGTGGGAAGATGAATTTTGGGTGCGCAAGCCTTAGAGAAGAATTTTTTGGCGAATGGCAGAAATGTGATGCTGCCGGGTGATGGCAGTTTGCACTATGCGATGAGAAAAGCGATGGGAAATAAAAACAAAGCAAGAAGCTTTTGAAAGAACGTCATTGAACCTCCGGCTATCCCGGGTATGCCAGCCCGTGCAAAACAATTTCTCAGGCTGCCAGCGAATTTTTTGGACCGCCAATAAGGTTTCTTAATTCATCACGCCAAAAGCCTTTGATGCTAAGATCCTCATCGAGTGTTGGCCAATGAATTCCGGCGCCATTACCAATTAACACATACTGTTGCAATTGGTCATCAGTGGCATTCTTAAGTCGTGAAAAAATGGAAATTTTCTGACGGAGAATACTCTTTGTATTCAAGACAACTAAGCGTAGGTCGGGTTGCCGATGAAAGTTTACTGCTTCAATCCGAACCCCTCTTGGTGATTCAGGCTTTTTATAGAATGAGATCTGTTTTCCAAAGTGTTCACACCGCTTTTGTTTTAATGATAAGTGATGGCTTTTGGCTATTTCCCAAATTTCTCTTTCTTCTGATGCTGTAAAGCCATGCAGGTAAGCTATTGCTAAGTCAGGCACCAGCCAAACCTTTCCTTCGGCTGAACTTTTTCTTACATGAACCTGCGCAGGCTCATTGTTTTCATTGCTGTGAAAGAAAAAACGGAATTCTTTCATGCCGAAAGCCATTGGCCCAAAAACCAACCTACCATTGCCTGTTCAATGAATTTTGCGAACGGTGTTTCTTAGCCTACCACCTTGCCACAATCTTAAAATTAATCAGCCTTGGCGTCAGCCGGTTTGGCAGCGTAAAAATGTTGTTGGCAAAATCTTTCACCAGTAAATAGGAAATCGTATTGGGCCGGTCAATAAGGTTAAACACTTCCAGGCTGGCCCAGATGTTTTCAAAATTCCGGAAAGGCGACCGGCTGCGGCGGGCGGTTTTTTCGCCATCGAGCAGCAGGGCGCTAAAGCCAATGTCCACGCGGATGTAGGGCTCTATACGCAGCGCATTACGGTACCGCACATTACCCGGAATATTATACGGCAGGTTGGTGCCGTACAGCGTATTCAGGTACACTTTAAAGTTTTTGTTGGTAGCCAGGTAATCCTGGAAAAACATGCCGAACGTGATGGTGCGATCGGTGGGCCGCCGAAACCAGCCGCCTTCCACCGTGCTGCTGTCAATGGGTTTGCCCAGCGAGTCCACGGTGTATTGCGTGAAAAAATCATTGGTGAGGTTTTCCCTTGTTCGCATCAGGCCCAGGCTTACCCAGCTTTCGGAGTCTTTTACCAGCTCGCCAAACAGGCGCATTTCAATTCCGGCGGCATAGGCTTTTGCATTGTTTTCGCCTGAGTACCGCAGGCGGACATTGTCAATATCATAAGGCACCACATTGGTCATGTACTTATAATAGGCCTCCGTAGTCAGTCGCAGGGGTCGGTTCAGGGCAAAAAAGTTGTAGTCGAAGCCCGCCACACCCTGCCAGCTTCGCTGCGCTTTCAGGTTTCGGTTCACCGTGCCGTCGTACCGCCGCAGTTCGCGATAAAATGGCGGCTGGTGATAGGCGCCGGCCGCCGCCCGAAACACAATGTCCCGCTTCCCGCCGGGCTTCCACGAAGCGCCAAGGCGCGGCGAAAGCAGCAACTCTCCATTGAGGTCGTTATAGTTGAACCGAAGGCCGCCCTGCAGCGTGTAGGTGCTGTTGCCGCTATGCATAACAACATTATCCTGCAGGTAACCCGACAACCGGGCCACCGCTATCGTGGCTGTAGATTTCAGCACTTTGTTCAATTGCAGAAGGGCTGGGTGGTAAGGCAGCGAATAACCCGCCGAGTCCTGGTACTCCCATTCGTTGAGCCGGTCGGCGATGGTGGTGCGGTTGTAGCCAAGGCCCCACTGGATAAGGTGTTTGTCCCTCGTGAGGCTTCCTTTGTGCTGCAGGTTGTAATCAACAATCGAAAGGCGGTTGCGGGCAAAAGTTTGATAAAGACCGGCACCCAGCGGGTTTACAATCAGTCCAAACGACGAAGAATTGCGGTCGAAATTGCGGTCGCCAAAAAGATAGGCGCCGGTGATGTCAATATTTTCGCTCTCCTGGTTTTCGAAACGGGAGGCCAGCCATTTCAGCCGCAGGTTTTTGTTGGGCTGGTAAGTGGTGGAAAGGCCCAGCATACCCGTGCTGTACTGGTCCTTCTCCCGTCCTTCGAAATAGATGTCCACACCCAGGTTGGCGGTGAAGAACGGCGAGAAAACGCTGGAGGTAAGCTGGCTTGTTTGCGGAATCAGCGAGAAGCGGGTGGCGGAAGCATTGGCCAGCAATTCGGCTTCCCATTTGGGACCGAACCGGTAGGTAAACAGCCCTTGCAGGTCAGAAGACGAAGGCACATACGAACCTACCGTTTCCTGACTGCTCAGCAGGTTGCGGTTGCTGCGGTTGCGGGCGCCAATGAGGTAGGTAAACCGCTTGCCGGCTCCTTCGAGGTGAGCGCCCTGCTCCAGCAGCGAAACATAGGCCGATCCGGCAAATTTTTTTGGTGTGTTGTATTGGATGTCCAGCACCGAACTCATTTTATCGCCGTAGCGGGCCGAAAAGCCGCCATTGTAAAACGAAATGTTCCGCACCATCTGCGGGTTAATGAAGCTGAGCCCTTCCTGCTGCCCGCTGCGAACGAGGTAAGGGCGAAAAATTTCAAAATCGTTGACGTAAATAAGGTTTTCATCATAGCTGCCCCCACGTACGTTGTACTGCGACGTGAGCTCGTTGTTGGATCCGACAAAAACTTTCAGTAAACCTTCCACACCCATCACCGGCGAGGGCAGGTTGATGACCGATTTCGGGTTGGGGCGGATCAGTCCCGCTTCTGACCTTTCGCGTTGATCACGGATGATCACCTCTTCCAGGGTGCCGCTGCCCGGCTCCAGCCGTACGGTAATGCTTTCTTCTTCTCCCTCGGCCAAAATAAAATTTTGCTGCGCCGGTCTGTATCCGCTGTACGAAAAAACGAGGGCAAAGGCCCGGTTGGCCGGCACGGCTATCCGAAAGGTGCCGGAATCGGTGGTCTTGCTGCCCTGCTGCTGTCCCAGAATCACCACGCTGACACCCGCCAGCGGCAATTCGTTTTCGCCAACCACCCGGCCGCTTACCCGGGCTTCTTTTTTTTGTGCAAAAAGGCAGGTGGAAAAAAAGAGGGAAATAAAAAGCAGTATTCGGGCTCGTTTCACAAAAAAATGGATTTGCGGCTAAAAATAATTGTTCCGGTGGAAACTGGTCTTTTTTCTTACGGCAACGTACATGGCATAGCAATTGTCCGACAATGGTTTTCAAACTAAAAAAAACGGAGGCGTTATGCGACTTGAAAAAGGAAGCCCGGCAGGAGGCAGCAATAGCGACAAAGGCACCGGCGTGCCCATGAATGATTCAGGTAAAAACAGGGAACGTAACGACGACCTGACGGAAAAATATACCGATGATGATAACCAAATTGCCGAAGGCGTCAGAACGAACAACCCCAACCGGAACGTAGATAAAGAGGACGCAACGAATGCCGGTGGTTACAGGAACTAAGTAAAACGAAAAACGCAAAAGCAGTCACTTCATCAGGTGGCTGCTTTTAATTTTTGTACCGTTGCGGCCGGATCGGTGGAAGAAAAAACTGTATTGCCCGCAACCAGCACATCCACTCCGGCCTGCACCAGCGGCGCTGCATTTTCCACCGTTACGCCGCCATCCACTTCAATTTTCACCGGCAGCCCTTGTGCATCAATCAGGCGACGTAGCTCCCTTATTTTGTCGTAGCTATAGTGAATGAATTGCTGCCCGCCAAAACCCGGGTTCACGCTCATAATAAGCACCAGGTCCAGGTCGTGCAGCACGTCCTGCAGCAGCGAAACCGGTGTGTGAGGGTTGAGGGCCACTCCGGCTCTCATGCCCAGCGATTTGATCTGCTGAATATTGCGGTGCAGGTGCCGGCAGGCTTCCAGGTGCACCGTTAAGCCATCGGCGCCGGCTGCTTTGAAATCTTCTGCATATTTCTCCGGCTCCTCTATCATCAGGTGTACGTCAATGTATTTTTTGCAGGCCTTACGCACGGCCTTTAGTACCGGCAGTCCAAACGAGATGTTGGGAACAAAACGGCCGTCCATCACATCAAAATGCAGCCAGTCGGCTTCGCTGTCATTTACAAAATCGCATTCTTCTTTCAAACGTAAAAAATCAGCAGCTAACAGCGAGGGGGCAACGAGCGGCATGTTGGAGAAGTTTAAAATCGCCGGCAAGATAGAGAATGGTTGACAGGTGGGCAAGCTGATGGGTTGATAGGAATGAATTGGCCGTGGCCACTTGTCAACTTTTCAACTTACAATCGCTCCGCAGCCTCTTTGGCTTCGGTGAAATTTTTATCCAGCGCAAAAGCCCGTTCGTAGTTCATTTTCGCATCGGCCTTTTGCCCCAGTGCTTCCTGGCATTTGGCTACCCAAAAATAAAAATCGGCGGCGCCGGGGTTGAACTTCTGGCCCAGCGCAAACGACCGCAAGGCAGGCTCGTATTTTTTTTGCCCAAATAACAGCTGGCCTTTATCGAGGTAGGTGTCGGCAAAATTGTAATCGGCTATGGAAGAGGAATCATAATACCGCAATGCCTGCGCATCGTTGCCAGTGTTTCGGTAATAAGTGGCTTTAATGTACCAGGCCCGGGCCACGGTTTCTGTTTTGTCGTAATTCAGCAGGGTATCGGTCAGCGGCAAGGCCTTTGGATTTTTGGCGGCAGCGTATTCAAAGGCCAGGTTGTAAGCGGTTTCTTTGTCGCGGGGCTGCAGGGCATAAGCTTTTTCCAACACCGCCAGCGCCGCGTCGGTTTTGCCCTGTTGTTTTAAAACGTCGGCTTTTATGCCCAGGGCATCCAACTGGCCCGGAAATTTTTGCAGCATGGCCTCGGCAATGGCGGCCGCCTGGTCCAACTGGCCTTTTTCCTGGTAGGCTCTTGCCTGGGCAATTTGCACAGCAAGGCTGTCCATTTCTTTTTGTTCCGGTGGCACCGGTGCGGCAGGCGCTTCGCCGGCATTGCTGCAGGCAACGTATAATACCGAAAACAAAAGCAGCGAACAAATCAACCGAACCATCGGCCAAAACTATACATTGCCTGCTTCGCCGGCGAAAAAAAGCGGCCGCACGGCTGGTTCTGCCAATATTTTTACATTGCTTTTGCAAACAACCAAGTGGCCTGTTATGAACATATTCCCTGCTGCCTCGCGTCTTCTTTCTGTGCTGTTTTCTCTAATGGGCTTTGCTGCGCTGGCACAGCCGGCCGTGGCCGATACGGTGCATTACCCGGCCGAAAGAAATTTCGATAAGGTTCGCCAGCTGACCTTTGGCGGCGACAATGCCGAAGCCTATTGGAGCTTCGATGGCAAAAGCCTCGTATTTCAGCGTACATCGGTGAAAGATGGAGTTGCCTGCGACCAGATTTTTTGGGGTAAAATTCCCGAACCGGGCCAGCCGTTTGCCTACAAATTGGTGAGCACCGGCAAAGGACGCACCACCTGCGCCTTTTTTACTAAAGACGATAAGCACATTATTTACGCCTCTACCCACGAAGGCAGCAGCGATTGCCCGCCATTGCCCGACCGAAGCAAATACGGCAACCGCTACATCTGGCCGCTGTACAGCAGCTACGATCTGTACCTGGCCGATTTAAACGGCAAAATTGTAAAAAAGCTCACCGATACACCCGGTTATGATGCCGAAGCCACGCTGTCGCCCGATGGCAAAAAAATGCTGTTTACCTCCGTGCGCAACGGAGACCTTGACTTGTATGTGATGGACCTGAAAAGCGGGCAAACAACGCAGATCACCAACGAACTGGGCTACGATGGCGGTGCCTGGTTCAGTGCCGATGGAAAAAAGATCATTTGGCGGGCCAGCCGTCCAAAGGGCGAAGCGGCCATTAAGGAATACAGGGACCTGCTGCAGGAAGGCCTGGTGGCGCCCACGCAGATGGAGGTGTTTGTAGCCAATGCCGATGGCAGCGGGGCAAGGCAAATCACGACATTAGGCCAGGCCAATTGGGCTCCTAATTTCCTGCCCAACGGCGACATTATTTTTTGCAGCAACCACGAATACCGCCGCGGCTTTCCCTTCAATATGTATCTGATGAAGGCCGATGGATCCGGCCTGCGGAAGATCAGTCACGACAAAACCTTTGATGCGTTTCCCATGCTGAGCCCCGATGGTAAAAAGATCGTGTTTTGCAGTAACCGCAACAACGGCGGCACACGGGAGACCAATATTTTTGTGGCCGGCTGGAAGGACTAAAAAGAAGGGGCTGCCGGTGGTCAGATCCGGTGGCGCCGTCCTGCCTGCGCTGCTCTTTCTCTCATCTGTTCAAACAATGAAAGGTTAGGCAGGTGAACCGGCGAAGTTTTTCGCTGGCGGCTTCTTGGCACGTGCCATTCACAATTGACGCCTATCTTTGGCCCCAAATAAACAACTACGGAATGGAATTGTCTTTTTACAGTGTTATGTTGCATGCGCACAGTGTGGGTCGTTGGATTGTTTTGCTGCTGTTGCTGTTCGCTATTTTTAACAGCCTCATTGCCGGCCGCCGGCCCTTTATTAAATCCGATAACCGGCTGGGTTTGCTGCTGACCATTTTTGCTGACCTGATGCTGCTGATTGGCATATATCTATACATCGTAGGCGACCGTGGATATAAAATGGTGCAGGAGGTAGGTGGTATGGGTGCTGTGATGAAAAACGCAGTGGCCCGTTTTTATGTAGTGGAACACATGGTGGGAATGCTCATTGCCATTATTCTGATTCATGTGGGCAAAGCCCAGGCACGCAAGGCTCTTAGCGACCGTGCCAAACACCGCCGCACCATGATCTTCTACTTTATTGCCCTGCTGATCATTCTGGTTTCGATTCCCTGGCCGTTCCGTGCCATTGGTTTGGGACGGGGATGGTATTGATGGTTTGGGGTTTGGGAATAAAACCGGTGAAAATAAAAATAGAGCCCCGCTGTTGGCGGGGTTCTTTAATTTTCGGGAGCCAAACTCACTGCTCACCATTCACCACCTCATTTGTCCGCCCGGTTAAAAATTCTGCTCACGATCCGAAGCCGGTAAAAAGAGCAGCACTTTGTTTTAACCACGAGCGGCGGTGAATCGGCGGCATAACCTTGCTTTACCGGTAAGTTCCGGCATTAGCGGCAGTGGGCAGCATCTGAATTACACAACCGGATATTTTCTGCCACAAGCGGTCGTTGGCACGGCCATGGCTGTTGGGTCACCGTGGTCCCAGTTCAATCACCTCGCAGTCCTTTATATCGGCACCGTCAATGCTGAAGCGCAAGAGCGTTCGCACCTTATGCCAGCCCTGCCTGCCAGCGGCTCCCGGGTTCATATGCAGGCAATTGATCTTTTCGTCGTACATCACCTTCAGAATATGCGAATGCCCGCTGATAAACAGCCGGGCGCCACCATCGAGAAGGCGTTGTTTGATACCCGGCGCATAGCGGCCCGGATAGCCACCGATGTGGGTCATAAATACCGTGACCTCCTCGCAACGCCAGACAAGTTTTTCGGGGTACACACTTCGCACATCGTAGCCGTCAATATTGCCATACACACCACGGAGGGGCAAGCCTGTTTTTTGCATTAATTCATTGGCAACCGCCAAGGTGCCAAAATCGCCGCCATGCCAGATTTCATGGCACGACCCGAAATGGCTGAAAACAGCATTGTCCAGAAAATGGTGGGTATCGGCGATCAGTCCTATGCGTGTCATGCCTTGTTTCTGTTTTTAGTTGTGTTACAGTGGTTTATTTATTGCAATGATCCCTATTTTTAGCCAGTCGTTCTTGGCCTCACCGAAAAAACCGTTATGCTTTCACCCGCCTCTGTACAGGACCAAACCATTTTTCAAACCATGGCTGACGATGCCCCGGTGATGATCTGGATCACCGATCCCACGGGGTTCTGCACCTACCTCAATAAACAGTGGCTGGAGTTTACCGGTCAAACCCTAGAAGAAGGGCAGGGCATTGGCTGGACCGAAGCGGTACACCCGGACGACAGGCAGGAGGCCGGACGGGTTTTTTTGCTATGCAGCGAACAGCGGATACCGTTTCGATTCGACTACCGCATCCGGCACAAAAGCGGCCGCTATCATTGGGCCATTGACAGCGGCAAACCCCGCTTCGACAACAACGGAAAATTCCTTGGCTTTATTGGTACCGTCACCGACATCACCGACCGCAAACTGGCCGAAGAGAAACTGCAGATCAATGAAGCCCGGTTTCGTATCTCGGTGGAGTCAACGGGGCTTGGCACCTGGGATTATTACCCCGATACCGGCACGCTCGATTGGGACAATCGCTGCAGGGAACTGTTTGGACTGCGGCCCGATGCCTATGTGGATTACCAGGTGTTTTTGAAGGGCCTGCATGCTGCCGACCGCGACCGGGTGGATGCCATTGTGCAGCAATCGTTCCGGCCCGAAACCGGCGGCTTTTACGACACCGAATACCGCACCGTTGGCCTGGAAGATGGCAAGCTGCGATGGGTGGCGGCCAAAGGAAAAGCATTCTTCCGCGAAGACGGTACGGTGCAGCGCTTCATTGGCACCGTGCTGGATGTAACCGAAAAACGCATGGCCGAAGAAGCCCTGAAGATGCAGGCAAGGGTGTTGGAAAGCATGGACGAAGGGGTGTCGGTGTCCGATGAATCAGGCTTTATTCTTTACACCAATGCCGCCGAAGACAAAATGTTCGGGTATGAGCCAGGCGAGCTGCTGGGCCAACACGTAACGGTGCAGAACGCCTATACGCCGGAGGAGAATGAACGCATTGTGTCGTCGGTGATCGGGGAGTTGCAAACAACGGGCTATTGGAACGGCGAATGGCACAACCGGCGGAAAGACGGCACCAGTTTTTACACCTTCTCGCATATCACCTCTCTTGACCTGGGCGAACGCCGGGTGCTGGTTTGTGTGCAACGCGATATTACCGAAGAAAAGAAAACAAAAGCGGCGCTTCGGCGCAGCACCGAAGAGCTGGAACAACGGGTGCAGGAGCGCACCTACGAGCTAAAGGAGGCCAACCAGCAACTGGAACGGTCCAATGCCGAATTGGAGCAGTTTGCCTACATTACCTCGCACGACCTGCAGGAGCCGCTTCGGAAAATCAAAACCTTTGCCTCCCGGCTGGAAGATGAACTTGCCGGAACGGAACAGACGACAGCCAAGAAGCACCTCGAAAAAATACAAACATCGGCGCAACGCATGTCGTCCCTCATCAGCGACCTGCTGAACTATTCGCGGCTTACCAAAGAAGAAAAACAAACCGAGGCGGTTGACCTGAACGAGATCATTCAGGACGTACTGTCGGACCTGGAAGTGCTGGCAAAACAAAAATCGGCCACCATAAAGGCTGCCGGGTTGCCGGTTGTCAATGGCATTCGCCTGCAGTTGAACCAGTTGTTCTTTAACCTTATTGGCAACAGCCTTAAGTTTTCCAAGCCGGATGTCCCGGTGGTAGTGACTGTGTCGGCGCAGAAGCTTTCGCCAGCCGAAGCGGCGGCCGAAGGATTGCCTGAAGCAGCGTTTTACCAGATTGCTGTGACCGACAACGGCATAGGCTTCAACCCAAAGTACCGCCACCAGGTGTTTGAGATATTTCAGCGGCTCAACAGCCGCGAAACATTTGCCGGCACCGGCATTGGGCTTGCGCTGAGCAAGCGTGTGGTAGAAAACCATGGCGGCGCCATCAGGGCCGATGGCGAAGAAGGGAGGGGCGCCACATTTACCATCTTTTTGCCGGAAAACCCCTGAGCGATGGCGGTCGTCAGGCCGTGATCAATGAATTTTCTTATTGCGTTTGCGCCGGCTTTGCCTCCAACACTTCTACCTCAAAAACCAATATACTGTTTGGTGGGATCTTTGGCGACCGCGTTTGAATAGAATAGCCCAGCGCCGATGGCATCACCCCAATCATTTTTCCGCCAACATTTAGCAACGGAACGGCAATCTGCCAGGCCTTCACCAGACGGTTCAGCGGGAAACGGGCCGGCTTTTCCTTTGTTTGGTCAAACATGGCTGTTTTATCATTAAAAAGGTAACCCTTGTAATGAACCGTGATAGTGTCGGTAACCGCTACCCGCCGGCCCGAACCCTGCTGGTAGATTTTGTAATAAACGCCATCAATTTTTTCGGTAGCATCTGTTTGGCCTGCTGCAATGGCCCTTTCAATGATGGCCTGGTCGGTTTGTAACTGCTGCACGCTGTCAACATGGGTAAAGAGATTGACAGAAGGCTCCGGCAGCGGGCTGTTGTCCATCTTTCGCCAGGTGCCGTTTGGCCGGCGGCACCAGATATTTTTTATAGACGCGGCAGGTCCGTTTTTCCCCGCCGATGAAAAGGCGGACAGCCCGGCCGGCGTTTTCCACTGGCCGGCTACTTTGCAGCTTCCCAGCAGTTTCCATTTCTTTTCCATAGGCAACCACAGGTAACCTGTGTACAACGAAAAGTTTCCCGCCGAGTCGGGTGCTACCGCAACCATCAGCTTGTAGGTTTCGCCGGTGGCCCAGTCATACTTCCAGCGAAGCTCACCACGCTTTTGTTGCTGCACATTGGGGCCGGTGGCAACAATCAGCTCTTTTGCCGGAAAAGAAAACACCACTTGTTTTTGGCCTTTTTTGCGGTGGAAGAAAAGTGTTACAAGTCCGGTGGAGAGCCCGGCCGAAACTTTCTTTAGCGGTGAATTGTTTTCCAGATACACGTCCCCAATAAAAGAAACTGCTTTCACCGAATCGGGAAGAGCGTAATGAGCTGTGGAGTCTTTTGCGGAGGCCTGTACACCGGCAAGAAGGGTAAGTAAGAGAAGGAAAAAGAATGGCTTATGCATACGCCGTAGTTGATGCTCAAACATACGGCATTCGGCATTCTTTAATTCGGGTTAAATTTGTGCCGATCGCTTGTTATGTTTTACTACAGGATTCTATTTTTCCCGTTCAGAAAATGCAGGAGGAAGCTGCTTTTTGTACCGGTTCACTGGCCGGTCGTTACCGCCGCCGGGCCATCATTTTGCAACCGTTTTTTTTAAACATAAAATTTCCGTATGCCGCACTACCATACATTAGGCCAGATACCGCATAAGCGCCACACGCAGTTTCGCAAGCCCGATGGCGGCCTTTATTCGGAGCAATTGTTCTCTACCGAAGGGTTCTCCAACGACTATTCGCTGCTGTACCATGTGCATCCGCCCACGCAAATCATTAAAACCGAAAAGCCGGTGGATGTAACACCGAAAATTGCGGAAGAAAAAATGCTGAGCCACCGGAGTTTTGAAGGTTTTAGAGTAAAGCCGCAGGCCGATTTTCTCGACAGCCGGGTACCGGTGCTGGTGAACAGTGATGTGCACCTGGTGCTGGCCGCACCGCTGCAGAGCGCTACCGATTATTTTTATAAGAATGCCGATGCCGACGAAATGATTTTTGTGCACGAAGGCAGCGGCGTGCTGAAAACAATGTACGGAAGCCTGCCCTTTGCCTACGGCGATTACCTGGTGATTCCGCGGGGCACCATTTACCAGATTCATTTCAATACCGCCGATAACCGCTTGTTTATTGCCGAGTCGTTCAGTCCCATTCGTTTTCCCAAACGCTACCTGAGCAAATACGGGCAGTTGCTGGAGCATTCGCCGTTTTGCGAACGCGACATCCGCCCGCCGCAAAATCTTGAAACCCACACTGAGCGGGGCGATTTTATGGTGAAGACCAAAAAGCGGGGCGTTTTATACAACATTCATTACGCCGGCCACCCCTTCGACGTGGTGGGGTGGGATGGGGCCTGTTACCCTTTTGCTTTTTCCATTCACGACTTTGAGCCCATCACCGGGCGGGTGCATCAGCCACCGCCCGTGCACCAGACTTTCGAAGCCCACAATTTTGTAGTGTGCTCGTTTGTGCCGCGGATGTACGATTACCATCCGCAGGGAATTCCGGCCCCCTACAACCACAGCAATATTGACAGCGACGAAGTGCTGTACTATGTGGACGGTGATTTTATGAGCCGGAAAAACGTTACCCGCGGCATGATCACCCTTCACCCGGCCGGCATACCCCACGGGCCCCACCCGGGCGCCGTGGAAAAGAGCCTGGGCGCTAAGGAAACAAAAGAATTGGCGGTGATGGTGGACACCTTTCATCCGCTGATGCTAACCCGCCAGGCGCTTGAAATTGAAAACGACGGATATGTTATGAGCTGGGCGGAATAAATTTTGCAGCCTCAAAGCTTTGTTTCAAAAACAATTGTAATTTTTTGGCACTAAAACCAGCTTTATGATCAAAATCTCAGAGTTAAAAGAAGGCGATATCCTGAAAGTTCTGGAAGAAGGAATCGAACGCGAAGGCGTGGTAACCGACGTTGACAAAGAAGAAAACATGGCCTGTATAGACAACGGTGTACAGGAGTTTTGGTATGGACCCGAAAAACTGCACCCGTTACCCATAACCGAAGAGCGGCTGACCAACCTTCTGGGTTTTGAGAAAGAAGTGACCGAAGACGGTGTGAAGTATAAGAAAGGCGCTTTCCGCGTGGTGGCACACGATCCGGGCAACTATACCAACCTCGACATCTGGTACCGCGAGGACCGTCGGCATTTTAACCACGCCATTTATCTGCACGAGCTGCAAAACCATCACCTGGATATGACCAAGGTGCCGCTGGAAAGAGTGGCGGCCCATTAACGGCAGCGGAAATCCGACACCTGGAGCGAAGGGTTTGACAGGAAAAGCAAAAGTTTTCAGCAGGCGGCGGTCATCGGCCGGCGGTTAACTTCTTAAAACTTTGGCAAAATATAGGGGAAAGAGCAGGAAATTTCTGCTCTTTTTCTTTTTATGGGTGAATTCCTCTATTTTTGCGCCTCCAAATTCTGTATGTC
>CBDUBQ010000063.1:0-23075 GCA_965365435.1 uncultured Flavisolibacter sp.
TCCACCTTGCACCGCCTCTATGGAAACGGCGCCGGCACCGGTCAGCGTCACCGTGCTGCCGGTTAATACAGCCGGCCCGTTGCTGATGCGGAAGCTCACGGGCAGCCCCGACGAAGCAGTGGCTGTCAGCGGAAAAGGCGATTCGCCAAACATCTTTTGACCAACGGCGCCGAAGGCAATTGTTTGCGAAAGTTTTGCGGCCGCAGCCACAGCGAAGCTGCGAATGACAGCGGGCGCCGTATCGTAATCGGCATTGCCGGGTTGCACGGCTTCAATGCTCACGGTGCCAATGCCGGTGATCGTCACCATCTGGCCGGCAAGAGTGGCCGGGCCGGCTACCACCCGGTAGGTCACTGCCAAACCGGAAGACGCCAGGGCTGAAAGTGCAAACGTCGATTCGCCCATCGTTTTGTCGGCAATGGCAGCAAAGGCAATGGTTTGCGATGCTTTGGCCACCACAAAACTTTGTTGAACGGTAGGAGCAGCCTCATAGAGGCCATCACCCGGCTGAGTGGCTTCCACCATCACAATACCCGCACCGGTCAGCGACAGGGTGCTGCCGGCAACCGTGGCCGGACCAGCAGCGATGCGGAACAACACCGGCAAGCCGGAAGACGCCGTGGCCGTGAGCCCAAAAGGAGTATCACCGAAAGTTTTATTTCCCAGTGCGGGAAAAATGATTTGCTGTGCTGTTTTATTGGTGACCGGTGTGGCTACCGTAATCTGTTGCTCAACGGGCAAAGCCGCCGCGTAGTTCTGATCGCCGGCCTGCGCCGCTTCCACTACTACTTCGCCGGCTGCCGTCACTGTCAGATAACTGTCTGCCAGGCTAGCGGCACCAGACACCACCCGGTAGGTAACCGGCAGTCCCGACGAAGCCGATGCGCCTAAGGCAAAGGCCGGGTCACCGACTACTTTTCCAATAATGGCCGGGAATTGAAGTACCTGTGCCGCTTTGGCCACGGCAAAAGTCCGCTGCACCGGGGCAGCCGCGGCAAACGCCGCATTGCCGTTTTGAGTGGCTTCTATAATGACCGTACCGGCACCAGTAAGGGTGAGAGAAGTGCCGGACAAGACCGCCGGACCGCTGACTACCCGGAAGCTTACTGGCAGGCCAGAGGAAGCCGTGGCGTTTAATTCCAAAGGCGGCTGCCCAAAAACCTTGTTGCTGATGGCAGCAAAGGTGAGTGTCTGCGATGCTTTCACAACGGCCGGTCCGCTGACGGTAAAACTCCGCTGCAGGGCGAATGAAGCGTTGTAAAACGAATTGCCGGATTGCAGTGCTTCCGCCACCACCGTGCCGGCCGTGCCGGTAAGGGTAACGATATGACCGGCGAGGGTGGCCGGTCCTGATACAATCCGGTAGCTGACGGGCAGCCCGGAGCTGGCCGTCGCCTGCAAAGCAAAGGGCGCATCGGCCGTGGATTTATTCGACGGCACCGGGAAGGTGAGTGTCTGTCCTCCCTTGCCAATGGAAAAGCTTCGCTGTACTGCCGCTGCCGGGTGAAAACCGGCGCTGCCCGCCTGTGTGGCTTCCATAACGACGGTACCAATGCCGATGAGCGTTACTGTTTTGCCCGAAATAGTAACCGGCCCGGAAACAACCCGGAAGGCAACCGGCAAGCCGGAAGATGCAGAGGCGACGAGGTCGAATGGCGGCGATCCCCAGCTCTTATAACCTAATGAGGCGAAGCTGATGGTTTGCGATGACCTCGGCAGGTTCGAAGGTGAAACGACCAGGCTTTGCGCCACGGCCGGAGCGGCCTCGTAATCGGCGTTTCCGGTTTGCAAAGCCTCTATCACCACTGTTCCGGAGTTGGTTAAGGAAATGGACGTTCCGTTAAGGGTAGCGGGTCCGGAAACGACCCTGAACGTAACCGGCAGGCCTGAGCTGGCCGACGCCGATAAGGGAAATGGCCCATCGCCAAACATTTTTGCACCGATCGGGGCGAAAAGGACGGACTGTGCTGCTTTTTGTACAACAAACTCCCGGGTAACGGCATCAGCCGGCTGGTACAGCTCATTGCCTGGTTGCACAGCCTTTAAAACTACAGGGCCGGCGCCAGTGAGGCGGATGCTTGTTCCGTTCAGCATAACAGGCCCCGATACCACCTGCACCACCACCGGGAGACCGGAAGAAGCTGTTGCCAGTGGCGGAAAAGGAGCATCGCCAAACACCCGGTTGCCGATTGAGGCAAACTGAATCACCTGCTCTGCTTTGTTCACCATAAAGCTGCTTTGCACGGCGGTGGCGGCAACATAATTGCTATCGCCGGCTTGTGTGGCTTCCACCACTACCTCACCAACGCCAGTGATGGCCAGCAAAGTGCCATCAACAACCGCGGGTCCGCTGACCACCCTGTAGCTGACCGGTTGCCCGGACGAGGCGGCGGCCGCCGGGGCAAACGGAAGCTGCCCGTAAGTTTTATCGCCAATAGCGGGGAACGTGATGGTTTGCACGGCCTTCGCAATGACAAAGCTTTGCACTACCGGAATGGCCGGGTTAATATTTTGATTGCCCTGCTGACTGGCTTCCACCATTACAAGCCCGGTGCCGGTGATCGTGAGTTCGCTGCCGGTGATCGTAGCAGGGCCGGATAACACCCGCAAGCTCACCGGTAAACCCGAACTGGCCGTTGCCGATAATGTCACTGCTCCGTCGCCAAAAACCCGGTTGCCAATTGCCGCAAAAACCAGGTCCTGCCCCGCCTTTTTAACTTCAAAGGACTGTACAACCGGCACGGCTGCGCCAAACATCAAATTCCCCGGTTGGCTGGCTTCAATGGATATCCGGCCGGCGCCGTTTATCACTACCGTGTTGTTGTCAATGGCCGCCGGCCCCTCTACCACCCTGAACAAAACCGGTAAGCCCGAGCTGGCGACCGCCTGCAGCACAAAAGCCGGATCGCCAAAGGTTCTGTCGGCTATGGGGTGAAAAACAACGGCCTGGGTAGCGGCCGCCACCGCAAACCGCACCACCAGTTTTTCTGCTGCCAGGAAATAGCTGTTGCCTTCCTGCGCTGCTTCCAACACCACTTCGCCGGTGCCTGTCAGGGTCACTGTCAGCCCGTTAAGGGTGGCAGGGCCGCTTACGATTTTTAGTGCCACGGGCAGTGCCGACGAAGCACTGGCTTCCACTGTAAATGGAGGATCACGATAAACCTTGCCCGGCACATTAGCTACCGAAATAAACTGGCTCTTTTTTCCTACTGTAAAGTATTGCACCACTTCATCGGCGGCCAGGTAGTTTTCGCTGCCCGTCTGCATTGCCGCCAAGCCAATGGTGCCGGTGCCGATGATCTGCAGAAGGCTGTCGGTTAATGCGGCTTCGCCGGAAACAACGCGAAAGCTAACCGGCAGGCCCGAACTGGCAACGGCCTTTAATAAAACCGGCCCATCGCCCCATGTTTTGGCGCCGACAGGCGTAAAGAAAATGGATTGCGTTGCTTTGCGTACAGTGACTACCTGCTGCACCGGGGATGCCGCGGCATAACGGTGGTCGCCTTCCTGCAGGGCTTCCATCACAACAGTGCCGGCGCCGGTAATAAAAGCACTATCGCCGTTGATAATGGCCGGCCCGCTGACCACCCGGAAGCTGACGGGCAAACCCACCGAGCTGGTTCCGTTTAGGCGGAACGGCATTACGCCAAATACCTGTTCCCCCACCGCAGAAAAGCTGATGACCTGTGTGCCTTTTGCCACCGCAAGGCGATGCCTCACCGCCGCCGCCGGCAGGAAGTTTTCGTTTCCTGGTTGAGTGGCTTCCACTACCACTTCGCCGGCTCCCGTCAGCCGGAGGCTGTCACCCGACAGCACTGCCGGGCCTTCCACCAGTTGAAGGGACACTGCTAAGCCGGAAGAGGAAACAGCGGGGAGATGGAATGTACTGTCGCTGTAGATTTTAACGCCGATAGAATCGAACAGAATCACCTGCGGTGCTTTGGCCACCTGTATCACCTCCCGCAACGCTGCCGCCGCGGCAAAATTCTCATTGCCCTCCTGGCTGGCGCCGATGATTATTTCGCCGGCGCCTTTTATGGCCAGCCTGTTGCCAATTAATTCCGCAGGACCCGACAAAACCTGCAACCGCACCGGCAAACCCGATGATGCGCTTGCCCTCACCACAAGACTGCTGTCACCGAAGGTCCGCAACCCGATCGCTTCCAGGTGAATCGCCTGCGTTGCCTTCTCAACAGAAAAGCGACGCCGTACGGCCATCGCGGGTGCATATACTTCATTGCCTTCCTGTGCCGCCTCTATCTCTATTTCGCCGGCGCCAGTTATTTGCACACTATCGCCCACGATTTCGGCACTGCCCGCAACGACTCGAAAGCCAACCGGCAGTGCAGACGTGGACCTTGCCTGAAGGGCGAACGGCGGTTCTCCAAAAATGCGGTTGAATAGGCTGTCGAAATGTATCACCTGTGAATTTGCTTTTACAGCGAAGCTGCTGAAAACCGTATCGGCTGCCAGGTAATCTTCATTGCCAGGCTGTATCGCCGCCAGGCTTACCATGCCGGTTGCTGTCACAGTAAGGCTATCACCTGCGAGAGAAGCCGGGCCGGATAACAAAAGGTATTGCACCGGCAGGCCCGACGACGCAACGGCTGCCAGGGCAAATGGCGTTTCGCCTGCCCACTTGTCGTCCACCGGCGGAAAGCTGATGGTTTGGCTGGCTTTGGCCACGCCGAACCGGCGCAGTACCGGCGTGGCAGCATCATAATTTTCATTGCCCGCCTGAACGGCTTCAATTTCCACTTCACCGGCACCGGTCAGGTGCAGCGTATCGCTAAAGAGTGTAGCCGGCCCCGATAGTACCCGGAACGAAACCGGAAGGCCGGACCCAGTTGATGCCGGCAGGGCAAACGGGAGGTCACCAAAGGTTTTTGATCCGGGCGAATCAAAAGCAATTGCCTGTGAAGCTTTACCCACCGATATGATTCGTTGCACGGGCATTGCCGCCAGGTATCTTTCATCGCCGTTCTGCCGTGCCTCTACAACCACCTCGCCGGCACCGGTGAGGGTTAGCACCGAGTCGTCAAGACTTGCCGGCCCTGATACAATCTGCAGGTTCACTGGCAAACCCGCGGTGGACAAGGCCCGAATGGCAAACGGCGGATCGTTGAAAGTTTTATTGGCAGGCGCCTCAAATCGGATCGCCTGCGCCGCTTTTGCTACCGTGATGGTTTGCTCAACAGCCGCGGCTGCAGAATACAAGTCATTGCCCTCCTGCGTGGCGCGGACGACCACCTCGCCGGCGCCCCTGAAGGCAATGACATCTCCGATTATTTCGGCCGGGCCTTGCACCACCTGGAAAGACACAGGCAGCAGAGACGAGGCTGAAGCAGCCAGCAAAAGGGGTTGGACCCCGTAGGTTTTCTGTTCCAGCAGTGGAAAGGTGATCGTTTGTGCCGCCTTTTTTATGACAAGAACCTGCTGCACCGGCATGGCCGGCCCAAAGGCTCCATCTCCTTCCTGCATGGCTTCTATCACGGCTTCGCCAACGCCGGTGATCGTCACCCGGTTTTGGGCTATCTCCACCGGCCCGCTGACCACACGGAACTGTACAGGCAAGCCGGACGAGGCGATAGCCGCCAGCAGAAAAGCAGTGTCGCCATACGCCCTGCCCGGCAGGTCATAAAACTGAATTTGCTGGCTTTTTTTCGCTATCGAAAAGCGCCGCTCCACCGGTGGCGCCGGCCAATAAAAAGCGTTGCCTTGCTGGCTGGCTTCCACAACCACTTCGCCGGCGCCGGTTAGTGCCAGCATATCGCCGGTGAGGGTAGCCGGCCCCGAAAGGAGGCGCCATTCTACCGGCAACCCAGACGAGGCCGAAGCGGTGAGGCGGATGGGTTCGTCGCCGGCCAGTTTACCCGGCAGGCTGTCGAACGAAATGGCCTGGCCAGCTTTGGCCACGACAAACTCTTGCTGCACAGAATCTGCCGGATAAAAGTTTTCATTGCCGCCCTGCCCTGCCGCCAGCACTACTTCGCCCACACCGGTAATGAATAGCGAATCGCCGGCGAAGGCCGCCGGGCCGCTGATAACCTGTATCGCCGCTGGCAGACCGGAAGAAGCAGAAACGGATGGAACAAAGGCGGCCTGCCCGTAACTGACGCCACTGATGGCGGGGAAATTCAGGCGCTGCGATGCCCTGGCCACGATAAATGAACGCTGCACACTGGCTGCTTCCAGATAGTTTTCATTGCCGGTTTGGAACGCTTCAATGACAACCGTGCCGGCACCGGTGATTGTGACTTGTGCACTATCCCTGGTGGCAGGCCCCGAAACTACACGGTACCGGACCGGAAGCAACGACGTGGCCGTTGCGGCAAGCGGGAACGGTTCATCACCAAAAACTTTATCTGGCAATGAATCGAATGAAATGGTTTGTAATGCCGGCTCTATCACCAAACGTTTCGCCAGCAAAGCCGACGCCTCGTAATTTTCATTTCCCTCCTGCTGCGCTTCCAGCAGCACTTCGCCTGCGCCAGTGAATGAAAGGCGGTTTCCGGTGATGATCGCCGGACCCGAAACTACCCGGTAGCTCACCGGCAAACCGGAATTCGCCGCAGCAGCAAGGTCAATGGGGGCATCGCCAAACCGCACATTCGAAAGGTCTTCCATGCTGATGAATTGGCTCCGTTTTTTTACCCGGATGAGCTGCGTGGCGGCCACCGAACTGTAGTTGCTATCCCCTGCCTGCCGGGCTTCTACCACCAGGTCGCCGGCGCCGGTAATTGTCAACACGGTGTCGGCCAAAATGCCGCTGCCACTGACCAAACTCCAGGTCACCCGCCCACCCGACGAAGCGGTGGCCGACAGCAGGACGGGGGCATCGCCAAATGTTTTTTCTTCCTGCGGCAGCAGGCTGAGGGTTTGGGTGGCTTTTTCGATGGTAAATGAACGGCGTATGGGTAAGCCAGGCAGATGGTTTTCATCGCCGGGCTGAGTGGCCTCTATCGTTACTGCACCGGCGCCCTCAATGGTCAGCGTGTGGCCCAAAAGCGTGGCCGGCCCCGAAAGCACTTGTAAGGCAACCGGCAACCCCGAAGAAGCTGTGGCCGGCAACAAGAATGAACCGTCGCCAAATCGTTTTGTCGGGATAGAATCAAAGGCGATGGTCTGATTAGCCCGGGATACCTCAAAACTTCTCGTCAATGACGGGGCGGCATTGTGCACATCATCGCCCTCCTGCGAGGCCCCTATCACTACCGGCCCAACGCCGGTGATGGTGACCGTGGAGCCGGCTACCAGGGCCGGGCCGGATAGTACGGTAAAGGTTACCGGGAGATCAGAAGAAGCAAGGGCGTTTAAAACAAACGGCCCATCGTTGTAGCTTTTATTGGGGATGGCATTAAAGCGGAGAAAAACCTGCTCGAGTTTCGACACGCTGAATTGCTGCGAAACCGTTTCGGCGGGATGGTAGCGATCGTTCCCGTCTTGGGAAGCTTCAATGATAATGTCGCCAACGCCGGTGATGTTGACCACATTGTTGGCCACAACGGCGGGCCCGGAAACAACCCGGTAAGCCACCGGCAACCCGGACGTAGCCGTGGCCATCAACGCAAAGGGCGGCGAACTCCAGGATCGGTTATGCAGGGCTGAAAAATTGATCTGTTGCGCCAGTTTTTCTTCCGGGGTAGCATGGGGGTCGGGCTCCACCAAAAGCTGCTGCAGTGCCGGTTCTGCGGCATGATAATTTGCATCGCCGGCCTGTGTGGCCTCAATCGTCACCGTACCGGCACCGGTGGCCGTCAGCGTTGTGCCGTTGACAAAAGCCGGCCCCGATAACACCCGGAAGCTGACCGGCAGGCCCGAGCTGGCCAAGGCCGTAAGCGGGAAGGGTTCGGCCGGGTGCTGCTTGGCTTCCAGCGGCACAAAATCAATCTGCTGTGCGGCCCTGGCAAGGCCGGTCGCTTTCAGTAAAAGCAGGGAGGTAAATGGCGCCAGCGTCACCTGCCCGTTGTAGGCCTTGTTTTTTACATCAACATAGTCGCCGGCAAGGTCAACGGTGATGGCGCTAACGGTCGAATTGTAAAGAAAACGGAAGTTATCGGCGGCATTTGTGGTAAAGGTCAGGGGCGATCGCCGCGAGGCCGTATCAAAGCGATGATCGGATTGCCATTTGGCCAGTGAAACATAGGTAGTGCCGCTACCGCCGCTGAATAAATTGTCGAGCCGGATGCTGTTGTCATCATTGAGCGGCCGGGCATAATAGTTAAAATTAAAAAGCCCCATGGCCGCCGCCTGGTCGGCAACGTAGGTCTGGTAATAAAACGTTTGCTGCGAAGCCTGCCGGGCGATGTACTGGTTATCCGTCATTAGCAGGTTGCGGGTGGCTGCCTGGTACTGGCTTACATAGACCTGAAACCGGTGGTTGTAAAAAAGATTGCCGGTGATTTTATTTCCGTGCGCATTGTGAACGACCAACCCGCCCCAGTCGCCATTGGCCACGGTGTTGCCGGTTATCAGGGTGTTATTGGCAAATTCATCGAGGTAAATGCCAGCCGCTTTTCCATAGGGTTCGTAATTGTAGGCGGCCGCACCCGCCAGCGAACCAATGCCGTTTAGGATGATGTTGTTGCGGATAATGCGCTGGTAGTTGGTAATGGATGATGAACCCGTGTAGGTGTAAATGCCGCCGCCATCGTCTTTGATCAGGCAAAAGCTGTCCACCACGTTTCGTTCCACCACCACATCGTTGCCAATAAACTGGATACCATTGTAGCCCGATGCCAACACGGTATTGTTGGTAATGCGGGAATGGTCGCCATAAATATTGATGCCTACACCCGACCCGTTTCCCGACCGGCCGGTACCGGGAAAGGTATTGGTTTTTTCCACCCGCATGCCATTGATGGTGCAGTTGTTGGCATTGTACTCGAAGTTGATCCCGTTCGAAAACGAGTGTTCGATGCTGCCGCCCTCCACGGATACGGCATTCAGGTCAATGCCGTAAAGCGCTGTGCCGCCCTGGTGGTAAAAACGGCAATTCGTCAGGCGGCTGTTGGAGATGTTGATCAGGTACACCCCTTTCACATTGGCGCCTTCGAAATCCAGGTTTTCGAAATGGAGAAAGTAGTTGGTGGATACGATGAGATTATAATCCTGTGTGCTGGCTTTTACCACGCTGGTGGCCGGGTCCTGGGTACCCAAATGAACATAAAGCCGTTTTGCAACTGCATCGTAGTACCATTCGCCCGGCTGATCGAGCGTTTGCAGGTGGTTTTGCAAAAAATAACCATTGCCTTTCACCGGCCCATAGGCGCTGTTGTTGCCATTCGCCGAAGAGCGGTTATAGGTCAGCGTGGTGCCGCTGTGCAGCGTCACCGTATGCCGGTCAATGATAAAACGGTATTTGCGCATCACGATTTCCGCGCCGTTCCAGTTGGGCGAGGCGGGCAGTTCAGTGTCGGTGATGCTGGTGTTGCCGTTGTTGTTTTCATAGGTCAAAAAACCAGTGTTGGGATAGCGGCCCATCGGCCTGGCCTGGCCGTTGATGGTCACCATTTGCAGGTTGGCGGCGTCGAGTGGCGCCCAGTAAATACCGGGCTGGTACTGCGTCCAGTTGCTGAGCGTTCTAAAGCCGGTCAGCACCGGGTTATTGCCATAGCCGTAAGCACCGTAAAAAATCGGGTTGTTCAGGGCCCCTCTTGCCCGGATGGTGATGCTGCCATAAAACTGTTCGCCCCGTTTGAATAAGATCGAATCCCCCGGCCGCAGCAAACGGCTGACGGCATTCAATTTGTCAATAGACTGCCAGGGTGTTTCGGGATGTTGGGCTTCCAGTGCCGAATGGGAATCATTGCCAGATACGGACGAAAAATAATAGTTGGTGGCATTGGCGTTTCCGGCCAAAAAAAACAAAGCAGTTAGTAGAAGCAATTTCATAACAAGAGGGTCCTTCGGTTAAACGTAACGAAAGGAAAATGGGTGGCCGTTGTAAGCCCCGACGGGCCAAACCTGCTGACCTCCGGAGAACACCCATTACCGGCAATGCCGTGTCGGGAACTGCTCCTGCCCTTCCTTTCGCGAGAAAAAACTTCGTCTTAGTTGTTCCGGCGGTGGCGCCGGCCGAGTGGCTTGTTTTACAAAATATTGGAGAGCAGAAAGTTTTTCCGGTGGGAAAGATAGGAAAAAAAGACCATCTGTCGCTGATAGTGGAAATAGGCTGGACCCCTGCTTTTTGCAGGCGAACGGCCGACCCATTTAAGATTCTTTGGCCACTACACGTAGCTTTTCCTGAGCGGCATACCCACAAGGCGATAGGATAGATATCGCCTGCCCGACATTTGCGGCGCCATGAAAAATGTTGATGATCGCTTCCGGCCGGCAGAGGGCATTCAGAAACAGCTTATTCACTTGCCGGTAGAATTAGCCAGGTAGGGCCGGAATGGTTTGTTTACCTTTAATAAGAACCCGCCGCCGGTAAAAACAACGTTGGGCTTTTCGCGGCGCCTGTTGGCAGAAGAAAGACCCGTCTTTTCGCTCCTTAACAAATGCTCATGACAAAGCTCTATTTCCTCTTAGCGGCATTGGTTTGGATGATGGCGGCGGCGGCCCAGCCATCCACCGATGTTTACGCTTTTTTGCGCTCGCTATTGACCGACAGCACCGGCTACGAAAACGTAGGTGACTGGGGCGTGGGAAACCCGAAAAAATTTGCCGTGAAATGGCAGACGGACGGCGTGAAAATGAGCAATGACACCAGCATTAATTTTTACCGCCAGGGCACCGCCAACCTCACCATCAACGGAAAAACATGCATCAGCAACGGAAAGCCCATGACCTGGAACGTACTGTTTAAAGGACCCCGGATGGGTTACTCATCTTTCAGCATCCTGACCTCTCCGTCGGCGGCGCTATCGCCCAGGTTTACCATAGACAGCTTATTTGGAAAAAACCGGTTTTCGGCAAGGCTGTTAAAAGCCTGCGAAGTGCTGCCATTCACCGGATTTTATTACTACGAGCTAAAGCTGCCAAAGAAGGATGTTGTGTATTTGAAACTGACCTGGCTGACGGCCAACGGCAACACCGCTTTGCGATTGGATGGGTATGACAGTTGGAGCCGTTACGCGGCCCGCCTAGAGTGCAAAACAAAATGAGTGGAGTTGCCGCAACAGCCGGCAAAAAACAAAAAAGCCCGAAACAAGTTTCAGGCTTTTTTTCGTACCGCGTACGGGATTCGAACCCGTATTACCTCCGTGAAAGGGAGGCGTCCTAGCCCTTAGACGAACGCGGCGGACTGTTTTGGGAGTGCAAAAATAGGGGTGTCACTCTTCCCTTCCAAAACTTTGAAGAATTTCTTTCGAAATTTTTTACGTCAATCCTACCTCGTAATGGCGGTCGGGCACTTCCACATCGGCAAATCCGCTTTTCAACAGCCAGGCTTTAAAATCCTGCTGTACATCATACTCTCCGTGCACCAGAAATAATTTGCGGATGCCCGTTTTGTCCTGGCAGCCGAGCCACTGGCTCATATCCTCGTAGTCGCCGTGGGCGCTCATGCTTTTTATCTGGCCTATCTGCGCATGCACTTGGTGCTGCACACCAAAGATCCCCACTTCCTTCTGTCCCGCCAGCAGGCGTCCGCCGAGCGAACGCGGTTCGCAATAGCCGGTCATCAGGATGCTGTTGCGGCTGTTTTCGATGTTGTTGCTGATATGGTGCTTCACTCGCCCGGCCTCGGCCATGCCGCTGGCCGAAATAATCACGCAAGGCTCATTGCGGTAGTTGAGCAGCTTCGACTCATCCACTGTTTTCACGTACCGCAGGCCTTCGAAGTGAAACGGATCGTCATCTACCTCCAACACCCGCTGAATGGTGCGGTTAAAATAGTCAGGGTATTTTTTCACCACTTCGGTGATGGTGGTGCTCAGGGGGCTGTCGAGAAAATAATCCAGTTTCGGCAACCGGTTTTCCAGCGCCAGCTGGTTTAAGCCGTATAGAATTTCCTGGGTACGCCCCAGGCTGAAGGCCGGCAAAATGAGCTTTCCTTTTTGCTGCAGGCAGATTTTTTCTATCCAATGCAGGATGGTGTCTATGGAGCTGTGAATGTCTGTATGCAAACTGTTGCCATAGGTTGATTCCATGATGATGTAATCGGCCTGCGGAAACACGTCGGGAGATTTCAGGATCACGTCGCGATAACGGCCGATATCGCCACTGAACGAGAGCTGCCTTGTTTCGCCACCCTCGGTGACCCGAACATGTACGCAGGCACTGCCGATAATATGGCCGGCGTCGGTGAACATGGCTTCCACCCCATCTATCACCGGAAACCAGGTTTTGTAGGGCCTGGACACAAACAGGCGGCTGGCCGCTTTTGCGTCGGCGATGGTGTACAGCGGTTGCACCAGCGGTTTCCCCTGCGCCTTGCTGCCCTTGTTGTGATATTTGGCATCGCTCTGCTGTATCTGGGCCGAATCTTCCAGCAACACCGAGGCCAGTTCCTGCGTGGCATTCGTACAAAAAATATTGCCGCCAAACCCTTCTTTGGCCAGCTTTGGAATAAGTCCCGAATGGTCAATGTGGGCATGCGAAAGGATCATCGCATCCACGTCGGCCGGGCTAAAGCCAAACGACCGGTTAAGGGCATCGGTTTCTTTGCCCATCCCCTGAAACATGCCGCAATCGAGTAGAATTTTTTTTCCGTTCTTAAGCGTCAGCAAATGTTTAGACCCGGTAACGGTACGGGCTGCTCCGTGAAAGGCGATCTTCATTTCCTAAAGATAAGCATCCCCCTGTCCCCTTAAAGGCGAGACTTAGGTCAATCAACCTACTTTATTTGTCGGCAGGCATTGTTCAGGCAGGCCATCGCAGAGACATTTGCCTGACGTGTCCTCTGTTTTTTCACGCAGATTGTTGCTATTCTATTTCCTGCAAAGCCGTAACGGGTAAAGGCGCCAAGCCATTTTATGTACTAAGCTGAAGTGCTACGATGAACCTTCTGTTGCGTCGCACTCTTGTACGTTCAGAACAATACTGAACAACGAATAGAATCTATCACTATCGGTCAGCAAAAAAACATTCAACCCACCGGTCCAAGTCTCCCCTTTAGGCAGACATGGGCATTACTTTAGATTTTTCACAATCTCCTTCACCGAAATCCGGTTGCGGTAGTTTTCATCGAAAAAGCGGTACGTGACGGAGCCTTCTTTATTGATAATGTAAACGGCCGGTATGGGCAAAAAAGCGGTCTTTTGCGCATTCACTTTCAGCAGGTCTATGCCGCCGGTTTTATAACGGTTCAGCGTACGGTCGTCCACCTTGAACGCTACCTCATAAGCCGCTGCCACCTTCATGTCTTCGTCGTAAAGAATGGGAAAAATGGCGCCGGTCTTGCGCACGGTGGAGTCAATTCCTTCTTTGGTTTCGGGTGTAATGGCTACCACCTGGGCGCCTTTGGTATAGATCATGCCCAGCGAGTCCTGTAGGGCCTTTAGTTGCCGGTTGCAGAAAGGACACCAGTTGCCGCGGTAAAAAAGCAGCACGACCGGCCCTTTTTTACGCAATTCTTTCAGCGAAACTTCCACGCCCGTCTGGTCTTTCAGCTTAAACTCTGGAGCTTTCGAGTTGATAAAAAGCCCTTCGGGCTTTTGTGCACTGGCGGCCATGGCAACCAAAACAAATAGAGCAACCAACACTTTTTTCATAAAAGGCTTTGTGCTTCAAAAATAATTGCTGCCGTGGCTTGGCATCAGGGATTAACAGTTCATTGCACCAGCGACGAGCCGTTGTCGGGCGTGGCCACATACGCGGTGAGATCAAGCCCCATAGCCGCTTTGTACCGTTGGCCCAGGTCGGCCACAAGGGCGTCAATGCTATCTTCCCGTACGATGTTGAGTGTGCACCCGCCAAATCCTCCGCCGGTCATCCGGGCACCAATTACCGCCTCGTGGCCACGAACGGCATCCACCAGAAAGTCCAGTTCGGGGCAGCTTACTTCATACTCGTGCTGCAGGCCATCGTGCGATCCGTACATGTTCAGCCCCAGCGTGTGCAGGTCGCTGGCTTCCAGCGCATCGCAGGCCATCAGCAGGCGCTGGTTTTCTTCCACAATGTATTTGCACCGGCGATAAACGACCTGGTTCCGCTCTTTCAGATGTTTGGTCACCATGGTCAGGTTGGCGTCGCGAAGGCTTTCCACCGGCTCACCGGCCTGCTGCAGCAGGCGCACCCCTTCGGCACATTCCTGCCGCCGGGTGTTGTATTCCGAAGACGACAAAGAATGCTTTACGTTGGTATTGAGCAAAAGAAGCTTGAAACCCTCCATGCTGATGGGCACGTAAGCGTATTGCAGGCTCTGGCAGTCGAGGCGTATCACATGCCCTGCTTTGCCAAATACCGACGCAAATTGATCCATGATACCACACATAACGCCGGCAAACGTATGTTCGGCCTTTTGCCCTATCAGCGCCAGTTCCATTTTATCAATACCTAAATCAAAGCAATGGTTAAGGCCAAAAGCGGTGGCGCACTCCACGGCAGCAGACGAAGAAAGGCCGGCACCCACGGGCACGTCGCCGTCAATATTCAGGTTGAAGCCGGAAATTTTAAATCCGCGTTTGTTGAGCTGGTCCACCACACCGAGAATATAGTTGGGCCATTGCTTGTCGGTAATGGCCACCTCCGCCACGGTAGTTTCGTGGGCCTGCGCAAACTCTTCGGAATAAAGAAGAATCTTATCATCATCGCGTTTGCTGAGGCCTACGTAGATGGCTTTGTCTATGGCGGCCGGCAGCACAAAACCATTGTTATAATCGGTGTGTTCGCCAATAACGTTCACCCGGCCCGGCGACCGCACAATGACTGGCTCGGCGCTAAACCGCTGCCGGAATTTTTCCTTTACGCTGTCGCTTAACTGCTGGTTCATATGGGGGTTCATTAAGTGAAAACTGGTAACAAATAACGGCCTCTTTAAGGGATAAAAAAAAGCCTTTTTTGCCTGCGGCCCCGGTTCACCCTTTCTTTCTCCCGCTTCACCGACCAAATGGCTTTCCGCCACGAAAAGCACTTGACGCGGTGGTGCTTTTCTAACAATTTTGGAAACTGATCAACCTACAAAAAATCCAATCACTTTTAATTATCGAAAACTCATGTTAGCCACCCCCAACACCGTTCCCTTTGCTGCACACGATCCCGAACTGGCCTACCGCTGGCCGGCCGAAAAAGCACACGACTGGAAAGCCCGGAATGGCTGGCTGGTCGGATGCAATTATATTCCGTCAAACGCCATCAATCAGCTTGAGATGTGGCAAGCCGAAACGTTTTCGCCCCAACTGATCGAAAAAGAATTGGGATGGGCGGCCTCGCTGGGCTTAAATACCGTACGGGTGTTCCTGCACAACCTGCTTTGGAACCAGGACCCGGAAGGATTTCTTCGCCGGATAGATTCGTTCCTGAGCATTGCCTACAGCCACAATATCCGCACCATGCTGGTGTTGTTTGATGCTGTGTGGGATCCGTTTCCGAAGCTGGGCCGCCAGCCACAGCCTAAACACAATGTGCACAACTCGGGCTGGGTGCAGTGCCCGGGCTACGATGTGCTGAACAACCCCGACAGCTACGACAGCCTGCATTCTTATGTGCATGGCATTGTTTCGCACTTCAGCAACGATGAGCGGGTGCTGATCTGGGACTTATACAATGAGCCCGACAACATGAACCTGGCTTCGTATAAAGACGACGATTACGTGCTGCACAAGGCCGAGCTTTCCATGGCCCTGCTGAAAAAAACCATCAATTGGGTGCGGGTGATTAATCCGATTCAGCCCATTACAATGGCGCCCTGGCAGAACGACTGGAGCTGCGATACCAAAATCACGGCGCTCGACAATTACATGTTCAGCCATTCGGATATTGTGAGCTTTCATTGGTACGGCAACAGAGAATCTACAGAACAGCGTATTAAAGATGTGCAGCGCTATGGCCGCCCGATGCTTTGCACCGAATATATGGCCCGGCCTTTCGACAGCACCTTCCAGGAAATCCTGCCCCTGTTTCAGCAATACGGCATTGGCGCCTACAACTGGGGATTTGTGGCCGGGAAATCGCAAACTCACT
The DNA here is from genome assembly GCA_965365435.1 of uncultured Flavisolibacter sp. Lineage (GTDB taxonomy): Bacteria > Bacteroidota > Bacteroidia > Chitinophagales > Chitinophagaceae > Flavisolibacter. The sequence goes on from CBDUBQ010000063.1 coordinate 16,069, forward strand.
GCCCCTGGGATAGCTGGCAAAAGAAATATGAGGCCGAGCCGGAGCTTTGGTTTCACGATATTTTCCGGCAGAACGGCGAAGCTTACATCGAAGACGAAGTGGCCTTCCTGAAACATCTGCTGACGAAAGAAACAAGAAAAGCCGAACGGCAAGTGGCCTGAGGCCTACCCAACGTTGAACTGTTTGAACTATGATAAAGAAAAGCTGCCGAAAGGCGGCTTTTTTTTAGGCGAAAACAGGGAATACTCGATAAAAAATCAGCCGGCTCCCGGCAACTGCTCTTTTAAAAAGGCGATGACGGCGGCAGGGTCGGGCGGCAGCCAGTGATAGTCTTTGTCTTTGCGAAACCAGGTTAGTTGGCGCTTGGCATAGTGGCGGGTGGCCTGCTTTATTTCCTGCACAGCCGCCTGTAGCGAAACGCCGCCATGGAGATAGTGAAAGAGCTCTTTGTAACCCACCGTTTGCAGCGCATTCAGGTGTTGGTAATCCATCAGGCCTTTTACTTCGTTGAGCAGCCCATCCTCCATCATTTGCTCTACCCGCAGGTTAATGCGCTGGTACAATTCTTCCCGCGGCAGCTCAAGCGCCAGCTTTAACACCCGGAAAGAGCGCTGTTTTTGTTCGCCGGTATGAAACGATAAAATAGAGCGGCCCGTGGCCCGCATAACCTCGAGAGCCCGCAACAGCCGCTGCGGATTTCCCCATTCGCCTTCCCGAAAAAACTGCGGGTCTTCGGCCCGCACCTGCTGCTGAAGCCAGGGCAAACCATTCTGGCTGTAAGCCGCCGTCAGTTCCTGGCGAACTGCCGGCGGCACCGCCGGCACGGGGTCCATGCCATGGGCAAAAGCTTTTAGATACAACCCGGTGCCGCCAACCATCACCACCGTGTTTTTTGTTTGAAAAATCGTTGCTGTTTTTTCCAGCGCATAGCCTTCAAACGTGGCGGCCGTCACCCGATCGCCGATCGAGTGTGAGGCAATAAAATGGTGTGGCACGGCGGCCAGTTCGGCCGGCGTAGGGCGGGCAACGCCAATCCGTAATTCGCGGAAACATTGCCGGCTGTCGGCTGATATAATTTCGGTGGAAAAATGCCTGGCCACGGCAATGCCGACCGCTGTTTTTCCCACCGCTGTGGGCCCGGCAATGATGATGACTGTGTTTGTTTTCAAACGAAAATAAAAGCGTGAGGATGGAGTTTACAAAACAGGGTTAATGATGAAACGGGAGGTTGGCACTGGCCAGGGGCGAAAAGAGTTACCCCAGGCCAATTTCACTTACCGGCGGCAGGGCCGTTTTGCAGCCTAAATTTCTTCGTTGCCGGTACTTTCTTCCGCGCCAAATTCTTCGCCTCCACCGGTGGCTTCATCGCCCGCTTCGCCTTCTTCGCCAAAACCTTCGGCACCTTTCGACAGGTCGTATTTTTCTTCCACATCGGCAAAGCGTTCGCCCAGCAAACTTTTGGTACCATACTGGCTTGGCGGAATGCCTTCTTTCCGCACAAGGGCCGGGTAAGTAATTTTAGGATTTTCTTCTTTGCTTACGCTAATCAACTCCACCAGAAACGTCCATCCCCGCACAAAATCGTAGAGATAAATAAACTTTTGATTGGGATCTTTTATCTCGGAGCCGATGGTTGTTTCCTTCATCAGCAAGGGCGGCGCTTTGTAGGGACGGTTGGGATATACTTCCACGGAAATTTCGCGGCCACGCTGCCAGTGGTCATTGCTGCGGTAAAACGTGGCGCCGTGTTTCGAATCAAACTCAAACGCCTTCAAGATCGCTTCGTGCAGCTCAAAAAAATGCTGCTTGTGCCGGATGGCTATATCCCGGTACACACTGTCATCTTCTTCAAAATAAACCCTGAATTTCAGTATGGCCATGCGCTGTGGTTGAATGCAATAAGCGGCAAAGATACAGGGCAATCGTGAGACGAGAAACGCTGCCTGATCAGCCGCTTGCTATCTGGTAAAGAAGGCTCAAAGCCAGGTTTCAGGGGATGCCAGCGTCGCTGGTAAGCTCGTATCAATTTGATGGCTCTTGCCGGTTTTGAAGCGTAACAGTATTCACCGGCACCAGGCCACACTCCTGCCCTTTTTGCAACATGTATTGAAAGGCTGCCTCGTAGCTGTTTTCAATCACCCCATCAAGCATGGCATCTTTCAGCGCATCTTTAATAAGGCCCACGGGCTTCGAAGGCGGAATACCAAACGTTTGCATGATGATCTCGCCGGTAATAGGTGGTTGCCAGGTCCGGATCCGGTCCTTTTCTTCCACCTCCCGGCAGCGTTGGCGCACCAGTTCAAAATTCTCGCGGTAGCGGCGCACACGGCTTGGATTTTTTGACGTGATGTCCGAATCACAAAGAAGCATCAGGTCGTCAAAATCCTCACCGGCATCGAATAAAATGCGGCGAATGGCCGAGTCGGTAATCTCTTCTTTCGACAGCGAAATGGGCCGGAGATGCAGCTCCACCAATTTCTTTACATACTTCATCGGTTCGCCCAAGGGCAGCTTGAGTTGGTTAAAAATCTTTGGCACCATCCGGCCACCCACCACCTCGTGGCCGTGGAAGGTCCAGCCATGGCCTTCCTCAAATCGCTTGGTGGCCGGCTTGGCAATGTCGTGCAGAATGGCCGCCCAGCGCAGCCAAAGATTGGTTGACCGGTCGGCTGCATTGTCCAGCACCTGCAGTGTGTGGTAAAAATTATCCTTGTGGCCTTTGCCGTCCACAAACTCGGCGCCGGCAAGGTCCACCATTTGCGGAAAGATGAGGCGCAGCAAGCCGGTTTCGTACAGGAGCTTAAAACCCACCGACGGTTTGGGGCTTAAAATGATCTTGTTCAGCTCATCGGTAATGCGTTCCTGGGAAATGATTTTTATCCGTTCTTTTTGTTCGCGGATAGCCCGCAGCGTAGAAGGGTAAATGGAAAATCCAAGCTGCGAGGCAAAGCGCATGGCCCGCATCATTCGCAGCGGATCGTCGCTGAAAGTTTGCGCTGCCTCCAGCGGCGTGCGAATGATGCCTTTGGTGAGGTCGTCAACACCACCAAAAGGATCCACCAGCTTGCCGAAATCGGCTTTATTCAGGCTTATGGCCAGGGCATTGATGGTAAAGTCGCGGCGTTTCTGGTCGTCTTCGATAGTGCCCGGCTCCACGTGCGGCTTGCGTGAATGCCGCTGGTAGCTTTCTTTACGGGCGCCTACAAACTCCAGGTCAAAGCCATCGGGCAGGCGAAACTGGGCCGTACCAAAGTTCTTGAACAAGCTCACTTTCGGGTGCGGCACAAAGGCTTTGGCCGCGGTTTGCGCCAGTTGCAGGGCATCGCCCACACAAACAAAATCAGCATCTTTTGTTGGCCTGTTGAGCAGTTTGTCGCGAACAAACCCACCCACCAGGTAACAGGGCATTTGCAAGCCACCGGCGGCGGCGGCTATCGTCCGAAACACCTTCTCTTCCCTTTCTGTACACGTAATTTGCATGAGGCCGCAAAACTACGGCAGTTTGGGTTTTCGGGGTGTATGGCCCGGTGGCCGGTACTACCGGATAATTTCGGGGATGCCTTTCCGCCAGCGGATCAGCTGTGATGCTTTTGCAGCGATCGTTTCGGCCTGGCGCCACGCAACCACATGGTCCACGCGTTGTTTAATAGCATCGTCCACCTGGCCCAAACAGAAAGCCGGAAGCTGCCCGGCGCTGCCGGCCGGGGTAGCCACCACAGGCTTGCGAAGGCGTTTGATCAAATGGCGGCAAAATTCATCTTGCACAATACGGAGGGCGATGCTGCCGTCGGCGGCCAGCAGACTTGCCGGCAGATGGATGGCATCGTTGAAGATAACGGTGGTGGCCACGGCCTGTTCCTGCAAAAAATCAAACACTGCAGGGTCGGGCGCTGCTACGTAGTGCAACAGATCCCGTTCGCCAGCCACCAGTAGGGTAAAATTTTCGCCGCCTAAACCTTCTACCATGCCGAGAATTTTTGAAACTGCTTCTTCGTTGGTTGCCTCACAGCCGATGGCCCAACCGATGTCAGTGGGGTATAAAATGACCTCTCCCCTGCGCAACGCCGATAAGGCTGCTTCTACCGCCAAATTAAATTCAGCTTGCATACCCTAACCGGTGTTTTAACTGCGCAATGATATGCGGCGTTTCCAGCAGTTCAAGGCACTGCGGCGTACCAAATTGCACACATTCGTTTTTTACACAAGGTTCGCAGCTCAATTTGCCCAGGCGGATGATTTCCACCGCATCTTTGTTGTACGGCGCTGTATTGTTTTCGTTGCCGGCACCAAATAAAACCACCGTTTGGGTACCGAGAGCGTTAGCCAGGTGCGCCGGACCGGAATCGGTAGTCAGCACGGCCCGGGCCGACGCCAGTATCTGTGCTAGCTGTGCCAGCGTTGTTTGGCCGGCCACCGATTCCACACTTTCAGTAACCGGCAACCGGCGCATGACTTCTTCCACAAAAAGTTGTTCCCGGCCCCCGCCGATCAGCAAGATACGGCCATCAATCTGGCGGTGGGCTTCACTGATGATTTCTACCGCCTTGGCCAGCGTCAGGCGGCGTGATACCGCTTCGGAATTAATGTTAATGACGATGTACTCTTTTTTCGGAAACGAATGCTGCAGCCTCACTTCCGGTGAATTTGTTTTCCGGCCGCTGTAGTCTTCTATCAGCCTGCTATACTCTTCGGCGCGATGAAGCCCTTTTGGTTTACTAAATGCCTTTGTCAGCAACACTTCACGCCCTTCTTTTTTATAACCGATTCGTTGTTTGGCACCAGTGGCCAGTCCCATCAGGGCGGACGAAAAAGAATCGGGAAAAGAAATAAACAGATCAAACTTTTCCTTTTGCCTGATCATTTGGCCAAAGCGCCAAACGCCTTTTAACCCGCGGTATTCGTCTTTGCTGAAAACAAACTGGTGTTCCATGTCCGGAAAAAAAGGCAACAATTCATGCAAGCCTTTTTTAGCAATAATGCTGATGGCCGAACCGGGGTAGAGAAGCGATAGCTGCCGCAAGGCACCCACCGACATCACCATATCTCCCAGCCAGTTGGGCAGCCGAACCAATATTTTCGTCTTCTCCATTAAGTTTGCAAAAATAATTTGGGAACGAATGAACTTACGGGAAACAATCGAGCAAGGCTTTCAAAACCGGGAAATGATGGCCTACCAGGCTTTTCAAAATGCGGTGCACACAGTGATTGAAGAAGTGGACAAAGGGCGGCTGCGGGTAGCTGAACCAACAGCGGATGGCTGGCAGGTAAATGAGTGGGTAAAGCAGGCGATCCTGCTTTATTTCGGCATTCAGCCCATGCAAACCTGGAGTATGGAGCCATTTGAGTTTTACGATAAAATGCTGCTGAAAAAAGGGTACAAAGAATTGGGAGTGCGGGCCGTGCCGCATGCTGTAGCCCGCTATGGCGCTTACATTGCCAGAAATGTGGTGCTGATGCCTTCTTATGTCAACATTGGCGCTTATGTGGACGAAGGCACCATGGTTGACACCTGGGCCACGGTGGGAAGTTGCGCACAAATCGGGAAAGGCGTGCACCTCAGCGGCGGTGTGGGTATTGGTGGTGTGTTGGAGCCGCTGCAGGCATCGCCGGTGATTATCGAAGACGGTGTGTTTGTGGGCTCCCGCTGCATTGTGGTGGAAGGTGTGAGGGTGGAAAATGAAGCGGTATTGGGCGCCAACGTGGTGCTGACACAATCCACCAAAATCATAGACGTGAGCGGACCGGAACCCATCGAATACCGGGGCCGTGTGCCGGCCCGCAGCGTGGTGATTCCGGGAAGCTATCAAAAGAAATTTCCGGCCGGTGAATACAGTGTTTCCTGTGCACTGATCATTGGCCAACGCAAAGCCAGCACCGATTTGAAAACAAGTTTAAATGATGCTTTACGCGATTTCAACGTCGCTGTATAACCGCTAAACCCCGCCCTCAGCGGGGTTTTTTCTATCCATGCAAGCCAATCACGAAAAACGTACGCTGACCGTCGCCGGCTTTCTGATCACTTTTTTCGGCGCTATCCTTTTTTCCACCAAAGCCATTATGGTGAAAAAGGCCTTTGCTTCGGTGCCGGTAGACGCGGTGACGCTGCTGACGCTGCGCATGGCTTTTTCCCTGCCGTTTTACCTGCTGGCCGCTTTTTGGGTGAGCCGCCAGGCGGGAAAGGCGGTGATGACCCGGCGGCAGTGGGCGGTGACTTTTTTGCTGGGAATCTTCGGCTATTATCTCAGCAGCCTTTTCGATTTTATCGGCCTGCAGTACATTTCGGCCGGTCTCGAACGCCTGATCCTTTTCCTCTATCCCACCTTCGCGGTGCTCATTAACCGGTTTTTCTTTGCCCAGTCTATTGCCAAAAACCAATGGCTGGCGCTGGCGCTGACCTATGTCGGCATTGCCATTGCGTTTTCTGCCGAAGTGCAGCTTGAAGCCGGCAACGCCGGTTTTTGGTGGGGCAGTGTTTGTGTTGCCATTTGTTCGGTTACCTATGCCATTTATATTGCCGGCAGCGGCAAGATCATCCCGCATATCGGGTCCAACCAGTTCACCGCCTACGCCATGCTTTCGGCTACCGTAGGTGTCTTTCTTCACTACCTGGTCACCAGGGGTTCGGCAGGTAGTTTGTTTGCCGCTTCTACCATTCCCTACGGCCTGTTGCTGGCCATTTTCGCCACGGTTATTCCATCGTTCCTGATTGCCGCGGGCATGAAGCGCATCGGCTCAAACAACGTTGCCATTATTTCCAGCATTGGCCCGGTATCTACCATCTTGCAGGCGCATTTCGTGCTGGGCGAAGCCATCTTTCCCGCACAACTGGTTGGCACCGGCCTGGTGATTGTTGGCATTTTACTACTTGGCGGGAAGCCGCAAAAAAAGGTGTTGGAAGTTTGAAACCTTCCCCCTTATATTTGCACCCCGCCGGGGTAAGACCGGCGCAGAAGCCCAGGTGGCGAAATTGGTAGACGCACTGTCTTCAGGTGGCAGCGCCGCGAGGT
>CBDUBQ010000064.1:0-23072 GCA_965365435.1 uncultured Flavisolibacter sp.
GTAAATGAAGCAGCAGAAATCCTAATTCCGCTTCTTCGCAAATACGTTCTCCGTTGTGCGTCACTCTATTTGCAACCTTATGAGTATTCATCTCTTTCTGACATACATTTTATTGCAAACCGCAAATTTCACTTCTGACACTGTTTTTACTAAAAATGAACCAAAAGCTACGGTCATTTTGCAGTCTCGCAACTGTCATTATAAACATGGTACTAACATCAGTAACATTGAAGTCTTCAAAGATGGAGTGTTTCTATATTCTGTTGAGCCGTTTGCCACAAAAGACTACAAAGTGACCTTGGACAGCCTCGGAAAAGGAAGTTACAGGTTCAGATACTCAAACATATTCTATCAAAAGCTTGATGAGACGTTAGAAATAAAAGAGAACAAAACTTATACAATTCAATTGTGTGTTGAAAGGTTTGGAGAACGAAACCAAGACTTTAAAGGTTTAATTGATAGCGTGACAGCAAATACTCCTTTGATAATTCAAGACCATTTTTATGGCTGTTTCAGAAATCAAAAAAGTAAGCTTACGATTTATCTAAAGGACAAAAAATACTTCGCTACATTAATAAGGTATCAAGACAATTACGAAAAAAGCAGAGGATACAAAAAACGGACTACCCTATTGACTACTGACAAAATAAAACAAATCAGAGAGTTTGAGGAGGAACTTCCGTTTGCAACCCAACAAGCACCTAATAACATGATATTTCCAAACGAAGGCGACAACTTCACATTTAAAATTGGAAACGTAGAACGGAAGTTAACGTGGAGTAGAGACGGTTGGGTCGGTTATTATGAGTTAGTGGAACACCTTTTCAATAACAAGAACATTTGGGATTAGCGGGACGAAGAGCGAACGCACAACAAGGGTATTGCCAATAGTTGGGCGGGACGTTGGAGCAATCGGCAGCATATCATTGTCGTCGTCATCCCGGCTTGACAGAATTCTGTTCTGCCTTCGTTGATCTTTCTGCACTGGCAGCCCGCCGTTGTTGCGTGTGAAGCGTTAGCCATGTCCTCAGTCCACCAACAACGGAACCAGCAGCCACTCCCGCCTTTTCTCTCGTCAATGAAAACGCCAACCGGCATACCCCGCCTTGCTAGCCTTTTACTGGCGCCGGCAGCGACATGCTCAGTTGGCCGGCACCGTTGCCAAGCCGGCACAGACAACTTCGGTTGATAAAAGCGGATGCATGCTATACCGCGGTGACCAGTAAGCCTACCCACCCGGCAAGGCGTAGGCACAAACACCAGCCGCAATAAAAAAGCATGAACCAACAGGTCCACGCTTTTATTCATTGATCCCCTGCCGATACAACGCCTATTTGTTATACGGAAACGACTTGTCCGGGTAAGCCGGTACCCTGATATCCGCTACCGGGTCTTTTTTCAGTTCTTCTTTCAGGTGTTTGATGGCCGCCTGCAACTGGGCATCTTTTCCCTTAAAGCTTTCGTACGGCAGGTTGTCCACTTCGATATCAGGGTCCACGCCATGTCCCTCAATCAGCCATTGCCCCTCAGGTCCAAACACGCCAAATTCAGCCGCCGAGGCAATGCCATTATCCACCAGCCGGTTCGAGGACGAGAGCCAGATTTCGCCACCCCAGGTGCGCATGCCAATCACCTTGCCCAGGCCCAGCCGGCGAAAGCCTTCAGCTATCGCCTCGCCATCCGAAGCCGTCATCTGGTCGCAAAGGATCACCATTTTTCCCCGGAATGCATACTGCATGTTCCAGTACGGCTTGCCGGCCCGGGCCTGCCAGTACATCCAGGCTTTGCGCATCAACTTTTCCAGCACCCAGCTATCAATGTTGCCGCCCCTGTTGTGGCGCACATCAATGATGAGGCCCTTGCGGTTAAAAACAGGGTAAAACTGTTTCACAAACGCATCCATGTCATCGCCGCCCATCGCCCGCAGGTGTACGTAGCCAAACTCGTTATTGGTGAGGCTGTCCACCAACTGCCGGCGGCTCAGCTCCCATTCATTGTAGCGGATGTCAGCCTCGTCGGTCTGGGAAAAGGGGCGCACCACCTGTTCATACAGCCTGTTTTGGCTGCTTAGCAGCGTCAGCTTCACCGGCACATTCACCTTGTTGGCCAGCAGCACCGAAATGTGTGGCACTGTATTGACCGGCACGTTGTTCACCGCCGTTATCACATCGCCTTCGCGGATGTTGAGTTCGGGTTTGGCCAGCGGCGAGGTAAAGTCGGGGTAGTCAGGGTCTGTTTGGTAAATATGGCTGATCTGCGCTCCCTTTTCCGTAGGTGTCAGCCTGGCGCCTAGAAAGCCAATCGGAATCCGCACGGGCGATGTCCGTTGCTCGCCGCCATAAACAAACGTGTGCAGGGCCGAAAGCTCACCCACAGCCTGCGAAAGAATATCATCCAGCTCGTACCGGTCGGTGAGGCGGGCCAGCAGCGGCTCGTATTGTGTTCGAATGCTGTCCCACTGCACCTTGTGCAGGTTGCGGTCGTAAAAATAATCCCGCATCATGCGCCAGGCATCTTCGTACATCTGCCGCCAGTCCTCCATAGGGTTGATGGCAAAAGCCCAGTTGGCCAGTTCCAGGCGGGCTTCGTCGGCCGCCACTTTTTGGCCGTTGGCATCGGCAATGGCCAGGGTGCGGTTGGCCATCTGCAGCAACAGCTTTTTCCGGTTGGCCGACAGGCTAAAGCCGGCCACGCCGGCTGCCACTTCTTTTGGTTCGTATTTTTTGTCTTCACCAATTTTAAGCGCCATCAGCTTAAAGCTGGTTGGGTTCTCCTCGTTGCCACGGTCTATCCAGTAAAGCCAGCCGCTGGCGGCCGCAAAGTCGCCAATGTTGCTGCCCTTTACGGGCACCTGGTAAAGCGATGAAGTGGCAACGTCCCAGTTAATTGTGCGGTTGCGGGAGGCTGTTGTTGCCTGGCCTTTCCTGGCCGCGGGAGTTGCCGTTGGTTCCGGCTTTTCGGGCAGGCTGAAGGCCGAATCGGAAAGCCAGGAATCGCTGCGCACAAAGGGAAAACGGGCCGCGGTGTCGAGCGGCATAGCGTAGAAAAACGAGGTTTCGGTGTAGTAGGGCTCCGGCTGCCGCGATCCCCAGGGCGACCGCACTTTCGAACGCAGGTTGCGGTCCGAAACAAAAAACAGCCATTGGCTGTCTGCCGACCAGGAGGGCAGGTAGCTGTCGAGCCGGGGTGTGCTGATAGATCTTGTTTTCAACGTTTGCAGGTCCAGCAACTGCAGTTGGGCATTTTGGTTTTCGATGGTGGTGGTAAAACAAAGGTACCGGCTATCGGGCGACCAGGACGTGCCGATGTTTTCCAACGTACTGTCGTTGCTGAAAACGACCCGCCCGTTGGCGGCATCGGCCACCCGCAGCACCTGGTTTTTGTCGTTGTAGGCAATGTACTTGCCGTTGGGCGAAACATCGAACCAGGTGATCAGCGTTTTTGAGCCTTTGGTTACCTGCCGGGGAGTGCCGCTGCCATCGGCCAGCATTGTCCACACTTCGTATTCGCCGCTTTCGTCCGACAGTACCGCCACCGTTTTATTGTCAATAAACTGCACGGCCTTGTAGCGTACACCGCTGCGGCGGGTTACTTCCACCCAGCGGTCGCTTTTGGCCGGCGACACAAACACCCGGCCGCGGCTGATGATGGCGGCGTAGCTCCCGTTGGGCGAAATGGCGCTGTAGCTGATGCCGGCTACCGGGCTTTGTATCCATTTGGTTTGCCGCTGTTCAAAATCCGACAGCAGGCTAATGTCAAGCATCCGGTCGGTGTTTTTGGCAATATCGTAAAGCCAGATATCGGCGCCTTTTTGATAGATAATGCGTGAGCCTTCAATAGCCGGCGACTGAATGTCCCACCGCTTCGAGAACGTATGTTCCTTCGGCTCTTTGCCGGTTTTGGTCATGCTCCAGATGTTCATGGTGCCGTCGCGGTCCGAAAGAAAATAAACGCGGTCTTGCCAAACCATCGGGTGGCTGCTGGTGCCTTTGTAATCGCCGGTAATGTTCACTGCTTCCGACGCCCCACTGAACCGCCACACCTGCTCGATAAACCCGCCCTGGTAGCGCTTGGTTTTACTGCCCTGGTTGGGAAAGCGGGTGAAAAACAACACGCCATCCGCATCATAAGCTCCCTGCGAAGCCTGCCAAAGCGGAAGGGGTTCGCTGTGCAGTGTTTTCGTGTCGAGCACGGCCAGTTGCGAGTGGGGCAACCGGCTGAATTTTCCGGTACGGTAAAGCAATTTGCCGTCCTTCGTCCAGCCTTCCAACGATGTGTAGGGGGCACCATAGTCGTAGGTAAGGCGGCGCGGCACGCCACCGCCGGCGTTCATGACATAAATTTCCGTGCGGCCCTCGTACTGTCCCAGGAAGGCAATGGTTTTTCCATCGGGCGAAAAGCGGGGATTGGTTTCCAGCCCCGCATGGGTAGTAAGGCGCGAAGCCGTGCCGCCCGTGGCAAGGTCATATTTCCAAAGGTCGCCTTCGGCGGTAAAAACAACGGTATTTTGATGAAGGGCCGGCGTGCGGTAATAGCCTTTTTGCTGGGCCGCTACCGAAAGGGAAAAGAGCAGAAAAAAAAGGAAGGCAGGTGGTTTCGAAGCCATGTGATGAATGTTTGAGGGAAGATAAATTTTTTCGTTGGATGCGCCTGACCGGCATAGATCTGTTGCGGTGCGACAACCGTGTGCTGCGGCAGTGCCGGTTTAGCCGGAAGGCGATAGAGGCCGTGAGTGATTTCTTCAATGGCCGCCACCATCATTGTTCCGTTCACCGGCTCAATGGTTCTTTTCTTATCTTCAACCCCGCAAAATTTCCTTTCTTATGCCTTCGTTTGATTTTGTATCGAAAGTAGATGCCCAGGCACTCGACAATGCCGTGAACGTGACAAAAAAAGAAATCACCAATCGCTTTGATTTTAAAAATGCCCATGTGGTCATTGACCTCAACAAAAAAGATTTTAAGCTGATGGTGGAAACCGACGATGATATGAAAATGCGGCAGTTGATTGATGTGCTCATTAACCGGGCCCACAAGCAGGGTATCTCGCCCGAAGCGTTCGACACGTCCAAAGACGGTTATCAAAGCGGCAAGGTTTGGAAAAAAGAAGTAGAGGTGCGTAACGGCCTGAAGCAGGAAGATGCCAAAAAAATTGTGAAGCAGATCAAAGACGAAGGCCTGAAGGTGCAGGCGTCTATTATGGACGATGTAGTAAGGGTTACCGGAAAAAAAATTGATGACCTGCAAACGGTGATCCAGGCCTCCAAGGGCTGGGATTTGGGTGTTCCGCTGCAGGTGGAGAATATGCGCAGCTGAGAAAAATAGGCAGATGTGCGGATGGGGGAGGATATGCGGATAGGCAGATATGCGGATGGAAAGACATTTCTGATAGGTGCTTTAAAAGAGTGCTTGATTTTTTTAAATTGTTATAAAGTTCACATGGATTTCGGAAGAGGTACGGCTCTAAACCCTTTTTATTCACAAATGCAATTTGGCCATTTGACTAATAACGCATGATTTAGCTTATTTCCTCCTCCTGTCTTTCCTTCATCCGTCGATCTGCAGATCCGCTCATCCGCACATCTTCTTCACCCTTGCTTAACAAAAAACTTTCCCCTCCTGATGGTTTTTTGCCCGGCTTTCCTTAATTTTGCGCCTTCAATTCAACAATAACAGCAGGCAGATAAACACATTTATATGAAAAAGGGTCTTCATCCGGCAAATTACCGTTATGTGGTTTTCAAGGACATGAGTAACGGTTACAGCTTTTTGAGCCGTTCAACAGCAGCAAGCAAGGAAACCGTTAAATGGGAAGATGGCAACGAATATCCGTTGATCAAGCTGGAAATTTCCAATACTTCTCACCCCTTCTTCACTGGCAAAAACGTATTGGTGGATACCGCCGGCCGTATTGACAAATTCAAAAAGAAATACGCCAAGAAATAAGTTTTGCAGCGTAGCAAATAGACTGATCCCGCCTTTTTCAGGCGGGATTTTTCGTTTGGAGCAACCGGCCGAGGCTGCTTGTTGCCAAAATAAGGGCGCCCTTTTCCAAAAATCTTCTTGCGTTCCCAAGGGTTGACCACCCAGCTTGTGCCGCCCGCCTCACCCCCTCGTTTCGTACATTCTGCGTCCCCGCATTTCTCCTAACTTCGGCGGCAATTCATTGTTCACTCACCGTTCACCTCATGCACAAGATCGTCTTCACCGAAGAGTTTTGTACGCCGGGCAACCTTTTTCCTTTCACCCTCACCCGTCAGGTGCAGGACATCCGGGTAGGCATATTAACCATCCGCGAAAAATGGGAGCAGCACCTGGGAGCGCCCTCGTACGACAAGTTTGAAGAAGATTACAAAGACCGGGAGCGGTCGGTGCGTATTCATCAGCTAGTGGGCGATGATGTGATCTACCTCATTCACGGCAACGTGCTGCCCTCCAAAAGCATGGTGGAGCAAGTGAAAAAGCTGCAGCCCGGCGAGGCGCTTTCGGTGGCCGAAAAAGAAAGTTTCGTGTATTGCATCTCGGCCAGGGAGGTGATAGACGAAAACAAAATTAAAGTGGGCCACGTGGTGGAAGTGGAGGAGGAGATCCACGAAATTCAATTTCCCTGGAGCATTGTTGGCCTCAATAGCTGGGCCATCGGCCATGATTTTGCGCTGCTGACCCACGGGCGCAAGTCGGCAAAAATAGCAGCCACCAACCACGTGAAATGTGCCGAAAATGTTTTTTTAGAGGAAGGCGCGGTGGTGGAATGCAGCTTTCTCAACGCCGAAGACGGGCCGATCTATATTGGGAAAGGGGCGCTGGTAATGGAAGGCTGCCTGCTCCGCGGGCCGCTGGCCATCCTGGAGGGGGCGGTGATAAAAATGGGTGCCAAAATCTATGGCGCTACCACCATCGGCCCAAATTGCACAGTGGCCGGCGAAATCAAAAACTCGGTGATCTTTGGCTATTCCAACAAAGCCCACGATGGTTATATGGGCGATGCGGTGATAGGCGAGTGGTGCAACTGGGGCGCCGGCACCACCAACTCCAACATGAAAAACAATGCATCTGAGGTGGTGGTGTGGACACCGGCGGGCGCCGTTAGTGCGGGTTTAAAATGCGGGGTAATGATGGGCGACTACACCCGCACGGCCATCAACACCAGCATCAACACCGGCACCGTGATTGGCGCCTGTGCCCATGTGTTTGGCAACGGACTGACACCGAAATATATTCCTTCGTTTTCCTGGGGCAGCGATGGCCTGCAGCGGTACGATCTGCAAAAAGCATTTGCGGATATCCACAATTGGAAACAATTTAAAGGCGAGAGGCTCACTGCTTCGGAGAAGATTATCCTGAAACATATCTTTGACCACTATTGAATAACTGTTCACAAGTTCACTCGTTCACGAGTTCACACATGACGTGTGCAGAAACGCTTCAACTTGTGAACACTTAAAACCAACATTATGCGCAAGCAAATAGCCGCCGCCAACTGGAAGATGAATCTGACGCTCGAAGGAGCACAAGCTTTGTTGAACGATGTTTTAACCGAAGGAATAAAACCCGCAGCGGGCCAGCAGGTCGTTTTTGCGGTGCCCTTTCCCTACCTGATGATGGCAAAGGAAAAGGTGAATGAAAGTGGCTACGCCATTGCCGCACAAAACTGCAGCAACAAAAAAAGCGGCGCTTACACCGGCGAGGTATCGGTGGAGATGCTTCGCTCTATCGGCATTGAATGGTGCGTGGTGGGCCACAGCGAACGCCGCGAATATTACGGCGAAACCAACCAGTTATTGAAAGAAAAACTGGACCTCTGTTTAGAAGCAGGCATAACGCCAATTTTCTGTTGCGGCGAGGCGTTGGAGATTCGCGAGCAGGGTAGCCAAAACGAGTTTGTCAGGGTGCAACTGGAAGAGTCGCTTTTTCACCTTTCGGCAGAGCAGCTTCAAAAAATCATCATTGCCTACGAGCCCATCTGGGCCATTGGCACGGGAAAAACAGCTACGGCCGAACAGGCACAACAAATGCACGAGGCCATCCGTTCTGTACTGGCAGGCAAGTGGGGGAAAGAAGTTGCTGATTCGGTGACGATTTTGTACGGCGGCAGTGTAAAAGGCAGCAATGCCGGCGAGTTGTTTGCCAACCCCGATGTGGACGGTGGCCTGGTCGGCGGCGCCTCCCTCAATGCCGGCGAATTTGTACAGATCATAAAAGCCTTAAAGCATTAAGCCCTCTACTCAATACCAGATCGTAGTGGTTCAAAAAAATCACCTCCTGCTGCGGTTTTTAAAGCTGCGGCTGGTGGTGAACGGCATGCAGATTTACCCGCTCCGCAAAAACAAGCCGGTGCTCGTTACCATGACCACGACGCCGTCCCGCATTGTTGTTACCGATGGCTTTCACATTACGCATCCCCTTGAACTAAAGTATCACCAGCGCACCGGCCACTTCGACATTGTTTGCGCGGTGAACAACGATGTGCTGGTGGGCGGGCTTATTTTCATGCTGATGTTTTTTGCCATGGGTGCCACTTCGGGTGTGGTGGTGTTGCAGCTTTTCAGCCTCCTTCCAATGGGCTATATCCTGTTTTTGTATTATCTCCGCCGGCAGGAGTTTATCCAAATCAGGCCTTCGTGAATCCCGGCCCATGAGCAAACGAAAAAAAATTCTTTGGCTGGTAAGCTGGTATCCCAACAAATACGATCCCTTCGACGGCGATTTTATTCAGCGCCATGCAAGGGCCGCAGCGCTTTACGATGATGTGTATGTTTTCTTTATCCGCTTTGCCAAAGAGCAAGTGGAAGTTGAGGAAGACATCAGCGGCAGCACTTCATTAACCGAACACATTCTTTACCTGCCGAAAGAAAAGGGAATCTTCGGCCGCATCGGTAATTACCGGCGCTGGCGCCATTCGTACCAATCTGTTTTAGAGAAGTTGATGAACGACCTGCAGCCTGCCGTTGTGCATGTGCATGTACCCTGGAAGGCCGGGTTAATGGCGCTTTGGCTGAAACGAAAATTTGGAGCGCCCTACCTGCTTACCGAACACTGGGGCATCTACAATCCGGTGGTGGACGACCACATTGGGACAAGGACCGTTTTCTTCCGGCGGTTGCTGAAAATAATCTTTCGCGAAGCAGCCGGTTTTATTTCGGTGAGCCGGTTCTTGGGTGAGGGGGTCAACCGCCACCTCTTGCAAAAGCCGTTTACCGTTATTCCAAATGTGGTGGATACTTCTTTATTTTTTCCCGTGGAAGAAAAGGCGGCCCGCTTTACCTTCCTGCATGTATCCAACATGGTGCCGCTGAAAAATGTCGGCGGAATTTTGAATGCCTTTCATCAGTTTCTTACCCAAACAGTGGCCGATGCGCAATTAGTGCTGGTTGGCAACCGCGATGACGAGTATGTTTCGCTGGCACAAACACTCGGTCTGCTCAACGATTCAGTTTTTTTCCGGGGCGAGCTCCCGTACGCGGCTGTTGCGGCCGAAATGCAAAAAGCGCATGTACTGGTGCTGATCAGCGATATGGAAAATTCGCCCTGCGTCATTGGCGAAGCGCTTTGTTGCGGGCTGCCGGTGATTGCCACGGAAGTTGGTGGCATACCGGAACTTCTATCGGCCAAAAGCAGCCTGCTGGTGCCCCCCCGTGACCGCGCCGGCCTGGTAACCGCATTTCTTACCCTGTGGGCGCACTACCAAACATTCAGCCAGCGGCATATGGCCGGGGAAGCCGCCGCCCGGTTTTCCATGCCGGTGGTAGGGCAGCAGTTTCACCAGGCCTACCACAATGATCTGCCGCCGCCGCCTTCGGCCTGACTGATTGAAAACCGTTTCTTTTTTGCCCAATACCCTCACTAAAACATTGGAAAAATACCCTTGCTGAAAGCGGGAATCAACCGGTTTCAACCAATGTCGGTAAAAAACCGGAGTTCCCCATAGACAAATGCGCAAAAGACCTTACTTTTAGGCCGTCTGTATTAATCCCTTGAAAGCCGCCCTTTATCCTTCACAGCTTATTATCTCAAAAAAAGAAGTACGATGAAGAAAGCAATGCTTTTTGCCGCCGCTGCGTTCAGCTTTGTGGCTGGCAAAGCTCAATTGGTGATTGAGGCAGGTTCCACTGTTTTTCTGGAGCCTGGCGCTAAGTTGGTTGTGCAAGGCAACCTGACCGCTGGTTCGGCCATTCAGGGCACCGGCACAGTGGTTATGAAAGGAGCTGCGGCACAAACGATTTCCATGAATGGATACAGCATTCCCAATTTGGAAATTGACAATCCGGCCAATGTCAGTCTCGATGGCAGCGGAGTGCGTATTGGCACCAATCTGCTGTTTACGAACGGAAAGCTGCTGACGGCCGCCCAGGACCTGGTGTTGGAGCCAACGGCTACAATAACCGGCCACTCCGCCGCCCGGTTTATTTGGACCAACGGCCCCGGGCAGGTGAAGAAAGAATTGACCGGCGATGTAGCTGATTTAGAAATTCCAATCGGGGAAAACACGGCCTATCGGCCGGTCTATCTGACAACCGCCGGCGGCACCTACGCAGCCGGAGCAACTATTGGCGTTCGCAATGCTTCGGGCGTTAGTGCCAACCGGCCGCCGAGCCTTGCCAGCTATATTGCTTCGCACTGGACAGTATCGAAAGAAGGCATCACAGGCGGCACACAAACAGCAGCTGCAAAATACCTGGATACCGATCTTAACTCCGGCGGCACCGAAGCTAACTTACGCGGCTACTATTTCAACGGGACGGACTGGACATCGGTTAACGGCACAAATGACGGCGCAACGAACCTCATTTCTGCCCGCTTAAGCACCGGCAGCGGCGAAATTACCGCGATGAATAAGTTTATTGCAGCCGGTGTGCGTGCCTATCTGCAGGGACCTTACAACACCTCCGGCCTGATGAATGATAACCTGCGTACGGGAACGCCACTCATTCCGTTGAATGATCCTTATCGGAACAATACGGATTATAGCGGCAACTTTGTTCATCACGCCAGCAATACTTTGAACGAAACGATTGCGCCAAGCGTCTTGGCCGATCAAACAGCCATTACTTCCAATGCCAATAACATCGTTGACTGGGTGTTTTTGGAATTACGGTCAAGTACAACGCCTTTTTCGGTGCAGCAAACAAGAGCTGCCTTGATTCAAAGGGACGGTGATATCGTGGATGTGGATGGCTACAGCCCAGTAACGTTTAATAATGTCCCGGATGGTTCGTTTATGGTGGCCGTTCGTCATCGCAACCACATCGGCATCGTAACTACCTCCGCTTCCTTGCCTTCTTTCGGCGAGAGAAGATCGCTGGCTTTTACTGATAATGTGCTGGATATGCGAATAGCAAACCTGAGTGGTGCCAGCCCGGCAAACTTCGCTACTGCCTCGAATACCTTGTTAGGCCAAACGGTAAAGCTGATGTATGCGGGAAATGCTAATACGACCAATCCCTTGCTCAACTATAGCGGATCGAATAATGACAGAGCGTTTATTCTGGCGAATGATTTGGGTGGAAGTCAACTGGCCACTCCCACCGGCTACCGTCGTGGCGACATAAACATGAACCGGACAGTTTCCTATAGCGGTTCACAAAACGACCGTGCAGCCCTGCTCTCTGCTCTTAACGGAAACCAATTAACATCGCGTTCGCAAGCAAACCCTAACTAAGCAGTATGAAAAAGACCATTATACTTTTTATCTCTGTGCTTATCGCTAACTTGCTTTTCGCACAACCAGTTATCACCGCTACTTTAAAGCCCGGTTCAGCATCCAACGCCGTGATGGTGGTACTGAAACCGACCGGCGGCGCCCTTAATGCCAGACTTTCAGCTTTTATTTTTACGTTTCAGGTGCCGACCTCTGTAGGGACCGCTCCTATCTCAAAAGTCAAAAGCAATCCGTTGAACTTTCCGGCCGCTGATTTTGTCGGTGATTCTGGAACCAAAGATGGATTCTACAATTATTCTTGGATAAACAACAGCCAGTCAGGTGTGACAGTCAATGTTGCAGACGGAGCGGAATTTAATGCATTGGAACTGGAATTTACTGACGGCACAGGGGCGCCAATTCCTAATATCGGTAACCAGGTGCGGCTGGCCTACTTGCCTAATGGCGATGGTAACGGCGTTGGCGGTTCTATGCTGTTTACGTTTTATGTAGAATCGGGCGGCAATGAATTGAGCAATCCTAATGGACCTTATTTCTATGGTGCTACCGCCGTTAACTCAGGTTCCGGGTCAACTGGATACTCCTACGTTACAGCAAATGCTACACTTCCAGTTCGTTTCCTCAGCTTTGCTGCCGTTCGGCAGGCGTCGAACGTGGCTCTCAACTGGGGTGTTGGCAGCGAAGCCTCGGTAAAAAATTACGAGTTGGAAGTCAGCACAAATGGGTCTAACTTCAGCCGGTTGGCGACAAAAGCCAGTGAGGGCAAACGGAGCTATGAGTTTGTTGATCAGAGCATAGCCCGCTACAATAGCTTGAAGCTTTATTACCGGGTGAAGCAAATTGATATAGACGGTTCTTCAACTTATTCGCCGGTAAAAACGGTCCGCTTGGATGTAAAGGCACCCACAGCCCTGTATCCAAACCCGGCAAGAGATGGCTTTACGATCAACATTTCGTACCTGCAGGCCGACCAAAAACGGGTGCAGCTACAATTGGTGAACAGTGCCGGCCAGGTGCTGGAAACCCGGTCAATTACCCGTGCACAGGCTGTTAACTACTATTACAGCCTGCCGCCTTCGGTGTCTTCCGGCGATTACCTGCTAAAGGTTTTTGAGGACGGCGTGCTGTCCGAAACCAAACAGGTTCTTATAAAACGTTAAGCCAATACCAACCTGCGGCCGCCTACGGGCGGCCTTTTTTTTTCGGGCCGGCTTAACAATTTTCTTCCCTTTGCCGGCAGCGGTCTGCGCTTTGCGCCTTATCTTTGCGCCTCTTCGGCCAAAAGCTGAGGAACCATTGCACCGAAAAGGCTCCCTAAGTTTCCGCCGGTGCGGAACGCCTCCAGGGCTCAACAGTAAAGCATTTATCAAATGCCAAAGGTTAAAACAAACTCCAGCGCCAAAAAAAGATTTAAAGTAACGGCGACAGGGAAGATCACGCATCAGAAATCCTTCAAGCGTCACATTCTGACCAAAAAATCAAAAAAACGGAAACGTGCCTTAGCGAAAGACGGTGTGGTGGCAAAATCGCACATGCACTTCGTACAACGCCTTTTAGCGCTGAAATAAGCGGTTAGCCTCCATCCATTAGCTATTAGTTGATGGGTGAAAGGCGAATTTGACTTTGAACTTTCAACTCTGAACTTTTAAACTTATTTAATATGCCTCGTTCCGTAAACGCAGTTGCTTCCAGAGCACGCAGAAAAAGAATTTTAAAACAAGCCAAAGGTTTTTATGGTAAGCGGAAAAACGTGTACACCGTTGCCAAAAACGTAGTCGAAAAAGGCATGACCTACAGCTACGTTGGCCGTAAGCTGAAGAAAAGAGAATACCGCCGCCTGTGGATTGCCCGTATCAACGCGGCCGTCCGCGAAGAAGGCATGACCTATTCGCAGTTCATCAATGCCCTCAACAACAAAGGCATTACGCTTGACCGTAAGGTGCTGGCCGACCTGGCCATGAACAACGCCGAAAGCTTCAAGGCACTGGTGGCCCAGGTGAAATAATTTCCTCCCGCCTAAAACCGGGTGGGGTCGTTGGCAGTTTGTAAGGATTGATGGATCCAATGAACGGCCTCATAAGTTTTAAAAAACCGCCTCCGCAAAACGGGGCGGTTTTCTTTTTGCATATAACCTACTTTTGCATCATTCTGAAAAAACAACGGAACAACCCTTCAACAGTCAATGAACAATACCTACATTGATCTCGTTCAGCAAACCTTCAATTTTCCGCAGCCCGGACTGAACGTGAAAGACGGTTATCTTCAATTCAATGGTCTCGACCTCAAAGCCATTATCGAAAAACACGGTACGCCGCTGAAGCTGACCTACCTCCCCAAGATCGGGATGCAGATCAACAAGGCCAAGGACATGTTTGCAAAGGCGTTCAAAAAGCATAAATACGAGGGCGAATACTACTATTGTTATTGCACTAAGAGCTCGCACTTCAGCTTTGTGGTGGAGGAGGCGCTGAAGCATGGCATCCACCTCGAAACCTCTTACGCTTACGACCTTGAGATCATTAAGAAGCTATACGAGAAAAAGCGTATCACGAAGGATATGTTCATCATCTGCAACGGCTTTAAGCAAAAGGGCTACACCCGCCGTATTGCGCAGTTGCTGAACGGAGGGTTTAAAAACGTAATTCCCATCCTCGACAATAAAGAAGAATTGCAGGCCTACCGCCGGTCGGTAAAGGTGCCGTTCAAGATGGGCATACGGGTGGCGGCCGAGGAAGAGCCCACGTTTCCATTCTATACCTCCCGGCTGGGCATACGGGCCAAGGACATCCTGGAGTTTTATGTAGATAACATTGAAGGATACGAGGACAAGTTCCAGCTTAAGATGCTTCACATTTTTCTGAACAAAGGCATCAAAGACGACATTTATTACTGGTCGGAGCTGAACAAAATCATCAACCTGTACTGCCAGCTACGCAAGATTTGTCCCGAGCTGGATTCGCTCAATATCGGTGGCGGCTTTCCCATCAAACACTCGCTTGGCTTTGAGTACGATTACCAGTTTATGATTGATGAAATCGTCAGCAACATCAAAGCCGCCTGCAAGCGCACCAAGGTGCCCATGCCGAATATCTACACCGAATTTGGCAGCTACACGGTGGGAGAGAGCATGGCGCACATCTACAGCGTGATAGGCGAGAAGGTGCAAAACGACCGCGAAAACTGGTACATGATTGACTCGTCGTTTATCACCACGCTGCCCGACACCTGGGGCATTGGCGAAAAGTTTTTGATGCTGCCCATTAACAAATGGGAGAACGAATACCAACGGGTGGTTTTAGGCGGCATCACCTGCGACAGTCACGATTATTACGATTCGGAAGAACACATCAACGAAGTGTTTCTGCCCAAGGTAAACGGCGACGAGCCGCTGTATGTGGGCTTTTTTCATACTGGCGCTTACCAGGACCAAATCAGCGGCTACGGCGGTATCAAACATTGCCTTATCCCATCGCCCAAGCATATTATTGTGGAGCATGATAAAAGCGGCAAACTGGTGGACTGGGTGTATGCCAAAGAACAGTCGGCGCAAAGCATGCTAAAGATCCTCGGCTACATTAAATAGCTAAGTTTCTCGAAAGCGAAAGATGATGATGATGAAGGGAAGGCTGCCGCACGGTAGCCTTCCTTTTTCTTTTTTCGCCATTCGACGGCGTTGTAAAAGCTCAATGGGGGATGAATGCGTAGGGTCAGTAGATAACTTATGTGTGCACCCCAAATTTTCACGCAGACACTGGTAATGACTGGCGGCCATGCACTCGATGATAGTCTCCGTTCGCACAAAAAAAGCCGCTCCCAAATGGAACGGCTTTGCAATTTGTTTTCGACATTATGCTGGAACTTTTAGTTACCCAGCACCCTTTTGCGGGTAGCCTCACGGTCCTGGCGAATTTCTTCGCGGGCAGGTTGCTGCGGCTTCACCACCTGGCCATTGCCTGCACGGCCGCGATCCACACTACCACGCTGGTAAACCGGTGCCCGGCGATAATAGCCGCCATAAGGATTGCCATAAAAGCCACCACGATAACGGGAGCCGTAAGTGACGTCATAATACCGGCCGGTAAATGGATCCCTCTCCAGTACTACGGTGCCATGATAAGGGTCGTCCATATAAACGCGGTTGCCAATTTGCCGAGTCCTTGTATTATCGTAATCATCCTCAAAGGCGCCCTGTGTGGTAGCGCAGCTTGCCATGATGATCATAACAGCGAAAAGCCCCAATAAGAATTTGATGTTTTTCATGAATAGATTGTTTTCACTACTAACGTCAAATTTGCAGCCAATCGTGTGGTGGAAAAGCGTTTATAGCTTGGTTTTCAGCAACTTTAACAAGGTTTCGCCCGCTTGCCCGAAAGGGTAAAAACGACGGTAAAAGGAAAATAAAAAGGGAGGAATGCCGGCCCCTGAACCGGCTCAGGCTTCGGTAAAAGCTCGGCATATATTTTAGGTTCAGGGCTTGCTATTGCAAAGTGCCAATTGCTTTTGACCAATTGGTCTCCCTATCCCTTCAGCCGGTATTTTTTCTGCACCTTCGGGCTGTTGAAATAACGGTTCAATTCTTCTTCCGACATCTCGTTGGTGAACTCCAGCGGCACATCAATCAACTGCACCTGTATCTGCCGCAGCTCATCTTTCAGCTTATTGATTTTCCGCATGATGTCCGGGTCTTTTTCGCCCAGGAGTTGGTTGTCCTGGCGCATGTACTCCAGGCGCTTGATAGAGGCCCTGATGAGCGAAGCCTGGTTTTGGTCAATAGGCTTGTTGGGTACCGAGGCCTCTTTGATGGGCACCAGGGCCAGGCCTACGCTGGGTAGTATTTTCCCGGTGCGCTGGTCTGTTTGGCTGCCCGAAGTGGAGAGAATGGTGCCGGTGAGAGAGGTAGAGGCTGAAGTAAGGTCAAAGGCCACCCGCGAATTTTTTGTTTTTTTCAGTCTCTTGTCCAGTTGCAGAAAGGTGTACTTCAACTGCAGCACATAGCGGTCAAGGTTTCGCACCACTTGTGTAAACTCTTCCTTTGCCAGGTTTTGATTTAAGGCATCCCGTACAATGATCCGCACGTTGGCCGTATCCTTGATGCCCATTTTAGTGGAGCCGATAAAACTTAGAACGACGGGTTTTACTTTGGCAGAGTCCGTTTCTTTGGCAAAATCATAAGCCGGTGTCCACGAAAATTCGTCGCCGCACTTCTGCACATTGCTGTAGCCCCGGATGGGGATGGAAGAAAGCAGCATAATGTTTTCAATGGGAAAGCTGCCGGTTTCGCAAATAATGCGAAAAGACACCGTTTCAGACTCGTCAATCCAGATGGTTCCGCTTACTGTCGGCTTAACCCTTGAGGGGATGATCTCGGTATTGAAAAAAACAATGTTAAAGCTGGTGTCTTTTTTATCGGCGGGGTCGCGAAGGTTTTGAACGCCCAGCGCTACTTTATACGTCACATCATACTTCAGCCGGCCCGAAAGAAAATAAGCCCGTTCGGCTTTAAAGGAAATCACGCCGTTGTCTTTACCAATCTTAAGGCCCACCGGGGCGTTTTTCAGGTACCAGAAATAGTTATCGGGACTTTTATTAATCTGCAACTGGTAAACGAGCATTGAGTCAACATGAAGGGTAAAAAAAGGATTCAGGTTTGTGATGCGCAGGGCTGTGTCGGCAAAAGGTGCAAATACGGTTGAGTCCATACGGGCCGGCGCCAGCGTATCGGTGGAGGCAGGAGGCAGGGTGTCGTTTTGTGCAAACAGCGAAGCAGAAAGGAAAACGGAAAATAATAGCGAAACAAGATTTTTCATTTTACCGGACTTCTTCATGATGGCCGCAAAATACAGAATTAAACAACCGCTCCCGGTGAGCAGGTTATGAAAAGGGCCGGCGGCCACTGCCTTCGAAACTAAAAAAACAGACCCCCGTAGAAACGGGGGTCGTTAAACCAAAACCAACTGCTTATGAGAAAATCGTTATAAATCGTTTACTGAATCGAAATTTGTTTTGTTGCGGGTTTGACCTCTGCCTTCTTCGGAAGGTTTAATGTCAAAACACCATTAACATATTGTGCAGAAATAGCTTCTGCATTGATCTTGTCGTCAACGGTAAAAGAACGTTTGAAAGAGCTGAATTTGTATTCGGTGCGTACGAGTTTTTCATTTTCGTTTACAGTCTCTTCCTTTTTTTCAACCGATACTGTCAGCAGGTTATTTTCCAGGCTAATCTTGAAATCTTCTTTGCTGAAGCCGGGCGCCACCACGTCGAGCGAAAAAGCATTTTCGGTCTCTTTGATGTTCACCGGGGCAGCCTGCCTAAAATCCTCTTTGAATAAAGACGGCATTGGCGAAAAAAGGTCGCTTAGCAAATTGTTAAAAGCCGGCTCGCCGTTCATTCTGTTTTTATAACGTACAACTGTCATGGAAAAAAGTTTTTTGGGTGAATAATTTTAAGAATTACAGCTCATTATTTTCAAACAGTGTACCGGTGCTGTTTTTTACTGAAAAGCCTGACAGAACTGCATTTGCGGCGATCAGATGCTGCCGTTTTGTACTAAATGCTAATCCTTTCAGGCAATACTTGCAGTTTCGTAGATTTGCAAAAATTTTTTCAACATGTATCCCATTCAGATAGTACAACCCATGAAAGAAGAACTCACCGAAAACGGGTTCAAAGAATTATTAAATTCCAGTGAAGTGGAAACGCAACTGAAAGAGAAGGGCACCACTTTGGTAATGATCAATTCGGTGTGCGGATGCTCGGCCGGTACGGCCCGCCCCGGTGTGCTGATGGCGGTAGCCAACGCTGAAAAAAGGCCCGATCATTTAACTACAACATTTGCCGGGTTTGATGTGGATGCGGTGCAAACCTTGCGTCGCCACCTGATGCCTTACCCACCGTCTTCACCGGCTATTGCCCTGTTCAAAGATGGTGAGCTGGTTCATTTTATCGAGCGCCACCAAATCGAGGGCCGCTCGGCGCAAATGATTGCCCACAACCTGATTGCTGCCTTCGACGAGTATTGCAACTAAGCAACAATTCTTAGTTTACAGTTTACGGTTTACGGTTTTTTGCAACCGTGAGCTGTAAACTGTAAACTTTTAAACCGTTTTTTGTGTATCCCAACCTCTACTACGTTTTCGAAGACCTGTTCGGCATCCGCCTTGGCTTTCTCCGGTTTATCAATTCATTTGGATTTTTTGTGGCCATCGCTTTTTTGGTGGCGGCCGCATTGCTGGCCAAAGAGCTTCGGCGAAAAAGCCGGGAAGGATTGTTTCAGCCAACCGAACGGAAAGTAGTGGTAGGTGGGCCCGCAACCACCGGCGAACTGGTTACGAATTTTCTGCTTGGCTTTTTATTTGGCTTTAAAATCCTAGCCCTGTTCTTTGTAGGCGAGGAAGCTGTCCGCGACCCGCAGTCGTATATTTTCTCCAAAAACGGCAATCTGTTGTTGGGGCTGCTTACCGGCGGCCTTTTTGCATGGATGAAATGGCGGGAACGCCGCAAACAGCAGCTTAAAAACCCGGAGGAAAGAGTTGTGCGCATATGGCCGCACGACCGGGTTGGCGACCTCACGGTGATTGCGCTTATTCTTGGATTGCCGGGCGCCAAGCTCTTCGACATTTTCGAAAACTGGAGCGATTTTTTGAACCGGCCGGCGGAGTATATTTTTTCGGGTGGCGGCCTTACATTTTATGGCGGCCTTATCTGCGCTACGGTGGCCATTATTTATTACGCAAAAAAGAACAAATTCAGCATCCGCCACCTGGCCGACTCCATTGGGCCGGCGCTGATGATTGCCTATGCCATTGGCCGCATCGGTTGCCAAACCGCCGGCGACGGCGACTGGGGCATCTACAACAGTGCTTACAAAGTAGATTCTGCAAACACCGTTGTTGCCGCTCTGCCTACCGACTTCCGCGATACGGTGCAGGCCCGTGCCGGCTATTTTATGCAGCACTATGGCAACCTTGACTCAATTCCGCACAAAAGCTTTTCAAAACCCGGAGCCTTGGCGTTTTTGCCAAACTGGATGTTTGCTTTTCAATATCCACGCAATGTGAATAAAATGGGTGTACCCATTGCCGGCTGCGACGATATGTATTGCAATCGGCTGGCGATACCGGTATTTCCCACGCCTTTTTACGAAGTTATTTTTTGCACGCTGCTGTTTTTCATTTTGTGGGCCGTGCGGAAAAAACTGCGTCCCGCCGGCGCTGTTTTCTGCCTTTACCTGATCCTGAATGGTTTTGAACGGTTTATGATTGAGAAGATCCGGGTCAACAACCGGATGGACCTTTTTGGCCTGCATCCTACGCAAGCCGAGGTGATCTCGTTCGGGCTCATGCTTTTTGGTGCCTTGCTTTGGATATTCCTCTGGCAAAAGAACCGGACCAGCCCGAAAGGGGTGTGAATAACATCTGTATTGTTCCCATAAACGCCGGAAATAGGCTTCCCCGCTCGGTAATTTCCCTTACCGGTAGTGTAGTACAATATTTGCTTCTAAAGAAAAGTGCGAATCGGCTATGACATTTGCCGTTTGCGCCGTACTTTTGCAGACAGTCTTGGGCGGTATTAACCTTATCTGTGCAACTATCTGTTTCGGTACATTGTCATTTATTCATTCATCATTATAACTCAAGGAATTAATTTATGAGGCAGCTAAAAATTGCTACCCAAATCACCAACCGTGATTCGCAGGCCGTTGAAAAATATCTTCAGGAGATATCGAAGATCCCCATGATCACTCCCGAAGAGGAAACAACTTTGGCCCAGCGGATTAAAATGGGCGACCAGCGGGCACTGGACAAACTGGTTCAGGCCAACCTGCGCTTTGTGGTATCGGTAGCGAAACAATATCAACACCAGGGTCTTTCGCTGAGCGATCTGATCAATGAAGGCAACCTGGGTTTGATAAAAGCCGCCCAGCGTTTCGATGAAACAAAAGGTTTCAAATTTATCTCGTACGCTGTGTGGTGGATCCGCCAGTCTATTTTACAGGCATTGGCCGAGCAGGGACGCCTGGTGCGCTTGCCGCAGAATAAAATCGGAACCTACAATAAAGCCAACAAAGCATACATGGCATTTGAGCAGGAACACGAGCGGGAGCCTTCTACCGAAGAGCTGGCCGATATTCTGGAAATGAGCGAAACGGAGATCAACAATATTTTTCAAAGCAATACCCGCCACACTTCTTTGGATGCGCCGGTACACGAAGCGGAAGATGTGGCCATGGGCGACCTGCTCGAAGGCAGCGACGACACTGATGATGATGTGATGAAGGATTCGCTGCGCAACGAAATTCGCCGCGTATTGAAATCGCTTTCGCCCCGCGAAGCCGAAATTGTAAATGCTTATTTTGGGCTGGACGGCGAAAACGGAACAACCATTGAGCAGATCGGCCAGAAGTACGACCTGACAAAGGAAAGAATTCGCCAGATTAAAGAAAGAGCCATTAAGCGCTTGCAGAAGGCCCGCTACAGCAGTGCTTTGAAAGCCTATCTAGGATAAAAACAAGAGGCGGCAAATTGGGAGAGATAACGATGTGACTCCATCATCACACTTCATTTCCACCGCCTGTACGAAAAATAGCAAATTGATGGGTTTTAGAACAGCCTCTGTCTTTACTGACAGGGGCTGTTTGTTTGAGCGCCGCCCGCTGAAAGGGCGCCAGGTGCAGCAGGTTGCTTCGATTTTGCTTTATTGAAGGTATTGGTATTGGAATGTATCGGCGCTTTGCCGAATGTTGTTCTGAACGTAAAAGTGTGCGACGCAACAGAAGCTCCATCGCAGCACTTCAGCTAAGGCCATAAAAGGCCCTGCGTATTTACTCTTTGCGGCTTTTCGCGAAAAACAAAATAGCAGGTCATAGTAGCATGAGAAAGGACACGCCGTGGCGTGTCCCTACAAAGTTTGCATGAAAGTTTACAGCAATTGAAAGCGGCGTTTCACATCTGGGCCCCCTTCAGCGGGGCCGGCGGTAAAAATGCATCAAGCATTTCTTCTTTTTCCATCTGCGCTTCGTACTGTTTGTACTTCCAATAAAACAGGCCGGAGATAAAGAGTCCTGCAATGAGTGAAAATTCGTTTGAAGTAACCATAGTGTCGAATTTTGGCGTCAACAATTCAATCAGTGGTTCTTCATAAAGGCAGACAAAGGACTTGCCATTCTGGTGATCCGAAGGAGGGATTTTCCGGTTTCTCTAAGATAGACATTCTTTTTTTCTGTTTCGCTGCCGGTGCTTATACGCTATCTTCGCACCCACTATGACACAAGATCAGATTAAAGATATGAGGGACCGTGTGCTTGTCCTGAGGAGGTTTCTTTGACGTCGCTAACCGAGAACAAAAAATAGCACAAGACAAACAACTTTCGCTTTCGCCCGGCTTTTGGGACGATAACCAGCGGGCCACCGCCATTCTGAAAGAAATAAAGCTAAACGAGTATTGGGTAACGCTTTACAAGGACGTGGATACGGCCGTGGAAGATTTTGCCGTGCTGTTTGACTTTTGGAAAGAAGGCGAGGCAGCCGAAGAGGAGGTGAAGGCGGCCTACGGCAAGGCCATTGCCGCCATTGAAGAAGCCGAGTTTAAAAGCACACTTAATCAGCCCGAAGACGAGCTGCCGGCGGTGCTGCAGATCAACTCCGGCGCTGGCGGCACCGAAAGCCAGGACTGGGCCGAAATATTGGCCCGGATGTACCGCATGTACGGCGAAAAGCAGGGCTGGGGCGTCACCATCCTCGATTGGGTGGACGGCGACGGTGCCGGCATTAAAACCTGCACCATGCAGTTTGATGGACCCTTTGCCTATGGCTTTCTGAAAGCCGAAAGCGGCGTGCACCGGCTGGTGCGCATTTCGCCCTTCGACAGCAATGCCCGCAGGCATACCTCGTTCGCCTCCATATTTGTTTACCCGCTGGTAGATGATTCCATCAACATTGAAGTGAAAGAAGCTGATGTGAAGATGGAAACGGCCCGCAGTGGCGGCGCCGGTGGCCAGAATGTAAACAAGGTGGAAACAAAGGTTTTTCTCACCCACATTCCAACCGGCATTGTAGTGGTTTGCCAAACCGAACGCTCACAGATCGGCAACCGCGAAAAGGCCATGCAGATGCTGAAAAGCCGTTTGTATGAAGAAGAGCTTCGCAAACGGGAAGAACTGAAGAATGCGGCCAACGCCAGCAAGAAAAAGATCGAGTGGGGCTCGCAGATCCGGAGCTATGTTTTTCATCCCTATAAAATGATCAAAGACCACCGCACCGAATACGAGGTGGGCAACGTGGGCCCGGTGATGGACGGCGATCTCGATGGATTTATCAAAGCTTACCTGATGATGGAAAAGGAGCAGGAAGCGTAAAAAGAGTTTGGAGTTTGGAGTTTGGAGTTTGGAGTTTGGAGTTTGGAGTTTGGAGTTT
>CBDUBQ010000065.1:0-22795 GCA_965365435.1 uncultured Flavisolibacter sp.
CAATGATGATTATAAAAATTGCCATAGTTAGAGGTCTGTCCTAATAGCACACAACAATTGTATTTGCGCTAATATACGCTACTTTTTCACCCGCGTCTATTTTTACGACACCCTCATTATCAAGCCATAAAAAAAATAGACGCGGAACGGCACCACCCGCGCAAATACAAACTAACGCAATAATAAATCATCTGGCGGCAGGTTCTCACCCCACCCTCAACACCTCCCCTTCCCTCACCAACTTTCTCTCCTTCACCGCTCTTTCAATACCTTCCAAAATATCTTCCCGCATTTCTTCCGTCAGCCGCTGAAAGCCAAACAGCATTGCTACCTGTCGCACGGCCGCTTCCGGCTGAATCGCCACGGCATCGGTTACTACTTTTTCAATGGCCAGTTGCCGTTCTTCCGGTGCAATCAACCGCATCTTCCGCAACGCCGGCGGAAAACCGGAGCGCCGGCGCAATGAAGGCTCCATCATCTCCGGCGCCCATAAAAATTCACCCCGTTTTACCACCCTTCCATCACCTTCGGCAAAACGCACCGCCAGTTCCAACTGGCTGCGGATGCGGGAGCCCATGCGACTGATGCCGGCCGCTTCTACCATGCGGCGAGCCACTTCTTCAAAATGTACCGGGCTTTCTACCCGAACGATCGTTTCGATCCAGCCCGCCAGTTTGCCGATGGTGTGCTGGTGCAGTTCCTTGCTCCCGATTTCCGGGTGAAGCACAGCAGTTTTATATTCCGGCAGGGCCGCGTCTTCTTCGGTTACCGCTTCACGGGTGATCCCTCTTTCAATCAACACATCCTCTTCGCGGTCGTCATCCAAATAGCTGGCGCCCTTCGCTTTTTCAATGGCTTCCACCACCCTTTTCAGTTCGCGGTCGGGGGCCCGAAACCAGTCGGTGCTCCAGATGCGGTGAATACGCCAGCCAATGCCTTCCAGCACCTGTTGCCGCAGGCGGTCGCGGTCGCGGGCCGACCGGGCCGAGTGATAGGCGGCACCATCGCACTCGATACCCAGCAGGTAGCGGCCAGGATGCTCCGGGTCAACAATCGCCAGGTCAAGATAAAAACCCTGCGAACCCACCTGCTCCCTAACGGTGTAGCCTAACTGCCGAAGCGATGAAGCCACCTGTTCTTCAAACGGGCTATCGCCGATCCGGCCGGTTTCGGCAGTTGTATCCAGTTGACCATGTTCCGCAAAATGCAGGAAACGCTTGAGGGCGACCACGCCGCGCCGGCCGCTGCGGGATGTATCAATATCGGTGGCCTTTAGATTGGTAAATACTTCGCAGCGAAGGCGGGCACGGGTAATGAGTACATTCAGCCGCTTTTCACCGCCTTCGTTATTGAGCGGTCCAAAGGACATGCTCACATAACCTTCTTTGGTGCGGCCATAGCCGATGCTGATGAAGATCACATCCCGTTCGTCGCCCTGCACATTCTCCAGGTTTTTTATGAAGAAGGGTTCTTCCCGCGTGGGCTTGAAAAACTCTTCTGTTTCTGGCGAAGCCTTGCGACGATCTTCCAGCACATCCTCGATAGCCTCCCGTTGCGCCGAACTGAAGGCCACCACACCAAGACTAAGCCGCGGATGTTTGCGGGCATGCTCCATCACGGCATCGGCCAGGGCTTCGGCCTCCAATGGATTGGTTCGGGTAAGGCCCCGATCATAGACGGTGTGCGGCAGGTGGTGAAAATGCAATCCCATGCGATGGCGTGAGCCGGGCGAAGGAAAAACGACCAGCCGGTTTTCGTAAAACTCATGATTGGAAACCGTAATGAGCGACTCGTGCCGGCTGCGGTAATGCCAGCGCAGCATTTTTTGCGGGGCACCCTGCGCATCGCACATTCCCAATATGCTTTCCAGATCGGCCGTTACGTTTTCTTCGTCTTCCTCCACCGACTCGTTGAGCGTATCGAAGAACGATGTTGGTGGCAGTTGCTTGGCATCGCCTACTACTACTAACTGCTTACCGCGGAGCAGGGCGCCAAGGGCTTCCACTGGCCGCACCTGGCTGGCTTCATCAAAAATCACCAGGTCGAATTCCATGGTGCCCGGCGCCAGGAAATTAGCAATGGACAAAGGGCTCATCATCAGCACCGGCTTAATGGCCTGTACTACATGGCCGGCCTCCTGCATCAGTTGCCGGATAGGCTTGTGCCGCGCCTTTTTGTTAAACTCTGTTTTCAATACACTTACCTGTCCACCGCCCTCCATGCCGGGCAGGCCTTCCCAATGTTTCAGTGCCGCCCTGGCCCGGTTGTACTGCAGGTTGAGGCGATCCATTTGCCGGAACTGCCGAATGATTTCTTCGTGGCTCGACCGCTCAAAGCTGCGCAGCGAAGGGTGATCGGCCATTGCTTTTACCAGCAGGTGTTCGTACCATTCTTTTTGCAGGGCATGGCGAAGGTGCTGCGCCGCCTCAGCCCAATCAATAACAGCCGTGGTAAGAAATTGAAGGCCGGACCCATTTGCCACATCGGCCAGGTTGTTCCAGGCAATGGCCTGCTGCAATTCAGCAAAACGAGCCTTCCATTGAACCAGGAGCTCCAGCTGGTTTAGGAAAGATAGTTGTTGAAAAGAGCCGCCGGCAAAGCGAACCGCTTCCGCCATTTGCAGGCCTTCCATTAGCTGTTGAACAGCCTTGCCCTGGCGGTTTAAGGCATCAAGCAATTGTGCATGATGTTGCTGGGCAATGGAGGCAGGTTCGTGGCGCTGTAGATAGGGAAGCAAAGCGGCCGGGTAATGGCCCTTCGCTATTTGGCTATGCATTTCGGTGAGATAGCCAGCGGCGACTTGCAGCGTGTCCCAATCGCTTTTTCCTTTTTGCCAACGGTCACCAAACAAGGCCTGCAAAAGACTCTCGTGTTCGGCCAGTGTAGCCTGCAAGCGTTGTGCGGTTAAAATAGCTTCTACATACTGCAGTTTTGTTTCGCCCTCTTTTGGCAGTTTGCCCTGCAAAATTGTTTGCAGGCTCCTGTTGGCAGCCTTGTAATCGCCCATCAAAAAGCGGTACCATTTCTGGCCGTGTTCCATCAGTTGACGGCGTATCTCTAACAGGGGAGTTTCCCATGCTTCGGGCAAAAACACTGATCCATATTCCTGCTTTAAGGTTGCCAGGTTTTTACCGGTTGACAGCACGTCTTGTATGGTGCTTTTTTGCACCAGCCAGGCTTTGTTCTGTATATCCAGATCGCTGAGGTCTGGCCGGGCAGCCACTGCCTGCAACCAGGCTGCCAGCTTCAGCGTTTCTTCGCGGGTGGCCGGCGCGGGTACCGCCAGATGACTGGCCGCTTGCGCAGCGGTTTCTTTCAGGCTTTCTACCGAAGGCGCTACTGCTAACAGTAGTTCTTTCAGCGCAGCTTCTTCGTGCGGCAGAAGCACACGCAAGCCGGCGCCCCAAAAAAGAAGTCCTGATGGTGTGCCAATATCTTTTAGACGGGCCTGAATACGTTCTGCTGTCGCTTCGGCTTCACGTTGCCGCTCACTGCTCCAGTTTTCTATATCGGGGATATGCAGTTTCGGTAATCTCTTCTCCCCTGTTTCTTCCTGTATGCGAAGGAGCTTGCCGTAAAGTTGATGCGGTGTCAAACCGCTGGCCCTTACCGGGCTGTTAACAGCCATCGAATACGCGTTGAGTTCTTCCTTCAATCGTTCGAGCATGGCCACTTCTTCCTGCAGCTTTTGCAGCGAAGGCTTGCCTAAGTCCAGCACCCGTTTGAGTTCATGGTGCAACTCCTTTTTGTTCGCTTTATGGCTGTGCAATTCCAGGCAGGCTTCGCCCAAGCCAATATTATCGAGACGGCGCTTAACCACTTCCAGCGCCGCCATTTTTTCGGCCACAAAAAGCACTTTTTGCCCCTGCCCAATGGCGTTGGCAATGAGGTTGGTGATGGTTTGCGATTTGCCGGTTCCGGGCGGACCCTGAATGACCATGTTGCGGCCTTCGTGTACGGCCAGCATGGCCAGTATCTGCGAAGAGTCGGCATCCACTACCTGGTAAAGACTGTCAGCAGTGGTATCGCGGTCAATAAAGGCATCGTCGCCGGCGGCAGGCTGCGGTTCGCGAAAGCCATGCTGAAAAAGGCTTTGCAGGATGGGATGCGCTACCGGCTTATCGTCGCTGGGCCAGCGGCTGTTATCGAGGTCGTGATACAGCATGAATTTGCCGAAGGAGAAAAACCCAAGTTCGATATTGTCCTCCATCACCTTCCAGCGTGGAAACCGTTCAATGGCTTTTGCTACTTCGTTGAAATACCCCGTAACGGACCATTCTTCCGCATCCGGCAGTTCAGGAAGTTGCAGGCCAAATTCGGCTTTCAGCTTTGCCTGCAGCGAAAGATTATGCCCGATCTCTTCTTCGGAATAACGCACGGCAAACCGCTCCCGTGCCGTGGACCGTTCAAGCGCTACCGGAATGAGGATCAGGGGCGCCAGGCGTTGTTCGTTGCTGCTTTCCGCTTCGTACCAGGCCAGCATGCCCAGGCTGATGTAAAGCATGTTGACACCCTGCTCTTCAATGCTGGTTCGTGCGGCGTAGTAGGTATTTAGCAGTTTATGCTGCAGAGCGTTTTCCGTTTCAGCCGTTTGTAGTTTGGTGTCGGTGTAGGCTTGCTGCAGTGCCGCGGCGTCGGGTTCCGCAAACGGCAGTTCCGTTGGGCTTTCGCTTTTTTCGGGCTTCGCCAAAAAGGTCATGGCCCGGCCGCTTTTTACCAGCCGTTCAAAAACGGCCTCCGGCTTTTCCTGCACAATCGAAAGGCCTTTGGACCTGGGCGTTTTATAGTTGATGAGCGGGTTGCGAAGGCCAAGGTCAAGCAGTTCTTTACGGGCCGATTCAAGCCTTGCTAAAATGGTGTCCTGCATGGCGGCAAAATACATTAATTCGGAACGATTGGGAGGGAGCGGTTGACAGTTTACGGTTTACGGCTTTCGGTTCACCGTTCACCGTTTACCGTTCCGGCGTTTCAGAAATGGCCATACATAATTCACCAACCTCTCCACTGATCAACTGATTAACCTTCATCCTGTTTTCTCCCCTCCTTCCCCGCACCCCTGCCCTATTTTTCCCTACATTCACGCACAAACTTTACTGAAACACATGAAACTGAAATCTATTCTTCCGGTTGCCTTGTTGCTGCTGGCGACAGCTACCGGTTTTTCGCAGGACAGCACCCGGGCCCGGCCCGCCGGCGGACGCACCGGCATGCGGAACTACAGCGATGTCATTACCAAAGAGGCCATCACCGACGCCGGGCTGTTTAACGTACACAAGGTGGGCGACCGCTATTATTTTGAAGTGCCCGACAGCCTGCTGCGCCGCGATTTTCTCTGGATCACCCGCTATGCGGCTATACCGGCCGGTTTTGGCGGCGGTTTTGTCAATGCCGGCGCTTCGGTCAATGAGCAAATGGTGGTTTGGGAAAAGGTGGATAACCGCATTTTGCTGCGCAGCAAAACCACCTCGAGCTTTTCGGCCGACTCGCTGCCCATCAACATCTCTGTACAGGCCAACAACTACATGCCGGTGCTTTTTTCGTTTGAGATAGCGGCGCAGAACCGCGAGACCCGCTCGTCGGTGATTGATGTTACCCGGCTGTTTTTGTCCGATGTAAGGGCCATCAGCGGCCTTACCTCCTCGCTGCGCACCACGTACCGTGTTACCCGGCTGGATGAAAGCCGCAGCTTTATCACCAGCATGAAAAGTTTTCCGCTGAATGTGGAAGTGCGGCAGGACCTTTCGTACGATGCTGCCGAGCCGCCCACCAACTCCAGCACCGGCACCATTTCGGTGCTGATGAACCAGTCTATTGTGCTGCTGCCCAAAGTGCCCATGCAGCCCCGCATCAACGACGACCGCGTGGGCTATTTCAACATCAATAAAATTGACTACGGCAGCGAGGCTTACAAGGCCGATGAAATCTCCTACATCCGCCGCTGGCGGCTGGAGCCGAAAGACGTGGCAGCCTATCGCCGGGGCGAGTTGGTGGAACCCATCAAGCCCATTGTCTATTACCTCGACCCGGCCACGCCGGCCAAACTTCGCTCCTATATCAAAGCCGGCGTAGAAGCCTGGCAGAAAGTGTTTGAAACCGCCGGATTTAAAAATGCCATCATCGCCAAAGATCCGCCCACCCCGCAGGAAGACCCCGACTTCAACCCCGAAGATGTACGCTATTCGGTGGTGCGTTATGTGGCCAGCACTACCCGCAATGCCGTGGGCCCCAGCGTATCGGATCCCCGCAGCGGCGAGATCATAGAGAGTGATATAATCTGGTATCACAATCACCTCCGCTCGTACCGCAACCGCTATCTGCTGGAAACCGGCGCAGCCAACGAAAAGGCCCGCACCCTGAACACGCCGATGGAAGACCTGGGCGAGATGATGAAATACGTTATCACCCACGAGATAGGCCATGCGCTGGGCCTGCCGCACAACATGAAGGCCAGTTCCGCCTACCCGGTTGACTCGTTGCGCAATGCATCCTTTACACAGCGCAACGGCATAGCCGCCACCATCATGGACTATGCCCGCTACAACTACGTGGCGCAGCCCGGCGACAAAGGCGTTCGGTTTGTGCGCCAGTTGGGGCCCTACGATCATTATGTCATCAATTGGGGCTACCGCTACCTGCCCGATGCCAGGAGCGCCCAGGACGAAGTGCCCACGCTGAACAAATGGATTGAAGCCAAAAGCGGCAACCCCATTTACCGCTTTGGCAGCGGCGAAGCCTTCGACCCCGAAAGTCAGACCGAAGACATTGGCAACGACCCAGTAAAAGCCAGCACCTATGCCGTGCAAAACCTGAAGTATGTGGCCTCGAAACTGTACGACTGGACGGCTGCCGAAACTAACAGCTACGAAGACCTGGAAGAGCTGTACGGCGAACTAACGTCAACGTTCAGCCGCTACATTGGCCATGTGGTAACCAACATTGGCGGTGTACAAAACGACCGCAAGCGGCCCAACCAAAAAGGGCCGGTGTACACAGCCGTGCCGGCGAAAGAGCAACAGGCTTCCCTGCAATGGCTTTTGACGAATGCATTCAGTTCGCCCGACTGGCTGTATCAAAGCAAAATAGCCGGCAATATTCACCACGCCAATCATGTGGAGGAGATCAGGGCCCTGCAGGTGCGTCATCTCAACTCCCTCTTGTCGCCCGACCGTATGGCACGCCTGATGGAGAACGACATCCGCAACGTGAACTACCATGCAGCTGATATGATGACGCAGTTGCAGAACGGCATCTGGAAAGAACTTTCCACCGGTAGCAAGATTGATATTTATCGCCGCAACCTGCAAAAGGCCTATATCGAGCGCCTGGGCCAGGTGATGGCGCCACCACCGGCTCCTTCCGGTGCGTCGGCAGCGGCCGGCGGCGGCGGACGGCAGTCGTCCAGCGCCACGCCTTTTAACCTGGCGCAATCCGATATCCGGTCTATTGCCCGGGCGCACCTGCTGAAACTGTCGCTGCAATTGAAGGCCGCTGCGCCCAAACACAGCAACGACCTGACCCGCTATCATATTGACGATGCGATAGCAAGAATTGATGCCATTCTGAACCCGGATAAATAACTCCGGCCTGCCGAACAAAAAAGCCTCCGTCGCATGATGGGGGCTTTTTTGTGTTCAAGGCTTTTTAGCAAAAGAAGCCATTGCGTTCTCACAACCTTTACATTTTCTGTTCTTTCAATTTTGTACATTGACCCGGTAAAGATTCCGCAAACATGAAACCTCAGGCAAAACTGATTCTTTTTTTATTGGTGCTGGCGGCTGTTGCCGGCTATTTGTTATCAAAAGCCTCCCTGGTGGGCCGGGTGGGCATTTCGCTTTTTTACAAAGAGTACGGCTTTCTGAAAGTATGGTGGCAGGGCGGCTTGCTGATCTTTGCCGTGTGGATGCTCTTGCTTTTTTTGCAGGGCAGAGTGCAAAAAAAGACGTTGCCTTCGCGGGCCGCCGCCATCCACAGCGGTGCTGTGGTACTTGCGCTTATTGGCCTCTATTTTACCTACCAGGATTTTCGCAACACCCTGTCGCACCGCTGGCTGGGCGAACGTTTTCACCTGGGCGGCTACCTGTTTTGGATTGGCTGGATTATCATCAGTGTTTTTTATCTTACCCGGAAAAGAAAAGCTGCTTTGCCGGCCAATGAGGTTAGGGAAAGTGCAAGGATTTCATCGCCGGCGGGCGATCGTTTATAACAGCGCAACGCTTAGGGCGGTTGAGGGATCCACCCATTTTCTGTGCCCGATTAAATTGTACAACATTCTATTCGGGCAACCTGTGTTTTATGCCGGACCCATCGCGGCGAATGCATGACCTTTAGCAACTGTCTGCCAGCCAGCTTCCGCTCCGGATGGCACACCCGCCAACGGCATCCGCAGTTAAGCCGCTCGTTTCTCCCGTTGGCAAGGACGCCAATGCAGGCGGCAAAAGCGTTGTTTTTTGCCTTCCTCCTTAATCGCTTTTTTTCAACCGGAAAGTATATTCAAAAGGCTCCAGCACCAATTCATGCGCAAGCGTGATGGTACGGCTTTGTTTTACCTTGATAATGGCTGTGCTGGCATCAACAAATTGCAGGCTAACGGTGCCGCCTACCGATTTGTTAGAATTGGCATCGAGAATTACATCGCCGGCTTTTTGGCCATCGGGCCCATCTTCGGTTGCCTTTTTTATGGTGCGTGAGCCAATGGCAACATCTTCGGTGGTCAGTTTCATCGCCCGGCTTACGGTGCACGCCGTGCAGCCGGCAAATGCATTAAAAATGGTGAGGTAAGAAGAGGCTTTGCTTTCGGGGTAATAAAACTGCAGGTATGTTTTAATCGTTGCTTTACCGCCTTCCATCGCTTCTATTTTCAAGTAGCCGCGTTGCGATTGCGCTGCCGGCTCCACGCCTGCCAGGCGCCAGTTGCCGGCTACAAGGCCGGCCAGGTTATCGCTTTCCTGGTCGGCTGGCTTTTCCGGCACCGCTGCCCGCGACGGTCTCGCTGCCGGCAATACCCTGGGCTTTTTTATGACAGCGCTGGAACGGTTGCCGGTTTCGGGCTTACTGTCCGTTGCCGGCTTTTCGGCTTCCGCAAGGCTACTGTCTGCACGGGTGCCGGCAACTGGTTTTTGTTCGCTGGTCAGCGTGTCGGCGGCCGATGCTGCGCCAATCACCTCCACCGGCGGGCTTTTTTGTTTGGTAACCACAAAAAACACGGCTATCATCAGCAACACAATGCCAGCGACCACACCGGCTATCAGCGGAATCCTGGTTTTAACTGGCCTTTCCTGTGTGGAAACAGCGCTATCGGTATCGTGCAAATAGGCCAGCCCCGTAGCTCCGCTGCCAAGTTCATTGGCCAGTTGGGCCAGGCCGGCCTTGTAATCTTTGGTGAAGTCTATGTGCTGCAACCGCTTCAGCCGGAAGGGTGTTTTGCTGTCAACATAGATCAGCGGAATAACTCTTTTCTTTTGCTCCAGGGCATAATACACCTCATCGAGCACATTCTGCGAGGTAACTGATTTTGCTGTTTCCAGAAACAAAACACAGTCGCAGCATTCCAAGGCCTTTTCAATCTCCGTGTCCCACTCCAGGCCGGGTTTAATATCTTCCTGGTCTATCCATACATCAAAGCCTTGCTGCTTCAGGTCCTGGGCAAGGCGCAAAGCAAAAGCCGACCCGTCGGCACGTGAGTAGCTGAAAAAAATTTTTTGTTTTTTGGTTGGCATGGGCGGCATTAAAGTTAGAGAATAGCCAACAGATTTGGGCTGCCTGCCGGCCAGGACGGAAATGTTGCTTTTCTGGGGCAAAAGCCTCGCCCCTGTGGCGAAGAATAATCTCCCTTTGCCGAACGCAGCGCAGGCTCACCCAATCGGCCCGTTGCAGGCTGCAAAAACGATACAGCCAAACAGATAATAGAATGCCTGTTGTGAGATGGTGTGACCAGGCGAAGCGGAGAAAACAAATGGGGCTTAATGGAGACGGGCCTTATTCAATCGTCTTGATCTGCTCCGGATTAGTGGTGGCAAAGGCCCGCAACAGCATACGAATAGTGCTGTTGTCTTTATAAGGGGTGATATATTCGGCAATAGCCTTTTGGGTAATGGTGTCGAAGTTTTTGGGCAGGTAGCCCATGCCGAAAAAGGCGCCCTGCACCACCATGATGCACGACACCTCATCGTCGGTAAGGCCTTTATCGAGCACCACATAAGAGGGCCGCATGGTAAGCGAGGCAATGGCCTGCAGCACCCGGTCGTTGTAGGCGGCAGGTGCTTCTTTTTTTTCGCAGGCGCCATGGCAGTGTTTTTCGGCAATACCCACACACTGGTCGGTGCTGGTTTGCATAAAACAAAGCTTGGGGCAAAGCAAAAATTCTTTCATCAGTTTGCGCAGCACGCCGTGGCCATCCACTTTGTAATGAAAGGTGTAAATGGGCGCCGAGTTCCTGCGTTTTTTTTCAATGGCTAATCGCATATAACCGTTTTGATCTTCGTACACGAAAATGCCAAAGACCTCTTCGGGCTTTTTCTGCGACACGTTGAACTCAGGCCACAGCCGCTTAATCTCGGTGCTTTCCAGAATAGCCGCCATTAGTTCGGTAGCCGTTTGCTGAAACGTGATGCTGTGCATGTGCCGCACAAAATTCTGCTTTTGCCGGCTGTCGGAATTATTGCTGAAATGCGAGTTGACCCGCTGCCGGATGTTTTTTGCCTTGCCCACATAAATTACTTTTCCTTTCTGATCGTGGAAATAATAAGTGCCGGGTGTGGTGGGCAATGCTTCAAACTGGGATTTTGGCACATGCGGCGGCAGAATAGCTTCTTTTGAATTGCGGTTGAGGCTTGCCGCGATGGCGCCTTTTAAATCGCCATTGAGCAGTTTTTCAAACAGCACTACAGTAGCTGCCGCATCGCCGCCGGCCCTGTGGCGGTTTTCAATAGGAATGCCCAGCGAGTGGCAAAGGTTGCCAAGACTGTAAGATGGAAACCCCGGGAAAATTTGCCGCGCCAGCCGCACCGTACAAAGCTTTTTGGCATTGAACGTATAGCCCCAGTGGTCGAGATGGCTTTTTACAAACGAATAATCGAAATTGACGTTGTGCGCCACAAAGATGTTGCCTTGCAGAATGGTGAATATTTTTTCGGCAATGTCTTCAAACGCCGGCGCATCGGCCACCATCTCGTTGGTAATGCCGGTGAAGGCCTGGATATAACGGGGAATGGCCTGGTAAGGATTCACCAGCGACTCGAAGGATTCAATAATTTTTTCACCATCAAATACCTGAATGGCAATTTCGATGATACCGTTGGCAGAGGCATACCCACCCGTCGTTTCTATGTCAACTATCGCATACATGTTTCGTTCGTAAGTCCGCTTGTTCACAAGTTCACGAGTTATCTTGCACCGGCAGTTTTCACGCTTTTCATCAACCAACTGGTGAACCCGTGAACAGGCAAACTGTGAACCTCCCGGAGGGCCGTCGAAGTTCTAAAATTTTTAGCAATGCAGCAACCCTTTGACAAATTTTTAATGTTCCGCAACCGGCTCGAAAAAGTGTGGAGGCACATTAGTAAAACGGCCCGCCGGCAGGGCATTACCTGCTACCGTGTATATGATCATGATCTGCCCGAATTTCCCTTTATCATTGAAAATTACGAGGGCCGGCTGTACGTGTCGGAGTACAAGCGCCGCCACGCTCTTTCGGATGAGGCGCACAGCCTATGGCTAACTGGCTGCTTTGGGGTGATAAGCCAGGTTACCGGCATTGCCGAAGACAACATTTACCTGAAGCTGCGGCAGCGCAACGATCACCGCGAAAAACAATACGAAAAGCTGAGCGGCGAAAAAGCCGAGGCCGTGGTGCACGAAGGCGGCCTGCAGTTTCTCATTAACCTTACCGATTATCTCGATACGGGACTTTTCCTGGACCACCGCATCACGCGGCAAATGGTACGCAACGAAGCGTCCGGCAAACGGGTGCTGAACCTGTTTTGCTACACCGGTTCGTTTTCGGTGTATGCTTCGGCTGGTGGTGCAGCAGAAGTGGTGTCGGTTGATCTGTCCAAAACCTACCTGGCCTGGGCAGAGCGGAATATGCATCTGAACTTTCCCGACTACAAATCACACCAAACCGTACATGCCGATGTGCTGCAATATGTAAAAGAATTGGCGGCCGGCAGCTTTGATTTGATTGTAATGGACCCGCCGACGTTCAGCAACAGCAAACGAATGAACGACATCCTCGATGTTCAGCGCGACCATGTGCGGCTGATCAACGATTGCCTGCAGGCGCTCACTCCTGCCGGCGTTTTATATTTCAGCACCAACTTCACCCGGTTCCAGTTGGATGAAAAGGCGATCTTAGCTTCGGCCATTAAAAACATCACCAGCGCCACCACACCGTTTGACTTTACCGGCAAGCTGAAGCGGCCTTGCTTTAAGCTGGTGAAGGCATAAAAAAAGCCCCGCTTTGGTGCAGGGCTTTTTACTTGGTGCAAAATCTCAATAAACATACCGCAGGGCTGTCAGGTCATTTGCGTTGAACGGCCGGTTGGTAGAGGCGCTCAGGCAAGCCAGCATCCACGAGTTGGGATCGGGGCCTGTTGGTGTGCCGGGAATATGCACCGCACCCACACCGGAGGTAGATTGTCCCTCATTGCCGCCACTGCCGCAGCTATAAGCCCTGTTCATATAATCGGTATGGCGAAAGCCAATGCAATGCCCGATCTCGTGCGCTATAACCGTGGTCATAAAGCCCGAACTGTAGTTGGTGTACTGGCTGGCATAGCTGATGCTGCCATAAGGATTGCCACTGCTGGTAGGAAAGCCGGCCGAAGCAATAAACTGGTTAGAATTGACAATACTGATCCGGATGTTGGCACCACTCGATACCCGCTGAAACGTGATGCGAAGCGGCTGATTGTTTTCCCGGACAGCATTATAACGGGCGATGGCTGAGTTTACTGCATTCGAGAAGCCTGATGGGGAGTTGGGCGCACTCACCGTAATGACTCTGGGCAGGCGGGTGACGAGGTTAAACGTGCGGTACTGCTCCTCGTTGGCAATGATCATGTTGGGCGATTGCGGCTGCGATTGCAGGTGCTCCGGTGTCAGGACGATATCGCCTTCCACCAGGTAACCTTCATCCACCTTTTGAACATTGCTGGTACCGAAACCCAGGTTCTTAATCTGCGCCAACACATCTGCGGTCACTTCTTCCTGCGGAGCGTCCTTGACATCTTTTTGGCAGGCGGTAAACAGGACGGCAGCAGTGCCTGTCAGCAAAATTGCTTTGATCATTTTTTTCATGTGTTTATGGTTTTAGTGTGAGAAAAGGAGACGTAAACGCACAAGCTGCCCTGTGGCGTAGGGTGGCTTGCGGTAAAGAAACAAAAAGGATGGAATCAATAAACATAGGCGAGAGCAACTTTGTCGTTTGCATTGAATGGACGGTTGACGCCATTGCCCACACAAGCGAGCATCCACGAATTAGGGTCGCCGCCGCTAGGTGTACCGGGTATGCGTACAGCGCCAACGCCGGAAGTTGCTTGTCCTTCATTCCAGGGGAAAGAAAATCCGCAGCTATAGGTTCTGTTTTTATAATCGGTATGCCGGAAGCCAATGCAATGGCCTATTTCGTGTGCAATGATGGTAGCGATGTAATTAATATTGGCGGCGCTTGTTGATGTGCTGTAATGATAGGTGTTCATCCGCACCTCGTTGTAGGGGTCGCCGGTGCTGGTAGGAAAACCGGCCGAGCCAAGCGTGTTGCTGGCTTCGTAAAACGCCACAACGGAAATGTCGGCACCGGACGTAGCCCGTTGAAACCTGATCGTTAATCCCTCCGCCGTATAGCGACGGATAGCTTCGTCCAAAGCGGCAGAAAAAACAGTTTGGTGGCTGGCCGAGCTGTTGTTAAGGGCAATTTCTATGACCGGGTGTTTGGTAGGACTAACAAGGTTGAATGTCCGGTACTGCTCTTCATTGGCCACCATCATATTGGGCGACGAAGGCGACGATGCGAGATCGTTTGCCGACAGCAGAATATCGCCTTCTACCAGGTAGCGGCCATTTTCCTGCCGAACCCCGTCGGTGCTAAAGCCAAGATTGTGGATTTGAGAAAGAACGTCGGCAGAGATTTCGTTGGTGCCGTTTTCTTTTGCGTCTTTCTTACAGGAGGTCAAGATGGTCACGGCGGCACAGATGGCCGCAAAGGGTCTGATCAGTTTTTTCATGTGTGTGTATTTGTGTTTTTCGATTGGTTAAACGAAGTCCATTCGTCAGAATGAATTTAGGGAAAAACCAAATAAGTTAAAGAAAATTTAAAGCCCTTAAGAGTACTTCCTTAGTCGGGTTCGAAAAAACTTATTTCGTATCAAGCGGCCATCGGGAAGCAAGAAAGAAAACATTCCACACAAACTTTTTTGGCTGATAAAAAATTCAACATTTTAATGATCGGTGGGGCGCTACCTCTGCGATTTATAAAATGGAGTACGACAGATGCTAATGATCACCAACTATACAGGGCTCACTTTTTATTCTCCACGCTCACGGCATTCTTTGCCCAGGTCTGATGGCTATCCTCAGAAACCACAGCTTTTGCTTAATTTGCTTTTATGCGCCAGTATTTGCTGTTTTTGATGTTGGTGATGGGCACTGTGGCCATTGCGCAAAACGAAAAAATATTATC
The DNA here is from genome assembly GCA_965365435.1 of uncultured Flavisolibacter sp. Lineage (GTDB taxonomy): Bacteria > Bacteroidota > Bacteroidia > Chitinophagales > Chitinophagaceae > Flavisolibacter. The sequence goes on from CBDUBQ010000065.1 coordinate 14,678, forward strand.
AAAAAAATTATCGCCGCGCCTGGCAGCGTTCATATCTTCCGCCCGGCTTCCCGACAGCATAGATGTTTCTCTTTCGGTAAAAAAAAGCCGGTTCCCTGAAGCATTTTCCAGGGTGCTGGCAAAACCCTTTCCGGGCTTTTTCATTCTGCGGTTGCCGGCGACCGAAGTGCTGAAGCTGGCTGCCTTGGATGAAGTGATTTTTATTAGCCAGATTTATGGTCCCACAGAAGAGCTCACTACCGGCGCTGCCGATCCAACGCTCAATTTAATTCCGTTTGCACAGCATCGTTTTCCGCAGATCAGGGGCCAAGGTGTGGCCACGTCGGTAAAGGAACGCCTGTTCGATACGACAGATATTGATTTTAAAGGACGGATTTTTCGCACCGGGTTAGAAAATCCATCTGGTACCGCCCATGCCAGCCTCATGGCCACTATCATGGCCGGCGCCGGCAATTCATCGCCATGGGCCCTTGGTGCAGCACCGGGGGCACTCCTTTCGTCGTCGAGCTTTACTAATCTTTTCCCCGATCCCGACGCTGTTTTTCGCCGGCACAGCATTACCCTGCAAAACCACTCGTATGGCACAGTGGTAGAAACGTTTTACGGCAACGAGGCAGCGGCCTATGATCAGGCGGTGGTTAACCAGCCGAACCTACTGCATGTGTTTTCGGCCGGCAATGCCGGCACTACCACCACTACCAGTGGCGTTTACGCCGGCGTGGCCGAAATGGCTAATCTTACCGGCAATTTCAAGCAGGCAAAAAACCTGATGACCGTTAGCGGCATTGATTCGATGGGCGGTTTTTTGCCGCTGTCGTCGAAAGGGCCGGCGCACGATGGGCGGGTAAAACCGGAATTGGTAGCCTACGGCGAAGACGGCAGTTCCGGTGCAGCGGCCCTTGTTTCGGGTGCGGCGGTGCTGGTGCAGGATGCTTTTCAGCAATCGAAGGGCAGCGCGGCTCCCGCCGCTCTGGTGAAAGCGGTGTTGCTGAACAGCGCCAACGATGTGGGCGAAAAACAGGTTGACTACCTCTCGGGATTTGGTAGCCTCAATGCCTTTCGGGCGGTGCAGGCCGTTAGTGGCAACTATTACTACCTCGACAGTGTTGGCCAGGGCCAATCGAAAATGTTTTCCATCACTATTCCGCCCGGCGCCGCCGGGTTAAAGCTAACCCTGGTTTGGACCGATCTTCCGGCTTTGCCCAATGCGTCAAAGGCCTTGGTCAACGATTTAGATCTCACCCTGCGATCGCCTTCGGGCACTACCTGGCTGCCCTGGGTGCTAAACCCTTTGCCCGATAGGGCCAGCCTGTTGCAACCGGCCGAACGAAAGCGGGACACCTTAAACAACACCGAACAGATTACGGTAGATCTTCCGGCCGCCGGCGAATACACGATAGCGGTAAGCGGCGCCCGGGTGCTTGCCCGCCAGGTGTTTGCTGTTGTTTACCAGGTTGACACGCTCAATAGCTTCTACTGGACCTGGCCCACCGCTGCCGACCCACTGCTGGCCGGAAACCGCCATACTCTTCGCTGGCAATCGGACCTGAGCGGCGCCGGCCGCATTGAATACGCCACGGCCGGCGAAAACTGGCGGCCTGTGGGTACTGTTGACAGCCTTGGAAAAAAATACCTGAAATGGGAGGTGCCAGATTCGAACACGGTTGCCCGCCTGCGCATGATTGCCGGAACGGCGGTTTTTGTATCCGACACGTTTGCCATTAGCCGGCAGCTATCGCTGCAAACAGGCTTTAATTGTGCCGATTCGTTTTTGTTGTTTTGGCAATCGCTGCCGGCAGGCCGGTACCAGCTTTACCAACTCGGCAACCGGTATCTGCAACCTTTTACCGGCACCGCCGACACCTCGCTGGTTCTGGCCAAGCAGCAGCATCCTTCTCTGCACTATGCAGTGGCACCGCTGATCGGCGGCAAGGAAGGCTTCCGGAGCTACACCGTCAACTATACAGCGCAGGCGGTAGGTTGCTACCTGCGCAGCTTTTACCTGCAATCGCAAGGCGCCAGCGGAGCTTTTTTTGTAGCCGAAATTGGCACTGTGTTTAACGTGGCGGCGGTGGGCCTGGAGGTGCTGAACGCAGCGGCCTTTGTGCCGTTGCAAACCATCGCCGCGCCGGCAACCACCACGTTCAATTTTAGCAATGTGCCCCTGCGCCAGGGCGAAAACCGGTTTCGTTTTTTTATTCGCTTAGCCAATGGCACTGTTCTTTACAGCGCTGTAGAAACGGTGTACACCGTGAATGACGGCGTGCCGGTTTTCGTTTACCCCAACCCGGTAGCGCAAAACGGTGAGCTGCGGTTATTGACGCAGGAAGCTGGTCGTTATACCCTCTTGTTCTTCGACGCGGCAGGCCGTCAGGTGTACCGCCAGGCGTTGAACAACTCCGTTACCCTGCTGCCCGCCAACCGGTTTCCGAAAGGGCTTTATTTTATCCGGGTTCTGGACCAGTATGGAAGCCCCAAAACGCTCAAGCAAATTATCCAGTAAGCCTGCCTAAGCTATCGCCAATATGCTCCTGCTTTTGTTTTTTTCCTTATCACCCTAAAACAAAAAAGCTGCTCCGGAAGGAACAGCTTTTTTGCTATGGTAAGTTTTTTCACAACGTCTTCAGCACGTCGTTCATATTGCGAACGGCATCGGCTGATTTGTTGAACAATGCCTGTTCGTTGTCGTTCAGTTTGTAGTCAACGATCTTCTCCCATCCGGCCTTGCCAATGGTAACCGGTACGCCGAGGCAAATATCATTCAGCCCGTACTCGCCATTGAGCGATACGCAGCAGGAGAACAATTTCTTTTCGTCGCGAACGATGCTTTCCACCAGCGCCGCCGTGGCTGCCCCCGGTGCATACCAGGCCGATGTACCAATCAGTTTCGTGAGTGTGGCACCGCCCACCATGGTATCGGCTACGATCTTCTGCTGTTGCTCTTCGCTTAAAAATTCCGTGACAGGAGCCGAGTTCCATGTAGCATAGCGAATCAGCGGGATCATGGTCGTATCGCCGTGGCCGCCAATTACAATAGCATTCAAATCGGCCGGTGAACACTGCAAGGCCTGGCTCAGGTAAAACTTAAAGCGGGCACTATCGAGAATGCCGCCCATGCCAATGATCTTGTTCTTGGCCACGCCGGAGGTCGTCATGGTCAGGTAGGTCATGGTGTCCATTGGGTTGCTTACCACAATGATGATGGCATCGGGCGAATGTTTCAAAATATTTTCCGTTACACCCCGCACAATGTTGGCGTTGGTACCAATCAGTTCCTCGCGGGTCATGCCCGGCTTGCGTGGCAAACCAGAGGTGATGACCACTACATCCGAACCGGCCGTTTTGGCGTAGTCGTTTGTGCTGCCCACAATGCGTGTGTCAAAATTGAGCAGGGCGGCGGTTTGCATCATGTCCATCGCTTTGCCTTCGGCCAGGCCTTCTTTGATGTCGAGCAGCACCAGTTCTTCACACAATTCTTTGCGGGCAATATTATCGGCAGTGGTGGCTCCAACGGCACCCGCGCCTACAACGGTTACTTTCATTTTTGATAAATGATTTATGTGTAAGGAAATATTTTGCGCAGCAAAAGTAGGGAAGAATGAAGATGTGTTACCAAGATTAAGGCAAGGCGCACTACCTCAAAAGACAATACAGTGGCAGGCCGGGTACAGGAAAAAGTTGTTGGCAATGGCAGTAAGCCTTCTACGGCGCGGATGGTGAAACAGTTACAAAATTTGTCGTAAGGTGTTTAAAATTGTCGTAATAATGTCGTAATTTTGACGCAAGGTGTCGCAACTTGCGTCAAGTTGCGACAGTCAGGAACATGAACAGATTAAATCAACAGCAGGAGTTAGAAGCCATCGTTACCGCGTTAACCCGTTTTTCGAACGGCGCCACCAGCGACGAAATTCAACAAAGCGCAGGTCTGGCCCTTATCCCCCGCACCATGCAACGCCGCCTCGAAAAACTGGAATCATCCGGCAAGATCCGCAGCAGCGGACAAACCAGTGGCCGTCTGTATTACCCGGTTAAGACCTATGCGGCCGAAAGCACCGTTACCATTGTGAGCGAACCGCAACCACCGGCAAAACCGCAGCTTTCACCAGCGGCCCTGGACATTCAGCGCAAAGTAACGTTGCCATTTGCCCGGCGAAAACCAGTTGGCTACAACCGCGACTTCCTTAAAAATTACCAGCCCAATAAAACCTTTTATCTTACTGCGAAAGAAAGGGAATATTTAAAAGAAAAAGGACAGACACCGACCTTGAGCCAGCCGGCCGGCACATTTGCGCGGCAGATATTAAACCGCCTGCTGATTGACCTGGCCTGGAACTCGAGCCGGCTGGAGGGCAACACGTATTCTCTGCTGGATACCGACCGCCTGCTGAAAGGCGGTACACCCGCCACCGAAAAGTCAGCGGCCGAAACCCAGATGATCCTCAATCACAAGGATGCCATTGAGTTTTTGGTGGAGAACGCAGATGACACCATCGGCTTTAACCGTTACACCATAACCAGCCTTCACGCCCTTTTATCTAACAACCTGTTGGCCGACCCGGGCGCACCGGGCCGCCTGCGTACCTTTGGGGTTGGCATCACCGGCTCAGCGTACACGCCCGAAGCCACTCCGCAGCTTATTGAAGAAGCATTCACCCTGCTGCTGAAAAAAGCAGCGGCCATTAAAGATCCTTTTGAACAAGCTTTTTTCGCCATGGTGCAACTGCCCTACCTGCAGCCTTTTGACGATGTCAATAAACGGGTGTCGCGGCTGGCTGCCAACATTCCGCTCAACCGACATAACCTGGCCCCGCTTTCCTTTACGGCAGTGCCGCAGGATCTGTATGTAAGCGGCCTGCTGGGCGTTTATGAACTGAACCGGGTTGACTTGCTAAAGGAGCTGTTTATTTGGGCTTACGAACGGTCGGCCGTGCGTTATGCGGCGCTACGGCAAACCATTGGCGAGCCCGATCCCTTCCGCCTTCAATACCGAGAGCTTCTGCAACAGCTCATCCACCGCATCATCCTTGGCAAGCACAATGCAAACGCAGCCTCGCTACTCATTGGTGAAGAAGCGCAGCAACTGACAGTGGTTCATCGCCAACGATTTGCCGAGATGGCCGAAACCGAATTGCTTTCGTTGCACGAAGGTAACTTTGCCCGCTACCGCGTCACACCCGGACAGTACAAAGCCTGGCGTGATGCCTGGGACAGATAGTACGCCCTTCGAAAATCATCTTTCGTTATTTTGCTTCCTTCAACCCAACACACATGAGACGAATTTTATTCACTGTTTTAATGCTGGCGCTCAGCGCCATCAGCTTCGCCCAGGAACTAAGTTATTACCTGCCTTCTGATGTGTCGTACAACCCGGCCATTCCAAAACCTAAAGAAGTTATTTACCACAACGTAGGCGAATACCATGTTACCCACGACCGCCTGGTGAATTACATGCAGGCATTGGCCAAAGCGGCACCCGACCGCATAAAGCTGGAAGTGATGGGCAGCACGTACGAAGGCCGGCCACAGTTGCTGCTGATTATTACTTCGCCCCGCAACCACCAGAACCTGGAGCAGATTCGCCAGCAGCACGTGCAATTGACCGATCCAACCCAGTCGGCATCGCTCAACACCACCAACATGCCGGTAGTGCTGTACATTGGCCATTCCATTCATGGCAACGAAGCCAGTGGCGCTAATGCATCTTTGCTCAGCGCTTACTACCTCGCTGCAGCGCAAGGCCCCAAAGCCGAAGAATTGCTGAACAATACGGTAGTCCTGTTCGACCCTTCATTCAACCCCGACGGCCTGCAGCGCTTTTCCACCTGGGTAAACCAGCACCGCAGCAAAAACCTGGTGAATGACCCGGCCTCACGGGAGTTCAGCGAAGTGTGGCCCGGCGGCCGGTACAATCATTATTGGTTTGACCTGAACCGCGACTGGCTGCCGGCGCAGCATGTGGAAAGCCAAAACCGCTTGGCCTGGTTTCACCGCTGGAAGCCGAACATACTTACCGACCACCATGAGCAGGGCTCCAACGCCACTTTTTTCTTTCAACCCGGTGTTCCTTCCCGCGTCAACCCGTTAACGCCGGTAAAGAATCAGGAGCTTACCGGAAAAATTGGCCAGTTCCATGCAAAGGCACTCGACAAAATCGGCTCGCTGTATTTCACCAAAGAGAATTACGATGATTTCTACTACGGCAAAGGCTCAACCTATCCCGATGTCAACGGGGCCATCGGCATCCTGTTCGAGCAGGCCTCTTCCCGCGGTCATGCGCAGCAAACGGCCAATGGTGTGCTGACCTTTCCCTTTACCATCCGCAACCAGTTTGCCACTGCCTTGTCAACGCTGGAAGCCGCCAACGCCATGCGCAAAGAACTGCTCGACTGGCAACGAGATTTTTACCGCACCGCACCGGCCGAAGCAGCCGCATATGGCGTAAAAGGATACGTGTTTGGCCACAAAGCCGACCGTTCCAAAACGGCCATTTTTGTGAACATGCTACGCCGCCACCAAATAGATGTATATGAGCTGGGCAATGGCCTGAAAACCGGCGGAAAAGAGTTTGAAAAAGGAGCAGCCTTTGTAGTGCCTGCCGCCCAACCGCAGTACCGTCTTATTCGCGGCATTTTTGAAAAAACGCTCGATTATAAGGACAGCATTTTTTACGACATTACTGCGTGGACGATGCCACTGGCCTTTGGCTTGCAATATGCTGAACTGGGAACCGCCGATTATAACAGTGGACTGCTGGGCAACAAGGTAGCTGCCACCCTTACCGAAACCGGAGGCGTGGTAGGTGGCCGGTCGGATATTGGCTACCTGATGGAGTGGACCGAGTTTTACACGCCCGCTGTTTTACACCAACTTCAAGCCGCGGGGCTTAGTACAAAAGTGGCCACCAATCCATTTCAGATGACCAGTGCCGGGGGCACCAAACAATTTGGCTACGGCACCATCCTGATTCCGGTGAGCATGCAAACACAAAACAGCCAGCAAGTGTACGAAACCGTAAAAGCGGCGGCCGAAAAATATGGCGTTACCGTGCAGGCCGTCACCACGGGTGGTGTGCTGCAAGGCAGCGATTTGGGCAGCAGCCGTTTTCCTTCGCTCACCAAACCATCGGTTGCCATGCTGGTGGGCACAGGCGTCAATCCGCTCGATGCCGGCGAAATCTGGCACCTGTTGGATCAGCGTTTTGACATCCCGGCCACTCACCTCGACGTTAATTCTTTCAACCGCATGAGCCTCGACAAATACAATACCCTCATTATGGTGAGCGGCAATGCCTACAACGAGCTGAATAAAGAAAAACTGCAGGCCTGGGTGCAGGCCGGTGGCATACTTATCCTGGCCGAAGAAGCGGCCCAATGGGCGGCACAGGCCGGCATTGGCCGGCTTGAACTGAAGCGGCGCCGGTCGTCAACCGACAGTGCTAAAACGCTACCCTATGCGCAGCGTACCGAAATTGCCGGCGCCCAGGAGATCAGTGGCGCCATCTTCCGGGCCGAAGCAGACCTTAGCCATCCCCTTGCCTATGGCTATACCAGCAATGCCGTAAACTTCTTCAAAGCCAATTCGGTTTTCCTTCAGCGAAGCAAAAATCCGTTTGCCACGCCATTTTACTACAAAGACAAACCGCTGGAGAGCGGATGGCTGAGCCGCGAAAATTATGACCTCGTAAAAAATTCGGCAGCGGTAGTGGTGAGTGCTGTTGGCAGCGGCCGGGTAATTGCCATTGCTGATAATGTAAACCTTCGGGCTTTTTGGCTGGGTGGCACCAAGGTGCTGATGAATGCCCTCTTTTTTGGAAAGATCATTGATGCGGCATCGGCCAGAGCGGAGGAATAGATGATAGGATAGCGAGAGATGAGAGTGTTGTTTTGGGGTTTTGAAAACTAAGTCAACAACGTCAATTACTCCACTGCACTTTTGTGAATGAACGGCTGTGTTCCGATTTGACGGGAGACAGCCGTTCTTTTTTTCCGGCCTGCGTTGCCCTTGTACAAACTGTTGTTGTTGCGGAAGCGAATGAGCAACAGCTGGTGATGAGGTAATAGCCAAAAAAAAAGAGGCTGTATCAAAAGGCAATTTGATACAGCCTTTTTTGTGTTATGC
>CBDUBQ010000066.1:0-22266 GCA_965365435.1 uncultured Flavisolibacter sp.
ACCTGCGCATGATACATCCAGGCCGGCAGCACCCCGCCATACGCAATGGCGCCGGAAAGCACCATCGTTAAGATGGCAAAGCCCCGCAGGGCATCGAGGCTTTCGCTGCGTTGCAAAGCGGGCAGTTTGTTTGCTGCAACAGGGGCCGTTTCGTCCGCCATAACTGCGTTTTTCCTGACTATTTTCATAACTAAAGTTTGCGTGAAAACCCGGCCATCAGCCCGGCCGGCATAAATGAAAAAGGCGTCGCCGTGGCGACGCCTTTTTCCAGTAACATCCTTTTATTGCCAGCCCGGGTTATTGGGCAAAAGGGCCGGATTGATGTCCAGCTCCGATTGCGGAATGGGCCACAGCTTATATTTTGGATTGTTGTTGTTCCGTACCTGGTTGCGGAAGTTGATCCGCTGGCCAATGCTGCCCGAATAATTCGGCACATCGTCGTTGTCGAAAACGGGTGTGGCCGGAACCACCGTAGCATTGGCGGCTGCACCCACCACGGCAAAGGAGTTGGCTTTTTCGTAAATACCCCAGCGGCGCAGGTCAAACAGGCGCAGGCCTTCGCCGGCAAATTCGGCCACTCTTTCGCGGCGAACAATCTGGCGCAGGTCTGCCGGGTTGGTAGTATTCACCGCCGGCTGCCCGGCACGGGCCCGCACGGCGTTGATGGCACCGGTTACGGTAGCATCAATTTCGCCCAGCTCAATTTTTGCTTCGGCATAGTTGAGCAAAATCTCCGCATAACGCATCAGGATATAACCGGTTTTTGTTTCCCAGGTGTATTGCGTAGAGTCCACGTATTTGCGCCAAACGTATCCTACACCACCAATATTTCCGGTGGCGCTTACCTGCCACTGAATACCCGCCGCCTGTGCGCCGATCCAGTCGTTGTTGCCACCGGCCACATTGTCGAAGGTGTTGGTGTTCCAATTGAAACGGATGCGGGTATTACTGTAGATATTGAAGATGGTTTTCTCTCTGTACTGCGAGTTCAGGTAGGCATTGGTGTTGCCCGATTTGGCCACCGTGTACACCAACGTATCGCCGGGCATGAATACCGTCCACCGAAGGCGGTTATCGCGGTTTTGGCCCGGCGTGGCAGGATCGTACACGGCCGACTGGTCAATGCGCAAACCATCCTTTCCCTCAAATTTATCTACCAGCACCTGCGAGGGGAAGTGGCTGCTCTGCGAGGTGGAGGCCTGGCGCGGCACGGTAATCACCGCCATCCAGTTTTGCGGGTCCAGCACATCGGTGGGATAGGTTTGGTTGAACATGATTTCACGGTTGGCATTCACCCGCTGGCCGGCCAGCATAAACAGGTCGGTGTAGCGCGGGTTAAGGCCGTACTGGTTGTAATCCATCACCGCTTTGGCAGCCGTTGCGGCGGTGCGATAGTCTTTAATCAGCAATGCCAGCCTTGCCTTTAATCCCATGGCCGTGCCGCGGTTCACCTGCCCATCCGAGATAATGGCTTGTGTATTGGCGGCCGTAAAGGCGGCCACGGCCTCGTCGAGGTCTTTATACAGATCGGCCACGATGGTTGCTACCGGGGTGCGCCTGGCCGCCAGCACTTCGCTAACCGTTGGCGATACGCGGTAGTAAGGCACATCGCCAAACCAGTTGATCAGGTGAAAATAAGCCCAGGCACGAAGCGTCAGGGCTTCGGCACGAAGGCGGTTAAATGTCAACGGCGGCACAGCACCACGGCCGTTCTCCATGCCTACCAATTGCTGGTTGGCCCGCTGCACCAGTTTGTAAGCCTGGCTCCAGGCCGTATTGGGCAGCGAATTGCCAATGGTAAACGGACCGGCATCGCCCAGGGCAATACGGTCTTCGTCGTTGCCGCCGCGCTTGATGGCCAGGTCGGTGGAGGCTTCAATGGCAAACAGCAGCGGCGTATTGTTGGGATAGACCCACATAGCCGCGGCGTACACGCCGTTGAGGCCCTGTTCCATTTCGGCCTGGTTGGCCAGGAAGGTGGTAGCCGATGATTCGTTCAGTGGCTTGCGGTCGAGAAATTTTTTACAGCCACCCAGCAGCAGGGCTGATGCGGCCAGTATAATAAGCGAATGTTTTTTCATCGTCACTAATTTTTTGGGTTACTTAAAAGTTCACGTTCAAACCGGCCGTCCAGGTACGCATCAGCGGATAAAATTCGGCGTTGGCACTGTTGATCTCCGGATCAAAGCCTTTCCAGGCGCTGCTGATGGTCAGCAGGTTCGATCCGGCCACAAACACCCTTGCCGATTGAATTTTGAGCCGCTGCAGCACAGTCTGCGGAAGGCGGTAACCCAGGTTCACGTTCTTCACCCGGAAATAAGCCGCACTGCGAATCCACTGCGACGATAGAAAGTAATTATTGCCACCAAAACCCGAAGGCAGCAGGCGGGGGAAGTCAGCACTTTGATTGTCGGGACGCCAGTAGTTTTTGTGGATGTCCAGCAGCGAGGCGGCAAAATCGGCCGAGGCAAAGGGTACAGCACCGGTGCCGCTGAGGTAATTGTTGCGGCGGCCTACGCCCTGGCCCAAAATGTTCAGGTCAAAATTGCCGTAACCCACATTGAAGTTGAAGCTGTACTCGTAACGCGGAAACGAGTTGCCAAGAAAGGTACGGTCAAACTGGTCAACTTTTCCGTCCGGCTTTCCATCAGGCCCGCTGATGTCGGCATATTTCGTATCCCCCGGTTTTGTGCCCGTGGTTGGGTTTGAACTCCAGGGAACGCCAAATTGTACCGGCGAAGTTTTTACATCGTTCGAATCGCGGAAGAAGCCCAGCGACTGGTACCCAAAATAAGAGTTGGCGGCATACCCGGCCTGCGTACGGATGCCATCGCCAAGGAAAGGCGTGCCTTCCACCAGGCCCAGTACTTTGTTCTTCACGTCCATCACCATGCCGGTCAGGTCGAAGTTCCATTTACCCACCCGGTTGCGGTAATTCAGCGTCAGTTCCCAGCCGCGGTTTTCCATGTTACCCGCATTGATGAATGGATTGGTGAGGCCACCTGCCGAAGCCGGCAGGGTGCGTTGCAGCAGCAGGTTCTTTTGCGTACGCACATAATAGTCGGCGGTCACCGTGAACTTGCGGAAAAGGGTCAGGTCAACGCCAACGTTGGTTTGCTTCGAGGTTTCCCAGCTTAGCTCCGGGTTGGGAAACTGGAGAAGTGCCTGCCCGATATTAGTCACGTTGTTGAAATAAGCATTGGTGCCGTTGTTTGGATTGCTGTAGTTGGCCGTGCCGTAAAAGGCATCAAAGCCATAGACACTATTCGTGGCCTGGTTACCGTTGCCCCCGAACGAAGCCCGCAGCTTGCCAAACGAAATGGCGCGGCTGAGGTTATTAAAGAAATCTTCGTTGCTAAACACCCAGCCCACCGAAGCCGAACCAAAATTGCCCCACTGCTTATCCAGTTCCTGCGAAAAGCGGGAGCTGCCATCGCGGCGGCCATTCACTTCCAGGAGATATTTGCCCCGGTAGTTGTAGTTCAACCGGCCAAAAACACCAATGAGAGAAGACTCGCTGGCCCCGGCGTTGTTGGCTGGCTGTGCCGTACCCAGGTTCAGGTAGGGCTGGTTGGGATTCACAAAACCCTGGCGGCTTGCACCAAAAAAATAGTTCAGGAACTCTTCCTGCTGCGCACCGGCCAGTACTTTAAAATTATGGTCGGCGCCTACCTTGAAGCTATACGTGGCCTGTCCCACCAGGGTCTGATAGACATCGTTGCGCCACGACTCGCTGAGAGAACTGTTACCCGGCCAGTCGCCGATTTTATCGTAGCTGCCGGTAACCACGTTGGGCTGGTAGATAGCGGCATTTTTGGTGAAGGTTTTGGTAGTGGGATTGCGTTGCTCACGGCCCCAGTAAGCTTCCAGGTCCAGGCCGTTGATGGGTTTAAAATTGAAACCAAACCGGGTCAGTAAGGTGTTGCCACTGGTCACCGAGGTGCCGGTGGCTTCGGCCATGGCAATAGGATTGCGGTTGTTTGACTGGCCCGCGTTGCCAAACTGCCCTTCGCCAAAACGGCCGCCGCCAATGGCGGGCAAACCAATAGCCTGGCGAATGATAAATTCAGCAGAGCCGGTAGAGGGGTTCACCGTTTTGTTGCGGGTGTAGCCCAGCACGCCCGACAGCGTGAGCTTGCTGCTTAGTTTAAATTCCGGGTTCATGCGGAAGTCAAACTTCTCGAAGCTGTTGTTCTGAATAAGGCCTTGCTGGCTCAGGTAAGAAAACGAGGTGAAGATATTTGTTTGATCGCCGCTCGATGACAACTGCACGTTGTGGTTTTGCATAAAGCCGCTGTTGGTGAGCACTTCCTTTAGCCAGTCGGTGTCAATCACATCCAGGTTGTTGGCCGGCGTGCTGCGGTATTTGTCCAAAAGCGCCTGCGGATATACAAAAAAGTTGGCATCGCCGCGGCGGTTGCGTTCGGCTTCGTTGCTCAGCAGCATGTGGTCGAGGGCCGAAACGCGGTTGGGAATGGCCGTGGCTTCCTGCTTGGTAAAGAAATTATTATAGCTGAGCGAAACGCCCCGCTTCGTGGCCCGTTTTGTTTTTACAATGATCACCCCATTGGCCGCACGGTTACCGAAGATGGCCGTAGAAGCCGCATCTTTCAGTACGGTGATGGACTCGATGGCATTCGGGTCGAGCTGGTTCAGCGCCGTCATGTCCAGGATCAACCCGTCAATGACTACCGCCGGTGTGCTGGTAAGGTTGATGGAGGTTTGCCCGCGAACGATCACCGACGCCGCATCGGCACCGGGCTTTCCGCTTTGCTGCTGCACCGTTACACCGGGTGTAATGCCCTGCAGCAGGTTGTTGGTGCTCGCCACCTGGCGGCGGGTAAGGTCGGCGTTGTTCAGCGCCACCACCGAACCGGTGAGGTTGGCGCGGCGTTGCGTGCCGTATCCCACCACCACTACATCGTTCAGGCGGTCTTCCGTTTCGCGAAGCGATACATTCACTGTGGTGCCGTTCACCACCGCTTCGGTTTGGCCGTAGCCAACACTGGTCACCACCAGGGTTTGGCCGCGGCTGGCCATAATGGCAAATTCGCCGGCCGCATTGGTGGTGGTGCCGCGCTGGGTGCCTTTTACTGTCACGGACGCTCCTTCTACAGCCTGGCCGCCGGCAGTGGTAATGCGGCCTGTAATTCGGAGGTCTTGCGCCAATGCCATCAAACTTCCATATAGCAGCATTAGCATGAGAGCAATCTTTCTCATAATCCTTATTTTAAGTTTTGACAAAACAGGTTAGTTCGTGAACTGTCCTTTGTGGTTCACGGCTTTTAGCGAAAACGGATTCAATGTTTGATTAAACAGCACCGCCAGCTCAAGACGGGTGATGGGGCGCTCACGGTCATAGTTTTTTAATCCCCACCCTTTCCAAGCGGCTTCCAGGTTTTTATAGTTTTTCAAGAAACCCTTTTCGGCCGGCTTCTCACTGCCGGGAAAATAGGCGGTGTACAACAGGGTTGCAAGATTTTCTGCTTGCGCTATGGTCAGTTCTTTTGCCGTGGCCGGCACCATTTCGGCTACGCCAAACATCTCCTTAAGCCCGGTGTTAAGGTCATTTGCCCTCACAGCCGAATCAGGATAAAACCAGGTTTGGTTGGCCCAGTGGTGGGGTACACCTTTTCCCCTCAGGATGCCAGTGGCGCCTATCTTTTGCACCGCTTCAAAATGCGGGTGATCGGGCTTTACGTCCAGGTAGGGCATGATATAGGCTTTTGTCTTTAGCAGCGTTTCCTGGACGGTACGCACCGGTACTGCTTTCGGTGCCAGGTTGCGGCGGCTGCTCAATGCGGCCAGCGTGCCGGCGGCTTGCCCGGTCAGCATCACCACCGGCTGCAGGCGGGTGGTGCCGTTGGCCACATTGCTGACCGAGATGCCTTTTTCTGCAATAATCAGGTTGTCGGCGTCCTGCGGAATCAGTGCGCCCAGCGGAATGTTGTAGGAAGGGATGGCATAAAACTCCAGGTGCTGCGGCGCTTTTTCGTTTTTCTTGTGGTGGTGGTCAATGGGGTAATCGCCCACGGAGATGCCCGTTCGGTAAAGCGGGTCGCCGAAGGTAAACGGCTCCGAAATATGGCGCATCAGGAAGCGCACCAGGCCTTTTGCCCGGCGCCCTTCGCGATGATAAGGCATCAGGGCCAACCCATCGTCCGTGGGAAATTCGTCGGTGGCCAGCCCCAGGTTTTTAAAACCCAACTGCTGCTGAATAAAATAAACAAAGCGCAGGGTGGTCTGTTTGGCTTTTTCTAATTCCTGTTCTCGCTGCGCTTCCGTTAGTTCTACTATGTTGAGGTAAGTATCGTTGCCGTAGTTGGGCCAGTTGATCATGTATTTGTTGCGGGGCAGCTTGCCGTAGTCCAGCATTTTCCTGCCATCCACGGTGGGTGCCTTGCGGCTTTTGTCTTTGTAATAATCGGTGGCGGCGCCGTCAAATTCAGCGGGGTCGTAGCCGGCCGGTTTGGGAATGGTTTTATCGGCACCGGGGCCATAATCTTTCAGGATGGCCGCCCAGGTAAGGTCCTGTACAATATTGTTGGTTTCGGTAACGCCTACGGTTTCGCCACTCAGCGAATCGGCTTCCATGCCCAGGTCGTAAGGTACGCCGGCGGCCTTCATCACATCACCAAGCTCGGTGGCATCTATAACAATTTTGGGAACAACCGTTAGAACAGTGCCGTTCTGTTTATGGCGAAACAGCACCTGGCTGATTTTTTTCCCCGCCATGCGCAAGCTGCTGAAAGCGTAACCATGCATCACGGCCAGGGCTTTTTCTTTGGCGGCCATTCCTTTAAAAATGCTGTCCGCTACATGCGGCTCAAACTGTGTATGGCTCACCCATCCGGTGGCCACCGCTTTTGGCCCGCCGTACACCGCATATATCTGGTTGCGGAACTCGTTCCAGATGCCGGAGGGCAGGTTATGATTGCCATCGGTGGCGGTGACGCCGGCCGCAGAGATCATGCCTCCCAGCCAGGGGCCGCTTTCTACAATCAGTGTTTTGGCTCCCAGCCGGGCACTTTGAATACCGGCCGCCGTGCCACCCGTACCGCCGCCTACAACCAACACATCGGCCGTTACTGTTTTTTGCGCCTTGCTGCTATACCCAACAACACAAACGAGGAGAATAAGAAGATTGCGAACCATACGATGACTGCGTGATTGTTTTTGGTAAACGTTTTTCGGTCAGACCTCCGGGGTTATTTGAAACCCCGGAGGTCTTTTTTATAGGTCTTCCAATGTTTTCCATACCTGGTAAAGCGACCGCGGTATATGAAAGCAGCCCTTCCACTTGCCGCCTTTCAGCGGCAGCAGCACCTCGCCGCGGCGGTTCAGATAGCCGAACCACTCGCCAAACTCCGGGTCACGGAAATGCTCCCAGGTATAACGGTGCAGCTTCTCAAACCACTGGGCGCACTGTTCGTTGCCGGTGAGCTGGTAGCCTTTGGCCAACGCCACCAGGGCTTCTACATGCACCCACCACAGCTTTTGGTCCCATTCGAGCTGCAGGGGCGGGGCGCCTTTGGCATCAAGAAAATAAAAGATGCCGCCATATTCGTGGTCCCATCCATGCTCCAATGTTCGCAGCATGATATCCGTCGCCTTCTGAATAAGTTCCTTATCTCCCATCCGCCGGCCCAGGTCCATCACAAACCACATGGCTTCAATGGCGTGGCCGGGGTTGATGATCCGTCCTTCAAACGAATCGCAAAAGCTGCCGTCTTCATACACGTTTTCGAGAATCAATCCTTTGTCGGGCTGGTAAAACACGTTCATCACCTCGTCCACCACGGCAGGAATAAAGCTGCTTACTTCCGCTGCGCCAAGGATATGCTCCAGTTCCAGCGCCAGGTTGCAGAGGATCATGGGCAGGCTGAAATTTTTCAGCGGCCGGGTGCCGGGATACGCTTTGTTGTAAGCGCCTTTCCAGTTGTTTTTGCGGCTGATGATGTTGCGGAATGTATCGGTGGCTATTTGCTTGTAGCGGTCGTTGGGGGTGGCTTTGTCGAGCGAAGCGAAGGCCATGGTGGCAAAACAATCGCTGAAAATATTGTAAGGCTGCACAAGCGGACGGCCATCGGCCGTGAGCGAAAAGTACCAGTTGCCGGCGGTATCGCGGCCGTGGCGCTCCATAAAATTGGCGCCGTGCAAGGCCATCTGCAGCCACTCCTCCCGTTGTTCTACCTGGTGGTACATAAAGCTGAAGCACCATACGCCACGCCCCTGCAGCCACATGAATTTGTCGGTGTCGTACACCGAACCATCGCGGTTGAGGCAGGTAAAAAACCCGCCATTTACCTCGTCTTTACTATGGCGTTGCCAAAATGGAAGAATGTTCTCCAGCAGCTCGTCGCGGTACAACGGCGCATAAGCGGCTAATGAGGCAGAAGCGGTTTTTGGCCTGGAGGTTTCAATGAATGACACGCAGCAATCAATTTAAAAACGAATTTTGCAATAATTTTATTAACTACCAAATACTTTTTTAAAAAATTTATTTAGTTCCCGGTTTCAGCTCTTTTTCGGATAGAAACTTTTGCCCACCTTTACCAAAATCTTTTTCCATGTCGCAGCGGCTGTTTGATGTTTTTTCGGATGAAAATGCCATTGGCGTTGCCTATAAAAACAAGTTTTTAAAGCGGCGCATCATTGCCCATCTCGACAACGTAGCCAATGCCACCATCGCCGACCTGTCGAAGGAGCTGGCCATCAGCACACCCAAGATCATTAACCTGGTAAATGAGCTGATCCAGGATGGGCTGATCAAAGATTACGGCAAGGTGGACTCTACCGGCGGGCGAAGGGCATCGCTTTATGGCCTGGTGTCGGAAGCAGCCTTTTTCTTAGGCGTGGACGTAAAAAGCTACAGCATCAATATCGGGTTGCTGGATTTTAAAAAGAACCTGGTCACCATTAAAGAAGAAGTGCCGTACACGCTGGAGAACACGGCCGAAGCCTATGAAGCCATGCTTGGCGTGATTGAAGAATTTCTGGAAGACCTGCCGGTGGAAAAAGAAAAAATCCTCGGGGTGGGCATCAACCTTTCAGGCCGCATCAACCAGGCCAGCGGCTACAGCTACAGCTTTTTTCATTTTCACGAAGAACCGCTCACGCAAACCATCGAAAACCGCATCGGCATCCGCACGTTTCTGGAAAACGATTCCCGCGCCATGGCTTTCGGCGAGTTTTGCTGCGGCGCCGTGAACCACGAACGCAATGTGCTTTTCGTGAACATGGACTACGGCATTGGCGTGGGTATTCTTATTGACGGCAAGGTATATTATGGCAAGTCCGGCTTTAGCGGCGAGCTGGGACACATCCCGTTTTTCAACAACGAAATCATTTGCCATTGCGGAAAAAAAGGTTGTTTGGAAACCGAAGCGTCGGGCAGCGCCCTGGTGCGGCTGATGAAAGAAAAGATACGCGGCGGATCTACCTCGCAACTGCTGCAGGTTTTTTCAGACATCGAAGAAATACGGCTGCAGGATATTGTGTCCGCTGCCCAAAACGACGATGTGCTGGCCATTGAAATGATAGCGCAGGTAGGCGAAAAAATTGGCAAGGGCCTGGCTGTGCTGATCAATATTTTTAACCCCGAACTGGTGATCCTAGGCGGCACGCTGGCGCAAACCGGCGACTACCTTCGCCTGCCGCTGAAAAGTGCATTGAATAAATATTCGCTTAGCCTGGTGGCCAACGACTCGCAGCTAAAGCTGACGAAGCTGGGCGAAAAAGCAGGCGTTATCGGCGGCTGCCTGATGGCCCGCAACAAAGTCTTCGCCACCAACAGCAGCGAATAACCACCTCTTTCCTCACACAAATCGAAACAATTCTTTGTCATTGCAAACCCTCGCCATCCGCCTTTTGACTTTGCTTACGCTTATGGCCTGGCTGCGATCCGCCGGCCAGAATTATTTTGCTTTTACAAAGGCCGCCAGCAGAAAACAACACGACAAGGAGTTGGTGCAGTCGCTTATAAACGGCTCCCTGCAAGTGCCGCTTTCGGCAGCCACGGAGCGGGAGTGGCAAAAAGCTTTTTGGGCCATGGAGCTGATGTTGTATAAAACCGGCGCTACCAGGGAAAAGCTACG
This sequence comes from uncultured Flavisolibacter sp., assembly GCA_965365435.1. Taxonomy (GTDB): domain Bacteria; phylum Bacteroidota; class Bacteroidia; order Chitinophagales; family Chitinophagaceae; genus Flavisolibacter. The sequence goes on from CBDUBQ010000066.1 coordinate 10,098, forward strand.
GCAGGGTTGGCAGCAAGCGCCGCGCCTGTCGGAGGGTTTTCAAAAAGCTTTGCTGGAGGTTAGTTTTACCTTGTACCCGCAGGCGTTTGTAAAACCTATCAGGGGGCTGCTGCAACAAACGGCGTCGGCGGCCGTATTTGTGCGGTGCGCCGAATACCTGTTGCGGGCAGCAGACACCCGGGAAATAAAAGTTACAATTGAAACACTATTGCAAACAAAATGGAAAGAAAAAAAATTTGTTGGTCTCACAATTCTGCAAAAAAGGCTGAAAGAAAAAACAGCCGGGAACTTGCCTCCCCTTTCTGATGTATTCAGCAAATATTTTCTGCCCGGCAAGACCGTCGTTTTCAGCCTCCATCGGAAAAACCGCAACTATTCCGGGCTCGTGCTGATCCGTACCAGCGATGGCAACTTTGTAAAAACGGGCAGCGGACAGGTTTTTCACACCACGCAATTGGCCAGGGCCATCACCGGCTATCCCTGGTACATTACCAATGGCAACACACCACAGGGTATTTTCCGGTGGACGGGTTTCGACACCTCTTCCAACAACTATATCGGCCCTACCACTAACCTGCAGATGGTGATGCCGTACGAGGCCCCGCCGGAAGTTTTTTTTGCCGATAGCAGCCTGGCCGGCGCAGCCTGGAAACCGGAAATGTACACGGCGCTTCTTCCCTCGTCGTGGAAAGCTTACGAGCCGATGCAGCAAAGCTTTTGGGCTGGCGCTATTGGCCGTTCGGAAATTATCATGCACGGCACCACCATCAACCCCGGTTATTACAAAGCCGCTTCTTTTTTTCCGCAAACACCTTCACTGGGTTGCCTGTGCAGCTACGAAGAATGGGATGCAACCGGCAAACGCATCATCAGCCATCAACAGCAAATTGTGGAGGCACTGCTGCGCAACGGCAGCCGCAAAGGCTACGTGGTGGTGATTGATCTCGATGATAAAAAAGCGCCGGTGACGCTTACAGAAGTGGCAGCGTTGCTGAAGTGATTGGGGCTCATTTATCAACCTGACTCCCATCTTCCAAAATAAACTCCCCTTTCACCAACCACGAAACACCAAATGCCAAAAGGGCAATGGATTCCAGCCAAAACACCGGCTTGTGTTGGCTCCAGGGCGAATCGCCCCGCGACAAGCCATACCAGCCGATCAGCGAAATGCAAATAAGGATCACAATGCCGGAAACGCGGTAGATCGTATTTCGAACCCGCTTTTCTTTTGTGATAGTACCACGGCTTTTCGTAAAAAGAAACAGGGAGATGCCGGCCAGGATGAGGAAGAAGGCAGCAGCACTGGCGTAGTGAACGACTCTTGTCCACTCCTTTGCCGGCAGGTCTATGATGGCGCAATTATCGGCGCTGTTGTTATGCGTGGGAAACAGCGCCACGCAAAGGGCAAAGGCGCCGGCAAGCATCGTCCACAGCCGGTCTTTGCCATCGTAGCCTTTATAACAAAAAAGAAACAGCGCCACCGCACACAATACACCCACCAGCAGGTCGCCGGTGATGGTGTAGTAATAGTGGCTAATGGAGTCCTGCAGGCACACGCAGCCCGCCGCCAGCCAATTGCCGGCCACCATTGCAAGCGGCAGCAAAATGCCCAGCCAGCCCACCGCCTTGCGAAGGGTTTGAAACGAAATAAGGCGGCGATCGCCTTGCATTGTTTTCATCATAAATAAATATGGCTTCGTCCGTTGCAAACACCAAAAGCTGTCAACACCAGAAAAAGAAATGCCAGGGCCTATTTTTGGGCATCCTGTTGTTTTAAGAGTGAGCCCACACTGAAAGCCGTATCTCTCAAAAATTGGAAAGCTTGCTTTCTGGCTTCATCCAGCGTTGCGGGATATTTCAAAATCGGGAAGACGGCGTCTATACCGGCGGCCGCCAGCTCGGCGGACGAAATAGCCTGGCTGCCGCAGAAAACAATCAACCGTTTGCCGTGTTCCTTTGCCAATTCCGCGACGCCGGCTACCACTTTTCCCTGCAGCGTTTGTTCATCGAGCCTTCCTTCGCCGGTGATAACAAAATCGGCTTCCGGCAGCCATGTTTCCAGTGCGGCATAGTGCATCACCAGCTTTATACCGCTCACCAGCTTTGCCTGCAGAAAAGCTATGGCGCCAGCGCCCATGCCTCCGGCGGCACCACCGCCTTCGATCGTCGTCACATCTATCCCCATTTCGTTTTTCAGCAATGCGGCAAACTGCTGCATGCCATTTTCCATTTCTTTCAGCATGGCTGCATCAGCCCCTTTTTGCGGGGCATATATCAGCGTAGCACCTTCGGGACCAAGCAAGGGATTATTGACATCGCAGGCCACTTCAAACGACACGCCGCCGGGGTTTATCGCAGCACTGCGGTCAATGCTTGCAATAAGGCCGAGGCTACCGCCAACGGGCGCCAGCGGCATTCCGTCCTTATCCAGAAAACGATAGCCGAATGCCGCAGCCATGCCTATGCCGCAGTCGTTGGTAGCGCTTCCGCCGATACCGAGGATGAGGCGATCAATGCCCTGTTCCAATGCTGCCAAGATCAATTGCCCGGTACCGAACGTGGATGTTTTTAACGGGTTGTATTCTTCCGGCAAGAGGCGTGCAAGCCCGGACGCTTCGGCCATTTCAACAAAGGCTGTTTTGCCATCGGCCGACAACAGCCAGTTTGTTTCGATCATCCTGCCCAACGGGTCCTGCACCACCGCTGTTTGCGTGCTGGCACCGGTGTAAAAACGGAGGATGTCGGCCAAGCCATCGCCACCATCGGCCATGGGCCGTTGAACAATGCGAAACGACGGACAGGCTTGCAGCAGTCCTTCTTTAATGGCTTTACAAACCTCGAAAGAAGACAGGCTGCCTTTAAATTTATCGGGGGCAAGAAGAAAGCTGGTCACAGAAAAAAATTAAGCTGTCGAAGCCGGAAGATAAGTGGATTGGAAGAATGAGGCTGCCTTGTGCCGCCGGTTGTTCAAGGCCGACGAACACAGGTTCAAGGACAGGCTTCGGGGGATAGGCCTGCACAAAATTTTATCGAAAAAAAAATAGACTTCTTGCTGAAAACGCCGGCGCAAGCGAAGCGTTTGGCATTCCTCACTGGCAATCTGTTTTGCCTTTATTCCGGCAGCGGGCGCAGTTTTACTTCTTTGTAAAACACCTTGCTCTCCGGATCGTGGCCCTGCAGGGCAAAGGTGCCGCTGCCCAGGCGTTTTTGGGCTCGTCCTTCTTCCTTTTCTATGCCTTCGGGCTCGGTGTAGTCCACCACGGTGCGGTCGTTGATTTTTACCGTTACCCGGCGGCCTTCCACGCGAATGGTTTCGGTGTACCATTCATTGTCTTTTACATACACCTCCTTTACATCCTGCACGGCATAAAGGCTACCGGTGCGCCGCCAGTCGGTGTGCGAATTGTTCACCTGCACCTCATAGCCCTTCGACGGCCAGCCACTGTCCTGGTAAGCGGTATGAAAAAAAATGCCGGAGTTGGAACCCGGGGTTGTTTTCAGCTTTACCTGCAGCTCAAAATTTTTGAAGGTGTGATTCAACACCGGTCCCTCGTAAAACAGGTGTGCCCGGGGGCCGTGCACCATGATCATACCATCAGCCACCGAAAAGGTCGAAGGATTTTCGCTGGCCCGCCAATGGTTCAGCGTCTTTCCATCGAACAGTAAAATCCATTTGGCACCATCGTTCCCGGGGCGGGCCATAAAGCCGGTGGCCATGAATAAGAGCAGCAGGCAAAGCAGGCAGGTTGTTCGCATAAAAAATTTCTTCTTCGCTAAAGATAACGCAAAGCCTTGCTGCGTAGCTACCCGACCTTTGCATCGCACTCAATCAAAAATCATGATGGAAGACCTCATTAGATCAAAGGCCTTTGTTGCCGGCAAATGGATTGCTGCCGGCAGCGGAAAAACGTTCGACGTCACCAATCCGGCTACCGGGGAAACGGTAGGCACAGTGCCCGACATGGCCCGCAGCGATGTGCAACGGGCGATAGACGCCGCCAACGACGCCTGGCCGGCTTACCGCGACCTGACGGCCAAAGAACGGGCAGCCCTGCTTCGCCGCTGGTTCAATTTGATGATGGAAAACAAAGAAGAGCTGGCCCGGATCATGACGCTGGAATCGGGAAAAGTGATCACCGAAAGCCGGGGCGAGGTGGCTTATGGCGCTTCGTTTCTTGAATGGTTTGCCGAGGAAGCCAAGCGGGTGTATGGCGATGTGATTCCGCCCCACACAAAAGACCGGCGCCTTGTTGTTATTCGCCAACCGGTAGGTGTGGTAGCCGCCATCACACCCTGGAACTTTCCGCTGGCCATGATCACCCGCAAGGTTGGCCCGGCGCTGGCAGCAGGTTGTACGGTGGTGGTAAAGCCGCCGGCCGAAACACCACTAACGGCACTGGCGGTGGCTCACCTGGCCGAAAAAGCCGGCTTCCCGCCGGGTGTGTACAACACCGTTACATCTACGCATAGCAGCGAAGTGGGCAAAGAACTGTGCGAAAACAAAAAAGTGCGCAAGCTGTCGTTTACCGGCTCCACGGCTGTGGGCAAAACCCTGATGGCGCAATGTGCGCCGACGCTGAAAAAGCTGTCACTGGAGTTGGGGGGCAATGCACCGTTTCTTGTGTTCAATGATGCGGACATTGATGCTGCCGTGCGGGGTGCAGTGCTGTCAAAATACCGGCACAACGGGCAGACCTGCGTATGCGTGAACCGGCTGTTGGTGCAGGAAGGGGTTTATGACCTGTTTGTGGACAAATTTACTAAGGCTGTGCAGGAACTAAAGACGGGCGATGTGCTGGACGAGACCGTGCAGGTAGGACCGCTGATCAATGAAAAAGCGGTGGAAAAAGTAAAGGATCATATTGCCGATGCCGTGGAAAAAGGCGCCGCCATCACTACCGGCGGCCGGCCCTTGGAAGGACTGTTTTTTCAACCCACCGTTTTAACCGGGGCAAAGCCGGAGATGAAAATTGCCAGGGAAGAAGTGTTTGGCCCGGTGGCCCCTGTTTTTCGTTTCGGCACCGAGGAAGAAGCAATTGAGATGGCCAACGACACCGAGTATGGACTGGCGGCTTATTTTTTCAGCCGTGATGTGGCCCGCTGCTGGCGGGTGGCCGAAGCGCTGGAATACGGCATGGTGGGCATCAATGAAGGATTGATTTCGACCGAGGTGGCGCCGTTTGGCGGGGTAAAAGAATCGGGCTTTGGCCGCGAGGGTTCGAAGTATGGCATAGACTATTTTACAGAGCTGAAATACCTTTGCTACGGCAACATCAACACCCACTGACACCGGGCAAAATCAACGACCTTCAGTTTGTATTCTTGCTGGCATTTAATCCCGGGCGGCCAGCTTATTGTTTGGATTGGCACGGACAGCGGCCGGGAAGGTGGGTTGTTCCTCAGGATATTTTAAACGGTTTGAAGCGATTCGCCGCAGATCACCTGACACCGCCGATCGGCAAAGTTGGCCGAATAGCGGGCTTCTTTAATGGTGCCGCCGGCCGCCGCCGGGTGCGGATAAAAAGAAAGGTTGTTTGTTGGCGCCCCTTCCTGTTTTAGGTAAGTGTTCCCCGCAACAAAAGGTACAGCAAAGCCGCTGCGGCCGCGCCAATAAAAGGCCCCAGGATCGGTATCCAGGCGTAACCCCAATTGCTGCTGCATTTTTGCCGGAGAGGCAAAAATGCATGGGCCAGCCGCGGGCCAAAATCGCGGGCCGGGTTGATAGCGTAGCCCGTGGTGCCACCGAGGCCAAGCCCGATGGCCCAAACCAAAAACGCAACCGGAATAGCTCCCAGCGATCCCAAGCCGATGGGAGTTTTTTCGCGGCCCAGTTCGGGAGTGGTAAAGTAGAAAATAACAAAGACCAGAACAAAGGTGCCCACGATCTCGCTGAGCAGATTAAAGGTGCGGTTATGAAAAGCCGGCGAGGTGCAAAACACCGCCATCTCGGTATTTGCATCGGCGGTGGCGGTAAAATGATCGCGGTACACCAGCCACACCACCACGGCGCCAATGACGGAGCCAATGAGCTGCGCCAGCGCAAACAGTCCCACTTTTGCCCAGGCAAATTTGCCGGCTATAGCCAACCCAAGGGTCACGGCCGGATTGAGATGCGCACCACTGTATGGTGTGGCAAAGACAACACCTACATACACAGCCAGCGCCCAGCCGGTGGTGATGGCCATCCAGCCGCCACTGTGGCCTTTGGTGCCTTTTAGTACAACATTGGCCACCACGCCATTGCCCAATAAGATGAGCAGCGCCGTGCCGATCAATTCAGCGGTAAATTCACTCATGGCAGTTTTTATTTTTTGCGTTAAACAACACCTCTCCTCTCCTTTCAACAACACCATTCTCCATTAACCCGCACTTTCCCCTTCCGCCCAGGCCTGGCAGGCGTTTACAGCTCTTGCCCAGCCTTTTAAAAGGTTATCCATCGTGCCTGCACCCTGCGGCGAAAATACCCGGTCAACGGTCCATTGCCGCTGTATTTCGCCGGCACTGCTCCAATAGCCCACAGCCAGCCCGGCCAGGTACGCCGCACCCATGGCCGTTGTTTCGGTGAGCTGCGGCCGCACAACTTTTGCCTCCAGCACATTGGCCTGAATCTGCATCAGCAGGTTGTTGACCGTGGCGCCGCCATCCACCCTCAGCTCGCTGATGGCCATACCGGCATCGGCTTCCATTGCTTTAAGTACATCGCGGGTTTGCAAGGCAATGCTTTCGAGCGCCGCCCGGGCCATGTGTGCGGCAGTGGTCCCTCTTGTGAGGCCCACCATCAGGCCGCGGGCATTGCCGTTCCAGTAAGGTGCCCCCAGGCCAGTAAAGGCTGGCACCAGGAAAAGCCCGCCGTTATCGTCCACTTTTTGCGCCAGTGTTTCCACGTCGGCCGAAGAGGCAATCAGGCCCAGCTCATCGCGGAGCCACTGCACTACGGCGCCGCCAATAAAAATGCTGCCTTCCAGCGCATAGGCCACTTCGTTGCCAATTTGCCAGGCCACCGTTGTCACCAGCTTGTTTTTCGACAGCGTGGGTTTACTGCCAATATTCATCAGCATAAAACAGCCGGTGCCGTAGGTATTTTTCACCATGCCCGGCGATGTGCACATTTGCCCGAACAAAGCGGCCTGCTGATCGCCGGCAATACCGGCTATCGGTATTTTATGCGCCAGAATTTTACCGGCCGTTTCGCCTATCACGCCGCTGGATGCGCAAACCTTTGGCAACATGGACCCCGGTATGGAAAAGAGTTGCAACAGCTCCTGGTCCCAGTTGAGGGTGTGAATATTAAACAGCATGGTACGGGAAGCATTGGTGACATCGGTAGTGTGTACCGCACCGGCCGTCAGGTTCCAAATCAGCCAGGAATCAATGGTGCCGAAAAGCAGCTTTCCTTCTTCGGCCTTTTGCCGGGCGCCGGGCACATGGTCCAGTATCCACTTTACCTTGGTGGCCGAAAAATAAGCGTCAATGATCAATCCTGTTTTTTGCTGAATGGCATCGCCGTGGCCCTGCTCTTTCAGCTCGTTGCAGTAGGCAGCCGTGCGGCGGTCCTGCCAAACAATGGCATTGTACACCGGGTTGCCGGTTTCGCGGTCCCATACCACGGTGGTTTCGCGTTGGTTGGTGATGCCGATGGCCGCCATATCGGCCGGCCGTAGTTGCGCTTTTAAAATGGCTTCGGTGGCGACGCTTAGCTGCGACGACCAGATCTCTATCGCATCATGCTCCACCCAACCCGGCTGGGGATAACGTTGCGTAAATTCTTTCTGGGCCATGGCCACCATGGCGCCTTCGTGGTTAAAGACGATGGCTCTTGAACTGGTGGTGCCCTGGTCAAGGGCTAAAATGTATTGTTGCAAGCAAAAGCGGTTTTTGGTTCAAACAAAAATGGCGGAAACAGGAGTTAAGATAAGCCCTTCTCTTTTTCGCCCGTGGCGGTAGCTGCCGGTGTTAATAAATACTGGCTGGCAAGCGCCATGAACTGCGCCACCTGCTCTTCTTCCCACGCCCTTTCTTTGCCCAGCACGCCGGCCATTAAGGCCGCCACCCTTGGCGCCGCGGCCATGGCGGCGGCGGCATCTAAAAACAACAGGCGCAGCCTTCGGGCCAGCACATCTTCTACGGTGCGGGCCATTTCGGCTTTTACACACCACAGCACTTCGGCTTCGGTGTAGGGAAAACTGGCGGCCAGCTTTTTTGCCCGTTCGGGCTGCCGGCGAATGATCTCCATCACCGGGTGGCCAGCGATGACCGTAATATCGTTTTCAAATGCCGGAAGCAGCTCGTTACTGCCATGAATCCGCAGCGTTTTTGTAACGCAGGGCTTTGGCGACAGCGCTCCCACCCTGATGGCCATGTTCACTGTTTGTTCGGCCATTTTGCGGTAGGTGGTCCATTTGCCGCCAGTGATGGTGATTAACCCGGAAGGGTTGGCGAACAGCTTGTGGTCCCGCGAAATTTCTTTGGTGGCCGTTTGTGCTTTGCCGGTAGCGGCCAGCGGCCGAAGGCCCGCAAACACACTCAATACATCGGCCCGGCCGGGCGCCGGCGAAAGGTAGCGGCTGATGGTGCCTAAAATAAAGGTTATTTCTTTTTCTTGGGCGGCGGGTTCGGCCGAATGCTGATCAAGCGGCGTGTCGGTAGTGCCCAGCAAAACGCGGCCGTTCCAGGGCACGGCAAAGATCACCCGGCCATCGTCGGTTTCGGGAATCATCAGCGCATCGGCACTGTTGAGGAAATGCCCATCTACCACCAGGTGCACGCCCTGGCTGGGTTGCACCATGGGTGTGGCGGCTGGTGCGTCCATGCGCAACACCTCGTCCACAAACACACCGGTGGCGTTCACCACCACTTTCGCTGGCAGGGTATAGGCGATACCGCTTTCGAGGTCGGTGGCCAGCACGCCCGTTACGGTTCCTTCTTTTTTTTGGAGTGCCGTTACTACGCAATAATTGATCAACACGGCGCCACAGCCGGCGGCCGTTTGTGCCAGGTGAACGGCAAGGCGTGCATCATCGAACTGCCCATCGTAATATACCACACCGCCCACCAGCTTGCGGCTAGTGATCTGGGGCAGTTTTTCCAGCACCTCTTCCCGGCCGATAAATTGCGACCGGCCAAACGAATAACGGCCGGACAACCGGTCGTAGATTTTTAACCCGAGCAGGTATTTGAAACGGTCGGAAAAAGAGTAGCAGGGAATCAGAAAGGCCTGCTTGCGCACCAAATGCGGAGCGTTTTGCCACAGAATGCCGCGTTCCCGCAGGGCATCCATCACCAGCTTAATATTGCCCTGCGCCAGGTAGCGCACGCCGCCGTGAATCAGCTTGGTACTGCGGCTGGATGTGCCTTTGGCAAAGTCGGCCCGCTCGAGCAGCAGTGTTTTATAGCCACGGCTGGCACTGTCAACCGCAATGCCCAGGCCCGTGGCGCCACCGCCAATGATGATCACGTCCCATTCAGCTTCTTCGGCAAGCCTGGCCACAGACTGCGACCGGTTTAATTCGAGTGCAGGCATATCGGTGCGTTTGCATAAATCCGCCTTTGTTTTCGGCTGGGCAGGGAAAATCGTCCGGCCCGGCATTGCTGCCATTGCGAAAAAAGGCTGTCGTGTGAGACAGCCTTTGCATCGTTCGTTTTAAAATCCCCATTTTTTCATGGCGGCATAGTTCAGGCGCATGGCATCGAGGGGCTGCTTGCCCTGGTACGACTCCTGCTCCACGATATAATGCTGGGTGCCCGCCAGTTTTGTGGCTAAATCAAGCACTTCTTTTACGTTAATGACGCCGGTGCCCAACACGGTACTTTCGTAGCCGCCCATTTCATTTTTAGCCGGCGCCTTTATCTCGTCTTTCACGTGCATGGACATAAAACGGCCGGGGTATTTTTTAATAACGTCGGCGGCCTTGGCGTTGGCGTTGTACATGTTGCCGATGTCCAGTTGATGGATCACCAGCGCCGGATCGGTATTGTCCATGATAATGTCGTACAGCAGGCGGTCGTTCAGCTTTTCATTAAACTCGAAATGGTGGTTATGGTAGCCGAACTTCATCCCGGATTTTTGGCAAAGCTGCCCGCTTTTGTTGAACCACTCCAACAGCCGCATCAACTCATCGTAATTACGGCGCTGCTTTTCCTCCATCGAAGGGCTGATGACATAAACCTGTCCCAGTGTGGCCGCATCCTCGATGGTGTGCTTCCAGCTATCGGTAAAATCATTGGCCGCATTATTCCAGTGGCGGCTGTGCAACACCGTGTGGCCACTTGGCATGGTGAGGCCCAGGTCGTCCAGTATCTTTTTAAATTCGCTGGCACTGTAGCCGTAAAATTTCCGGTCGGAATAGCCGGCGTGCTCCACATGTTTGTAGCCCATCTGCGCCAGCGCCTTCAAAGTGCCCAGCGGGTCTTTGTACATGTCGTCGCGAACCGAATAAAGCTGGATGCCGGTAAGCCTTTTTTCCTTTTGCGCGGCCAGCAGCAGGTTGGGTGCCAGGGCCGCCCCGGCGGCCATGATGGCTGTCTGTTTCACGAATGTTCGGCGTGAGATTGTCATATAGCGAGGTTTAAAATTTAGTGCACACAAGATAGGGTTTCTGCGCTGAATTTTGGAAGCCGTGCCGCCGCTTGCAAACGATGAAAACAAAAAATTGCCGCCACGTTGTTTTCGATTAACCGCTAAATTGTAGGCGCATTATTTTTTACTTCTTTTTCAACGAACCAACTTTAAACAAACCCTTCTATGATCAAGCTTGCTATGCTCGGCTCGGGCTTTATCGGCCGCTTTTATGCCGATGCCATACACGGAAACCGCAGCGGCGACCGCATTGTTTCCATTTATTCCCGGCGGGAAGAATCGGCGCAAAAATTCGCCAGCGACTACAGCGCGCCGCATTGGACCACCACAATGGAAGAAGCCATTGCCCGGCCGGAGGTGCAGATGGTGTGCATATCGCTGCCCAACAACCTGCACGAAGCAGCGGTAATGCTTTGCTGCCAACATAAAAAAGCCGTGATCACCACCAAGCCGCTTGGGCGCACGGCCGCCGAGGCGTTGCGTATGCTGCAGGCGGTGGAAAGCGCCGGCATTTTTCATGGCTACCTCGAAGACCTGGTGTACACGCCCAAGTTTTTAAAGGCTATGGAAAGCGTGAAGAAAGGGGCGCTGGGCCGCATTTTGTGGGCCAAGTCGAGGGAGACGCACCCCGGGCCCCACAGCGACTGGTTCTGGGACCTGGAGCAGGCCGGCGGCGGTTGCATATTGGACCTCGGCTGCCACTGCGTGGAGATAGCACGCAGCTACATTGGCAAAGACATAAAGCCGGTGGAAGTCATGTGCTGGGCCGACACGCAGGTAAAACCCATTGAAGCGGAAGACCATGCCATTGGCCTGGTGAAATACGAAAATGGCGCCATAGGCCAGTTTGAAACCAGTTGGACCTTCCGTGGCGGACTGGACCTGCGGGACGAAGTAATGGGCACGGAAGGCACCATCTGGATCAACTCGTTTTTACGCACCGGGTTCGAGATGTTTACTACGGGCAAGGGCGCCGATTACGTGGCCGAAAAAGCCGAAAGTGACCGGGGATGGCTGTTCCCGGTGGGCGACGAGATAAATGAGCTGGGCTACAACCATATGTTCCTGGATATATTCAGCGCCTTTGAAAAAGGGCAGGCGCCGAAAGAAACGTTTTACGATGGGTACGTGGTGAATGCAGTGCTGGACGCGGCCTACCGGTCGGCAAAAACAAAGTTGTGGGAGCCGGTAAAACTGGACGTATGGCGTGGTCGTGAAGGCGTGGGCAAAGACAGCCATCTGGTGGAGTACGATGCAGAGCATTACCTGGTGAAGGAAGAAGTGACGCATTATGGTGCGAAGAAGGTGATACTGAAAAATAAGGAAACGGGTAAGATTGTGGAGAGAGTGGAGGGGTAAGGCTGTTTTGAGGGGTAAGGCGCAACGGTTTCTGCTTATTCCGGAGGTTCGATGGCGGCATAAGCAGAAGCTGCAAGCTCAAATTTCGATTTTTGAAAAGGAATTTTTGTTTGACATCAGGCACAAAACGGGGTTGACTATCAGGGGAGCTCTGTGCCCGGAGTAGCGTATATTAGCGTGTAAGCAGCAACCCAATGACAACACAGCGAGCTTTCACCATTCTAACAGCGTTGA
>CBDUBQ010000067.1:0-22257 GCA_965365435.1 uncultured Flavisolibacter sp.
AGCGATGCGGTCACAGTAAAATGGTTCAACCAACTGTTTAACAAAAACACAGGGCCCTGCAAAATCGAAAGATGACGTATAGAGCCTGATACCTGCCCGGTGCTGGAAGGTTAAGGAAGGGTGTTCGGGGGGTAACCTCCAAAGCTCCTGACTGAAGCCCCAGTAAACGGCGGCCGTAACTATAACGGTCCTAAGGTAGCGAAATTCCTTGTCGGGTAAGTTCCGACCTGCACGAATGGTCTAATGAGTTGAACACTGTCTCCTCCACGAGCCCGGTGAAATTGTAGTATCGGTGAAGATGCCGGTTACCCGCCACGGGACGGAAAGACCCCGTGAACCTTCACTACAACTTTGCATTGATTTTGAACAACCGATGTGTAGGATAGTTGGGAGACTGCGAAGCAGGGTCGCCAGGCCTTGTGGAGTCAACGTTGAAATACCAACCTTCGTTTGTTTAGAGTCTAATCCCCGCAAGGGAAACAGTGCATGGTGGGTAGTTTGACTGGGGTGGTCGCCTCCTAAAAAGTAACGGAGGCTTGCAAAGGTTCCCTCAGTACGGTTGGTAATCGTACGAAGAGCGCATCAGTAAAAGGGAGCTTGACTGTGAGACAGACAAGTCGAGCAGGGGCGAAAGCCGGCTGAAGTGATCCGGTGGTTCTGCATGGAAGGGCCATCGCTCAAAGGATAAAAGGTACTCCGGGGATAACAGGCTGATCTCCCCCAAGAGCTCATATCGACGGGGAGGTTTGGCACCTCGATGTCGGTTCGTCACATCCTGGGGCTGGAGAAGGTCCCAAGGGTTCGGCTGTTCGCCGATTAAAGTGGCACGTGAACTGGGTTCAGAACGTCGCAAGACAGTTCGGTCCCTATCTGTGGTGGGCGCAAGTCAATTGAGAGGACGTGACCTTAGTACGAGAGGACCGGGTCGCACGTACCGCTGGTGTATCTGTTGTGCCGCCAGGTGCAGCGCAGAGTAGCTATGTACGGACAGGATAAACGCTGAAAGCATCTAAGCGTGAAACCTTCCTCAAGATGAGTTGACTTTTAAGGGCCGTCGAAGACGACGACGTTGATAGGCCACAGGTGTAAAGCTGGCAACAGCAAAGCCGAGTGGTACTAATTGCCCGTACGCTTTAATTTTATTTTACCTTGAGCGCTTTACTCTTACCGCTTTTCAATTCCAATATGTTAATCTCTTTTTTTGTCCCATAAAGACACACCTTCTTATGGTGGTTTTGCCGGGGGTGTTCACCTCTTCCCATTCCGAACAGAGAAGTTAAGCCCCCCATGGCCAATGGTACTGCACCACAATGCGGGAGAGTCGGTAACTGCCATATCTATTAATGCCCTCAGGTTCGCCTGAGGGCTTTTTTTTTGCTTTATACCACTAAAATAAAAGCACTCGAGACGGTCGAAAGGAGAAGACAAGTAGGTGGCATAAACAACGGATATTACTGTCTTCAGATCACGCGAAAGGGTAAGAGACCGGATCAACTGCCACGATAGCTCGTCTGGCTGAATTTATTGCTGGTAGAAATTTTTAAATTTCTGTAAAATTGAGTCAGATGCGGATAAGGCCACTTGCAAAAGATTGGTACATATACGAGTTAGGTGTCGTTCCAAGGTTTTTTTACACATCAAAACACCATGATGCTGCCCACTCTTGGTCACGAACGCCGGTATGGTGGTATAATGTACTGTTAGCCGCGTTGGAAGCTAGTGAGGAAAAACATATAGTTTTTGCTGCGAAAAAGGTGGAAGGCAATGCCGGCTTCTACTTTTTGAAGATTCCGATCGGCTATTTCATAGATCATTTGAGGCATTTCGCTTTAATCAATGACAAACGCATCAATTTGATGCTTTCCGCTGAAGAAAAATATTCGTTTGTTGATGTTCGCGGACCAGGAATGATATGTTTTAAGCAATTCCTTTTATAGTAACATCCTTTTTTTTCGCGTTTTTTTCGGGTTGATAATTAGTATAAGGGAAAGAACAGTAGAAATCATTTCATCAGCCTGTAAACCGGATATTGCAGATGTGCTGCCTCGTAAAACGGAGTATTTTGGTAAACGAAGTTTAATTGTGCGGCTGCAGATTTCGAAAATACAGGATCGGTTTTTTTCCTCTCTTCAAGGCTTTTTTTCAAATCAGGATGTTTTTCCAGGTACCCCGCCGCTGTCTCTTCAAAAACATAATCCGAAAAGCCTTCCTTCTGCCCAAGTGCGGCATCAAAAAAGTTCCAGGCAAAATAACTGTCCATCCCCTGTGGCTCCAGCGTTTCAATGAGAAATCGGATTCCTTTTTGCGCAAGCGGAATAAGAAAATCGCCCTGGCGAAACTGGACTTTTTTCACCGATGATGAAACCTTTACCCGGCTATTGGGATGATGGCCCTCATAGGGCCTTGGTGTGGACGTGTAATCTTCAATGCGATAGGATTCCACTTCGATGGCAGAATCTTTTTTCAGCCGTTGCATTTGTATGCCGTTGGCCTGCAACCGTTCAATCACTTTCCACCACCCTTGTGGAATAATGTATGCCTCCGGCTTTTTGATAGAGAGCGTATCTATGTAGGTGTTGTAAAATGGAATTTTCTTTTCGTACGGCTTGCTACGATCATAAAAAAGGCGGTCAAGACCCGACACCTCACTTTTTTTTCTGCCGGCTTCAAATCCTTTAAAGTTTATGTCAACTGACTTTGTTCGGTCCCACTTCCAGGCAAGCGGAAATTGCACCTGCGCCTGATGCCGGCGGGCCGTTTCTTCTCTTAACCGGATGATTTCGCTGCCGTTTTCTGCAGCAAATTCAATAAAGCTTTCCATCAGCGCTTTTGTTGCCTCCACCCGCTGCCTATAAGGCTTTAGCATATGCGTTTCCGGCACAAACGAAAAGGTATTCCATAATGTGCCGTACCCGCTTCCATACCTTGGACTATCGAAAAACTCCGGCCATCCTTTGTCAGGCGTTTCGCCAAAATGATTCACGTAGGGCACCAGGTCATACCCTTTTTGTTTCATTTTTGCGTACAGGCCGGGCTCGAAAAGGCGGTTCATAAATTCACCCATTGGGCCGCCAAGCTTATTGTGCTGCGAGGTGAGCAGCGTCATGACGTGCTGGTAATCGGCGCCATTGCTCACGTGGTTATCAACAAAAACAGCAGGATCCAGCGATGTAAATATGCTGGCGAATGTGGTGGCGTTTTTAGAATCCAGTTTTATAAAATCCCGGTTTAGATCAAGATTCTGTGCATTGCCGCGAAAGCCCTTCTCTTCGGGGCCATTTTGATCAATCCGGTAATTTTTGCTTCGGTTGAGGGCTCCCCCTATGTTGTAAACGGGAATGAGTGCCAGTACCACCGACGAAGGAAGGCGGTACCTCCCCTGCACAATGTCCCTGACCAGTAGCATGGACGCATCAATGCCATCGGGCTCCCCGGGGTGAATGCCGTTATTGATGAAAATGACCGTCTTTTTCTGCTGTTTCATTTTCGTTACGGCAAATGTTTTATCGGCCGACACCAGGACCAGGTGCAAAGGGTACCCCGCATCGGTTGGTCCCTTTTCCTGTATTTGTATCGTGGGATATGCGGCCGCCAGCTTTTTCCACCACCGGATAATTTCCGGATAGGTCGGCGACTGTTTTCCGCCCGATGTTTCAAAAAGCGTAGAGTGGTTTTGGGCAGACGCATGCAACGAAAGGCAAACAGAGAAAAAGATAAACAGATGGCGCATGCGCTAATATAAGTTAAGGCACAAAAAAAGCACCCTGCTGCCAGGGTGCTTTCACTGATTTATTGCCAACGGCTTATTTGGCCAAAGCGTTCACTCGTTTTGCCAGCTTGCTTTTCAGGTTGTTGGCTTTGTTTTTATGAATGACGCCGCGTTTTGCCAGCTTGTCAATCATTGCCGCTACGCCAGGTAATTGCTCACCAGCCGCGGCGCCTTCGCTTACGGCCCGCAGATCACGAATAGCGTTACGGGTCGTTTTTCCATAATAGCGGTTACGGTCGCGGCGCTTTGCAGATTGACGTACGTCTTTTTTTGTTGCCTTATGATTAGCCATGCTCTATTTGAATTTCGGACGGCAAATGTAGGAGAAACTAACCGTACTTAGGCAGAACAAGGCCAAATTTTTTGTTAAGGGCCGAAATTGTTTTTCCGTTAATTGCTTGCCTGTCGCCTGTACCGATAATCTCCTCCGGCTCAACCGAGCACTATCTGCTTCGGTGTATATTTGCCCTCCTATCAAAAATACGCCGGTCATGAAGGATTTCAGCTATATCACTCACTCCCATCCGTCATATATCGAAGGTCTTTACCAGGATTTTGTACAAAACCCCGAAAGCGTTGACCCGGAATTCCGGCGTTTTTTCGAGGGCTTTGATTTTGCCATCAACAACGGTAGCCAGGCAAATGGCCACGCTACAGCCGACAAGGCCGCGGCAGCTACGGCAAAAACAATGGACACTGGTCAGCTACAGAAAGAGTTTGCCGTTTACAGCCTGATTGAAGCCTACCGGACCAAGGGCCACCTGGTGGCGGATACCAACCCCATCCGCAAGCGAAAAGACAGGGGGGCCAACTTGGACCTGAAATATTTTGGCCTATCCGAAGCCGATTTGGCCGTCAGTTTTTCGGCCGGCCGGCAAATTGGGTTAGAAGCGGCAACCTTGCAACAGATTCTCGACAAGTTAAAGTCTATCTATACCGGCCACGTGGGTGTGGAGTATGGTTATATCCTGAAGCAGGACCGGCGGGAATGGCTTCAAAAAGAGCTGGAAACAAAGCTGGATGAGCCGCTGCCGCTACCGTCGCGCCGGCGTATTTTGGAAAAGCTGAACCAGGGCGTCATCTTCGAAAAATTTTTGCATACAAAGTACATCGGCCAAAAGCGCTTTTCGCTGGAGGGTGGCGAAACAACCATTGCAGCGCTCGACACCATCATTGACGTAGGCGTGGAGCACGGCGTGCAGGAGGTGGTGATTGGCATGGCTCACCGCGGACGGCTGAACGTGCTGGCTAATATCCTCGGCAAAACCTACGAGCAGATTTTCAGCGAGTTTGAAGGCACCTCCATCCCCGACCAAACCATGGGCAGCGGCGACGTGAAATATCACCTTGGCTTCAGCGCCGAAGTGGATACGGCATCGAACAAAAAAGTGCACTTGAAGCTGGCGCCCAATCCATCTCACCTCGAAGCGGTAAACCCGGTGGTGCTGGGTTTTGCACGGGCCAAGGCCGATTGCCTTTATCATTCCGAATTTGATTCGGTTTTGCCCATCCTGATCCACGGTGATGCGTCAGTTGCCGGGCAGGGAATTGTTTACGAAGTGATACAGATGAGCGGGCTGGATGGCTATTACACCGGCGGTTCCATTCATTTCGTGATCAATAACCAAATTGGCTTTACCACCGATTTTGATGACGCCCGTACCTCCGATTATAGTACCTCGGTGGCGGCCACCGTGCAGGCGCCGGTGATTCACGTCAATGGCGATGATCCGGAGGCAGTGGTAAAATGTGTAGCCATTGCCACCCGCTACCGGCAGGAATTTAACGCCGATATTTTTATAGACATGGTTTGCTACCGGCGCCATGGCCACAACGAGGGCGATGACCCCAAGTTTACGCAGCCGCACCTTTACTCCCTGATTGATAAACATCCAAACCCGCGGGAAACCTATGTGCAGTACCTGCTCGAGAACGGCAAGCCCGATGCCCAGCAACTGGCAAAGGATATGGAAAAGCAGTTCTGGAGCGATTTGCAGGAGCGCCTCGACGAGATCAAACAAAACCCGTTGCCCTACAAATACCAGCAGCCGGAGCTGTGGTGGAAAAGCCTGCGCCGTGCGGCGGAAGATGATTTCGACCAGTCGCCCATCACGGCCATCAGCGAAGAAACTTTCCGGCGGCTATTTTCCGGCCTGATGACATACCCCGAAGGATTTAAGCCGCTGCGGAAAGTGGACAAGCTGCTGCAGGATAAAGTAAAGCTTTTTGAAAGCGAGCAGAAAGTGGACTGGGCAACCGGTGAACTGCTAGCCTATAGCAGCTTGCTGGTGGACAAAATTGACGTGCGCATGAGTGGGCAGGATGTAAAGCGGGGCACCTTCTCGCACCGCCACGCCGTGATTTATGATGAAACCAACAATAACGAGTACAATCGCCTGAATCATTTTCAGGAAGAACAGGGAAAGCTACGTATCTACAATTCCCTGTTGAGTGAATATGGGGTGTTGGGTTTCGAATACGGCTATGCGCTGGCCAACCCGAACAACCTCGTCATCTGGGAAGCGCAGTTTGGCGATTTTGCCAACGGCGCCCAAATTATCATTGATCAGTTCATCGCCTCTTCCGAACAAAAATGGCAACGCATGAATGGGGTGGTAATGCTGCTGCCCCACGGGTACGAAGGCCAGGGTCCCGAGCACAGCAGCGCCAGGCTGGAACGTTTTCTGCAGCAGTGCGCCGAAATGAATATGGTGGTAACCAACATTACCACGGCCGCTAATCTCTTTCACGTATTGCGCCGGCAAATGACCTGGCCGTTTCGTAAGCCGCTTATTAATTTTTCGCCAAAGGCCAACCTGCGGCTGCCGGCCACTTATTCCACCATCAGCGAGTTTACGGGCAGTACCCGTTTCCAGGAGGTGATGGACGATGGCTTTGTGGACGATGCAGCCAATGTAAAAAAAGTACTGTTCTGCAGCGGCAAGGTGTACTACGACCTGGCCGACCGGCAGCAGAAAGAAGGCCGGAAAGATGTGGCCATTGTAAGGGTGGAACAACTGTATCCCCTTCCGTACAAACAACTGGAGGCCTTGCACGCCAAATACAACAAAGCCACTTGGTTTTGGGTACAGGAAGAACCGCTGAATATGGGCGCCGCCAGCTTTATGCAAATGAACCTGAAGAGCATCAACTACGGCATCATCAGCCGCCAGCCCGGAGCTGCTACAGCCACTGGTTACAGCAAGGTGCATGGACAGGAGCAGGCAGAGATTGTGGAAACAGCCTTTACGATTTAACCCAACCGGATCAATCAATTGAAAAAAGAGGCTGCTTCATGGCAGCCTTCTTATTTGTTGCGAAATTGTTTTGGGCAAACGCTCTTTAAACAATTGCTTTTCTGCCTCCAGCTTTTGGGCTTGTGCTGGAGAATGTGTAGTTGTTACTGACCTTGATTTGTGTGTAAGCGGTGCCGTAGCTGCACAAAATGAGCAGGGCTTTTAAATAAAAAACTGGTTTCTTATGCCTGAATAATGGTAAGGGAATGATTGGCTTTAGCGGAAACGAAAGGTGAGGCCGAATTCAAGAGGAAGGGATTGCGATACTGCGTTTGCTTCTCAAAATAGGGCTTCTCTTTCGATGGCACAAAAAAGAATATAGAAGGCAGTCGCCTCCGCCTTTTTAAAGATTTAAAGCAGATGTTCTTTTGGCCGGCACCACCGTTGGATTTGTTGTTCGTTGGCCGTTGGCGGATAGGAATAAAACTGGCCGGGAAAACTTTTTTACCCGAAATTTGCGCCACCTAGATTTTAGTTTATGATAGAAATCAAAGTCCCGACCGTTGGCGAATCCATAAATGAAGTAACACTGGTAAAATGGCTGAAAGCCGATGGCGAATATGTGGAGCGTGATGAGGTGATTGCTGAACTGGAAAGCGAAAAGGCAACATTTGAGTTGAACGCCGAGCAGGCCGGCGTACTGAAAACGGTGGGCAAAGAAGGCGATACGCTGAATATAGGTGACGTGGTGGCGCAGATTGACGAAACCGCCGCCAAGCCGGAAGGCAGTGCGGAACCGGCAGCCGAAAGTGCAGCCTCAGTCCCCGCAAAAAAAGAAGAAGCGCAGCCTGCCGGGAAACCCCAAACCCCCGACCCCAAACCCCAAACCAATCTGTCGCAAACCGATGTCAAAGCAACCCCCGTTGCTTCCGCCATCATTGCCGATAAAAAAGTAGATCCGAAAGCCATCCAGCCAAGCGGTCCGAATGGTAAAATTTTAAAGGATGACGTGCTGAGTGCTCTCGAAAACCCCGGCCGCAAACCCGGCGTGGAACTGTTTGCCCGGGCCGAAGACCGGCAGAAAATGAGCAACCTGCGCAAGACCGTCAGCCGCCGGCTGGTGGAGGCCAAAAACACTACGGCCATGCTCACCACCTTCAACGAGGTGGACATGACCCGGATCATGGCCATCCGCACGGCCAACAAAGACAAGTTCAAGGAAAAGCACGGTGTGAACCTCGGCTTTATGTCGTTCTTCGCCAAGGCTGTTTGTTATGCCCTGCAGGAGTGGCCGGCGGTGAATGCCTACATTGACGGCGACAACATTGTTTACCACAACTACTGCGATATCTCCATTGCCGTATCGGCGCCCAAAGGGCTTGTTGTGCCGGTGATCCGGAATGCCGAAAGCCTCAGCATGGCGGAGATTGAAAAAAAAGTGGTGGAGCTGGCAACCAAAGCCCGCGATAATAAACTGAGCATGGAAGAAATGCAGGGCGGCACCTTTACCATCACCAATGGCGGTGTGTTTGGCTCGCTCATGAGTACACCCATCATCAACATTCCGCAATCGGCTATCCTGGGCATGCACAAAATACAGGAGCGGCCGGTGGTCATAGACGGCCAGATTGTGGCCCGCCCCATGATGTACCTGGCCCTGAGTTACGACCATCGCATCATTGACGGCCGTGAGTCGGTTTCCTTCCTGGTGCGGGTAAAGGAATTGCTCGAAAACCCCGAATTGCTGCTTTTCGGGAAAGATCCCGTAAAAACCCTTCTCGAAATATAACATTCGGGCCCGCCCCATCGTTAAAGAGTTTTTAACGATCTTGGGTACTTAACCATAGTGAAATGAGAAAACTGTTTTTCCTGCTGACAGCCGTGGTGGTTACGATGGCGGCCTGCCAAAAAGAAGCGAGCCTCGAAAATCCAAATTCAACTCCCGGAAATCCCAACAACCCGTCGGCCGGTTTACTAACGCGGCT
The DNA here is from genome assembly GCA_965365435.1 of uncultured Flavisolibacter sp. Classification (GTDB taxonomy): domain Bacteria; phylum Bacteroidota; class Bacteroidia; order Chitinophagales; family Chitinophagaceae; genus Flavisolibacter. Next base: position 8,991 of record CBDUBQ010000067.1, read on the forward strand.
TGTAGATGTATTTGGCAATGATTCCACGATTGTGGAGATCAGCTACGACGATGCCAACCGGCTGATCCGTCATACCTACACTGCCACAGACCCGGATGATGACACGTACGTAAGGGCGGTGCGAAACAGTGCCGGCATCATTACCCGGTTTACCCGTATTGACGATGTGGTGCTTTCGCTGGGGCTCGACAGCCTGGTGACAAATCTTTTTTACAATACGGCACAAAGCCGTTATACGCATTCCCTGGCCACCTTTAACGATGGGACCGATGTGTACTCCGACAGCACGGCCTATAGCTACGACGCCACCGGCAACATGACGGCCAAAACCCGGTACATCCGTGTAGGGTCGTCGCCTTATGTGGCTATTCAAAAATCGGAATATACCTATGCCGGCGGCAATGCCCTTTCCGAAAAATATTATACGCTCAACGCTCAAAACCTTACCATGGAATTGCGCATCACCTACAACTACTCGTTCGACGATAAGGTGAATCCGCTGAAGCTGGGCACAGAGGCCATGATCCTGATGGACGATGTATCGTATTTCGGAAACAATAACGCCAATTCGGTAACCATTATACCGGCCGACGATCCGGCCTCCAGTTTTACGATCGCCCTTGCCTATACGTACAACAGTGCCAACAAACCGGCGGGCGCCACTGTAACGCAGCAACCGGGAGGCGGCAGTTCTACGCTGCGGTACTATTACAATTAAGTTATTGAGGACAATAAAATGGCGGTTGTGGAACAAGCCGCCATTTTTTATTTTGTAAAACCGCCTATGTACCTCGCCGCCCACCTAGCTTCGGCAAAAATTATCCTGTCAGCTTATGATGGCGCCGTTCCGTTTGCCGCCTGGCTGAAGACTTATTTCAGGGAGCATAAAAAATTCGGTTCCCGCGACCGCAAGCTGGTGGCCGATCTCTGTTTTTGTTATTTCCGCCTTGGCGTGGCCTTTCGCCACCACACCATGGAAGAGCGGCTATTGCTTGGCCAGGCGCTTTGCCACGAAAACAGCCTGTTTGTAAAGGAGCTCAAAAACGAGTGGCAGCCGGTGATGCCGCTGCCGTTAAAAGAAAAGCTGGCTTTTTTTTCGGGCAATGATGAAGGGCAAATTTTTCCGCTGGCCAGCGAACTCAGTGGTGCTGTGGAAGCAGAAGTTTTTCAGCTTTCATTTCTGCGCCAGCCCGATCTTTTTCTGCGCTTGCGGCCCAACAAAGAAAAGGTGGTGTTGCAAAAGCTGCAACAAAAGGCAGTGCCCTTTCAGCAGTCAGGTGCCTGTTTGCGTTTGCCAAACAGCACAAAAATTGAGGAAGTCGTCACATTGGACGAAGAGGCCGTGGTGCAGGACATCAGCTCGCAGCAGGTATTGCGGTCGCTCGTGCAGCATTATTCGGGCAAACGATTTTCGGCCTGGGATTGCTGCGCCGCCAGCGGTGGTAAAACCATTCTGTTACACGATCATTACCCGTCAGCATCTTTAACGGCTACCGATATCCGCCAGAGCATTTTGGTAAACCTTCGCAGCCGCCTGAAGCGGGCCGGCTTGCCAACGGTTAAATCGTTTGTGGCCGATGTGGCCGCCCCGCAGTTTTCGATGGCCCAAACCTTCGACGTGATTATTTGCGATGCCCCCTGCAGCGGATCGGGTACCTGGAGCCGCACACCGGAGCAGCTACTGTTTTTTAGGGCCGGAAAAATAGAGGATTATGCGGCCCTGCAAAAAAAAGTGGCGTATAATGCCAGCCGTTGCCTGAAGCCGGGCGGCTTTTTTCTTTACATCACCTGCTCGGTTTTTTACCGCGAAAACGAAGACGTGGTGGCCTACCTGCAACAGGCCGCCGGGCTGCGGCTGATTAGCCAGGAATACCTGATTGGCTACGATAAAAAAGGCGACACTTTATTTGCGGCGCTTTTCACTGCTTGATAAATTCTTTTGTCACCAGCCTTTGGCCGCCGTCGTACACGGAAAGATAATAACCACCACTGGCAAGGCGGGACACCGGTACCGCAATCACCGAGGTGCCGGCCGGTTTTGCCGAGCGTTGTTCATACACCTGGCTTCCCGTGTTATCCAAAACACGGATAAGCAACGAAGAAACCGGTCGCAAGGTCGTTAACCGCAGGCTGACGGTGGCAGCGGCGGGGTTGGGAAGCAAAACCGCTTCCACACCGGCCTGTTGTACCGGAGCAATTCCTGTCACGTTGCAGGCTGTTTGGTGGTTGATGGTAATGGTGTCGAGATAGCCGGCCGTCAGGGTAGTGGCGGCCGTATCAATCACCTGGCGTATGCGGTAGCTAACGGCGCCGGGTGCCAGGTTCAGCACACTGTCGGTAAACTGGTAGCTCCGGCTGCCCCAAATCTGTCCGGTGCCGGGTTGGGTTCCAATGATGCGGAAAGCCGCTTCGCCGGCGCCACGCCGTTCAATTTCATAGCGCATGCTGCCGTTGTCTTTGCTGGCCCAGTTGAGGGCGTACCGGCAGGGCCCGGACGGCGCCACTGTGACCGTGGAAATCTGTTGCAACAGCTCCAGCACCGCTTTTTTTACATCGGGAACACCATAGCCCATTCGGTTGTCGGGCCCAGCGGCTTTGCTGCCGGCGCGGCGAAGAGCGTTTATAACCGCCATATTGTTGACCTCCTGAAAACCCTGCCAAAGGCAAGCGGCCAGGCCGGCCATGTTGGGGGCCGAAAAGGAGGTCCCATTGTTGGAGCTAACGGTGTTGTTGGTACCCTGCAGCACCGTGGCCACGCCCACCGACGCCACATCAGGTTTCACCCGCCCATCGGCCGAAGGGCCATAGCTGGAAAAGCCCGCGGGCACGCCGCTGCCATTGACCGCACCTACCGCCAACACGCTATCGGTATCGGCCGGTGTGGCAATATAGCGGAACGGATCATCGCCCTGGTTGCCCGCCGAGTTGACTATTAGCAGGCCTTTTCGGGCACCGATAGCAGCCCCCCTGGCCGCAATGGTGGTGCGTCCGTTCATGTCAGCATAAGTATGATCAAAGGCGGCATTGCTCATATCATCCGAGTAGCCCAGCGACGACGAAAGCACATCGCCGCCGGCACTGTCCAGCCGCTCGGCCGCACAAACCCAATTGTGTTCTTCCACCGGGTATTCCGATGATACATCCTCGGTACGAAACAGGTGAAACGAGGCTTTTGGCGCCGCACCCACAAATTGCCCGGGAATGTTGGCGGCAATGACCGAAAAACATTGCATGCCGTGGGCGTTGTCTTCCACCACGCTGGTTTCTCTGGCGACAAAATCCCAGGTACTCAGTACCTGCCCGTTTTGGTTCACGCTGTCAAACGATCGAAGGTTGGTGTAGTTGAAAAAGCCGCCATCCAGCAGGCCAATGACCATGCTTTGCCCGCGAAGCCCGATGTTGTGCAAAAACTGGCCGTTGTGGATGGCGATTTGCTGTTGCGAAGCGCCGTAGTCGAAATAATCGGCCAAGAGGCCGAATTCTTTGGCCACTGCTTTTCCGTCTGGTTGCTGTACCGACTGTCTTCCGCTTCGCTCGCCCCTGCGGGCTGCAATGGCCGTGGCGCTTTGTACAAACGGAAACGAACGGATTTTGGTTAAGGCCGCCGCATCGGTAGTTTGAATGGAAACCTGGTTGAGCCAGCGGGAACTGTTGAGAACTACCACTTCAACGGCAAGGCGCACACTATCAAGATAACGGGGCGACACGGGAAGGTCGGTGCTGTCAACTGTAATGCCATGGCGGGTGCGCCGGTCTATTGCCCGCTGCGACAGGTAAGGCGATGGATTATTGAGCGTAAAGGGCGTGCCGCCCTTGTTGGTAAAACGGATAATGTAGCGGTTTAGCGGCTGCGCTTGCAACTTTGCCGAAAGCGCCAGCAGCAAGATGACCAGGATTTTTTTCATGGCTTAATTATGGTCGAGCATGGACCGTTTGACACCAAAACCGGTGCGGTAACCTGTGCCGCCGGGATTGGGCTGGTACTCCCACATGGTCAATTCTTCATAAACCAGACCAATGCCTCTGGCAAAACGGTTCACACCGTAATTGATATAGCCGTAAGCACCGGGCTGTGTAACCGGTGCGTTGGCGCTTTCATCAATCAACTGCACTGTCAGCACATCGTTGATGGTTTTGCCGTTGAGAGTAATCGTTTCGCCAGTGGCGGTATAGGTGTAGTCCCAGTCGGCCATGTTATCGTCGTTGCTAAACGCATAGGAGCCGCCGTACGGGTCAAAGGGCAGGTGGCGGTTGCCTTTCCACACATTGTCTTGTTTGATGGGGCCTGCCAGTTTCAGAAAGCGCAGGTTGTTTTCCACCACCTCCACGGTTTTGTCTGCGGGTACAATGGCGTAAGTGCCGGCCGGGCGCCAGGCGCCGGTGCCGTCGGCATTGCGCAACGAACGGAAAACGCGGTAAGCCGGCCGGCCTTCGTTATCGGTGGTCATGGCGTCCACCTCGTGTTTTTCCTGGTACGACCGCACTACGGTGGTGGTGCCGAAATTGGTGAACACGGTGGAATCGGTGCGGTAAATAATGTACTTGCCGGTTTGGGTGGGCAGGTAGGCAGAGAGGGCCTCTGTCTCGAACGGTTCGGTTTCTTTTTCGCAACTGGTAAAAAGCGCAGCCGCGCCAAGCAGAGCAAAAAAGGTGCGTCTCATAAGATGTGTTGTTTTCATGGAAATTGGCTGCCCTTTGGCAAGCGGCTCTAAAGTAGCAAAAAATGGGATAGGTAGGTAAGGGGCGGAGCGATTGGTTGGTTAGTTAGTTTGCTTGGAGAACTGCTTTAGGAGGTCCGCCAGCCCATTCACCAATCAACCGGTCAACTAATCAACCAATCAGCCTCTCTGAATAATCCCCCCGCCAATTACATCATCGCCTTCGTAAAAAACGGCGCTTTGGCCGGGGGCAATGCCTTTGGCTTTTTCGAAGAAGCGCACCGAAACATCGCTGCCGGCTGTTGTTATTTCGGACAGTGATCCGCGGTCTTTGTACCGTATTTTGGTGATGGCTTCGGTGGGCCCGGTCAGGCCATCGTATTTCACCCAGTTGACTTTTGCCACCCGCATGTCTTCTTTTTCCAAATCGGCTTCGTCGCCCAGCACCACCGTATTGCTATCGGGATAGATGCCGGTTACATAAACGGGTTTTCCGAAAGTGATATCAAGTCCCTTGCGCTGACCGATGGTATAAAACGGGTAGCCCTTGTGCCGGCCAAGGATCTTTCCTTCCTTGTCCACAAAATAGCCGCCGGCCACTTTTTCTTCCAGCCCCTCCACTTTACGCTTCAGGAAGCCGCGGTAGTCGTTATCGGGCACAAAACATATCTCGTAGCTTTCGTGTTTTTTGGCCAGCTCGGGGTAGCCAAAATCATGGGCCATTTGGCGGATCTCCGTTTTGCGGTAAGTGCCCAGTGGCAGCAGGGTGCGGGCCAGCAGGTCCTGTTGCAATCCCCACAGCACATAACTCTGGTCTTTTGTTTCATCTACTCCTTTGCTGATAAAAAAGCGGCCATTGGTATGCTGATGAACCTGCGCATAATGGCCGGTGGCAATGAACTCGCAGCCAAGGGCATCGGCCCGTTTCAGCAGGGCCCGCCATTTGATATGCGTATTGCAAAGCACACAGGGATTGGGGGTACGGCCGGCCAGGTATTCGTCCACAAAATTCTCCACCACAAAAGAGCCAAACTCATCGCGGATGTCGAGGATGTAGTGCGGAAAGCCATGCTCTACAGCCGCCATGCGGGCATCGTTGAACGAGTCGAGGTTGCAGCAGCCGGTTTCTTTTTTAGAACCGCCGCTGGCGGCATAGTCCCAGGTTTTCATGGTAATGCCTACCACGTCGTAGCCCTGTTCATGAAGCATCAGGGCGGTAACAGTACTGTCTATACCGCCGCTCATGGCTACCAAAACTTTTCCTTTGCTGCTCATAAAACCTCCTTCCCGTACCGCCTACGATTGAACGGTAAATTTTTTTTGAATCAGCAAAGATACGGCCTGCCGCCACCACGCACTAACCAGGCGTTGTTAAGATTGTATCCCCCCCTTTTGTTGCGGGGGCTTAAAAAAAACCGGAAGCGAAAACGCTTTCCGGTTTTTTTTAACGGCTGGTGAGCGGCCAATCATTCTCCGCCGCCAGCTATCGGTAAGGTGGTGTTTATTCCATGGTAGGTATCGCAAAGGCCGTGTACATTTTATCACCGGTGTATTTGGCAATCGGTGTGGCTTTGCCGGTCATCAGGTTTATCACCATCAGCGTTGGCTTACCCCGCTCCTGGAACAGGGCCATCGCAAAGTCGTTATTGTTGGGAGCAATGTCAAAGCCGCCTTCGCCGCTTACTGTGAGGCCCAGTGAGCCAACCACCACCTGCGTGCCGTCGTTCGGCGGCACCTGCCGGAACAGTTGGTTGCTGGTTAGGTCAATGTTGAAGAGCGTTGTGGTGGTGGCACCTGCCACGTTATTGGTGTAGGCCGATCCGGCAAGCCGTGCACCTGGCTGGCCGTTGACGTTGCCATCAGTGGCTACCACAGCGCCGGTTTCGGGGTGAAGCCGGAAGTTTTGCCCCGAGCCGCTCATCAACCGAATGCGGTCAACTGTCGGGTTAAAGTCAAACGTAACGATGGCATCGGTAAGGTTCACCGGCGCAGTGCCCACTTTGGTGGCGGCACCGGAGGTTTTGTTGATGGTGTAAAGTTGCCCGGTGTTGGTGATGCCATACAGGCCGCCGTTGGCCGGCCGGAAGTCAATGGCCACGATCTGCTCGTTGCCGGCAAGGCCGGAGATGGTCAGGCTGCGGCTGACCGACTCGGGCGACTGCGCCATATAAACATCAATCCGGGTGCCCTGCAGGGCGTAAACGCTGATATTGGGTATGGTGATGGAACTGCGGTTAGCCCGTGCTTCCAGCACGTCGGCGTCTTCTTTGTCTTCTTTTTCACAGGCGATGAAGGTGATTGTGGCAAAAACAATCAGGAGTGCTTTAGCGAACGTCTGTCGGTTCATGGTTTCGTTTTTTTAATCATAAATGGGTTATCGCATCCATGTACGATGGAGCGGCAAGAACAGATTTGTGGCCGGCAGAAAATTTTTCGTCTTCCTGCCTGCCGTGCCTGCTCCGTTGCCGCACGGCGCGCCGCCTATCCTTTCTTCCGGCAATTCATCACGAAAAAAAACGAAACACGAAACTTGTCGTAATTTAATTGTACAAAACCATGAACCATGAAAAGAACGCTACTCTTTCTTTTTAGCTGTACCGCTTTTACATTTTCCCAGGCTCAAAAACAAAAAGGCACCGCTTATGCCATTACCAGTGTGGAAAAAGGCGCCGCAAAATGGACGGAAGTGCGGCTGGTAAACCTGGAGAGCGGCGAAGAATTGCAGTCTGTTTTCAAAAGCGCCGCTGCTGCCGAGATCGTAAGTGCCCGTACCGGCAAGGCGGTGCCGTTAGCCGGTGCCGATGCCAAAAAGGCGGCATTGGAAAAGCCGTTTGCAACCAACTCCGCCGCCTGTGCCTATGACAAAAAGAGCAACCGGCTTTATTACACGCCAATGGGTATCAACCAGCTACGTTACATTGACCTGAAGGCAAAATCGCCAAAGCTGTATTATTTCGACGACGAGCCGTTTGGCGTGGTGAAAGGTACCGGCGACATACCCTCACAAATTACCCGCATGGTATTTGGCGCCGATGGTGCCGGGTATGCACTCAGTAACGACGGCAGGCACCTGCTTCGTTTCACCACAAAGAAAAAAGCCGAGATTACCGACCTTGGTTCGCTGACCGATGACCCGACCAACGGACGGTATTCGATACACAGCCCGGCCAATTACGGGGGCGATATGGTTGCCGGCAAGGAAGGAAACCTTTACCTGATTGCGGCCAACAATGCCGTGTATAAGATCAACACCCAAAGCCGGGTGGCGTCTTATATTGGCCGCATCAAAGGGCTTCCGAACGGCTATAGCACCAATGGCGCCGTGGCCGAAGGAAACACCAACATCGTGGTTTCCTCGTCAAAAAGCACAGAAGGCTATTTCCGCTTTGATCTTAACACGCTAAAAGCAGAAAAAATCTCTTCCGGCCCATCGGTGTACAATGCTTCAGACCTGGCTAATGCACTATTTGTATGGGAAGAAAAAGAAGAAAAGAAAGAAGAAGTGGCAAAAGCCGAAGCAGTAGCAGATGCCGTAGCGCCAAGAGAAGTGATTAAACGCAATACCATCTCGGTTTACCCCAATCCCGTCACCAACGGCTTTTTCAAAATCTCGTTTGCCGATCAGCAGCCGGGCCGCTACAATGTGCAACTGCTCGATGTGGCCGGGAAAGTGATCAGCACACGGCCGTTTAACCTGGTGAACAAGGTGCAGGTCGAGGAGTTTCGTTTGCCGCAACAATTAGCTTCCGGTAACTATCTCGTTCGGGTGGTGAACGACAACCTGGCTATGCCCATCGTGCAGCAACTGGTTATTCAGCAATAACAATGTCCCTTTCGATAGCGAGGCCCTCTTTTGAGGGCCTTTTTTGTACCAGGATCATTGCAGAAAAAGCGAAGCTTCGGAGCCTTGTACAGGCCGATCCTTCGTTGCCGCTTCTTTCAGCGACAGTAATTGACGAAGCGATAGAATGTGCAGGAAGATGGCGGCTGAGGCCAGGAAGACAATGGTGATGCCAGGGAAATAGGTTGGTAAATAAAGCATGTCATACACCCGGAAGGCCGATGGCATGGAAGGTATGGCAATAGAGAAAATATTGACCAGCGAAAGCAGTCCTAACACGTTAAAGGCAATGCCTGCTTTTGTGGCCAATTTACTGCCGGAAAAAAACAAAGCGGCCACCGGCAGCGCCAGCACACCAATCCACAAATCGAAATTGCGTCCATGGACTGACAGCTCAACCGGGATAATTTTTTCGCTGGCAAAAAGAACAAAGACCAACTCGATAAAAAGCCGGTACACCTGCACGGCAATCAGCAGCACCGGGGGCAGATTTTTTAAGAAAGACAACGAACCCTTGAGGCTTGCCCGCGATAGCAAAACAATAATAAGCAGGAGGGGCAGAAAGATCAGCACAAACCGCGGCGGCATGGTAACAACAGAAAAAAACTGGTTAGCGGCGAGGAGGCAGATCCCGATAAAATAAACTGTGTAGGCTGCCGAAAAGCGCAGGACCGGCTTTTGGAATCTGGCTTTTTCTGCCGGCGTTGTTCTATGCTTCAGCAACCGCCACAGATAGAAAAAATAAACAACCAGGCCGGCAGTAATCAGCAAAAGGTAGATGTTTGACGCGGAGAAGGGAGATACTAACATAACGAACGGTTTTGTACCAACAAATGTCAAAACCGTTTTGCGGTTTTCTCTTGCCATTTGGCAAGAAATCAACGCATGGTCAATTCTTTCCGGATGCGGCTCAGCGATGAGTCGGTGATGCCTAGATACGAGGCGATAAATTTGAGCGGCACATGCTGAAAAATACCGGGACTTGTGTTCAGCAACTGTGCATATCGTTGTTCGGCCGTTTGGTTAATCATGGAAAGCGTCCGCATTTTCAGGCCCACCAACAGGCGCACTAAAATGGCACGGCCGGTTTCGCGAAAGGCCGGCAAGGCATGAAAAAGGTTGTTCAATTCGTCGAAGCTGATTTGCCAGCCGGAAGCATCGGTCAGTGCCTGAAACGACTCCTGCGACGGGATGTGCTGAAAGAAGGAAGCCGGTTCAAAAACCACATTGCCGGGGGTATAAAGATGGGTGGTAACGTCGTTGCCATCGGTGTCGAACAAAAACGAACGTATATAACCCTCTTCCAAAAACAGATAAGCATTGCTACGCTTACCGGCTTCCAAAAAAAGGCTGCCCTTTTTTATTTCTACAGGATGAAAATGACTGGCCAGGTCTTTCGCCACCGCATCGGATGAGGGGTGCACCTGTTGAAAAAAATGAACCAGGGCGGTCGTATCGGCTGGCAGCATAAAGCAGGCGGTTGGTGACGGATAAAGATAAATTGCCTGTGCCGTATTGGTGCCGCAAATCCGGCATTAATGGGAGGAAAATTGTTTGCCTTTACCCATGACCGATTGGTACAAACGGCAAACCGATGCAAAACAAACCAAACTGAAAATGCTGATCTTAAACGTTAACGGAAGTGGAGTGACGACCAGGGCATAGCCGGCGGCAACCAGCAGGGTGGCATGCAACATGGAAAACAGCAGCCAACGGGGGCTGTTGTTGGCCAACAACCGGAACGCAGAAAAAAAAGTGCAGCCCAGGAAAAGAAAAAATCGTGTCATCGCCAAAACGTCAATAGGTAGTCATAAGACGCGGCGACACCTTTTTTGTTACAATAGCGATGATAATTTTTTAATGGCCGGCTTGTTGAGGTCCGCGGCCGGTAAGGCAATGGCAGCTACTTTTCAAAGCGCACTTCATATTCCGATAAATATTCGCCGGTATCGGACAGTTTGTAAAACAACCTGGCTTTTTGTCCCAGGCGCAGGCAGGTGCGCCGGGCGGCTACGTCTTCGGGCGTATTCATGGGCTGCAGCGAGGGGTACCACACCACATGCCCCGGTTTTGTCAGCACCAGTTCGGGCTTCGACCATTGCTGCGAATGATTGCCCGCACCCAGGTCTTTGTTGTGATTGTAAGAGATATAAATGCTGCTGCCTTTCCACTTTTCGCCTTCCACTTTTCCCATCAGCATCACCCAGCAGTTAAGGTAGTCGTTCCAGCTAACCGAAGGGCCCCAGTGAAATTGCTGGTTGCGCACCGATGCGGCTCCGCCTCCTTCGCTTTGTGGTATCTGCAGCGCTGCAATGGGTGTTCCAATGCCATCGTGCGGCGCTGCAAAGGAAGTGCCGTTCCAGCGGCGGGCTTTTCCTTCGGGTTGGTCCAGGTCGGCAAGGGCAATGCGGGCCACCGAAATGCATTGGCCTTGCCATTCGGTGGCGGCGTTGTACGTGGCGCTGTCGTACCGGCCGGGGTAGCCATATTCGCCATAAAAAAGATAAAGATGATTGCCGCTGCGCACCGCCGACGGATCGCCAACACCGCCCGCAAAGGTCAGCGAATTGTTGTGCGGCTTCAGCACCATGCGGGGCTGCAGGTCTTCAATAAACAGCCCCCGGTTTTCCCAGCTATGGCCGCCGTTTACCGATTTCATTATCCCAATACGTGGTACGGCCGCCGGCGATTGCGGCCCAGTAAGCCCTTCGGGCCAGTTGGCATTGCTATAACCACGGCCGGTGGCCCTATCGTAGGGCAGCGTGGCGGGATAGTTTTCGTTGTGGTAAATGGCATATAAGGTTTTGCCGCTTTGGACGCGGTGGTCCTGGTACACCGTCTCGAACCATACGGCGCCATGCAAGCCTGGGCTGCCCGCGGGTGCATTGCCTGGCAGGGCCGGTTCTTTAAATTCATCGGACCGGCGCGAGAAGGCTTCGTCGGCATGGCGGCCATCGGCAAATTTTAAATCATGGGCATACCCCCACACCGGGTCCTCACCATATTTCCCCGGAAAAATGCGGAGCGTATCGCCAATCCAGGCTTCGGCCATGTTGCAGTCAACAAATGATTTAAATAAAAACGTTGGCGTGGGCGTCAGCACCAGCGAGGGCTTCGGCGGCGTGTGCAGGACCGGCTTCGGCGCCGTGTAAAAAGCCAGGCAGGCAACGATAAAGGCCAGGGCAGAAAACAGGGACAGTAAACGGTTTTTTCGCATAGCAACGGGTTTTGCGGAGTCTGGTCTTGTTACTCTCAATTTACACCGCTTTCGGCAAACGGCAGCCCTATCGGACGGCCCTTATCAGGGTACCTGTGCTTCGTTCGAAAGAGGGGAGGCTGGAGCCGCCACAGCCGTTTTGGTACGGTGGCGGTGATGCTTATGCTTATGCTGCTGCGGCTTGAGGCCAAACAAAAGCCGCAGGGCAATAAATGGCCGGATGAAAAAATGATAGAGGGAAGCGATGGCGGCAAAGCAAACCAGCACCAGCAATATCAGCTTGACTACAATAGGCAGATTCCATTGCACAATGTAAAAACCGGCGGCTACAATGACTGTTTGATGAAGAATATAAAAGGGATAAACGGCCTGGTTGGTGTAGCGCAAAAAATTGTTTCGGAAATTAAGATGGTGTTTGGCAAAGCCCAGAAACGACAAAATCAGCAGCCAGATATGCAGGGAGTTGACGGCGCCATAAAGGTAAAGCCGTCCGTCCGGCTCTTTCGGCAGGTCAAGCCGGTGCCAGAAGCCGGCATACAATACGCCGATGCTAACCAGCGTAATGCCCAGGTAAACGCGGCGGTACCGTTCGCAGGTTTCCCAAAAGCTTTCGGCGCCACCCAGCAGGTAGCCGAAGAACAGCATGGCCAGCGAAAACGTAAATAAAAACCAGTCGTCTAAAAGGCTGTGCTGCTCGGGGTAAGGGAGGTAAAGCGTAAAATAAATAGCCGCCAAGGGAAGGAAAAAAAGCGGCAGCAGCAAAGGGTGCGACAAGCTGGCCGCCAGCCATTTTTTGGCCCGCTTCAGCGGCCGAAACTGAAAAAAGCCAAATAGCGGCAGCAAGAGCAAACAAAACACCAGCAGGTACACCACAAACCACATGTGGCTCCAGGTTAGTGTGCCTTCGGGATACGGCACCATGTCCCAAACCGAGGGGTAAAAATCGAGGTAGCTGCCGCTGACCTGTCCCCGCTGCAGGCGTTCATAATATACCTGCAGTGGAATGGTAAAGAACATGGCAAAGAGCAGCGGCAGCAGCAGCCGTATAATGCGTTCGCCGCCAAAAGCCAGCACGCCCCTTTTTTGCAGCGAGAAATGAATGCCCACGCCGGAGATAAAGAACAAAAGCGGCAGGCGCCACTGGTGCAGCCACCAAATGAAGCGGCTGAGCGCACCCGATTGTTGTTCGTTTTTAATTTCCCAGCCAAACACCACAAAGGGCATGGCGCAATGAAAAAAGATCAATAGGAAAAAAGCCAGTACCCTGACCCAGTCAATATAATGTTGGCGCTCCGTCATAAAGCAATTGTTTTTTGCGTTGGCGTAAGGTCCTGGTTATACGGCAGGGCGAAAACAAACGTTACAGTAAAAAAAACAACCGGCAGACAGTGGCACGCTAAGCTCTTCGTTCAGGACTTCCAGTGGCGGTATTCATTGAGCGTCCAGCCTCAAGCCCCTGCGCAATATTATTTTGTTGTTGAAGATAAGATTTGTAACTACAAGTGGTCTCATAAATGGAAATAGGATTTCAGGAAGATCATCATACAAGCT
>CBDUBQ010000068.1:0-21084 GCA_965365435.1 uncultured Flavisolibacter sp.
GGAGCCGTAGCAGCAGCCTTTATTTGCGGCTTCGGTATTGGCACCTGCCTCACGGGCGGAAACGGCCTGGCGGGCAATATTGTGAAAAAGCTCATTTGCCGGCCGGTGCAGGGTAGCTGCGATCCGAATGAGATTATTGGCCCAAGAGGGTATGGCGATGCCCGGATGGTGTCGGTGAACGAAACGCTGCCTTATACCATCCTGTTCGAGAACGATCCTGTGTTTGCCACGGTGCCGGCGCAAAAAGTCGTCATTACCCAGAAGCTGGATCCACATGTTGACCCGGCCTCGTTCCGGATTGGCACCTTTGGCTTTGGCCGATTTACATTCAACGTGCCGGCCGGCCGCAGCACTTATACCACAACACTCCGGCTGCAGGACTCCATTGGTATCAATGTGAACGTTACCGCCGGCCTCGATGTGGTGAAGAACGAGGTGTTCTGGTCGTTCCAAAGCGTAGATGCGCTTACGGGTCTGCCGCCGGCCGATCCGCTGGCCGGGTTCCTGCCGGTGAACGACAGCCTCAAGTCGGGCGAAGGATTTGTGACCTACACCATCCTGCCCCGCTCCACCAGCCAAACCGGCGACAGCATCAAGGCATTAGCCAGCATTGTGTTCGACATCAATGCAGCCATTGCCACCAACCTGGAGGTAAACATCGTGGACGCCGCACCTCCGGTCTCCACTATCCTGAACAACATCACGGTGGAGCACAACAAGATCATTACGCTGAACATAGCCGTAGCCGACGAGGCCAACGGCAGCGGCCCGCAGTTCTACAACCTGTATGTGAGCGATAACGGGCAGCCGTTTGTGCTGTACGACAGCGTGCTGACACAAAGCACCTACACCTTTACCGGTGTGCCCGGACACAGCTATTGCTTCTACACGCAGGGTATAGACAATGTGTTTAACCCCGAAAACCTGCGGGAGGCCTGCATGGCATCGGTAACACTGGCCGGTGGCACACTGCCGGTTACCTGGCTGCTGTTTGAAGGACGCAAGGAGCAACAGGATGTGAAGCTGCGCTGGCGCACCGCAACGGAACGCAATACGCTGAAGTACGAAGTGCAGCGATCTACCGATGGCGTCAACTTCATGGCCATTGGCGAGCTGGCGGCGGCCGGGAACAGCAGCGATGCCAGGAGCTATGACTTTACCGACAAGGATGCGGCGGCGCTGCCGGTGCCGATGCTGTACTACCGCTTGCGGCAGGTGGATGCCGACGGCAAGGAAAGCTACTCGGCCATCATTACCATCCGGCTGGAGGTGCAGAAGCAGCACCTGATCACGGCTTATCCAAGCCCGTTCCGCAACTCGTTTATGCTGAAGGTGCAAACGGCGGCGGCCAACGACGTGATATCGCTCATCACCATCCGCTCGGTCAGCGGTAGTTTGATTGCTTCAAGGGCGATGCGCTTAACCGGCAACAGCATGGTTAATTTTGATGAGCTGAGCAATGTGAGCCCGGGCCTGTACCTGGTTAGCGTTACCATCAACGGTAAGACCTATACGCATAAGATACTGAAAGAGTGACCGGAGGGAGGGGCAAAAGCCGGTGGCGTAAAAACGGCAAAAAGAGCGGTGGCGCCATTCGCCCAGGCGCCGGCCCGTTGAACCTCGCCCCGCAAATGGACCATAACAAAAACTGCCTCTGAAAAGGGGCAGTTTTTTTGTTGGGAAGAACGGGTAAAAAGAAGGAACTTTTGGGCCCGGCAGGAAGGCGGGCTTATTGATGACAAAAACAAAAACAGATGCGCTACTTTTTTCTTGCCGTTGGCTTTTTGGTATTAATGCTTTTATCAGCTTGCAGCAGTAATCAAAAAATGAGGAACGAAACATCGCCGGCGCCAGACATTACGGGCACCTGGGAAATGCGGTCGGCGCAAAACGGCATGATGCCGTTGCAAACCTATGCCGCCGGTAGCGGGGGCCGGCTTATTTTTTCCAACACGGACTATGAAAAGCAGATGGACGGAACGGTTTCGAAAGGCCGGTACGAGATGGTAAAAGACAGCACGGTGTCAGCCTCTGTTGGCCTGGAATTGCCGGCCGGAACCTTTGCGCACCGGCTGATCTTTGACGGCGATACGGCGGCGGATAAAACCTTCGTGGAGGTTCGTGGCGATACGCTGGAGTTGTTGCAGGGATTTTTCCCGGTGGATGCGGGTTCGAGGAGGGTGTATGTGAGGGTGGAGGGGAGGTGAGTGAGATGACAATGCGGTTTCTACGAACGCTGGTTTTTTTGAGCCAGGCGCCGGTGCGATTATCAGGCGTCTGTTGCAACCTCTGATTTGTTTTTTTATTTTCTTTCATTGGAAGGAAATTAAAATAATCACTCTTGTAAGGTTGGGAATTCTGCGCAGCAAATACATAGACCAAACGACAGTGTAATTCAAATGAATGTATAAATTGTGACCGTGAATTCATCCACACTCAACGAGTCGCAAATTGAATACGGATTCGTCGGCAAACTGCAGGATCTTAAATACACCTATCGCCCCGAGATACGGGATCGTTACACTTTAGAGGAGAATTTCCGCAATAAGTTTCAAACGCTTAACCGGGTGAACCTTTCCGACGCGGAGTTTGCCCGCCTGCGGGATGATATTATCAACCCCGATGTGTTCCAGGCATCCAAAACCCTCCGCCAACGCAACACCTTTATACGGGAAGATGGCACGCCGCTGCATTATTCGCTCGTGAACCTTACCGACTGGTGCAAAAACGAGTACGAAGTGATCAACCAGTTGCGGATGAATACGCAGAACAGCAACCACCGCTACGATGCCATCCTGCTCATTAACGGGGTTCCCGTGGTGCAGATCGAATTAAAGACCCTGCAGATCAGCCCCCGCCGGGCCATCCAGCAAATTGTGGACTATAAGAACGATACCGGCAACGGTTACGCCAATTCGCTGCTTTGCTTTATGCAGTTGTTCATTGTCAGCAACCAGTCGAACACTTATTATTTCACCAATAACCGCAACCAGCATTTTGCTTTTAATGCCGACGAGCAATTTTTGCCGGTGTACCAGTGGGCCAGTGCCAACAATAAAAAGATCACCAACCTCTATCATTTTGCCGACGCCTTTTTGCCCAAGTGTACGCTGGGCGAAATGATCAGCCGCTACATGGTGCTGGTGGAGAGCGAACAAAAGCTGCTGGTGATGCGTCCCTACCAGATTTATGCAGTGAAGGCCATTGTGGATTGCATTGAGCAAAACCGCGGCAACGGCTTTGTCTGGCACACCACAGGCAGCGGTAAAACACTCACTTCCTTTAAAGCCTCCACACTGCTGAAAGACATTGCGGCGTTGGAAAAATGCCTGTTTGTGGTGGACCGCAAAGACCTCGACCGCCAAACCCGCGAAGAGTTCAACAAGTTTCAGGATGGTTGCGTGGAGGAGAACACGGACACCGAAACCCTGGTGCGCCGCCTGCTGAGTACCGACTATGCTGATAAGGTGATTGTGACCACCATTCAGAAACTGGGGCTGGCGCTGGATGGCACCAACAAGAAGAATTACAAGGAGCGGCTGGAGCCAATGCGCAATAAGCGTATCGTGTTCATCTTCGATGAATGCCACCGCTCACAATTTGGCGAGAACCACAAGGCCATCAAAGAGTTCTTTCCCAAAGCGCAGCTCTTTGGTTTTACGGGCACGCCCATTTTTGAGGACAATGCCACGAGCAAAACCGTGGAAGGCGATGTGGCTACGCTGCAAACCACCAAAGACATTTTTCAGCATCAATTGCATGCCTACACCATCACGCATGCCATCGAGGACAAGAACGTACTCAAGTTTCACATTGATTACTTCAAGCCCGATCACCCCCCTCCCGGAGGAGAGGGGACGGGGGTGAGGTCCAAACCCGGCGAAGCCATTTCGCAGCAAAAAGTGGCCGAAGCCATTCTGGCCAAGCACGATGCCGCCACCAACAACCGCCGTTTTAATGCGTTGCTGGCCACCGGCTCTATCAACGAGGCCATTTCTATTTACAACCTGTTTAAAGACCTGCAAAAACAAAAGGCGGCACTGGATGAAAGCTACCGGCCGCTGAACATTGCCTGCGTATTCTCGCCACCCCCGCAGCCGGGCAAAGAAGAAGAACAAGGTGGTGCTAAAAATGCAGCCGATGTAAAACAGTTGCAGGAAGACCTGCCGCAGGAAAGCGCCGACAACCGGGTGAATCCCGAAGAGAAAAAGCTGGCATTAAAGGCCATCCTGGCTGACTATAACGAACAATACAAAACCAACCATAGCCTGGCAGCCTTTGATGATTATTACAAGGATGTGCAGAAGCGTATTAAAGACCACCAGTGGCCCAATGCCGACTATGCCGCCGAAAACAAGATAGACCTGGTGATTGTGGTGGACATGCTGCTCACGGGTTTCGACAGCAAGTACCTGAACACCCTGTATGTGGACAAGAACCTGAAATACCACGGGCTGATACAGGCCTTTAGCCGCACCAACCGGGTGCTGCACTCCACCGGCTCCGAGCCGACCAACAAACCCTTTGGCAACATCCTTGAGTTCAGGCAGCAGCAGGCGGCAGTGGACGAAGCCATTGCCCTTTTTAGCGGGGAGCAGAGCGAAGAAAAGGCCCGGGAAATATGGCTGGTAGAACCCGCCCCCGTGGTGATAGCCCAATACAGCGAGGCCGTGCAGGCGCTTACCACGCTAATGCAACAAAAGGGACTGGAGGCTACACCCAGCGAGGTGTACAACCTGCGGGGCGATACGGCCAAGGCCGAATTTGTGGCTGCCTTTAAAGAAGTGCAGCGGCTGAAGACAAAGCTGGACCAGTACACCGACCTGCAGCCCGGGCAGGAAGCGGCCATAGAAGCCCTGATGCCCACCGATGTACAGCGGTCGTTTAAAAGCGCCTACCTGGAAACGGCCAAAGGCCTGAAAGAGGCGCAGCACAAAGGCGGCGCCGACCCAAAAGTGCAGCAGTTGGATTTTGAATTTGTGCTCTTTGCCTCGGCCACCATTGATTACGACTACATCATGGGCCTCATTGCCAAGAGTACCCAGCAAAAGCCGGGCAAAGAAAAGATGACCAAGGAACAGATCATTAACCTGCTGGCGGCAGATGCCAAACTGATGGACGAGCGGGACGATATTACCGAATACATTAACGACCTGGATATGAGCAAAGGCCGCACCGTGGCCGAAATTGAAGCGGGCTACGAGCGGTTTAAAAACGAAAAGCACCAGGCCGAACTGGCGGCCATTGCCGGCAGGCACGGCTTACAGACAGCAGCGTTAAAGGCTTTTATAGACGGCATTCTGAGCCGGATGATCTTTAACGCCGAAGGCCTGAACGACCTGCTGGCCCCATTGGAACTGGGCTGGAAAGACCGCAGCCGCAAGGAAGAAGAGCTGATGAAAAGCCTGATACCCCAATTACAAAAACTGGCCGCCGGCCGGGAGATAAGCGGATTGAAAGCGTATGATGTCTGAACGATGATTGACTGATTCAATGATTAGTATGAAGAAAGAAAAAAATCATAGCCCATCCCAAAATCAAAAAAATCACAGTGCAGACAAATGAGTAAAGAGCAAAATAAGCTGGTGCCGAAGTGGAGGTTTCCGAAGTTTCGCGATAGACCTACATGGGCTAAGCGAAGACTTTCAGAGGTCTTATTTGAGCACTGCGAAAAAAGTTCTGGTACAGAAGAAGTCTTTTCGGTTTCTGTTCACAAAGGTGTTGTAAATCAGATAGAGCATTTGGGGCGAAGTTTCTCCGCTAGTAATACCGACCATTATAAACGGGTTAATAACGGTGATGTCATTTATACAAAAAGCCCTACAGGTGACTTTCCTTTTGGTATCATTAAGCAAAGCAAAGTTGGCAAACCGGTGATTGTTTCACCGCTCTACGGAGTCTTCAGACCTGAAACAGTTGCGTTAGGGACAATCCTCGATGCCTATTTTGAATATAGAGAGAACGTTATAAATTATTTGTCTTCAATTATTCAAAAAGGAGCAAAAAATACAATTAACATAAGGAATGATGTATTTCTTTCGAAAAGCCTTCCACTTCCAACTGATCTCGCCGAACAACAAAAAATTGCTGACTGTCTTTCTTCCTTAGATAGCTTAATAACGGCACACAGCGCCGGCCTCGAGGCGCTCAAAGCCCATAAAAAAGGGCTGCTGCAACAGCTCTTTCCCGCCGAAGGTGAGAAAGTACCCCGCCTGCGCTTCCCCGAGTTTCAGGATAGCGGGGAGTGGGACGAAAAGAAGCTTTGCAGTGAAGGCATTGCTTTCTTTAGGAATAAAAAGCTGTCAGTTACTGAATTGAACTTGGGAACCTATGTAAGCACAGAAAATTTGCTTCCTGATTACGGCGGGAAAACAATGGCGGCAAAACTTCCTTCGATCGGATCATTTACAAAATTTGAAAAAGGAGATATACTCGTTTCAAATATTCGCCCATATTTAAAAAAAGTATGGCAGGCTGATGAGAGCGGAGCTGCGTCAAATGATGTGATCGTAATCGCTGCAGGTGAGAAGATTGCCTCTTCCTTCTTATCCCTTTTAATAGCAAATGATCAATTCATCTCTTTCGTCATGAAGAGTGCTGAAGGAGTAAAGATGCCTCGAGGTGATAAAGATGTTATCAAGCTATATCCAATAACATTTCCATCTATTGCCGAACAACAAAAAATCGCTTCCTGTCTTTCATCAGTAGATGAACGCATCACTGCCCAAACAGAAAAGCTAGCGCAACTCAAACTGCACAAAAGGGGCTTGATGCAGGGGTTGTTTCCGCAAGCTGCCAATGTATGAGCAACAAAGCCGCCACATACAACCACCTCGTTGCTGCCATTGGCGACCTGCTCCAAAGGGGCCGGCAAAGGGCCGCAGGTGCGGTAAACACCGTGCTGCTGCAAACCTATTGGCTCATTGGGCGGCACATTGTGGAGTTTGAACAGGGCGGCGCGGAAAAAGCGGCCTACGGCACCGGCCTGCTGGACCGGTTGTCGAAAGACCTTACGCTGGCGTACGGCAAAGGGTTCAGCCGTTCCCAATTGTTTCAGTTCCGGCAGTTTTATGTACGGCTCTCAAAAATCCAGACACTGTCCGGACTTTTCGAAGAAGGCCAACCACAGTCTTCTCTTTTAAGCTGGAGCCATTATGTGGAGATTTTAAAAGCCGACAGCGATTTGGAAATCGGCTTTTACGCCAAACAAGCCGAAAAAGAGGGTTGGAGTGTACGGGAACTGAAACGCCAGATGCAAAGCATGCTGTTTCACCGGCTGGCCCTGAGCAAAGACAAAGAGGGCATTCAGCAACTGGCCCAGCAAGGACAGGAGATTCAAAAGCCCGAAGACATTTTGCGGGACCCCTACGTGCTGGAGTTTCTAACCATACCCGAAAACCACCACTACCTTGAAACCGACTTGGAAAAACGGCTGATTGCCAACCTGCAGCACTTTCTGCTGGAACTGGGCAAGGGCTTTACGTTTGAAAAAAGGCAGTACCGCATATCGCTTAGCGGCCGGCATTTTTATGTGGACCTTGTTTTTTACCACCGCATACTAAAATGCTTTGTGCTGATTGATTTGAAGCGGGGCGAAGTGACCCACGAGGACGTGGGCCAAATGAATTTATACCTCAACTATTTTAAAAAGGAAGTTGCCACCGAAGGCGACAATCCGCCCATTGGCATTGTGCTGGGAGCGTACAAAGACCACGTGCTGGTGGAGTACGCTACCGAGAGCATCGGCAACCAACTGTTTGTAAGCAAGTATCAGTTGTACCTGCCCAATAAACAAGAACTGGAAGCCGAATTAAACAAATTACTGGACGAAAACAGGTAAGACAATCCGTAACATGACAGCCATCGAACAAAACAGATTAGGAAAAACACTTTGGTCCATCGCCGATGATCTGCGGGGCGCTATGAATGCCGATGACTTCCGCGATTACATGCTCTCGTTCCTCTTTCTGCGCTACCTGAGCGATAATTACGAGGCCGCCGCAAAAAAAGAGTTGGGCAGGGATTACCCGGAACTGGAGAAAGAAGACAAACGCAGCCCGCTGGCCGTATGGTATGCCGCCAACCCGGGGGATATAAGCGAGTTTGAAAAACAGATGCGCCGCAAAGTGCATTATGTAATAGAGCCGCAATACCTGTGGAGCCACATTGCCGAGCTGGCCCGTACCCAGGCCCCCAACCTGCTGGATGTGTTAGGAAACGGTTTCAAGTTTATTGAGAACCAGAGCTTCGACGCTAATTTCCAGGGACTGTTTTCGGAGATCAACTTATCATCCGATAAACTCGGTCGCGGCTACCCCGAACGCAATGCCAAGCTCTGTACCATCATTCAAAAGATAGCCGAGAAGATCGGCGAGTTTTCGCACAACGTGGATATGCTGGGGGATGCCTACGAATACCTGATTGGGCAATTTGCCGCCGGCTCGGGTAAAAAGGCAGGAGAGTTTTACACGCCGCAGCAAATCTCCACCATCCTCTCCGAGATCGTTACCCTCGACAGCCAGGACCCGGTGCTGGGAAAAAAGCCGAAGCTGAACAAGGTGCTCGATTTTGCCTGCGGGTCTGGCTCCCTGCTCTTGAATGTGCGTAAGCAGATGGGCACCCACGGCATTGGCAAAATTTACGGGCAGGAAAAGAACATTACTACCTACAACCTGGCCCGCATGAATATGCTGCTGCACGGCGTAAAAGACACTGAGTTTGACATACACCACGGCGATACGCTGGATAACGACTGGGCCATCCTTAACGAGCCCAATCCGGCCAAGAAGATGGAGTTTGATGCCATTGTGGCCAACCCGCCCTTCAGCCTGCGCTGGGAGCCCGGCGATGCTACCAGTGAAGATTTCCGGTTCAAGAACTACGGCGTAGCGCCTAAGTCGGCCGCCGATTTTGCCTTTTTGCTGCACGGCTTTCATTTCCTCAGCCAGGAGGGTACCATGGCCATCATTCTGCCGCATGGTGTGCTGTTCCGTGGCGGCGCCGAAGAACGCATCCGCCGCAAGTTGCTGCAGGATAACAATATTGATACGGTTATCGGCTTGCCTGCCAACCTCTTTTTCTCCACGGGCATCCCGGTTTGCATCATCGTATTGAAGAAGTGCAAGAAGTTTGATGATGTGCTGTTCATCAATGCCAGCGGCGAAGGCCATTTTGCCAAAGGCAAACGGCAAAATGGGTTGCGGCAGAGTGATATTGAGGACATCGTGAGCACCTATAGAAACCGGCTGGAAAGTGAGCGGTATTCCCGCAAAGTTTCAATGGAGGAAATAGCGAGGAACGATTACAACCTGAATATTTCGCGGTATGTTAGTACGTCTGTAGAGGAAGAAGTGATTGACCTGGAAGCCGTGAATAAAAAGCTGGTGAGTTTAGAAGAGGCCATCGCCAGGGCAAGAGAAAAACACAATGGGTTTTTGAAAGAGTTAGGATTGCCACCAATTTAATCACAACAAATTGATAGCGTATTTTCCCTGAAATTGAAATTGCCCTACTTGATGAAAGCGGAAGTAAGCCCTTCGGACGATGAAGGATTTTATCGGTTTACAATTTTTAATGCCAATGGATCATTTCATGGTAGGTTCACTTGGTCTTCAAATGGCGGCAACAGTCACATCTACCGGTCCCGCTCAACTTTGGGCGATTGATGCATTTTTGAATGTGTACTACAAGCTGTGACGGAGAGTTTTGGCTTGCGTGCTGCTACGCATGTCTCCCTTATTAGAGATCAACCGTTCAACTAAAAAATAGATCAATAGAATTACCAGCTGTACAAGAGTGCGACGCAACGGCAGTTTCATAGTAGCATTTCCGTTCAGTCCATAAAAATTTTCTCTCGCTACTCACCTGTTTTGAAAAACAGCCGCCCAACCTTTTCCCCTCCCCACTGTTTCTCTTAAAACCCGGCATTAAAATTTAAGCAATGGGGCGTATGGGTACTGAAGAGGTTCAACCGAAAAAAAAGCTGGCGATCATCGGCGGCGGTCCGGCCGCACTTTTTATCTACAAAAGATTGATAGAAAGTGGCGATACCGCCTGGGAAGTGCACATTTACGAAAAGGGCAGCCAGCTCGGCGCCGGCATGCCCTACAGCCCCGAAGGGGCAGCCGACGAACATGTGACCAATGTATCGGACAATGAGCTGCCGCACCTGGTGACCTCCATGGCCGACTGGATACAAACCGCACCGCCCGAGCTGCAGCAGCGTTTCCGCATCGGCCCCGGCAATTTCAACGAGTACAAAGTGGTGCCCCGGCTCCTCTTTGGCCGCTACCTGTCGGAGCAGTTTCACCTTCTGCAGCAAAAGGCCGTAGAGACCGGCCTTTCCACCAAAGTATTTTTGCACTGCACCGTTACCGACCTGGCGCCCCTGCCCGAAAAGGACAAGCTGGCGGTGCTCACGGCTACCGCCGGCCGCCAACTGTACGATGCCGCTGTGGTGTGCACAGGCCACAACTGGCCCAAAAAGCACGAAGGAAAAATCCCTGGCTATTTCGACTCGCCTTACCCGCCGGCCAAGCTAAAGAAAAAGGTAGCCCATCCGGTGGCCATCCGCGGGTCGTCGCTCACGGCTTTTGATGCGCTGCGCACCCTTTCGCGGGAAGCAGGTACCTACCAGCGGCGCGACGACGGCATGCTCACTTATACCTTGCATCCGGACTGCGAAGGCTTCCGGCTGGTGATGCATTCCCTGCACGGGCTGCTGCCCGCCATTCGCATTCACCTCGATGAGGCCAACCTTGCCCGCGATGCCGGGCTGAGCGAAGAAGAGCTGCTGCAAAACAAAGAAGCCAACGGTGGATTTGTATCGCTGGACTTTTTATTTGAACGCCAATTCAAAGAGCCTTTCCGCGAAAAAGACGCGGAGTTTTACGAAAAGATCAGGGATATGAACATTGAGGCTTTTGTGGAGGCGATGATGGACCTCCGTGAACGCCTCGACCCCTTCACCCTCTTTAAAGCCGAATATGCCGAAGCGGCCAAAAGCATCCGCCGCCAGCAGCCGGTGCACTGGAAAGAGTTGCTGTCGGTGCTTTCGTACACCATGAACTATCCGGCCAAGCACCTGTCGGCCGAAGACATGCTGCGGCTGAAAAAAGTGCTGATGCCGCTGATCTCTATCGTTATTGCTTTTGTGCCCCAAAGTTCGGCGCAGGAGCTCATTGCGCTGCACGAAGCCGGTGTTCTCCACCTGGTATCGGTTGACCGCGACAGCGAGGTGATCCCGCAGGACAGGGGCGGGGCTTTGTACCGCTACAAGAACGAAGAAGGCGAAGAGCAGGAAGTGTACTACCCGCTGTTTGTGGATTGTATTGGGCAGCCGCAATTGTCGTATGAGCAGGTGCCGTTTCCGGCCCTGCGCAATACAGGCGCCATTTCGCCGGCGCGGCTGGCATTCAAAGAGGCAGAAGTGGCCCGGCAGATGATAGAAGAAGGCCGTTCGGACATAGAGCAGGACGGCGCCGGCCATTATTACCTGCCGGTGCCGGGCATTGCCATCAACGATCATTTTCAGGTGCTGGACCAATACGGCGCTTACAATCCAAGGCTGTACATGATGGCCGTGCCATACATCGGCGGGTTGAATCCGGATTATTCGGGACTGGATTTTTGCGAAGCCGCTTCGGAGCGGATTGTGGCGGCGCTACTGGAGCAGGTGGCGGAGAAAGAGATGGCGGATGACAGATGATGGATGACGGATGATGGATGACGGATGACAGTGTGAAGGTGCCGTCTCTCCTGTATGGCAACCCATGATTCAATTGGTGGATTAAGCGGGATGAAATTTGCTAAGCTGGCCCGGCTTAAGAAGATTTATCAGAACGCACCGCCACCCAACCGTTTCAACCGATTTATTTAAATGGGTGCCGCACTAATGCTGATTCGGTATAAGCTAATACCCAACTGCTATCAAGTTGTATGGGTCATCCACAGAAGGGTGCGGAGCTATTTCAGGTATTCTTTTCGGGTGGTGGGTGCACTACTAACCTGCCGTCCAATCGGCGCTGTTCCACTCCTAACAGAGTCGGGGCCCTTTCTACATCTGCTTTGCTACAGCTATTCAACGCCTCCGGCGCCGGCTGTAAAAACGAACGTTCCTTGATGGCAGTTCGGTATAACTTCCCAAGTATCGCCCTTCTATAAACCTTTCCATCTGTCATCCGTCTTCTGTCATCCGCCATCTTCCACATCCTTCGGCGCCCATTTATCCACCGTGTCCAGCTTAAAATAACCAAGATGGATGACGTCCTCCGCTGCATCCGCGGGAGCCGGCGTGATGGACAAGCTGAATTTTTCTTTCAGCCCCGCCGGTAAAATATCAGGGATGGCATAAATATCATCCACATCCACCCCATACTTGTCGTCAATGTGCGCATTGGCGCCTTTGAAACCGGTATGGCGAAAAAAAGCCGTTTGTTTGGCCGCCTTTATCGCTTCGCCCTTGTCCGGCGCGGCCACGATCATTTTGTAATGAAACTCTTCAAACTCGCCGCGTTTGTAGCCGCCCAGGTTGATGAAGAAGAGTTGCGGGTGGCTGGTGGGCGTGGGATCGTCGGTCACCTCAATGGCAAAACCGTTTACCAGCGTTACTTCCCTCCAGGCATCCAGGTGAAGTCCTTTCCGGGCTTCGGGCCAAAACCCGATGACCTGCGGCACCAGGTCGCGGATAGAATCGGCAATGCCGAAAAAGACATCGTGCTGTTCGGTATGCCGGCCGGGCGGCGTGGCGCCAATCAGGAGCATAAATAATTTGGGCATAGAAACCGGTTGAAATAAAATCCGGACCAAGCCGCAACGCGAATAGGCACAGCGGACTTGGTTAACGGCTCGAAAAAACAAACAACTAATAAAGGCGTTCAATCATCTGAAAGCTTATTCATTCAGCACTGTTGCCTCTTCTTTACCCGGCTGCTCACCTTTGTCTTCTTGTTTATCCTGCTCAATAGCCGGAATCGCTTCTCTAAACACCAACCCAATCCTGGCGGCATGCTCAGCCGCTTCTACCGTGTTCTCCACAATCACCATTTCTACGTGGTGGTCGGCCAGCGATTGCGATACGTCAACCGCAATCTTTTCCCGTTCCGGCACCTTTACATCGCGGATGTAGATGGCCAGCACCCGGCCCGGGTATAGCTTCACCACTTCGCGGTAAATGGCTGGGTCTTCCTGCCCGCTGTCGCCTACCAGCACAAAGGGCAGGTGAGGATAAGCATCCAGTATCTGGCAAATCTCTTTAAGCTTATGGCTGTGATGCCCGTTGCCCGGTGCCTTTTTTTTAAGGCCGAAATCACGCAGCAGCAGCGGCCCGGCAGGTAGCCCGTTGAGGTCCAGGAAGTCTTTCAGTAAATCGTACAGGTTCCAGGGACTGCTGCTCACGTAGAAGAAAGGGTTGTTGCGTTTGCCGTTTCGGCCCAGTTGCAGCGCCTTGTAAAACTCCGCTACGCCGGCAAAGGGCAATCGTGTTTTGGCATTGTTCAAAAACGTGGTGCGGCTCATGGCCAGCAGGTCCGTAGCGCCGGTTTTTATCACGGTATCGTCAATGTCGGAGATAATGCCGTATTCGGCATCGGGCGGCGGAATCATCACCTCGGCAAACACTTGCATTCCTGTTTCAAACGGTATAGGGGCTTGCAGCAATTGAAGGGGCACCTGGTGCCAGAGGGCCTCCTGAATAACGGGTGTGCGGGGATGCAGGTCCAGCACAAAATAACCTTCGCGGTCGGTGGTCACTTCGTGGGTTTCGTCGGGCAATACTGTCTTTAGCACGGCGCCGGCTACTTCATCGCTTTCAAAACGTTTGTACATGTTCAACAGGTTGTGCAGCACGGTGTCTTTATCGCCGGCAGCGGCAATGCCTTTGTCTTCGAGCACCCGCCCACGGATGTAAATGCGGCGCTGCGTGCCATAACTGCGGTAGGGCACAATCTGCACAGGATCGGTCAGCCGCAGTTTTTTTGCCAGGCTGCCCCGCAGGTTATCCCAGCCGTTTTCAAGGCCTTCGGCCCACTGCCCCAACCTGTTTTTCCAGTTTTGTTTTTCCATTTATATTTTCTGGTTTTAGTGAAATGGCTGGCCCTTGTCGGCACGCAGGCTTATTCAAGCCATAACAATTTGATGCCATTCACTCATTCCTATTTTATGTCCGCGAATTTCTACCGCACCCCAACAATGTCTCTGTAAACCGGAGAGACTGCCACCCCACTCCACACGGAGAGGGGTAGGGAAGGGACTGCAATTGTCGAGGGTCTTGTTGGGGTGAGGTAAAAAAATGTCACAGGGTATTTAAGACTATTTCTATAACTGCCGCAAGAAAGTGATCATGTCTGTTGCATGGCAGCGTACCAGATAAGAAAAGGCCGCCCCAGCACCTGGGACGGCCTTTTCTTAACGCAAAAAAGTTATCCTTTCTTCTTAATCTGGTACAGCTTACCGCCATCGGTAACGGCGTACAGGGCGCCGTCTTTTCCTTCGGTAACATCACGAAACCGTTCGCTTTGGTCGGCCAGCAGCCGTTCTTCGCCCACCACCTTGTTGTCTTTGATCACCAGCCGGGCAATGTGCAGGCTGTTCAATCCGGCAATAAACAGGTTGTTTTTCCATTCGGGTATCGCATCGCCGGTATAAAACGTCATGCCGCTGGGCGACAGCACAGGGTCCCAGTAATAAACGGGTTGCTCCATCCCAGCCTCCTGCGTTTTTCCGTTATTAATCTTGCCGCCGCCGTATTCAATGCCGTAGGTGATGGTCGGCCAGCCATAGTTTTTACCGGGTTCTATCCGGTTGAGCTCATCGCCGCCGCGGGGGCCAAATTCATTCTCCCATAAATCGCCGGTGACCGGGTGAAAGGCAAGACCCTGCACGTTGCGGTGACCGTACGAATACAACTCGGGACGGGCATCGGCTCGGCCGGCAAACGGATTGCCCGGCGCCGGTTGGCCGTCTTTGGTAATACGTACAATTTTGCCAAGGCCCGATTGCAGGTCCTGCGCCTGTGGCCTTGTTTGTAGATCGGAACGTTCGCCGGTGCTCACGATCACGTTGCCCGCTTTGTCCACCAGCACACGTCCGCCGTAGTGCATGCCGTTATTATACGCCGGTGTAGCCCGGTAGATAACGGCTACGTTTTCCATCTTTTTTTCATCGGCCGACAGGGCGCCTTTTGCAACAGAGGTGAGATTACCGTCGGGTCTTTTTTCCGAAAAAACCCAGTACACCATGCGGTTGGTGCCAAAATCCGGGTCCAGCGTCAGGCCCAGCAGGCCACCTTGTCCCGATGCGTTTACGGCCGGTATGCCGGCCAGTGGTTCTCCTATTTGCCCGGTGCCGGTCACAATGCGCATTTCGCCCCGCTTTTCTGTTACTAAAAAGCGGCCATCGGGCAGGGCGGCAATTCCCCAGGGGTTTTTTAGCCCGGAGGTAACCAAGCGGGCCTCGTAAGGCGTAGTGGTTTTTACACCGGCCACCCGCGTTTGCCCGGCAAAAGCCGGTTTGTATTCGGTGTTGGGGCTTTTTGTTTCAACCGGTGGCAGCGAGCCGTTGGCGGCGGGTGTGGTATTGCCGGAGGTCACGTTATTTTGCGCCGAAGGGCTGCAGCAAACAAACAACTGAACCATGGTGAGTGCAAGCAGGGAATGTTTCAACATTGTGTATGGTTTTGAATGATGAATAACAAAGGTAGGCGGCCCCGGGTTAGCATCTTGCCGGGGTTTTGTAAAACAAAATGTATTGTTTTTTGTTCGATGGCCGGGGGGATGCACCGGCAAAAGACGGCCGGCTATTCTTCAAACAACTGCTGCTTGTATTTCTGGTAAAAGAACGAAACCAGCAAAAGCAGCACGCCCAGCACCAGGTAGGCAATCACTTTTTGAATGGTGGAAAAGGTGAGGCTGTCGAGCAACACCAGCTTTAGCAGCGTAACACCCATCAGGGTGATGCCGGTCATGCGAATGGGGTTGGATTTGCGGCGTACACCCAGTACAAACACCACCACGGCCGTGGCCAGCCAAAGCAGGGTCACAATGATGCCCGTCCACTGAAAGCCGATAAACAGCACAAAAAAAGACAACGAAAGCCAGGCCATTACATTTCGCGTATGTGCCTCTTGCCCGTAATGAAAAAGAAAGGCCTGCAGGGCCACAAATAAAGAAAGGCAAAACGCAATGGCGGCCAGGGTAGAGTTTTCGTAGGAGTAGCCAAACACATAAAGGGCAGAAAGCGATACCGCCACATTATTGGTGAACAACTGCCAGGTGTGTGCTTTTGACAGCCGCTCTTTGCGCAGTATTTTGGGCGAAGCGGCATTGGCGAAAAACTGCAAAAAAAAGACGCTCATAAATAACAGCCCGGTGCCCTTCAACTGCGCTGATTCCTGTACCAGCAGCCAGCCAATGAACAGTACCCAGGTAATGGCCTGCGCCAGCCGGCCCATGGTAACCCACGAGCGGCGCAGGCTGATGGCAACAATACCGGTGTTGATGATGGCGATGTACAGAAAAAGCAGTTCGGGGTTGCCGCGGTTGGGGCTTATCAAAAACGGAATGCCGTAGGCGCCGATCATGCCCAGCAGGGCAATCTCCTGCCGGTCGAAGCGAATGGCCTCGTACACGGTGTAGAACGTAAAGAGCACCATCAGCGCATACGTGGCCGTAAACGAAAACAAGCCATAATACACAAAAGCAGCGTACGTGGTAAAGTACACAGAGGCCATGCCCCCACTGAATAAAATGGCACTGAATCCGCCAAAGGCCTTCCGCAGCCTGAACGCAAAAAACAGGAGCAATGCGCCGGCCAGGTAGGCCAGCAGGATGCGCATTTTTTCGGAAATGAGGTTGGCATCAATGGCGTATTTCACACCTAGCGAAAGCCCTATCACCAGCACAATAATGCCGATAAGATGAATAAGGCGCAGGCCGATGAGGTTTTCGAGCGATCCCTGTTTTACCAGGTGCGACAGAGGAGCCGGTTTGGGCGGAAGCGGTGTGGCGTCGGTTACGGCGGCGGTTGGTGAAAGCAGCCGCAACTCCATTTTCAGGCGGTTGATGATGACCTGTTGCACGGCCAGTTGCTGCGACACCTGTTCCAGCTCTTCTTCCAGCTTTTTTATCTTTTCCGCTTCACTCATCACGCTGCTTTTGAGCAAAATACAGAAAGTTTTAATGGGAGGCAAAACAGCGTAGGAGAGGCCGCTCCGCGGCCTTCTAAAGGAGGGGAACTGTCAACCCGCAGCCCATGCAGCCCACCCCGGCCCACCCGGTGGGTGGGAGCGCCAAACATAGACCCTTGCTTTTCGACGATGCCTTTGTTTTCAAGCTGTTTGCTAAAGTAGGAGGGGTGGATTGTCATCCCGAGGAACGAGGGATCTGTGGGAAGTGATGTAGCAATTGATGGCGGAGTTTCGTACTGGTTGTTACTTTTCTTTTTGCAGTCCAAAGATGCCTTCTTCGTCGGCATGACAGGGGGGGAGGCGAGTGAAGGCGGGCAGCCTAAAGGTTAACGTGTAAAGAGACTGTATAGCGTTTCGTTTTTTCGCTGCGACTCCCCTGCGCATCCGCGAAAAAAAGCCCAACAATGATCAGAACCCTGAACGGAGCGTCGCAACAGACGTTTCATCGTCATTCTGTCGCCGGTCACCAAAAGAAAAAATCTTCACCAACACAATGTCACCAACAAGAGCAGCTTCTTTGATCCAGGCCCTCCCGCCGGGGGGGGGGGCGGGGGGGGCTGCTACCGTATCAGCGTCACCGTACCCTTGTCAAACACTGTCTTGCCTGTGAAGTCCTGTCCTTTTACAATCCATACAAAGGTTTGGGAGCCTTGCTCTATGCCGCGGATCTTTCCATCCCAGCCTTTGCCGTTTTGGGTGGTTTCAAACACTAACTGGCCCCACCGGTTAAAAATGCGGAAATACTGCAGCTGCGACAGGCCTACCGCCAGCGGCCGCACCACATCGTTGCGGCCATCGTTGTTGGGGGTAAAGGCCGTGGGTACAAACACCTTCGGCTCTGTTTTAAAAATTCGCACCACCATGGTGGCGTCGTCGGTACATCCCGCCGCATCACTGACCGTCACCAGGTAGCGTACACTGTCCAGGCTTCCGTCGTAGGTGCCAATAGGATTATGAATGCCGGTGTTGCTTAAACCCGTTGGCGGCGACCAGCTATAACCCTCGCCGCCCGTAGCACTGAACTGGAGCGGCTGCCCGGCTACAACCGCGGTGTCGCGGCCGGCAAAGGCCCGAACTTCGGGATTCACCGCTACCACCACCGTGTCGCGGCCGGGCTTGGGGCAGCCTTGTGTGTCGAAAGACGTAAGCACATAAGTTGTTGTAACCTGCGGGCGGGCCACCGTTATCAACGACCCGGCCGAGTTGAGGGTGGCAGCCGGCGACCAAAAGAACGAACTGCCGTTATGGGTACCCTGCAGCAAAGCGGTTGTGTTAAAGCAAATCACCGTGTCGGCGCCGGCATTGGCCAGTGGGTAGGGCACCAGGCGCACATCTACCTCGTCGCTTGCCGAACATTTGCCGATAAAAGCCTGAATGGTATAACTGGTGCTGGTGGTGGGTTGGGCTACCGTTTGCAATTTGTCGGGGTTGGCCACCGTTCCGGATGGTCCCCAGAGATAACGAAGCCCGTCGGTATTGGCATACAGCCGCAGCGTATCGCCGGCGCAGATGGTGGTGTCGGGCATGGCCCGCAGCGTCACAAAATTCACCACCCTTACCTGCACCGTATCCTGGGCCAGGCAGCCCTGGTCATCCAGCTCCACAAAATAACGGGTAGTGGCCGTAGGATAAACCGTGGGGTTGGCGGTGGTTTGGTTAAAGATGCGGCTGCCCGGCGTCCAGCTAAAGTTGCCCTCGCCAATAGCCCGGAGCTGCAGGCTGTCGCCATTGCAGATCAGCGTGTCTTTAAACGCAACGCTCAGCGGTGGCCGCGTCAGGATATTCAACGCTTGTTTCACCGTGTCTATACAGCCCTTGCTGGTGGTAACGATAAATTGGAGGTTGTAGGTGCCCTGTTGCGGAAAGGTGTAAGTAGGGTTGCGCAACTGCGATGTATCATTGGTGGCGTTGTTGTCGCCAAAATTCCATTTCCAGGAATTGACAAATCCGTATTGCGCTGTGGTGGTGTCGAAAAACCGCGTTGGCTTGCCGGCACAAAAACCGCTGAAGCGGAAGCCGGGTGAAAAGCCGGGGTAAACCTTTACAATAGAGGTGGCACTGTCGCCGCACTGCTCGCCGCGGTTTACTACCAGCTTGATGGTGTACACGCCGGTATCGGCAAAGGTGTGGCGCGGATTGGCCACAGTGTACCGGCCGCCATCGCTGAACTCCCAGTAATAACTATGGATCAGCGGATTTGGCGGAATGTCGTTGGCAAAGGTGTAGGTGAGGCTGCGGCAGCCGGCGGCCTCGGGCCTTACCCGTATGCCGGCCTCGTCGAATACCGCGGGCACTGCTTTCGCTACGTTGCAGTCGCCCACTTTTATCTGCAGGTCTTTGCGCTGTGTGGCAATGAGTATGCCGTTGCGTCGTTCTTCCACACAAACTGTGACTACGTAAATGCCGGGGGCCGGGGCCGTGCCGCACATCATGCCGGTTTGCGGGTCAATGGTGACACCGCCGCCCAGGGGCAGGCCGGCAGAGTAGGGACTTTGATAAGGCACAGGCGAATACGGTGGCGGGGTGGGCGGGTTGGGAACCGAGTTGCCCTGCGAGCCGCCCACGAAGGCGCTGCAAAAAGAATAGGAGAGGCGGTCGGCGGTATCGCTGTCGGCGGCGCCGAAGTTGTAGCAGAAATAGTTATTAGCGCACACCACCACCGTGTCTATTCCCAAAAAGCGGGCGCTGTTGTTGACCGGCCCTGTGGCCACGGTGGAGGTGCCGGGTATCTCGGCGCTGTAGGTGGCGCCATGCGTGTTGGAGTTAGGCGAAATGTTGTTGATGGCGGTGATGCGGCAGCAGCGCTGGTAAGCAATGGTGTAGCCGCTGGCCGAGGCCGGCAGGGTGGTGGTAAAGGTGTAATAACCTACTTCGTAGCAAACAATTGGCGGGTTGGAAATACAGGGATTGGGGCTGCCCAGGTTCTGCTTTTCGAACTTGGTTTGCAACACCGATTCCTTGCGGATCATAAAGTTGTTCGATTTATCGTAGATCGCAATAATGACCGAGGGGTCCAGTTGGGCGCTGCCGGCCGGTGCATTGCAGTCGCGAAAAAGCTTCAGCGTTATTTCATAAATATGCTCGTTGCCGCTCTGGCCCTTCCACACATAATACATTTCGCCGCCGGTGATATGGTTGGCATACGAAAAACCGCAGGCAAACAGCAGGCATCCAAAAATCAACAGTCCTTTTATCCGGTTCAGGCAGTGCATTCAATAGTGTTTACGAATTGTGTTAGCAAGGTGGCGGTTTTTTCCTTCTGCTCAATCATTCCCATATGGCCGGCGGCCGCAAGAATATGAATATACGCTAATTGCGGCAGGTAACACTGTTTCAGGCCGTCGTGCAGCGGCACGGCGGTATCGTGCTGGCCCAGCACAAATAACACGGGTACCCTGCTTTCTTTCAGCACGGCGGTGCGGTCGGGTCGCTGCATCATGGCTTTATAATAACTAACGAGATTGGCCGCGGAAAAGTTGTGCACCGATGCCAGGTGTTCGGTCACCCACTCGGGGTGTTCATTCTTCGACTGCGGTGCGTACAGGTTGGGCGTGGCCGTTTGCAAAAAAGCGTTGGCGCCGTTTTCTTCCATAAACCGGATGCCCTTTGCCCTTGTTTCTTTTTTCTCTTCGCTGTCGGCAAATGCGCTGGAATGAAACAGCCCAAAGGCCCGTAGCATCCCGGGATACTTTTCGGCAAAGGCAAGCGTGATGTAGCCGCCCATGCTATGGCCGATGAGGATAAGGCCATCCCCAGGGCCCCCTCCGGCTCCCCTTGTCAGGGAATAATCCGCTGCACTGACCTCGCTTTGCGAAGTGGTTGAATCATCTGCAGCGTTTCCCACAGGTAAGGGCTGTGAATGGGCCTCTCTCCCACCGGGAGGGGCGGGGTGGGCTACCGCC
>CBDUBQ010000069.1:0-21063 GCA_965365435.1 uncultured Flavisolibacter sp.
CCCAAAAACTGAAAATAAAAAAAGGCTGCCTACTTTTGAGACAGCCTCTTTTTTTTATGGGTACAACACAGTGAAACCGGTCTCCCGCCGCCGGCCAAAAGCAGGTTCAGGTCCGGCTT
The DNA here is from genome assembly GCA_965365435.1 of uncultured Flavisolibacter sp. Lineage (GTDB taxonomy): Bacteria > Bacteroidota > Bacteroidia > Chitinophagales > Chitinophagaceae > Flavisolibacter. Next base: position 120 of record CBDUBQ010000069.1, read on the forward strand.
TCTTTCTTCGTTGCCCTTCTTGCAACACTTCATCAGGCGGTTTTCTCAATTCATCAATCTGCCCCTTCACCGGCGGCGTTGCAATCTGCAGCTTTGAACAACAGCGCGGCTTATTCAGCAGGTAAAACAGCGTGGCGACACCGTGCTGCAAAAAGAACCTCAAACCGCAAAAAACCAATTTGTATGATGCAACGTTTACTCTTTTTGTTTTTGACTATAACCGCGGCTGCCGCGGCGCCTGGCCAGGTAACAAAGCTTGCCTCCAATAAAAGTATTGACATTGAAGTGCCGTTGGGCAAAGGCAAAGCCATCTTGTGGGATGGTGCCACGCTTGGTAAATTATGGGTAACTGACGGCACGCCGGCCGGCACCTTTATCTTATCCGATACGCTGATGTATGAAAACACGGGCGGTTTGCTTGGCGACAAATACATTTTTGCGGCCAAGAGCCCCACCCTTGGATCTGAGCTTTGGATTACCGATGGAACGGTGGCGGGCACAAAACTCGTGAAAGACATTGTTCCCGGCGGCGGCAGTTCCGAACCGGCCGACGACTTTGTTCCGCTAGGCGGCTACCTGTATTTTTCCGCTGCATCCAACGGCTTTGGCAGGGAGCTATGGCGCACAAACGGCACCGAAGCCGGTACTTCGATGGTGGAGGATATTATTCCCGGAGCGGCCGGCAGCGGCACAAAGGATACGTATAACATTTCCACCACCGGCGGCTTTCTGCTTTTTTCGGCCGTCACCGCTGCCGAAGGTTACGAATTGTGGCGGTCGGATGGCACCGAAGCCGGCACCTACCTGGTAAAGGACATTCGCAGCGGCCCAACAGGCTCGCAGCCGGCGGGGTTTCAAACCTTCAACGGCGTGACATTCTTTTGGGCTACCACGCAGAATGAAGGCCGCGAACTGTGGCGCACCGACGGTACGGATGCCAACACTACACTGGTTAAAGACATTCGTCCGGGAACACAGTCCTCCATCAATGCACCCATCCCTTATCAAAACCTCTCTTTCCTTTACCCGCTAAACGGCAAGCTGCTGTTTACCGCCAATGATGGTACGCATGGCGAGGAAATCTGGGTCACCAACGGCACCGAAGCCGGCACGGAGATGCTGGTGGACCTGAACCCCGAACCGATTCCGTCGTTTGCTACCGGCATTTACAGCGGTGTGCAAATGAACGGCAAGCTTTATTTCGTTGCCTACCAAATGGGCACCGGTGCGGAGCTATGGGTCACCGACGGCAGCAAAGCCGGTACAAACCTTTTTAAAGAAATTCTGCCAGGGCCCGATAACGGAATTCCCTTCCTGATGCCGAACTACCAGCTTAATCCCGGCTCGAATTTTCCTACTCACCAGGGCAACATGTTCTACTTCATGTTTGCACAACCGGTAGATGGTGTGGAACTGTGGAAGTCGGACGGAACCGATGCGGGAACTGTAAAGGTGAAAACCATTCGAACCACCGGAAATGATGTTAATAACATCGGGTGGGTGTACACCAAAGCCGGTCTTTATTTCAGCGGCGATGATGGCAGCATTGGCGACGAGCTTTGGAAAAGTGATGGCACAGAGCAAGGCACTAACCTGGTGATCAACCTCAATCCGAATGCCGGCGACGGAAGCGAAATATCCTTCTACCCGGTTCCTGTCAACGGGCGGTATTTATTCACCGGCACCGATGGCGACGACCCGCTGATGTACGACCTCTATGCGCTTGACGGCGACTTGGCGCCGCTGCCGGTAAAGCTGGAAAACTTCACGGTATCCCTGGCTGGCGCCGATGGCCTTTTGAAATGGCAAACTGCTACCGAAGAAAACGCACTGGATTTTGTGGTGGAGCGCAGCGATGATGGCAAAACCTTTGCCCGCCTGGGCTCCGTGGCGGCCGCTGGAAATTCGACCGATAAAAAAGCCTATTCCTTCAACGATGCCGCTGTTGCCAACAGCGGGCGAACGATCGTTTATTACCGTCTTCGCCAGCGCGACCGCGACGGCAGGGAAAGCTTTAGCAAAGTGGTTAGCCTTAGCCTCAAAGGCGGCGCTGAATTCAGCGTGCAGTTGCTGGGCAACCCGGTGCAGGCCGACCTGAAGCTTTCGTTGAGCAAAACATCTTCGCCGGTAAACCTGACGGTAAAAGATGCCGCCGGCAGAACCGTAAAGGCATGGCAGGTAAAAAATGACAACACGGTGATTTCGGTGCCGGCTTCCGGCCTGCTTCCGGGTGCTTATTTTCTGGTGGCGGAATGCAATGGCAAAAGCAGCATCGTGAAATTTTTAAAACAATAAGCCACAAAGGACTTCCGGCGCCGGCAACAAAAACACAACGCATCAAACCAGATTTTATGAAAAGAAATAGAATGGCTTTGCTGATCGGTTGGTTTTTTGTTTCGTGCACGGCGGTAAAGCTGCCGGTGCCGGATACCTTCAGCGCAGAGGCCACAAAAATGCCGGTGAAGGGCCTCAACGGCTGGATGGTAGGCCAGCGGCTAAGCTTCGGTGAATACGAAACATCAAAGGTGAAGCGCGGCTGGGATTTTACCGCATCGGTGCAATACACCAGGTTCCGGATAAGTCCTGAAGAAGCGATCCTGAAAGTATTCGACATCAGCACCGATAAAGCCACCAACTACCAACGCAATCGCTTTCAATACACCCTTACCGGTGGTGGGTTGGAAGCCGAAATCTGGGCCACGGAAAAGTTCCGGGAAAATCAACTGGTGTACAAAAGCAATAATCCATATATCGGCAACGCATCCAAAACAACCCGTTATGAATACAGCTTTGCTGCGGCCGTTGTGCCGCTGGCAGAAAAGGGAGTGGCGCCCTGGTCAGTGGTGATCGTGAACCGGTACGATGTGGCAAAAGACACGGCCCGCCGCCTTTTTCACCGGCCCTATGTGGAAGAGGAGGGATATGCCACCGACGGCACCGAAACGATCGCCATCAGGCCGCTACGCCTCGATAGCGTAAGCACTGCGGCAGGCAAAACTACCCGGCCGCTGAGTGGTCAACTGCTTTCGGGCTACGAACTGCAGTGGCAGGGTAAAGTTGCCAGCCTTATTGACATCCTCGACAACTCTTTGTGGATGGCCAATCACCTCAGCCCGCAGCAGAAACTGATCGTTGGTTCGGTGGCATCGGCCATATTGCTGAAGCGTATGCAGGATGTGGAGAACGATCGCGGCGCTTTTGACAGGTAGGGAAGGATGAATTCAGAATAGCGGCCGATTTATAAGGCAGGCGATGCTTTTCCATTTTCATGAAGTCTGCAATTCCTCGCCTCTAATAACGTTAGCTATGATCGAATTTCTATGTTTTTAAAAGCAAGGGGTGCTAAAAAAAAAGAAGGTGTGATAGAATGCGTGTCGTGATATGAATTGATTATGATCGGGCCGGTCGCAATCACAACAAATCTCCCTTGCAGGTATGCCGGACATCAACCTGGCCGCCGGCCCCCTTGAAAAGGGCGATTGCAGCCACTCCGCTAGTGGGAAAAGATCAAAAGGGGGATGTTCTGCGCTTTCAACGGCCAGCAAAATGCATCAGGCTTCAACGATAGTTATCTGAGCTACATTCGCTTCCAATTCCTGTCCCAATCGAATCGCCACCGCGTTGTATCTGCCAAAAGCAGAGCAATAAAACCAACCCGTTTTACCGCAAAAAATCAAACTTCCACCGCTACTCTTCACCTTGCCATATACGCCGCAAAATCCAGCAACCGCTGCTGCGCCCGCCGGCGGTTCTCCTCCTGGTGTATGAGATTGTAGCCATAGGTTACCCCGGTTTCTTCAATCCGCGTCAGCAGCATCACACTGAAGGTTTGCAACGGGTTGCAATCTTTCAGCAGCAGCAGGGTAGAGTGGGCGGTCGCCACGGTATCAATGCGGTGGCAATCCGGTTCTCTTTCCATTTTTTTAACCAATTCATCGGCGGCATTCGACAGGGCTTCCACCTCTGCTGCATACACCGGGAAGTGGTGTTTCAGGTACTGGTTGGCGCTGAACTCAGTGGCTGGCTGCGCCGGTTTGCGCAGCGTGGTGTCGAGCAGCAGCAGCGATGTGGACGGTTTGCCGGTGGCGCAAAGAAGCAGGAGAAGAACCAGTGTTTTCATGACTGTCGTTGTTTGGGGGTGTTGAGAGAGAAAAACGGCCGCCGTGCCGCTGGCCGCCTCATTAAGTTAACAACACCACTGCGCCGCAACAATTGAATTTACACCGGCAGCAAAGCCTGTTGACCCAAAGGGCCGGCTGCCATCCCGGGGCGGCCGAAATCATGGTTCAGCGGCGGCAGCACCCGCCCCAAGCAAAGAATTTTTGCCGAAGCCGGCATCCTTTGACCGTGGTTTGTGATGAATGGTTGCCGGGGGCGGTACGTGCGGCCACCTGAGCTGCTTTACCGCTCACCGTTGCTGCGAAAGAAAGAAGGGGGTTGCCGTTAGTGGCAAAAAAGAACAGGCAGTAGAAACTGCCTGTGATTATATTAACTCTAAAACAAAAACCGGATCAATGAGACCAAAGACCCGCACATGAGAAGAGTAGCAAGTTGCAGTAATTAAACAGGGCTCCGGCGCAAACCTGTCTCAGTCGGGAATAATGCTGACTGAACACAGCTAGCGGCCCACTGAAGCAAGTCCGGGTTGCGTAAGAATGTACGGGCGATAGGGAGCCCTAGCTTTTTCATGGCCCGGCAGGAATGTTTTATTCAGCACCAATTTTTTGCAAGCAAAGGCGCCGTAGCCGTGTTATCCATCGTTAAGCCATGAAGAAAACAGCTTGAAATTGTACCCGTTGAAAATCGCCAAACGTCTTATACCAGAACCCGTTGCCAAAACGTTTACCATTTATCTATGAATACATCCAGCCGAATAATTCTACTCTACGAAATGCATCGTCAAACATAGATTTGAGCTCATTACACACGAAACAACCGGGTTGGGAAAGGTATGATCAGGGACCAACTTTACAAACGAATTTTTATTCCGCTGGCTGCCGTTGCTTTTCCTTTTTTGGCCGGCCTGTTTGGCCCTTCCGGTTTCCATACACTTACGATAGTTTCCACGATTCTTTTTTTCACCGGCGTTGCTTTTCTTGGCTGGCAGGGCGTGGTTTACCTCACTGCCTGGCTGCGCACCCGCAAAGGTTTGCTGCAGCGCCCTTTTTTAAAGCTGGTGTCGGTTCCGCTGGTTTGTGCAGTGTTGGCATCGGCCGTATTTACCCTGGCCACCGTGGCCTGGCAGTTGGCGGCGCTCGATCAGCACCATCCGCCCACGCTTGGCAGCGCCGCGTTGGTGGGCGGGCTGGGCGGCCTGCTGCTGTCGCTGTTTTACGAAATTGTTTATTTGACCCTGGAAAAAGAGCAGGATAACCGGGTGCTGAAGCAAATAGAACGGGAACTGATGGAAGCGGAAGTGAACGTGCTGAAAAGCGAGCTGGATCCGCATTTTTTCTTCAACTGCATGAACGCACTATCGCACCTGGTGCGGGCCGATGCCGATAAAGCCTGGCAGTTTGTGCACCGCCTGTCGGGTGTGTACAAATATTTTCTTCGCAACAAAGACAAAACCTACGTGTCGCTGCAGGATGAGCTGGAGTTCCTCGACAACTATCATTTTCTGCTCAGCATCCGTTACGACGATAACATTCACATCGAAAGCAGCATCAACAGCGAAAAGGGTACGGTATTCATTTTGCCCTGCACACTGCAGGTGGTGGTGGAGAACGCCATCAAGCACAATTTCTTTTCGGAAAAAGATCCGTTGCGGGTGTCTATTGTACAGAATGGCGAATACATTATTGTTTCCAATCCCGTGAAGCCAAAGCTGCATGCCGTGGAGTCAACCAGCGTGGGGCTTCGCAACCTGAAAGCCCGCTACCGGCTGCTCACCAACCAAAACGTGCTGGTGCAGAAGACCAACCATAAATTTTTTGTGAAACTACCTATTGTAAAAACAGTCAGCCATGATTAAAGCAGTGATTATTGAAGACGAGAAAAAATCGGCCGATTACCTGAGCAGCCTGCTGAAAGAGGTGGAACCCGAAATGGCTATTGAAGCCGTGCTGCCCGGCGTGCAGGAAGGCATTGATTATTTTTCGCACAACGGGAAGGTGGACATTATTTTCAGCGACGTGCAACTGAACGACGGCCTGTCGTTCTCCATTTTTGCCGCCGTACGGCCTACCGCCCCGGTGGTGTTTATTACCGGCTACGACCGTTTTATGCTGGATGCGTTTGAAAACAACGGAATAGATTACCTGCTAAAACCAGTGAGCAAAGACAACCTGGAAAAAGCCTTGCGCAAATACCGCGGATTGGAAAAGCATTTTGTAGCCGATAAGGAAGATGCGGCGTTTCATCAACTGATGCATTATGTCACCACCCGCCGCCGGTCGCGGATACTGGTGCGCCGCGGCATCGAGAATATTACCATGCCATTGAACGATATCGTGCTGTTTTACACCGAAAACAAGATTGTATATGCGCTGGACCGCAGCGGCCGCAAGTTTATGGTGGACAAAAACCTGTCGGACCTGGAAGAAGAGCTGGACGATAAAACGTTTTTCCGGGCCAACCGGCAATACATCCTCAACATAGATTTTATCAAAAGCTTCAAGCCATACGAAAGAGTAAAACTCTGGGTTGACCTCACCGTGCCGGATATTGACCATTCGATTATTGTAAGCCAGGAAACAGCGCCTTTTTTCCGTAAGTGGCTGCTGGAAGCCTGATTAGGTCAAAGCCATTATCAGTCGCCGGTTCACAGGAGCTTTGCTTTCCGTAAGCCGGCAGAAGGCCTCCATTTTTTTTGGTGGCTGGCGCAATTGCGCATGCTCACACTGTGCTCAATGGGGAATACCGCTGTTGTGAATCTGCCAGCATTGCCGGCGTTCTTTCACAATGGTTGTGTGCAAACCCGGATTGTCTCTTCAATGCAAAGTCTCTCTTATACCATTTTCTTTTGGGTCATGGACGGGTTAATTGCGTATTTTTTGACCTCTACCTCACCACGATTTTTTTAAAGATGGGAGAGGCTGTATCCTTTCTCCCAAGAAGAGCCTTACCTCAGGCTTATGGCGTGGACATATTTCTTCCGCTTCCGCATGTTGTAGATTGAAGGAAAATAAAGCCAACGATTTAATGCTTATCTGCTGTGACTATTTTTCCGTTGCTCAAAGGCTGCGCCATCCGCGGTTAGTTGCAAAGAAAAGCAGCAGGTTCCCCTGCCGCCTTTTTACCAAATACAGACATCTCTATTTCACTTTTTTCATTTTATCCAGCACTTTCATCTGGCCAATCGAATCCACCTGCACGTTGGTCCAACTGTCTTCGTCTTCCAGCACCACCACGTAGTACATCTCGTCGTTCGAGGTGATTTCGGTAACGCCGTAAATTGATTTGGTTGGATATTTTTCATTCATCTTGGCCTTGATGAAGGGGCAAAGCCGGGAGCCCGGATAGTAGTTGCGGGTGCTTATGATCTTGCCGTTACGGTCGTACCGGATGTGGTGCTTTACCTCGTCTTTATCAAAGTAAACATCGTAGTGCGTTTCATTTTCGAACCAGCGGGCATCCTGCACAGTTGGGAACAGGGCGGTGAACTGCTTCATGACCTGTTCGCTTACAGGCGGCGTAGCGTAAGCGGCCGAAACAACCAGCAAAAGGGCGAGGTTAACAAGCATCTTTTTCATAAAAACAAATTTTGTAGGTTTAGAATCTGAGGTCAAATTAGCCTGACAATCAAGCCAAAGCAAGTGAAATACCGACCAACGGCAACATGCTCAAACTGCCTTTGCGTTAACCTTTCCTTAACCCTTCGACAAAGCCGCAAAATGCACCACCGAAAGAAAATTTCGTTGCGCTGAATCATGCTTTCGCCAACTGAAAATCCGTTGCAGCCTTTCCGGTAAAAATTCAGAAACAGGATAAACGGCAAATTGTACGAAGGCTTTCGCACTAAAACGGCCGAAGTTTTTTGCCGGTTGACCTACGCTATTGTCCATTTGAACCGCAACTTCCTGTTTTCGCCCCAGACCAATGCCTCATCTAGCGCCGTAATATTGTTTTACGTTTTGCAAGCTTTCGCTGTACTGTCATTTGCATAGCCTTGAAAACCTATTTGCCAGACGCTTGCAATTTCGATACATTAGTATCAGCAGTTATTTATCTCCTGCTACCAAAACGTTATGGGAAAAAATATTGTGGTGCTGGCCGATGGCACCGGGCAGCTTGGCGGCCGCAAAGCCAACACCAATGTGTACAAACTTTTTAACCTGCTGGAGAACCGCACCAGCCGTCAGATAGCGTTTTACGATCCCGGGCTGGGCACCGACTGGCGCAAGATCACCGGCAATATATCGGGCCGCGGCTTTAGCAAAAACATGCTCGACTGCTACCGTTTTCTGTTCGACAACTTTGAAGCCGACGACAAGATCTTTTTGTTTGGCTTCAGCCGCGGCGCAGCCACGGTTCGCAGCCTCTCGGGTTTTCTCCACCTGTTTGGCATTTTGCCCAAATGCCGGCAGGACCTTATTCGAAAAGCGTTCCGCATTTATAAGATCCGCGATGCGGAAAAGCGGCAGGAGAAAGCTGGCGAGCTGGTGGAAAGAAACTCGACGATGTGGTGCCGTGTTCGTTTTTTAGGCGTGTGGGATACGGTGGCGGCTCTCGGATTTCCCTTCAAATGGGCCAGCTATTTCCTCGACCGTTTTGTGCCGCACCGGTTTCACAATTTTAAGCTGAGCAGTTGTGTGGACTATGCCCGCCATGCGCTGGCTATTGACGACGAACGGAAAACTTTTCATCCTACGTTGTGGGAAAGGCTAAAGGACGGCGATGCTCCCGACCGCCTGAAACAGGTATGGTTCAGTGGCGTGCATACCGATGTGGGTGGCGGCTATGCCGAAGAAGAGCTTTCGAATATTTCGCTTTGCTGGATGATAAAGGAGGCTACCGAAAAAGGACTGCTGCTCTACGAAGACAGCGAACATTTTGCACGCTATAGAAACTGTGTGGCCGATCCCAACGGCACCATGCACAACGAGCAACTGGGATTTCCGGGCAGCCTGTTCCGCCGGCTGCAGCGTAGCTGGGACGCCGAACGGTACGGAGAACCCTGCATTCATGCCAGTGTGCTGAAGCGCACCAAAAATCACCTCAATGCCGACGATCCTGCTTATACGCCGTGGGTAGTGAAAAACAAGTACACGGTAGAGCCGTGGGATCTGCCTTCATAAAAAACAGAAAAACGTTTTTTTGCCGCTGGCAAAATTTTTCCAAGGGTCGGGTGGCCTGCCGCATCGCGGCAGGCCCACTGTTTTCTTCCTATTTTCGTTTCATGCATAGCATCGAAAACGGGCAACTCAGGATCGGCGTCAATCCTCTTGGCGCCGAATTAAAAAACATCTATCACAAGCAGCACGGCCTTGAATATATGTGGCAGGGAAATCCCGCCTTCTGGGCCAAATCGTCGCCGGTGCTTTTTCCCATTGTAGGGCAGTTAAAAGGAAACGAGTATCAATACAAGGGTGACCCGTATTCTTTGCCACGGCACGGCTTTGCCCGCGAAAAAGAGTTTACTGTAGCGGCACAGGCCAACGACCTTATTACGTTTACGCTGCGCAGCGATGCAGCTACACTGGCCGTATATCCTTTCCCCTTTCTTTTCTCCATCAGCTATTCGCTGCTGCACGATGAACTGGTGACGACCTACCAGGTGCAAAACAAAGGGGAGGAGGATATGCTGTTTTCGGTGGGCGGCCATCCCGCCTTTAACGTGCCGCTGGTGGAGGGCACTACCTACAGCGATTATTACCTGCAGTTCGACCAGGAAGAGCAGGCCGGCCGATGGCCCATCAGCAGGGAAGGGTTGATTGAAAACGGGCCGCACCCACTGTTGCAGGCCAGTCGCCGGCTGCCGCTGACAAAAGAGTTGTTTGCCAAAGATGCCGTGGTGTTTAAATACCTCCGTTCCGATGCCGTGCAACTGCTGTCGGAAAAAACACCGCACGGCCTGGAGTTCTCTTTTCATGAATTTCCTTTTCTTGGTATCTGGGCTGCCCCCGGCGCCGATTTTGTGTGCATCGAACCCTGGTGCGGCATTGCCGACAGCGTAGATGCCAGCGGCGAACTCGAAAACAAGGAAGGCATCAATCGCCTTGGCCCGGGCGAGCTGTTTACGGTGGCGTGGAAGGTGCGGTTCTTCTGACGGGCAAAATTGCCGGTCCTGGAATCGGAATTGAGTTGCTGCCGTGACCAGTAGGGACACGCCGTGGCGTGTCTGCACTCAAAAAGAAAAATGCTCCTGACATCAAGGATGGTTTTATGTTTTGAAAACTCGCCTTCCCTGTTTAGTTTAGGGAAGGCTGTGGCGGCAGACACGCCACGGCGTGTCCCTACAGATGCTGCCACAACGCAAACACATCCGGCATCGAAATTTTGACTACTCATCGTCAAATGCTTACTTCATCACGGTCTGTGTAAAATACTTTCAGCCCTTGTTAGGCAGTATCCATCATGACATTTGTGGGTTAACCAATGCGGGAAATGAAGTAGTATTGAACTGACAGAATATACCGAACCACTATCCGCATGCAGAACTGGATGAGTTTATAGTCATGCCCAACCATTTCCACTGCATTCTGTTCATCAACCATAGCCACGGGATACAAACCGCGAACGAATTTGGTAGAACGGTCGCCGGTTCTGCATCTACCATCATTGGCCATGTAAAGGGGGGTGTAACAAAGTGGTGCCGTACCAATAAAATATTTATAGAATGGCAACCGCGTTTCCATGATCACGTCATTCGAAATGAACAGGAATATTGGGCCATTAAGAATTATATCATCAGCAATCCCCGAAACTGGCAACAGGATCGTTTTTACCAGTAGGAATACGCCACGGCGTGTCCTCCCTTGCTTCCAAAAACGTAGGCGTCACCTGCCTTATTGGTTATCGGTTTTGCACCAGGCCGCGAACTGCCATACATCAACGATCCTACGTTTTTTGAGCTGTTGAATAATATTTGTTATGGACGTGCTACGGTGGGGGCTCCTACAGGCGCCGTCATGGTCTCCCTAACCTCATAAAAAATCCCGGCCTCGCAGCCGGGATTTTTGCTTATAACCTATTGCCTATTGTTACTCAATGGGCTTGTAATCTTTAAACAACCCAATCTTAGTGGCTTCTACCTGCCGGCGGTAGGCCGCCCAGGGACCGGCAAAGAACTGGTTCACCCGCTGCACTGCCTGGCCTATTAGCTGCTCGGCATTTTTTACCAGCGCTTCTTCCTGTGTGCCGGGTGCTACGCTCTTCGAAAAAATGTATTGCTGTGCGGTGCGAATGGTGCTCATCACCGTTACATCATCAAAGCGGGTGATGCCCTGGCGGTCGGAGGTGCGGCCGCTGATGCCTTCGCGGATTTTTTTGATGGTGTCGCGAACGGCCGTGGTGGTTTTGCGCAGCGAGTCTATTTCCCTGCCGTCGAGGCCCGCCAGTTGCGCCTGCATCTTTCCCATGATCTCTTCCGACTCGGTCAACCGGTCGGTGGCCTGCGTCAGCCTGTCGGTGTTGTTGCGCAGGCGCTCCAGCATACGTCGTTGGGCTACTATCACATCGGCCGATTTTTTCAGCCGCGGATCGTCTTTTACGGTGACCATGGCTGAGTCCTTGTTCGGCCCCAGCGTCAGCACTATCTTATAGGTGCCTGGCATTACTTGCAGTCCACCGGGTTCGGGTGCATTGGGCCGCGGCCGTGGCGATCCCGGCGACCGGTAACCCCGTTCTTCCATGCCCCACCACCGGCGGTTGATACCGGTATCGGCTTTCCATTTCAGGTTGCGGACAACTTCGTTTTTATCGTTGTAGATGCGCACCATTACACTGTCCATCCGGGCCCGGCCCGTGTCTTTGGTTGGCGCCACAAAATAAGTGACCGCGGCACCCCGCTGGCGGTTGTCGGCATCCCACAGGCCGGCGGTGCTCCACTCGTACCCCGGCGCGGCCTTGTAGCTCACCTGGTAGGCATCGGGTGCCGCAAAGGCCGTCAGCTTTTTGTCAATTGCCCGGCCGCCATTGGCCGCCACCTGGCGTAGCGGCCGAATATCATCCAATATCCACAGCGAGCGGCCAAAGCTGCCGATGGCCAGGTCGGCCTCCCGTTCCTGGATGGCCAGGTCGTAGGTGGAAACCTGCGGGTACCCGTTCTTCCATTGCTGAAAGGAGCCGCCATTGTCGAACGATATCCAAAGGCCATGTTCCGTACCGGCAAAAATGAGGTTCGGCTCTACCGGGTCTTGAAGAAGGCATAACGCATAGCCGCGTACTTTTTTATCATCCACCATCCGCGTCCAGGTTTTGCCATAGTCGGTGGTGCGATAGATGTAGGCACTGAAATCGCCGCGGCGGTAATCGTTGGCCACTACAAAAGCTTCGCCGGCATTGTGGCGGCTGGCCCGCACCTGCGGAATCCAGGCGCCCAGCGGCAGGCCCGGCAGTTTTCCGCGGAAGTTGGTCCATGTTTTTCCGCCGTCGCGGGTCAGTTGCACATTGCCATCATCGGTGCCCACCCAAATCACGCCGGGTTCTTTGTACGAAAGGGCAATGGCCAGGATGGTGTTGTAGTTTTCGGCGCCGGTGATGTCCAATGTAAGCCCACCGCTGGAGTCCTGGGCCTGCTGCGCTTTGTTGTTGGTGGTAAGGTCGGGCGAAATAACCTCCCAACTGGCGCCTTTGTTGGTGCTGCGGTGCACGTACTGGCTGCCGTAATAGATGGTTTTGTTGTCGAAGGGGTCTTGCGCAATACCTGAGTTCCAGTTAAAGCGGAACTTATCGTTGAGCACCACCGAAGGCGGTTTTACAAACCAGCGTTCGCCGGTTTGGTAGTTCAGCCGCTGCACATTGCCACCCTGGCTCATGCTGTACACCCATCCCTGCTCGTCCAGGTCGGGCATTACATCAAAGCCGTCGCCGCCGCCCACGTTGTTCCAATAATAATTCCGCAGGCCGCCATTGGTCCACGAGTAAGCCGGGCCGTGCCAGCTACCATTGTCCTGCATGCCGCCCATGACGTTGTACGGAATGTCGTTATCCACGTTGATGTGGTAAAACTGTCCAAAGGGCAGCTTGTCATCGAACTGCCAGTTGCGGCCGCGATCGCGGGAGAATCCAATGCCGCCATCGTTGCCATCGAGGATAAAATTCGGATCGTCGGGGTGAATCCACCAGGCATGGTGATCGGGGTGAATGCCGGAGTAGGGGATCAGTGTTTTAAAATTGCGTCCGCCGTCCTCGCTATACGTCACTGTTGAATGAATGTCGTAAATGCGGTTCTCGTTTTTGGGGTCCACGTAAATCTCCTGGTAATAAAACGGTCGGTCGGTTACTTCATCCGGCTTGCTGTTGACCAGCGTCCAGGTGGCGCCGCCGTCATCAGAGGCATAAAAACCGTTTTTAGCGGCTTCCACCTTTGCATACACCCTTGACGGCATGCTGCGGGCAAAAGCCACACCGATGCGCCCAAGATCGCCGGCCGGCAGGCCGTCTTCTTTGCCCAGCTTTTTCCAGTTGCGGCCACCATCATACGTAATATAGAGCCCGCTGCCGGGGCCACCGCTTTTGAAGCTGTAAGGCGTGCGCCGGTGCTGCCACATGGCGGCAATCAGCTTATTGGGGTTCGATGGGTCCATGACCAGGTCGGCGGCGCCGCTGCTGTCGTTGGTGTATAGCACCCGGTTCCAGGTTTGGCCGCCATCGGTGGTTTTGTACACGCCGCGTTCGGGGTGCTCGGCGTAGGGGTTGCCGATAGCGCCGGCATAAACAATATCGGGGTTGGTGGGATCAATGACAATGCGGTGAAGGTTGCGGGTTTTTTCAAGGCCCATGCGCCGCCAGGTTTTGCCGGCATCCATGGATTTGTAGATCCCCTCGCCTATGTTGATGGAGTTGCGGGGATTGCCTTCGCCGGTGCCGGCCCAAACAATATTGGGATTGCTTTGCTGAATGGCCAGCGAACCGATGTTGATGTTGGGTTGGTCGTCGAAAAGCGGTGCCCATGAAGCACCGGCATTTTCGGTTTTCCACACGCCGCCCGATGCGGCGCCAAGGTACCATACATCGGGATTTTTCACCACCACATCAATGGCAGTAACGCGGCCGCTCATACCGGCCGGACCAATGTTGCGGGGCTTCCAGTTTTTGAACTGATCGAGAGAGATTCGTTGTGCCGGACCCGTTTGCGCCAGCGAGAGCAGCGAACACGAAGCCAGGCAAATGCAAAGAAGGGTTCTTCTCATTTTTCTCATGTATTTGTGTGACGTTTTTTTGAAAGGGTGAATGTAGGGAAGAAACAAGGGATAGCAAGGGGAAAACTGCTGGTTGCGAATTGGCGTACGGACCCTCGCCGGAAATTGCTCTTTGGCCTGGTGTCCATGCCGTAGCCATTATTTTCAAACGTATTTGCCGGTATTGAAAACGTAAAAAAGGCAGGTATTTGCGCCGGGCCGGCCTGTTGAGTGTCGGTCTGAATCCATTGGCGGCTTTATCAGCCCAACCAAAAAGAGTTCATAAAAGCACCAATCTAAATACACCGAACGCCTCGAAAGCAGACAGCCCCTGCGATGGGGCTGCCTGCGTTAAAAGCGTTATTGTTTCGATTGATGGCGGTTTATTGTGTTTGCACCAAAATGGTACTCTCCACAGAAAACAGGCCGGCTTCCTTCGATTCGGTACCGTTCGCTGATTTGTTTCCTCTGAAAAGAACGGTTACCACCAGCGGTGTTCCTGATTTTACTTTTTCATTCCGTACCAGTGCTGAAACATCCTGAGATAGTTGCCGGCTGTTGGCGCCGCCTAAGAGGTAAGTGTCGGCCACCCCGGCAAAAAACGGGCTTTGTGGCGTAAGGTCTTTCGCGGCTAATTTTTCGTTGGAAAGATAAATCTCGTACACACCATCGGCTGCCTCTTTTACAGCTGCTTTAGTGAAAAGCAGCAGGTAACGGCCTGCCGTTGGTGCTGCCAGTTCACCGGTGAGCACAACGCTTGCCTGTGGGCTGCTGCGGCTGACCGACCAGGCCTGCTGGCTATGTGCAATCAGAAGCGTATCCTGCAGACCGCCGGACATCGCTGGCTTTACCGGTTTCGAAAAACAGGCCGACAGCAAAACCGTAGAAAGAAAAAGATGAAAAAGGATCATAGCTATTGTTTTGTCAATCGCTCCAACTGAAGGTTCAGGTTGCCAACCTGCACCTGGGCGGTGGTTGTTTTTTCCCTGCCACTCACGTTATTCCCCCTCACCACAAACGTCAGCTGCGCCTGTTTTAGTGCGTTGAGTTTTATACTCTGAGCCCCTATGGCCCTGGTAACATTTATGCGTTGCGTTTTTACCTTTTCGTTGCCATGCATGTGGCCGCCCGGTGTAAACAAATCCAGCACACCAACAAATTTTGCGCTGTTTGGATTGGGCACTTCGTTCGGGCCCAGGTTCAGGTAAATCTCCACCACACCTTCCGGTGTTTTGTCTATTTTAATGTCCCGCAGTTCCAGCACAAGCCTTTCTTCCACCTGGTTGTTGGCCATTTGAATCGTTTCTCTTTTTTCACGCTGTACAAAACGGTCCAGCTCTTCCGTTTTTGCTTCGCGTACGGGCAAGATACTACGCTGGTTAATTTTCAGTGGCAACGGCCACCGGATCAGCGGATATACCTGCAGCTTCCACTTCCACCAGTCCAACCTGAAATTGCAGGGCAGTTTGAACGGAAAGTCGTACCGGTAATTTAACTGCGAAGCCGTGTTCAGAATCTTGCTCCCGGTCATGTTTACGGCGGCGCCGTTTTCGTCAAAAAAAGTATAGGTCTGGTTCATCCAGGTAGTGTTGGAGGCCGGCGGATTAGAACGGCCACCGCATTTGCGCAGCCATTCTTCCCACAAACGGTCAATGTTGGTATGGTGCAGCCAGAACACCGGATCCTTAGCGGCTCTGTTCACTGCACTCATATCGCCACCAATAGCACCATGTATTGATCCATGCGGTCCTTCAATAAAGCTTTGAAAATCGAAAAAGGCAACTTCATTGAGCGCATTGGCAATGGCTGTCATTGGCGATGAGGCCAACGACCCACCGGAATTAATGGACGCACCGCGTACATGAAAAAGCGGGTTGCCGGCTGTGTTGTTGCGGTACTCGGGGTGCAGCACAGCATTGGTTTGATAGTTCCAATAGGGGAGGGTAAGGTTAGCATTGCCGGATTTTGCCCGTAAAATCCGCTCAAAAAAATACAGGTACATCCGGTGCCACGAAAAGAAGAACTGCGTACCGTGCTGGCAACTGTTCCAGGAGGGCAGGCTGCCACTCAGCGTAGTGCCATGGATAGCGGCCTGGTAGGCCCAACTGGTCGGATTCGATGAGGGCAGGGCTTTCATGGCAGTGATGCCAGTCTTGAGCGACGTGATTTCGGCAGCAGTGAGAGAGTAAACATTTTTCCGCACCAGCACGGCTTGCGGATCGTTGGTAGCCGCCACAAAGTTTGTGGCGAAAGCAACCGTTGACCGGCATTCGACAGGCACTCTTTTTTCGTAGGTCGTTGCAGGATCAGTCTTGCTGGTGCCGGGCATGGTTGCAGATAGCAATAGAAACACCGAAATAATACCGGGATGATGGACTTGTTTCATGGTGACAATTTTTATTTGTAGCAGAATAAAGACAACGATCCGACAGATTAAAACGCAGCTTTGGTAAGGCAGGAAAAATGAGAAAGAAAGAACGAAGAGGCTTGCGTTACTAAATATAGCGAATAAAATGAATTTTTCCGCAACGGTTTTCGATGCGGTTTACGCAAATGGTCGGTCAATTTAGCATTCCTCCCGGCATCGCTTTTTGCCTTCGTGGAAGGGAAACGTGCAGCAATATTTCCGCAGCCAGATTGCCGGTGTTATTGGCGGATGGCTGAATGTCAGGTGAAGGTTATCGAAGCATCAACGGCGGTTTTTTTCTTCGGCTGCTACTTTTTCCGCCGATACTTTTAAGATGGGCAGGTGAACACCGAAGGTGACGGCCAACACCCGTACCGCAATAACGGTAAGGGCTGCCAGCAGTTGAATAATTCCGCTGGGCAGTGCCAGCCAAAAGCATAGATAATAAACCAAACCACCCGCCACACAGGCCAGCGCATAGATATCCTTGCGGAAGAGCAGCGGCACTTCGTTGAGCAACACATCTCTGATAACGCCGCCCACCGACCCGGTGATGGCGCCCATGACAATGCAAACCCAAAAGGGAAAACCGGCCGTTAAACTTTTGGTGATGCCAACGACGGTGAACAGGCCAAGCCCGATAGCATCGAACAGGAACAACGTGCTGCCCCACCGGAAGATTTTGTCTTTAAAAAATATCGTGGCAAGCAAGGCAACTCCGGTCGTGATGAAATAGTTGCCATCCTGCATCCAGAAAGGCGTCACACCTAAAAAAAGGTCCCTGACGGTACCACCGCCGATGGCGGTTACAAGGCCAATGATATACGCACCAAACCAGTCAATGTTTTTGCCCGACGCCAACCGGATGCCGCTGATGGCAAAGGCAAAGGTGCCGGCAAAGTCGAGAAAGACCGTGAAGTTTGTTTGCAAAAGGATTGATGCATTTATTGGCCGGGTAAGTTAGCGGTTTTTGCGCATGTTCTCCAGTGCGTCTCCCACAGGGACTTTCCGGATGTAGTTAGTAGCCTTGGCGGGAGACGCGTCAGGGAAGAAAGAAAAGCTGCACCGGCGTACCGACCGTATTGAATCCCTGGCCAATGACCCGAATGAAAAGGTAAGAGGCTGAGTGAGTTATTTGGGAAAGTATGCGGGCAGCAGTCTGCACAGCGTTTATGCGCACATCAACCGAAACCTTGTGAAGGGGTGCATGTGGACGTACCGAAAGTTCAGGCGGGAGGCCATTGATTGGCTGGTGCGCAAATGGAAGGAGAAGCCCACCTTGATGGTTCATTGGCAGCAAACCCGGTGATTTTGCTACTACCATCGCATCTCCGGGTAACATCGTGACTGAAGAGCCGTATGAAGGGAGACGGTCACTGCCTGCCCCCGCAGCAAGCGGCATACGGTTCTGTGAGGTCGTGGGGTGAAACTCCCCCGCGTTACAGGATCGGGTGCAGGTTATTGAGTCAATATATTCAAATTCTTATGTGCAATTACCCTGCGCTTTAGTTCTTCGTTTTTATCCGCCGACTCGACTGTCTGTAAAACCCATTTATTGTTCGGCGAACGCTTAAAATCGAAAACCAGCGCTAACCTCTGCCGAGAATTGTCTGAAACATCCACTCTCACATTGGTGTAGAATTGACTGTACACATTGGGTTTTTCTATCAGAATTATTTGGTCGGGGTTTAGCTTTTGTTCAGGCGTCAGAATTTCGTGTGTCGTTAGAAAGTCCCTGATAACTTTTTCAGCGTTTGCCTGCTTTAAGGAATTGCTATTGTTACAAGCAGATAACACGAATATGCAACCCATGACAAGAATCGAAAACTTTAGTCTATTCATGTTGACTCACTTTTGAGTTGGTTAATTGGGCGGAAAGCGGTTTCAAGGATTTAACGCAACATATAAAGTAAATATAGCAGTTTTATTTTTTTGATATGAGGTGTTGATTGCTCACCGGTTTATCCACACCGCATGTCCTTCAATTTTTGATGGATTTACGTCCATGCGGCATGGATAAATCTGTCTTTGGTTACGGATTTCGGTGAGGGGGATTCTGTGGTTCTGAGGGGTCTATTTTCTGCAGGATGAATTCATCAAACACTTCTTTCGGCGTCCTCCATTCCAATGCCTTCCTCGGGCGTTCGTTGAGTTGATCCTGCACCTCCTTCAGCCGCTTTTTACTCACTGTTGAGAGGTCTGTTCCTTTGGGAAAGTAGTCTCTCAATAAACCATTGCTATTTTCGTTTGTGGGTCGTTCCCAGGGGCTGTAAGGATGGGCAAAATAAACGGCTACTTTGGTGTTCCTGGTGAAGAGTTTGTGCTCAGGGCCATCTCGGTGCCATTGTCGTAGGTAAGTGACTTTTTTATCTGTGCCGGTATCGTCTTGAACTCTTTCTCAAAAGCTTTACGAACAGAGGCGGCATCTCTGGCTTTTAAATGAACAAGTATTACAGTACGTGTCGTTCGCTCATTGCGTGTTCCGATTGCACTCTGGCGGTCTTTCCCCATAATCAGGTCACCTTTCCAATGCCCTGGTATGAGTCTTCCCTTTACTTCATCAGGACGTTCTTCTATGCTTATCTTATCAGCAATGGTGGCTCGCTTATCCTTCCCTCTGCGATCATTGCCACGGTACTTTCTCTTCTGTCTGAGCTGCTCAATTAAGCTTGCTTTCAGCGCTGGTTTCGCATGAACATAGATGTAGAAATAAATGGTTTCTGTAGCCAATTGCATCGCTTTATCGTCAGGAAAATCTTTCTTTAACTGCATAGAAACTTGTTGGGGTGACCAAAATAAATGGAGCCTCTCCAATACATAATCAGAAAGCTTTGAATTCATGTTTATTTTCCTTTTTCCAATCTTTCTGTCACTTGATCTATAGACAGCAGCAACGGTGGCTTCCATTGCCGAATAGTGACCTTCTTTGCATCGTTTGATATCTCTGCAAATGGTCGATCTGTTACGGGAAAGAAGGGTAGCAATCTGCGAAGGATTGAATCCTAAAGCCAGGTTTTTTTCAATTAAAATCCGCTCTTCAAATGTCAATCTATGGTAACCTTTTTCCATGTTTGCAACATTAGTGGCATAAACTATATGTTGCGGCAGATTTTGAGAACTGCGAGTAGCTTGCAGGTAAAGAACAAGGCTTGCTGCTGTGGCGGCTTTCATTGAACGTCCAGCCCCGAACCAATGCTGATTGAAAATACAATTGTTCATTGATTGTTTCATTAGCTCAATAGCATTCGGTTACACTGGAACAATAGCTGATTAGCGATTTGCCGCCAAATGCTTGTTCTTCACCCCGCCATATGCGCCAATGCACTGTTGGGCGTTCGTGCTTATTTGTTTAGCAGTTCAAAAAATTCTTTCGGTGATACCATTTTTGTTCCTTTGTACTCTGTCATGGTAAAATCGTTGGTGTTGCCGGTTACCAGGTAGGCAGCTAAGCATGTCTCTGCAAGTTCCAATAGTCGGTTGTCTGCTTTGTCACTGATAATGTTCAAACTGACAATTGGATTGAACTTCAACGCTCTGTTTTCAATGTCTGTAAGCAATGCCTGTGCCCTAAAATGAAAATCGGGAAAACGGCTGAACTTCTCCCGGTTGAGTACCTCCACGTATTCGGAGAAAAGTTGTTCCGACAAGCAAAGCTGTAATTTATCGTCTGCTAAAATCTGGTCAACAATGAAGTACGGATAATTTCGCTGAATAAGTGCCGAAACAAGCACATTGGTGTCAAGAATGAGCCGCATTGTTTCTCACGGCTTTAATTTCTGCAGAAATTTCATCCATACTCATACTGGAAAGTCCGTAACGTTCTGAAAGCTCAACTGCTTTTTTGAGGTTTTGCCGGCTCAGTTCACGACTAATCATGTCAACGAAATCAGTAAACGAAAGCTGGTCGTTCTTAATGCCAAATTTTTCATACTCCAGGTCAGAGATAGAAATGTTCAGTGTCCGCATAACCAATGATTTGTCAACTCCGAAGATAAGAAATTTGCTGCAGTTCGAGTTACGCCGCATGACGCCCAACGTTTGACGGCTTGGCGGTGTGGCGGTATTCAGTGTTCCGTCACGCCCCGAACCGAAGTACAATATAGAAATAATTGGTGATGTTTTATTCTGCTGACCATCTGCGTTACGTCGCTCTGGAACTGCTGCCCAGCCGTGTTAATGCTGCTGATGCTGCGTTGGGTCCTTTAGATTTGCTTCAGCCGTTTTTTATAAATGTATTACTATTATTACTACT
>CBDUBQ010000070.1:0-21054 GCA_965365435.1 uncultured Flavisolibacter sp.
ATCATCAGGAGAAGCTCCATCAGGTTATCGGCCGGGGCATAGGTGCTTTGCACCAGGAAAACAAAATCGCCCCTTATGCTTTCGAGAAAAATCGGCTGTATTTCACCGTCGCTGAACTTTTGGATATTGATTTTACCGAGCTGGCAACCGTAGCTTTTGCAGATCTGTTCGGCCAGGTGCTGCGAGCCGGTGCCGGCAAAAATCTTGGCATTGGGATTCATAGCTTCTACTGTGCGGCGAAGATAGCAGAAGCCTGTGAAAGAGTTTCAGCGCACCGGAAAATTTACTTCAACGCCGTGAGGACTTCGGCCGGGGCAGCTTCTTTTTCAGCAACAGACAAGGTATTGTTCAGGCTATTGTAGATGGTGGTGCACACAAAAAAAGCCATCACAACCGAAATAACATAAACCATGAGCATAAACAAAACCGGATGCAAAGCACCGAGCGAGGAAGACAGATTGCGTTTCATAAGATTGGCGGTTTAATGGTTCATAGAATGATTGACAAAGCCAAAAATAAACGCTAAACTTGGGTGATGCAAGGCCAGAACTACTCAATTAAACAATGGGCAAAAGACGATCAGCCCCGCGAAAAACTACTCGAACGGGGCGCTGCGGTTTTAAGCAATTCGGAGTTGCTGGCCATTTTAATCTTAACCGGCAGCGGCGGAAAAAGTGCCGTTGACCTGGCGCAGGATGTGCTGCGGCTGGGCAAAGACAACCTGAACGAATTGGGCAAACTTTCCGTCAAAGAGCTGATGAAACTCAAAGGCATCGGCGAAGCCAAGGCCGTGGCCATTGTAGCGGCCATGGAGCTGGGCCGGCGGCGGCAGGCGACGGCTTCGCTGGAAAAAACCGTGGTATCGGGCAGTGGCGACGTAGCCGCCTTTTTGCAAACCAAGCTCCGCGACTTCAAACACGAAGTTTTTGGCGTGATCTTTCTCAACCGGGCCAATAAAATCAACGGCTTTCGCATTATCAGCGAAGGCGGCATTACCGGCACCGTGGCCGATCCTCGGATTATTCTCAAAAAAGCGCTGGAGGAAGATGCCGTGAGCCTGATTCTTTGCCATAACCATCCCTCGGGCAGCCTGAAACCGAGCCGGGCCGATGAAGAGTTGACGCACAAGATTAAAGAGGCGGCAAAATTTTTCGATATCAAAGTCTTAGATCACCTGATTGTCGGCGACGACGGATATTACAGTTTTGCCGATGAGGGTATTTTGTAATCCCCCTGTCGCCCTGAAGGGGAGACTTAGTTCGCACAACCGACACATTTCTTCGGTCATTATCAGTGAATAGAAAAAGCACGGTAGTGGCATTTTACTCCATTGGCAATAGTGCCGGCATGCAGGGCCTGTTTTTTTTAGATAAAATCAGTAAGAAAAGCATATTGGTGAGATTTTTTTCTCTCCTCTCTTCGGGATCTATTGTAAAGAAACAAAAATGCCTGTTGGGACACAGGCATTGGCAAATATGACGTTTTTGCTGAAAACAGGATGATAACAAGAGCAGGCACACCGACCTTGGTCTGCCCTTTTGGGGGACAGGGGGAATCTACTCCTCGCCAAAAAACCCATCCATCTCCCTGCGTTGTTTCTTGGTGGGCCGCCCAACCTTGCTGGGGCGCTTACCGGTGTAGAACGAAGCCGCCTGAAACTGGGTCCGGTCAATTTCTTCGGCCGGTGTCAGGTCAATATAGTAGTTAATGGCTTCGGAGTAAGCCAGCCGGTTGTGCAGCAGCCCGGTTACTTTAATGATCCATTTTTTGGCTTCGGTTTTCACTTCGTATTCGTCGCCGATGCTGACGCTTTTTGCCGCTTTTACCGACGTGCCGGCCTGCTTTACTTTCCCGGTGTCGCAGGCAGCGGCTGCCAGGGTCCTCGTCTTAAAAAGGCGAATAGACCACAAGTATTTATCGAGACGCAGCTTTTCTTTTATTTCTTTGCCCACGCAGATGCCTTTCCTAATTTTATTTACCAATCAAATACTAAGATAGGCCTCTATCATTTTTCATGGCCCGGCGCAATCTGAAAAAAAAAGAAAAATATGAAAACAGAATGCTATTTGACCTTTGGTGCCGTAAAATCAATTTGCCGAATGGCTTATTTTAAGATCCGGAGCTATTGCTTGTCTGTTTAGAGCGCTGGCGAGTGGTATGAAAATTTAAGCTTCCTTACAAAAATTGATTTTTAATGATTGGTGTCGGTATAGCCTGGACTTTAACGATCTTCTTTACCGTGATCACTTTGCTGCCCCTTGTCAAGAGCGATTACTGGATCTTTCGCATCCTTGAATATCCGCGTCTTCAAAAACTGGTCATTGGTCTTGTTTGTTTAGGCACCGTCTTCTTCTTGCGATCGTTTGTGGAACCGGCATTTCCTTTTCTTTTCGCTGCATTGCTGGGCTGCTGTATTTACCTCGTGGTAAAGATCTTTCCTTATACTGCATTTGCTTCTAAGGAGATGACAGTGTCGAAAACACGATCGCAAGGCTCGGACTTAAAAATTTTCACGGCCAATGTATTACAGACAAACAGAAAGTACGGCAAACTGCTTGAACAGATAAGTCAAACAGATCCCGATCTTGTTTTTTTGGTAGAAACCGATACCACATGGGCTGAAGCGGTGAAAGAATTAGACGCGAAATACGCTTTTTCACTCAAGAAACCGCTCGACAATACTTATGGCCTGCTGTTTTTCAGCCGGCTTCCACTCAAAAATTCTAAGGTGCTCTTTCGAACGGATGATGAAGTTCCTTCCGTAGAAACCGAAGTACAACTGCCATCCGGACAATGGATCAGAGTCTTTGGACTGCATCCAAAGCCACCTGTCCTGAACGAGTCACTTTATTCCACGGCAAAGGATAAAGAACTGATGAAAGTAGCTTTTGAAGTAGAAAAAGAATCGAAGCCATGTATTGTAATGGGCGATTTAAACGATGTGGCCTGGAGTTACGTAACAGAACTTTTCCGGAAAGTCAGCGGCCTATTGGATCCACGACGTGGCCGCGGCTTTTACAGTACGTTTTCGGCAGACAACTGGTTGGTACGGTTTCCGCTGGATTACATTTTCTGTTCCCGCCATTTTGGGTTGATCAACATGAAGCGCATGTCTCACAATGGATCCGACCATTTTGCCATGGTCATTCACCTGCAGTACGATCCTTCCTTGCGGGCGGTGCAAGACGAGCCGGAAGCAGACCAGAAAGAGCGGAAAGACGCGGCTGAAAAAGCTTCAGCGGATGTTCCTGCAGAATAAAAAGCCGGAGGCAGGCGCCTCCGGCTTTTTATTCTTAGCCAAACAAGAACTTAGCCCTGCGCAAAGAACTTATGAAAGAACGGAATGGTTTCGATTCCCTTGAAGTAGTTCTCGAGATTGTATTTTTCGTTGGGCGAATGCAGGTTATCGTTATCCAGTCCGAAACCCATAAACACAATCTTTATCCCCAATTCTTTTTCCAGGATAGAACAGATAGGAATAGAGCCGCCGCCCCGCACAGGTACCGGCTCTTTTCCAAACGTAGCCTGAATGGCTTTAGCCGCCGCCTGGTAACCTTTGCTGTCTATAGGTGTCATGTAGGGCTCACCACCGTGATGCAGTTCGGCCTTTACGGTCACCGACGCCGGTGCGTTCTTTTCAAAATAATTGATCAGTAGCTGCGTGATTTTATCCGACGACTGGTTGGCCACCAACCGCGCCGAAACTTTTGCAAAGGCTTTTGACGGAAGTACCGTTTTAGCGCCTTCGCCGGTGTAGCCGCCCCAGATACCGTTGATCTCAATGGTTGGCCGGATGCCGGTTCGTTCGTTGGTAGAAAAGCCTTTTTCGCCCCAAAGTTCTTTCACGCCCAGCTCCTCTTTATACTCCTGCTCGTCAAAAGGTGCCCGTGCCATCAATTCCCGTTCGTCGGCCGTGGCCTCCACCACATCATCATAAAACCCGGGGATGGTAACGTGGTTATTTTCGTCGTGAAGGTCTGCAATCATCTGGCTAAGAATGGTGATGGGGTTGGCTACCGCACCGCCGTAGGTGCCGCTGTGCAGGTCGCGGTTGGCACCGGTTACTTCTACCTGAATGTACGATAAGCCACGCACGCCAATGTCCAGCGACGGGTTTTCCATACTTATCATGGAGCTGTCGCTGATAAGGATCACATCGGCCTTGAGCATGTCTTTATTCTGACGAACAAAATCGGCCAGATTGGGCGAGCCGACTTCTTCTTCCCCTTCAATCAAAAATTTAATATTGGTCTCCAGGCTGGCCGTTTTTGCCATGACCTCCAGCGCCTTTACGTGCATATAAAACTGGCCTTTATCGTCGGCGCTGCCGCGGGCAAACACTTTTCCATCTTTGATCACCGGCTCAAAAGGGCCGCTGTGCCAGAGCTCCAGCGGGTCGGCCGGCTGCACGTCGTAATGGCCATACACCAGCACCGTAGGTTTGGCAGGATCAATGATCTTTTCGCCATAAACCACCGGGTGACCGGCTGTTTCCATAACGGAGGCTTTATCGCAACCGGAGTCGAGCAGGCGCTGCTGCACTACCTCCGCACACCGGCGCATGTCGCCTTTGTGCTCACTTTTGGCACTGATGGACGGAATGCGGAGAAGCTCCAGCATCTCATCCAAAAAACGTTTTTCGTGTTGTTTCTGATAGTCTTTCCACGCTGTTTGCATATCGTTGGTAGTTGAGGGGGCAAATATACACCTCACCCCCAGCCCCCTTTCCAACTTGTTGGAGAAGGGCCGGGGGTGAGATTTTCAGATGCCTTTCCTGTGCGGCGTGGGGTGGAGAGTGGCAACAGAGGGCCTTTGATGTCTTTTGCAACGACTCTGTGCTGCTTTATATCGTTATGTCGTTATGGTTATAAAATAAGCCCAATAGCGTTACTGAACGATGAACGGAGCGTCGCAACGGAAGATCAATCGGTATCCTGTTGCCGGTCAACAAAAGAAAAAGCCCCGAACATTTTTATTGTCGGGGCCAGGCTATTATCGGCTGCAGTCGCGCTGTTAAACTACGCCGGCTGCAAGCTGTTATTAATTTTGATTACGCCAACCTTGTTCAATAAAACGATCAATGGATAACAAGGATCAAACTCCCCTTTTCTTGCTGCAAAATTGCTGCGGCTAGGGTACACGTGGTGATTGTTGTGATAGCCTTCGCCAAACATCAGCCAATCTAGTTTGAAAAGATTTTTGGAGGTATTGTCGGTTTCAAAATTCACATCTCCGTACTTGTGTGCATACCAGTTGATGATGACACCATGCAGGGGCCCCATTACCGCATGCACCGGTACCAGCAACAAAAACCAGGCGGAAGGCGCAAACAAAAGGTAAAGCGCAATGTAAACGCCGATCCAGAAAATGCGGGAAGGCCAGCTACTGGCAAACAGGTCAAAGCTCTTCCAGCCCGGAACATTTTTGGTAAAGCGGGGCTCCACTTCGGTGCGCTCATACAAAATGTCGGAATAAATATTTTTGGTGCGCCACATCATGGCAAACAGGTTTTTATCGTACGAGGGCGAATGCGGGTCCAGTTCCGTGTCGGTGTAGGCGTGGTGCATACGGTGCATGATGCCGTAGGCCCTTGGGCTGAGGTAAGAAGAGCCCTGTGTAAGCCAGGCGAAGAAAAAGAAAAAACGCTCCCAGCCCCGGCTCATGCTAAAGGCCTTGTGGGCTGCGTAGCGGTGCTGGAAAAAAGTTTGCGAAAAAAGGGACAAGTACCAATGCCCGATGAAAAAAAGAATAACAAATAACACGACTAAAAATTGAATTAACGATGAACATTCATCTACAAATCTTACGCCACCCGAATCGAGGCAGATCAGAGAATTTAACGGCGCAAAAGTAAGCCATCGCAAAAAAGAAAGTTGTTAAGTAGTGTTAGAAGTTTTCAGTAACCTTTCCTTAACAAGATAAATTTCCGGCCCTTGGCCGAAATGTTTACATTTGCCCCGTTAATGAGCATCGCATTAGGTTAAGTGTTGAAATCACCTGCTACGTTTTTTCTGCTGTTAGTTTCACCCTTTGCTTTCTTGCCTCGACTCAGCATTTTTAATTTTTCAAAAGAAAGTATGAACATTTACGTTTCCAACCTGAGCTTCAACATTCAAGATGAAGACCTCAGAGAATTTTTCGCCGAGTACGGTGATGTTACCTCTGCAAAAGTTATCACCGACAAATTCACTGGCAAAAGCCGCGGCTTTGGCTTTGTGGAAATGAGCGATGACGAAGCAGCAAAAAAAGCTATTGCTGAACTGGACCAGGCTTCTGTTGACAACAGAACCATCCGTGTAATGGAAGCAAAACCCAAGGAAGACAAGCCTTCACGCAGCGGCGGCGGCGGCGGTGGTTTCCGTGGTGGTAACGGCGGCGGCGGCTTTAGCGGCGGCGGCGGCGGTTACAAAAAAAGATTTTAATCGCACCTCTTTTTAAAAAAAAGTCCTGCACCTGTTGCGGGACTTTTTTTTATGTCAATCCGGAACGGCAATACGAAAACCGGGTGGCCTGCTGCAGGGCAAGCTATAAGCATCGGCGGCGGCATCTTCTCCAAAAACGCATCTCAGCAACCCTGTTGTGAGCGGCGAATGGTAAGTTGAAACGACCCCTACTCACCATTGACAATTCACCACCCACGAAAAGAAAAATTCAAACAGAATACGATTTGTAATTACCGTGTTTGTCAATCATGGTTCGGCCAAGCGGCTGACACACCGGCTGCAATGTTCACGTTTGGCTTCCACGCCTTCAAAACCGGTACACCAACGATGGTATTAACTGGCCCTGGCCGTAGCCAAGCGAATAGCTGAGGCTATGGCGCCACTTACCCGGCGCCCGCAGTTTGGCATACCGGTGATAATTGTTTACCACCTGCCGGCCGCCCAGGTAGCCCAGTGCCGCACCCGCAAGCAGATCAGTAGCCCAGTGCTTATTTTCCGTGAGGCGGCTCAACGCCTGCGGACGCTGGCGCCCGGTCAGGAATTTGACAACGTATTGCACAGAAGAAAAGAACATAATAAGGCATGTGCTCTGTCTGTTTTTTGCGGCGTGCTATTGGGCATTCGCTGGCCGGAAGACCGGCTTGATTTCTATGGAAAACTGCGCCCAACTCCGTTCCATAAACGGCGAAAAATTGATTTTCTTGCCTGTACATTTGAGCGGTGAACGAGCCCCTTCGTCATATTGCCCATTTTGACCTGGATGCTTTTTTTGTGTCGGTAGAGCTGTTGAAAAATCCGGCGCTGAAGGGCCGGCCCATTATTGTTGGCGGCGATGGACAGCGGGGCATTGTGGCGGCCTGTAGCTACGAGGCCCGCAAGTTTGGCATTCAAAGCGCTATGCCTGCGTTAACCGCCAAGCGGCTTTGTCCGGAAGCCGTTTTTCTCAAGGGAAGCTATCACGAGTACAGCAAATACTCCCGCCTTGTCACACAAATCATTGCCGATGCGGTACCCATGTATGAGAAAGCCTCTATTGATGAATTTTATGTGGATCTCACCGGAATGGAAAAATTTTTTGGCGTGAGCACTTATACCAGGGAGCTGCGGGAAAAGATCATTCGCGAAACCGGCCTGCCCATCTCCTGTGGCCTGTCGGCCAACAAGCTGGTAAGCAAAATGGCTACCAATGAGGCCAAGCCCAATGGTTTTCTGGAAGTGCCGCATGGTCAGGAAACAGCTTTTCTATGGCCCCTGACGGTGGACAAAATTCCAATGGTGGGAAAGCAAACCCAGGAGCAACTGCATGCCATTGGCATCTACCGGATAGAGCAACTGGCCGCCACGTCGGTACAGCAACTGGAGTTTGTGTTTGGTAAATGGGGCAAAAAGCTGTGGGAAAAAGCACAGGGCATTTATCACTCGCCGGTGGAGCCCTACAGCGAACAAAAATCGCTATCGCATGAAAATACGTTTGGCGAAGACAGCTACGATATTGCCTTTCTGCACAAAGAGCTGGTGCGGCTGACAGAGAAAAACGCCTACGACCTGCGCAAGGAAGAACGGCTGACGGGCTGCGTCACCGTCAAGCTGCGGTACGAAGATTTCACTACCGTGTCGAAGCAGGAAACGATTGACTACACGGCGCTGGACGATGTGTTGATTGAAAAAGTGAAGGACCTGTTCAACCGCCTGTATAAAAAGGGACAAAAAGTGCGGTTGTTAGGGGTTAAGTTCAGTCACCTGGTGCCCCTGTCGTATCAAATGAACCTGTTTGATAAATCAGTGGAGAAGCTGCAGCTTTTCCGGGCGGTTGACAACATCAAAGACCAGTTTGGCACCGGCGCTGTGATGAAGGCGACGGGTTTGCCATCCGGCAAAAAGAAAAAAGAATAGCCTGTGTGGCAGCGCACTTTAACGCCGGCATACCCTGGCAGTTTGCCTTGTTTTCTTTTATAGGGGAGTCCCGCTTCGAGGCCGGCTATTTCTCAAAAACGCTATCGCCAAAAGCCCCTTTCCTGCTTCATTTGCCCGTGAAAACCATTTCGTTGATTTGTTATCTTTGCCCGGTTTCAACTGTTTTTCCATGCAGCACCACGAAGCGATGAACGAAAATGCACCCCTGACGGTTGAGCGGCCGGTGGAGAACAGTAACATAACGGTTCGTCCAAAGCGCCTCCGTAGCGGACTGATTAAAAAATTGATTATGATTTCGCTGCCGGTGTTGTTAGTGGTTTGCAACAGCAAATCGGTGACGGTAACGGACGAGGACAAGAAGTATATCAAAGCGTTTGCCCGCGAGTGGCGGGTGGACTTGCCCGCCGAGCGGATTCATAAGAGTTTTGAAACAGAAGTGCAGTTTATTGCCGCGGCGCAACAGGCGGTGATGCGTTCCATCCGGCACGAAGAAGTCGGACACGACGTATTTGGCAACGTTTCGTTTTATTACCAAAAACGCACGGGCTTTTGTTACGACCGCGCCGTGCTGATGGAAAAATTCTTCGCCCATTACGGCTTTCCCTTTCGCCATGCGTATTTGTATTTTGGCGAAAAGGGTGAAGACCCCGGCCTGTTGAACCTGTTGAAAAAAAGCAATTCCTCGCATGCGCTGCTGGAGGTAAAAACCAAAAAAGGATGGATGGCTGTTGGCACTAATGCCGACTGGATTGGGCTGACCAAACAGGGCAACCTGCTGAGTGTGCAAACCCTCCATGATACCCTACAGCTTGGCGAATTGCACCTGAAAAGCCAACCACTGACGGGTGTTTGTTTTTGGCAGGAAAAAGGAAATGAGTTCGGCTATGTTTATGGCCTGTACTCAAGGCACGGTGGCTTCTTTAAAAATGCCAACTGGTTTCTGGCGCTGTTTTCCATCTTGCCCGACTACCATCTCCCCTCCTTGTTCAGCAACTTTTGAGTAGTTCGCCCCGGGGCTGCAGGGCAGCGGGTAAGCAAACTGTTGCCGCCGCAGTTGCCGTCAGCAATTTCAAAATCTCCGTGTAAAAAGCAAGATGCTTCGCGAAAATGGTCAGGAGGCAATGGAGTGTGAGGCTGCCAAAAAGCCCACATCGTTGGTGATAATCTGGGCATCACGTTCCTGCACGGGCTCAATGAGCACAGCCCTGAAATCCCGCAGGGCAATCATTGCTTCCTTATCGGAACAATCGCACACGACAATCAGGTCATTAAGATTGATCTCCCAATGCGTTGCTTTGGAAAACTTCCTGAAGGCAATCAGGTACATGGCGCTAGAAAATTTCAAAAGGGTTTTTTTCATGTCTTTCGCATTTTTCATAAGGTCTCTGTAGGAATACCGGCTGCAAAAAGACTTTTCAGTGGATAGATTGGAAAAAACCTGTACGGAGGCTCAAAGATAACCTTTTTCACAAGAGTGTCAAGAGAAGCTCTTCATTATCGGATTAAGTTTTTGTCACCATTGGAAAAAACAGTGCCCGGCGCCACCTGTACAAGCCCCCGATGTTAGGCTGACCTGTGGGAGCAGCCGACAACCCCGGGGTTGGTTTCACTTAAAATAATGTGCCATAAGAAGCTAAGAGAAAACTGCAAATTGCTGTGTTTCAACTGTGAACTTTTCGCCCCTTCTGGCATAGATATTGACCACAATGCGAAATAAAGCGGTAAACCGGTGTACGACTTTGGGACCGGCGTTGATCTGTGTAGAAAGGTTAATTGCATGAAAGGTGTTCAGGAAAAAATTGGATTGAACCGTGCCAAAACAATCGCTGTTTTGGTGCTTGCGCTGATGGTTTTATCGGTGGTGGCAACATTGGGCATTCTTTACCTGATGCTTTTCTTCTTTGGCGGCCAGGCCGGCTGATGTTATTCGGTATGCGGCATAGACCTGAGAACGGATGGGCGCACTGTAACAAAGATGGCGGAAACGCCAAAGGCGTGCCGGCGGGGAGTTTTACGCTGTTTTGCAGTAGTTCTACGGAAGTGCAACCAGGCTATAAACGAAAAATATACATTTGACGCAACAGTTAAATGTAAGAATCCGGTCCTTGTTTCTACAGGGGCCTTTTTTATTGCCCTGGCCCGGGCAACACCGCCGGAATAAGTGCAGGCATGATTACGAAAAACCGGCGCACAAACGGCGCCGGTTTTTCTTTTATTTGATTTGGTGAGGGCAACAAGCGGAGCTCTCCGAACCGCCAAACGGACCGGTATATCGCTTCTATTTTTGGGGCAAACGGACAGCCAGAGTCTTCCGGGCATCGGTGCCGGCAGCGGCCGGTTGCCGGTGTTTATCGGCGCCATCGGCCATTAATCGTTGCACCACCATCGCCGCTACTTTCCGGCCCAGGTCAAGGCCCACTTCGTTGTCGGTTCGAAAATGAATGCCGCCCTGAAACCGCGACTCCGCGCCGTCTTTGGCCATCTGCTGAAAAGAGAGCCTGTCGGCCGGAAAAAAGTACGAATACAGTTCCTCCATCATGCCGCACATTACGGCATGGCCCGAAGGATAGCCCGGGAAAGGAGGTGTGGGAAGCAGGGACTTGTAGGTACTGTCGTACTGGTCGGGCCGAATGCCCCAGTAAGCATATTTGGCGTCCCAGCAGGCAATGAATGCAGCGTAGGAGGCCACAGCGGTAGCCGCGTACACCCGTGCAGCCCGGGGCGGATTCAGCGAAAGATTGTATTCGAATACCTTGCGGTGAAGCAGGTTGTCGCCAAAGTTTTGACTGGCGTAATAAAACGCATTGGCCTTTGACATGAAGGTTTGCTTGTACGCTTTCAACTCGGCCATGTCTTTTGCAAAATCGGGCGGCGGGCCGGGCCGAAGCTGGCTGCCGCTTTGAAGCACCATGGTTTTGGCCTGGCCGGCTGTGGGCAACAGGGGCCGCTGACCGCGCCAGTACCCCGGCCCCTGCGGCACTTTACCACTCCAGTAAGCCGGCGCGGCAAAATCGCTGGTGAGGGCCAAAGCTTGCTCCGCTATTTTTTTACCCAGTTCAAAGCCAGCTTTGGTGTCGGACGGAAAGGCCACACCGGCCGCTATCCGCGATGCCATCAGCCGCTGCGCCATACGACTGACCGAATCGGCCAGCCGCGGATAAAACTCACTGAAAACGGCAACGGCAACTCCTGCGGCCACGGAATGCTCACAGGGGAAAGAGGGGCTCCCGGGCCTTACGGCCAACAGGCGAATACGCTGATCGGCGGCAAACGGTCTTGGCCGGTTGTAGGCATACTTAGTGTCCCAGGCAGCAAGGGTGGCGTCGTAGGTGGCCACGCCCAGCAGCATGTTGGCCAGGGCGCCGCGGTTGCTGGTGTCCACCACCCATAGTTTGGCCATCATTTCCTGCCAGCGGTAGCCCGGTGCACCGGCATTCCAAAAAAGGATTTGTTGATAGGCGGCCGAATCGAGGCCGGCCTGTGCCGCCAGCACCGCCGCCAGTTCGGTTTTACCGGTGGGAGGCGACGGCAACCGCCAGTTTTTTACCGATGAAATCAGCCAGGGCTTCCAATTGCCGGCGCCGGGTTCCGGCTGGGCCTGGGCGTGTGTTGCAGCCAGCAGGCCGGTAATAAATAAAAGAATTATTTTTTTCATAAACGATGTTTTGTGGTGTAAGAATATCCGTTTACGGAATGCCGCGGCGGGCGGCGTCAACAAACAACAGGCGCCGGTCAACAAACAACAAAAACCAACCGACAGCAGGTGTAAAAAACCCCCTTGCCGGTGGAGGCGATACAGCCAAAAATGAAAAAGGGGACGGTCTTTGGTTGACCCGTTTTTGCTGTTGGTAGGTGCTGTGCCTCCATCTGTTGGCAGAAAAACAAAAGCTGGTGGAAATACCTAATTTACCGGCCTAAACCGCTGCATGAAAAAAGCCTTCAACAAAGAACAAGCGAAGCTTTACTTCGGCATTAGTGCTTCGTTTCTGTTCTTTTGGCTGGCCAGCGATTTTGCCCATTACCCCGACACGTTTTGGCCACGGGTGGCCAACAATATCTGGCGGCTACTCTATGTTACCGCTGCCAATTTTATCCTCTTCGAACGCACCCTGCCGCAGCTAAGCCGCCAGCGGCTCTTGCGTTCCGCTTTTCTGCTTGTGCTGCATGTGATGGCCTACTCATGGGGCTTGTACCTGTGGCGGATCATCGGCATCAACATTTCAGTGTACACGCCGCTGGTGAACTTTGCCACGCCGGAGAAGGGCGCCGCCGAGCAGATGAAATACAGCATGATGGCGCTGTTATATTTTGGAGTGATACGGCACCTGTACAATCACATCCGGCTGAAACAAACAGCGCAACTGTTACGGATTGAAAAACAACAGGCCGAGCTGAACTACCTGAAATCGCAAACCAATCCGCATTTCCTGTTCAACACGCTAAACAATATCTATTCGCTTTCGCGGGATAAATCGGACCTGGCGCCAGAATCCATCCTTCGCCTTTCGAAGCTGCTGCGCTATATGCTTTACGAAGCCGGCGGGCAGTACACAGCCGTGGAGCAGGAGCTAAAAATCATCGGCGACTACATTGCCCTGGAAAAGCTGCGCTACGACGAATCGCTCCGTATTAGCTTTCACCACAACGCGGAAGATATGCGGCAGGCCCTGCCGCCCCTTCTATTGCTACCGCTGGTAGAAAATGCATTCAAGCACGGCGTGTCGGAAACCCGTGGACGGGCATTTGTAGAAGTGCATTTATCCATAAAAAACCGGCAACTGCATTTTGTGGTGCGCAACTCGGCCGATGAATCCGCCGGCGAAAAGAGTACAAGGGAAAGCATTGGCCTCTCAAACCTGCGCCGGCAACTGGAGCTGCAATACAAAGAATACAACCTTGCCGCCGAACAAAAAGCCGGTGTTTTTTCGGCGGTGCTTACCATTAATCTTGCCAGCCATGTCTAAGATCAAATGCATTGTGGTAGAAGATGAACCATTGGCCGTGAAAGTAATTGCCGACTATATCCGGCAGGTGCCTTTTCTGCAACTGCAGGGTAGCTTCCGCGATGCTATCCTGGCTACCGAGTTTTTGCACGATCATACCACTGACCTGATCTTTTTGGACATACATCTGCCTAAGCTGAAAGGCATGGCTTTTTTAAAAACGCTCACTCATCCACCGGCCGTGATCATCACCACTGCTTACCATCAATATGCTGTGGAGGGCTTTGCGCTGAACGTGACCGATTACCTTTTAAAGCCCATTGAATTTGAGCGCTTCCTGGTAGCGGTGAACAAGGTAAAAAATTTGCGCAGCGACAAGCCCGGCGCCACCGAGCCTGCCGATAGCAAAAACTATCTTTTCCTGACCATACAAAAGAAAAAAGTAAAGGTTTTGTTTGACGATATTCTGTACATCGAAAGCCAAAGGGAATACATCCGCCTGGTGACAACCAAAGGCGAAGCGGTTTCGAAAATGAGCACCAACGAAATAGAAGATTTGCTGCCGCCGCAGCTATTCAAGCGCATCCACCGGTCGTTTATTGTGTCGGTGAAAAAGATTGATTCATACACGGCCGACGAGGTGGAGGTAAATGGTGTTCAGATACCGGTGGGGCGAGGGTATAAAGACGTGCTGGAAAACCTTTAACTGAAAAGCCCTGCCCGGAATGGGTTGCACTCATCTCTCCATCCGCCATTTATTTGTTGCTGGTGGTAAGCGAATAACCGGGTTTCACCGTTACACTTGTTTCTGTTTTTGTTTTCAGGGTGCGTACACGCTGGTTCGAATTGATCACAGCCGTTCCTCTTTCAATAACAACATCGGTGTTCTCGTCGGGTATGGCGCCGCAACTCCAGTTTTCGGCAACCTCCCAACTGCTGTTTACCCCGTTGAGCCAGTTCCAATAGTTGGAAAACCGGAGGGTAATGACATTGCTGTAATTGCCATTCACCAAGCACCTGAACTGGTACCCGTACCAGCTTGACGGGGCGCCGCTCAGCCGGAGCGTGGCAGTTGTGCTTCCGGCGTAGTGACCGCCATTGGCAATGTCGAAAAAACCGCTGCCCGAATTTTGTTGCCAGCGGTAGCTTGTGCCGGTGCGGCTTGACGTCAGGGTAGCAGAACTGCCTGGACACAACTGCAGCACATTTGCCGTTAGTGAATTCACGGTAAAATCCAACTGGCTGCTTCCCTGCCCCGCGTTTGAAATAATGGTAACAATGCCGGTGCGGGCATCGTCGGGCACCTTTACTGTCACCTGGCTGGCACTGTCTATGGATATAATTTCACCTTCGATGCCGCTAAAAAGCACGGTGTGCGATCCCTGGAAATTCGCCCCGATAATTCGCACAGAGGCGCCAGGGCTGGCAGCGGCCGGGCTGAATGACATAATCTGCGGTGTTGGAATTTTAAATGTGTCGGATGACTGATTGGAACCCGTAGCATTTGACAAGCCAATGAAACCTGTGCTGGCGCCGTAAGGCACAATAGCGATAACGGTGTCCGTTCGCCTTTCCGTAATCTCACCCTGCTTGCCATTGAAACGTACCCAGTCAACGTCATTGAAATTGGTGCCTGAAATGGTGATCGTATCGCCGGGCAGCCCCCATGCAGGGGAAAACGCGGTAACAGCCGGCGGCAGGGCAGGGCCCATTTTTAACATCCAATAGCCGCTACCAGTCTTGGTCTTATAGCCATCGGCTGTTTGCCTGGCGTAAGCCGCCACTACGATATCTCCACCGGGCAGCTCAATGAGGTCTTCAATAGACGAGCATGCAGTCGTTTCAATTGTTTTATCCCATTGCTTTACCCCGCTTCCGTTGATTTTTACCAACCAGCCATTGAGGGGCGGATTGCCGGGATAAAAAGGCCCTACGTTGTCCTCAGTTTTATCGCCACCGTATGGTGACATGGACATGCCGCCGAGCAGAAAACCGCCATCCGCCAATTTCTTTATGGTGTAGAGTTCTTCGCTGCTAACGCCGCCAAACCGCTTGTCCCAAATCTTGGCGCCGGTTGAGGTAATGCGAACGACCCAGTAATCCGAAGGGGCGCCGATGCCGCCGCTCCGGTTGGGTTCCGATACATCGCCGGTTGCATCGGAGTTGGAATAACCCGCCAGCAGGTAATCACCATTCGATGCCTGTACAATGGAACGAAGCATTTCCCGGCCATTTGATGAATTGGTTTTTTGGCCGCCGAAGCGCTTATCCCATTGCTTTACACCGGTTGCGCTGATTTTCACCACCCAGTAATCCCTTTCCCGTTCATTTGGCCAATAGGTTTGGTTTGCCTGGCTTTTATCGCCGGTGGCGCCGCCCGACGAGCTTCCGCCAACCAGGTAACCGCCATCGGACGTTTGTATGACAATGCCGCCATCTTCGTTATCGGTACTGCCAAACCGCTTGTCCCATTGTTTGGTGCCCGATGCACTGATTTTTACCACCCAATAATCAGAAGTAGCCGCATGAGGCGCCTGGCTTTTGTCGTTATCGGCTGGCGAATTGGAATTACCGGAAAGAATATAACCACCGTCGGTGGTTTGTGCTACCGAAAACAATTCATCGTATTGCGAACCGCCAAAACGTTTGTCCCATACTTTGTTACCGTTGGCGTCGAGTTTTAAAATCCAAAAATCGGTGGTGCCGTTAGATGCGCCTACAAATCCCCGTTGTTGTTGTGTTATATCGCCACCGGCCAACGACATGGTGGTGCCGCCAATGATATACCCGCCATCGGCTGTTTGCTGAAGCGATGAGAGGTCATCATGGGCGGCGCCGCCAAATCGCTTATCCCACATCTTATTTCCGTTGGCATCCGTTTTTACCACCCAATAGTCAGTGCTGCCTCTTGAATTCTCGGTTTTATCGCCTACTGCTTGCAAGGTGCTGCCTCCGCCCAATATGTAACCACCATCCGACGTGCGCCGGATCACCCGCACATAGTTGCCACCCGTAAACACATGGTCCCAGTGTTTGAAAGGCGGCGGCACAAGATTGCCGGGCGTGGACACTTTGATGTAATTCGTTTTTGTTTCCACATCGCTTCCGTACTGATTAGAAGCGGTAAGGCTAACGGTAAACAGGCCGTTGGCGTTAAACACCACTTTTGGTGTTTCGGAATTGGCGTTGGATCCCGGTAAAAAGTTCCATCCGGTGGCCGGTGCGATGGCCCAGGTAAAATCCGTGGGGGAATTGGACGACTGATCGTAAAAAGAAACAGTTGCCGCACGATTGACTGCCACCTGAGTTCCCGAGGCACCATTGGCCGAAAAGTTGGCAACGGGCGGATCGGGCGGAGTGACTTTGATGTAGCCTGTTCGCTGTTTGGTATGGCTACCGGCCGTATTGGAGGCGGTCAACGATACCGCGTAGGAACCCACCGCCGTGAACTGTACCCTTGGGTTTTGGGAGGAGAAAGAACCAGATATATAATTCCAACCCGATGGACTGATATTCCACGACCAGGCTGTTGGGTCGTTTGACGAAAGATCATTGAAGTTGACCACGGAATTTTGCGTGACGCTTACCAAGGCAGCCGAACTTCCGTTTGCATTAAAATTAGCTACAGGAGCAATGGTCTTTACAACAATATGATTGGATTTGGGGATGGTGCCTGCCCCGATGCTATTGGTTGCCTTTAAAGTGACAGAGTAACTGCCGTTAGTGGTAAACTTTACCGATGGATTTTGTGACGTGGCATTTCCGGAGCTGTAAGACCAGCCCGTGGAAGGGCTGATGCTCCATAGCCAGGAAGTGGGAAAGTTTGTACTTGCATCGGTAAATGCCACGGTTGAATTGGGGGCAGCGGTGGCGGTTGTTACCACAGCACCGTTCGTTTTGAATTGTGCCACAGGGGCCTTGTTGCTGACCACCTTGAGATAACCGGTTTTCACGGTTTTTTTTATTTCGTTTCCGCATTGCCAAAACACGCTTTTGCTTTCGGTTCGCACGGTCAACTCAACTGTGTATGTGCCGGGAACACTAAAAACGACCGATGTTGTGGAAAGATCAGTGCTGGTGCCGTTGATCAGTTTAAAGCCGGTAGCAGAACCACCGTTTTGCGGATAAATGGTCAGGTGGTAATAATTGTACTGGCAAAGGCCGCATCCGGTGAATTTGAATACTGCGTTTTCGCCTATGTTCAGCGACACGCTGGTTAGGTTGTCACCTTTTCCCTGGATGCTGAAATCAACCAATAACTGATCGCAGAGTTGCGCTTTGCT
The DNA here is from genome assembly GCA_965365435.1 of uncultured Flavisolibacter sp. Classification (GTDB taxonomy): domain Bacteria; phylum Bacteroidota; class Bacteroidia; order Chitinophagales; family Chitinophagaceae; genus Flavisolibacter. The sequence goes on from CBDUBQ010000070.1 coordinate 17,584, forward strand.
TTGCAGCGAAAGAAAGAAAAGCAGTGGCACGGCTAGTAGTTTTCTCATCACGCAGTGGGGCTTAGAATACACTACAAGATAAAAGAAATAAGGTACAATCGTTCGTTTGGCAGCATGTTTCCATCTTAGCAACCCGGATGGCCACCGCTAGCGGTACTGGCCATATTGCATTCTGAAAATTGACAGAACGCAGTTTTTTTCACCCGGCTATTGGGATAATTTTCGCCCTTAAACCGTTGCCAGCGGCCTGCCAACCGGTTTGGCTGTTTTGAATTATTCAGGACCGTTTTTGCAACCGGTTTTCCGGCCCGGAGCCTGGCAAAATTGGCAGGGATGTGCTGGATGCATAACCGGCGATTGTATGGAACCCTCTTCTAAAAACGGCATGATTTGGTGTGTAAACAAGGGCGGCGGCAGAAGACTTCAGAAAGGAGTTGGCATCCAAATCTGCTGAACAAACAACCGGTTTTTCCCTATTTTATTCAACATTCCTGCTAAAAATTCGGTTTTTAAGCTCAACAATAACTACCTTTCAGGAAATCACCCGTTATGCAACTTGTTCTTTCCGTAGGAAATAAGGTGCTGGACCGTGTGGAACTACGAGCTGACCTTTCAAATGACGATGAGTACCTGCACTCCGTAAAACGCCTTTTGATCATCAAAAACGAACTTTTTATTATTGCCCTGCAAGATGAGCCGACCTTCTACATTGAGGTGGCTTCGAAAATCAACTGCCGGCGGTGAATGTTAGCTGAACGATGAAAGTATTTTGCCATCGTTAGCGCTTCACATGCTACCTGCTGAACGGTGGCATGACGGCCAAATTGATGGGCGGAGCATACTTTCAGGACGTTGCCGGTGTTGAGGCGCTGGCGGGTGTGCTGGCCCACCAACAACTGAAACACCGAGTGCAGCCCTTTTTCATCAACCAAAGACTTCAGTTTCATTTCATGAGACGTACCTGCCAGCCGAAACTACAGGTGCCGGTAGATCGAAAAAACTGAGAGCTGCCGTACTCCTTCCGCCTGAAACATCATGCAAGTAGGCGAAAGGATAGGGGAAAGATGCAGATTTGCCGAATGTCAGTTGTTGGTGGGCTGAACGCATGGCCAGCGCCCGAACACCAACAACGGCGGTCTTCATTCGAGAACACCAGCGACGGCAGAAGAGAGGTGATTGCTCTCATCCAGAAAACCCAAAACCTAAAGCACAGGGCCCTGCTAATGACCGCCTACAGTGCCGGCCTAAGGGTAAGTGAACTTGTCACACTAAAGATTCAGGATATTGACTCCAAACGCATGATGCTGCACATCCGGGCCGGCAAGGGCAAGAAAGACCGGATGGTGCCCCTTTCCCAAAAGCTGCTCCTGACCCTTAGGGACTACTTCCGGCAGTACCGGCCAAACGTGTACCTCTTTGAGACAGAAAGCGGGGAGGCCTATGAAAGCCGCTATGCACAGGCAGTGCTCAAAGAGTCCAAACTAAAAGCAGGGATCTGTAAAAAGGGCAGCATTCACCTTTTGCGCCATAGCTATGCCACCCACCTTTTGGAGAGCGGCACTGATATACGCTACATACAGGCGTTTTTAGGGCATAATTCCCTGCAGACGATGCGGTACACCCATGTCAGCAAACTCAAAATAGAGAGCATTCAAAGCCCCCTGGATAAGCTGGACTGGTAGGCAGGCTTACTTCGTTTTTTGGGTTTCTCAATTAGCACAAAACGGCCGTTTTGCAGGATGAGAAACCCAACGGCGTAACCGGCAAGGCTTTGAAAAACAGGAAAGAAGAGTATTTTAGCAGCAGAAAACGAAGTGATGTCATTTCGGATATTAATTGTTATGTGCCATTCAAGATGAACTTCCTTCGAAAATTATTTGGACAAAAACAACCCGACAAGCAAACAACCGAACCTGCTTCGCAGCCTCATACAGTCGAGCAAATTCAGGAGGATACAAACAGACTTTGGGAGTTGCTTCGAGAAACAGTAGAATATTACAAGTCGGTTGCTTGTCCTTGTGCTTTTCCTCGTTTCATTCAATTTACAAGTATCGACTGTCGAGAGACACATAACTCATTTTACATGAGCGAAACAGAAGGGTTCATTCAGACATCTGGGGACTGCTTTGACGGCAAAGAGATTGAAAAAGGCGACGAATGTTATAAAGCGATATACACTTGCAAATCTTGTGGTTCGACATACATCAACGCTTGGAGTGACTTTAGCATACGGGTAAACCGGACATATTTAAAACCAATAGAGCTCAAAGTGAAACAAATTGGCGCTGACGCTGAGCAACCCACGCCTTTCTTTGTTGGACTATTCGGACACAGTTACCCGGACAAGGCAGACTTCAAACATGTGGACTTTGAGACCTTTAAACACTACATCCGAGCAGTGAAGAACGGCACATAACAACAGTTTTGCAATAGGCTGGCAGACGAAGGAACAATCGGCAACAAATCGCTATTCAGCCGCAGCTATCAGCAAGACGTTACAAATTGAGCTTTAGTTCATATTTTCATCATCAATAATTCTAATCAGTTTTTGTATCGGCAGACGAAACACAGAAGTCCAGCCCATCGCAAAGCTGATAAACGTTACCTGCAATCAAATCGACCATCAAGAAATTTTGAATGGACAGAAAGAAACCAAATTTGTATAGAAAAGTAAACACCAGAGCGAAAGGTGTTCATCATCATTTTGGCGGAGACTTTAAAGACACAAGACGAAGCAAAAGAGAAACCGTTCAGCAGGTGAAGGGGACAATGTTTGGTGCCAAGCAAAGAGGACTTGATTATACTCCATTGTTTAAGTTTCTATTATCTAAGGTTGGCTGCCAGTGGGACGAGGTTTTTAGTGAAGCTAAATCACGTTTAGACAGAGCAGAACCAATATTTTGGTTAGTTGCACTACATGAGGACGAAAAGAAAGATTATGTAAGAGTAGGGGAATCTACATACTATTCTGGTCTATTTGTCGATGACAACGGTGTTTTACAATTCGTGAACCCGAATCTTAAAGCTGCTGATATGACACTTTTCTGCGATTGTTGTACGCATACATTTAATGGAAAAGCATTTGGAGCAGAATAACAGACAGCAGGTAACATGGGCTTGCCAATATACCGGCTGACGAACATGTGCTGAACAAATAATTGCTATTACACTTTTGCAATAAATTTAGGCTGACGGAATGCTAATGCCGATACATCGGCAAGCCCTAATACGTTAGGCTGCCATGTTTTTATTCGGGCTTTAAGCTTCTACCGGTCTCGGAGCTTTCCTTAGTCACAAGGCGGCAGGCAGCAGCGGGCAGAAGGCATGCTTGCTTTCCTGTAGTAAGGCGACTGCCCTCCTCTATTCAGGCCATCTTTCCCCGCCCCCATCCCTCCGCCAGTGCGGGGCGAAGTAACACTGTAAGCTCCCCCAAACTTCGGCCGGTCAAAGTTAGAGTTAACGACAAGATGG
>CBDUBQ010000071.1:0-20298 GCA_965365435.1 uncultured Flavisolibacter sp.
CTCCGGCAGGCGCTCTACGCGATGACGCCCGACGCCCGCCTCGGCCAATCCCTCCATGCTCATGTCGTCAATGGCTTCGCTCTGCCCGCTGCCGGGCAGGTCGGGCACCAGTAGCGTATGGTGCGGAAAAAGTTCATACTGGGCCTTCCAGATGCTGCCGTCTTCGCCAAAGCCGTGAAGCAGCACCAACAGCGGGCCAGTACCTTTTACCCTGTAAAACAGCTTTTTGCCCTTATAATCAAATTCGCGGGTATCCATGGTTTTTGGTTGAAAGGAGATAGCTTCTTAAAACTATCACTAAAATCAGCGGAATCAAACTACTGTTTAACTGTTGCGGAAGAAATGCCCATGCGGCCAACAACAGCACGGCCAGAAAAAAGTTTGCTGTAAAATACCACCGCACCCTTTCGCTTTTGCGCAGCAGAAAAAAGGAAGCTGCCAGGTGGGTGGGCAGTGCCCAAAGCAGGTTGTAGTTGTTGGCGCAAAGCTGGTGATCGGTGCCAAACCACATGAACAGGAGCAGCACGCCGGTGCAGCCCAGCACGAAGAAGAGAAAAAAATCGAACAGGCGCAATACCCGGGCCGCCCAGGGCCTTTTCACAAACGACACCATGCCCACCATCAGCAGCAACGCCGTAAAAAGCACAACGGGTGTAATGAGATAACTTTCTGCGGCCACTGCCGGCACATCCAGCAAAACCGTTTCCTCCTGCACCAGCGGCTGCCCGTTCACCGTAGCGGTATCCATTGCCTTCAACAGGTTATCGGGCAAAAACATGGCTTCCCTGTTAGTGGCCTGGCGGTCGAGCCGGGCGCCCAGCAGCAGGTCTATGCCCAGCTTGCTCCAGTCTTGCCGGCCGCGGTTGAGATAGGTATAAATAAGGTGGCGGAAGGTAGGCTGCTCATTGGAAAAAAGTGGCCGGTATTGCACCCGGCCGCCACTGTTGCTGGCAATGATGTCGCCGGCGCGGGTGGTGCAGTTGTCAAACAAAAAATCGTAGCGGTAAAAACGGTTGGCCGGCAGTGCATTGGCCTGCAGGGCTTCATAAAGCCGTTGCTTTTGGCCGCAATTGAGGAGCAGCACCTGTTCCTGGATAGACCGGCTTTCGTACTGGTACTGCAACACAAAATTCCGGAAGTCCTCCACCGAAAGGGCATACAGCAATTTGCCCTTTACAAACTGGTAATAAAAATCCGGAGAGAATTCAAAAGTTCCGTAGTTGTACACCTCGTCGGTGCCGGCGGCACCGTTGGTAACGCGAATGGCCGTATGGCCGAAAGTGGAGTACAGCTCCTGCCCCGGTGCACAAGTGAGCAGCGAGATGCGGAGAGCGCAGCCGTCCTGGGCGGCGGCCATTTGCAACAGAAAAAAAGCAAAGGAAAATGCCAGCACGATCTTCTTCAAAGCGGAACCGTTGTTTGGCGGAAAGATAGAGCAGAAACGGGTGCCGCCCTACCGGCCGATGTTAAAAACAAGGGCGGGTTAGGGGAGAAAACAGACCGCTTATCTTCGCCGCATGAAAACGGTGTTGATCACGGGTGCTACCTCCGGTTTTGGCGAAGCCTGTGCCGAAATCTTTGCTGCCAATGGCTATCGCTTATTGTTGAACGGGCGCCGCACCGGCCGGCTTCAGGCGCTGAAAGAAAAGCTTGAAGCGGAGACGGGTGCACACTGCCACCTTTTGCCCTTTGATGTGCAGGACCGCACTGCGGTTTTTACCGCCGTTGAATCCCTGCCGGCCCACTGGCAAACGATAGATGTGCTCATTAACAATGCCGGCCTGGCGCTTGGCCGCGATTTTTTTCACGAAGCCAATCTCGACGATTGGGAAACGATGATTGACACCAACCTCAAAGGCCTGTTATATGTTTCTAAAGCGGTGGCGCCACTGATGGTGCGCCGCAAAAGCGGGCATATCATTAACATGGGTTCGGTGGCGGCCAAAGATGTGTATGAACGGGGAAATGTGTACTGTGCGTCGAAGGCGGCTGTAGATTCGGTTAGCCGCGGGATGCGCATTGACCTGTTGCCGCACCGTATCAAGGTCACGGCCATTCACCCCGGTGCGGCCGAAACCGAATTTTCGCTGGTACGTTTTAAGGGCGATGCCGGGACCGCTAAAAAAGTGTACAATGGTTTGCAGGCGCTCAGCGCTGCCGATGTGGCCGGCGTGGTGTATTACTGCGCCTCTTTGCCACCTCACGTTTGCATCAACGACCTGGTGCTGACGCCCACTCAGCAAGCCGACGGCATTTATTTTCACCGGGAACAATAGCCACGAAAAGAATTGGAAAAATCCTAACACCGCCGGCCGGGAGAAGCCAAACACGAAAGAGTATTTTTGTGCCACCACGGAAGGCGGACGGCGTCCGGCTCAACGGCCGTTGCCGCCGGGAGTTTTACGATTGTTTGGTAAAAACCGCGGGTTCTTTTGGATCGTTCTTTTTTTCATCTATTTTTAAAGCCTGTACCAATATCTTTCGACAGACCATGAAAAAGCTACTACCTCTCTTTCTTTTTACCATCTTTTTTGCGGGCTTTTCAGCAACGGCGCAGGATGTGATCCGTTTGCAGGAGTGCAATAATGCGGCTATCCGGCACCAGGCCGACAGCCTGAAACAACTCTATGGCCGCGATGGCTTTCAGGTGGTGAAGGAAGCGTCTATCACCATGGAAAGCGAATACGAAATGCCGGTGGTAGTGCCGCTGCAGGAAGGATCGTGGTACCAGTTTGTATTCATCGGCGACATGTCCTCGCGTTTGTACGAAGTGCGCATGTACGACTGGGACGAGAAGCAGGTGGTTTACCAGAAGAAAATGTGGGGCGATGTGGATGGAAACATCATTGCCTTTTCTTACATCCCTAAATTCTCGGAGTTTCACATGTTTAAGCCCGTGCAGCAAAACAAGCAAAAGAAAAAGGACCTGTGTGGTTACGTGATGCTGTTGCGGAAAGTGCGGTAGGGGCCCGTCAGCCATGGCTTCCTCTGGCTCCCCCGGTGGGGGAGAGGCCCAGGCACAGACCCTCGCTTTTCGAGGATTTAAACTGAACTCAATCCTACTTTTGCGATTGAGTTTTTTGTTTTTACAACAATTGAATTTAAGAAATGCCACAGCAGGAAACGGACAGTTTAGATCTACGTTCCCCCACCGGGGAACAGGGGGCCTTGCACATAGATATCATCACCGTTTTGCCGGAGTTGCTGGAAAGCCCGCTGTCGCATTCGATTATGAAAAGGGCACAGGACAAAGGACTGCTGACCGTGCGAACGCACCACCTGCGCAAGTGGGCGGTAAACGAGTACGGGCAGGTGGATGACTACCAGTACGGCGGCGGCGCCGGCATGGTGATGATGCCCGAACCGCTGTCGAATGCCATTGACGAGCTAAGCAAAGAACACCCCTTCGACGAAATCATTTACCTGACACCCGATGGGGAAACCCTGAACCAGAAAATGGCCAACGGGCTTTCGTTAAAAAAAAATCTCCTGCTCATTTGCGGCCATTACAAAGGCATTGACCAGCGCATCCGCGAAACCTATGTGACGAAAGAAATTTCTATCGGCGATTATGTATTGAGCGGGGGAGAACTGGCCGCTGCGGTTTTGGTGGATGCGATTGGTCGGCTGATACCCGGTGTGTTAAACGATGAAACCTCGGCCCTTACGGATTCGTTTCAGGACAACCTGCTGGCGCCACCGGTTTATACCCGCCCGGCCGAGTGGCAGGGGCAAAAAGTGCCGGATATATTACTCAGCGGCCACACGGCCAAAATTGAAGAATGGCGGTACGAACAGGCGGTGAAACGGACAAAAGAAAAGCGGCCGGATTTGCTGGAGGAATAAAGAACGGTTACAGCACAGACTGGCTTAAAAACTATTCTCCCAGTGGCTTGAGGCTTTGGATGCCTGAAATGAAAAACGTAATTTTAAAACATGCGAGAAGCGGATCAAAAAGCGGCTGTCTCTGTGCCGCTAACGGTGGATGAGTACATTCAGTACGAATTGCAGGCGGCGCAGCGCCATGAATTTATCAACGGACTACTATTTGAAATGCCGGGGGAAAAACGAATCAATAACAAGGTTGCAGGGAGAATTTATATTTTTTTAACGAGTCAGCTCGAATCCAAAGGCTTCGAGGTTTACAGCCACGATATGAAAGTATCGAACCGCGATCGCGACAAATATTATTACCCTGATGTTTTCGCAACCCGGGAGCCTCAAACCGAAAAGAATGAATATATCCAGTACGAGCCGGAATTGATCGTAGAAGTCGTTTCGCCTACCAGCCGCATTACCGATACTGTAGATAAGTTTATTGACTACGCTGCTATTCCCACGCTGAAATATTACCTGATTGTTGAACCTGAGGTGACACACGTTACACTTTATGCAAAAAATGAAGCAGGCAAATGGGAAGCTATTTTGTATGCTTCTGCTGACGATATTATTCCAATGCCTTTGCTGGAAATTTCGCTTCCGCTCAAAGCCATCTATCAATAAATGGCAAAAAACCGTTTGGTTGTTCCGCCATCAAAATTTCGTTGGGCTGACCGCAATCAGACATCGGTTGATCAAGAAAAATCGCGAAGCAAAACAGGGACCCTGGTTTCACCTTTCCCTTCTCCCGTTTGGTTTCCCTCACACCAGCACTTCCTCTATTTTCTGAAACCCTTTCTTCGGCTGCATCCGCTCCCATAAAATTTTATAAACCGTGTCGGCAATAGGCATTTCGGCACCGATGCTTTTGTTGTAGTTGTGCATGCAGCGGGAGGCATAATATCCCTCGGCCACCATGTTCAGCTCAAGCTGTGCCGACTTTACCGTATAACCCTTGCCGATCATGGTACCAAAGGTGCGGTTGCGGCTGTAGGGCGAATAACAAGTTACCAGCAGGTCGCCCAGGTAAACCGAGGCGGCGTAGTTCATGTCTTTTTTGCTGTTTTGGATCTCGTGTTCGCCCACCACAATATGCTGCACGCCGGCCTTGCGCAGAAAGCCCGCCATTTCATCGGCGCTGTTGGCGATGAACACACTCAGAAAATTATCGCCGTAGTCGAGGCCATGCGCTATGCCGGCACCCAGCGCATAGATATTCTTCATCACCGCCGCGTACTGCACACCTAAGATATCGGTGTTCACCACGGTGTTGATGTAAGGCGTGCGAAAGCAGGCCGCAATGTCTTCGGCGGCTTCGCCGTCAATGCCGGAGAAAGTAAGGTAAGAGAGTTTTTCGGCCGCCACTTCTTCGGCATGGCAGGGACCCAGTACGGCAAAATAGTTTTGTAAGGGAAGGCCGAACTCCTGCTCCAGGTACTGGTTCAGCAAAATATCCTGGCCGGGAATTAGGCCTTTGACGGCCGAAAGGATCTTTTTTTCTTTTAGCGATGATTTGTCAATGCTTTGCAGCACGCTTTCGGCATAGGCCGATGGCACGGCAATCACCACCAGGTCCGAGTCGTTAACGATGGTTTGCACATCGTTGGTCATCTGCAGCTTTGCCACATCGAAATAAGCCGAATGCAGGTAGTTGGGATTGTGGTGGCGCCGCTGAATGTAGTCAATGGTGGTAGTGTTGCGCATCCACCAATTGACAGAGTGGCCATTGTCGGTAATGATTTTTACCAGGGCGGTGCCCCAACTGCCGTTGCCGATAACCCCGATGCGTTTCCCTTGCATGCTAATCGTTTTGGAAAAGTTGTTCTTTGGGCACTACCGTCACTTTTTTTCCGCTGCGCAGTTCTTTGCTCACTGCGCTATAGGGGCCGGTAATGACTTTTTCGCCTTCTTTCAGGCCGGTTGTAATTTCAAAATAATTAATGTCTTGTATGCCGGTCACCACCGTTCGTTTTTCCACTGTGCCGTCCTCCTTCAGCACATACACCACTTCTTCCAGCTCGTCAATAGCCTCTGCTTCATCGGCTGCCGCCAGCTCTTCATCGGCGGTAGCATTTTTTTTATCTTCTCCGGCATCATCTTCGCTGCCTTTTGGTTTAGAAACAACAGCCCCCGCCGGCACGCTGAGCACAGCCTGCTTTGTTTTTGTTTTGATATCGGCCCTTGCATTCATACCCGGACGAAAAGGCATTACCCGGCGTCCGGTGTCGAAAAGATCGTTGTAGGAAGAAGGCAGCAGCCGAATGTGCACTTCGTAGCTGGTGACGTCGGCCGAAAGAAAAGACTGCGCATCGCGTTTGGTGCCGCCGTTGGCAATAGAGGTCACCACGCCCTTAAACTTGCGTTTGTTGTACGCTTCCACTTCCACATCGGCCGAATCGCCGGTGCTGATTTTAATAATGTTGTTTTCGTTTACATCCACCCGCACTTCAATGTTGTTCATATCGGCAATGCGCAGCATTTCCGACCCAGGCATTTGCATGGCGCCTATTCTTTCGCCCTGCTTTACATTGAGCGATACCACGGTGCCGCCGATGGGCGCCGTGATGGTAGCTGAAGAGGCGCCCGAAGCAGCGCGGCCCGGCTGCATGCTCTGCACCAACCCTTCAAAACCGGGCGGCACATTGGGTAGGTTCATGCGTGGTGCGGCGGCGCCACTGTTTTTTTCGCCCTGAATGCGTGCCAATACCTGCCCTTTTTTTACGCTGTCGCCTTCCTGCACATTCAGTGCGGTTACCTCGCCGGTGATGGGCGAGCCTACCTTCAGTTCTGTTTCGGGATAAAGCTTGCCGGTGGCCGAAACCGTTTCCACAATCGTGCGCCGCTTTACGGTTTCCGACGTCACCCGAAGGCCGTCGCCGCTCTTTCCGCCCCGCAGGCGAACGATTGCAAAAACAACCAGCAGCAGGCCGGCCGGGATTAGGATCCATTTTAGTGTTCTTTTCATACATCATCGGCCTTTGGTCAGCGACCTGCCGGGGCATAAAAATAAGGGTTTGAAAGAGAGCAAATAAATAGCCGGTGCTTTCGTGCAACGCCGCCGGCGGGGCTGCCACGGGGCGGGCTGTTGCCGCAAGGGCGTGGAGCCCGGCCAGCGCGGAAACAGACAGCAGTTGCCATTCGCCGTCAATGGTGAAACCAGGTGCTGAACTGCTTTTTTTTGTGAGCCGGTTTGCTGCTTTTACGGATTAGCGCAAAAAATTCATCCCGTTTTGCTGCATTTAAAAGGCCTTGTGCGGTACCGTTGCAAAAACTGCAACAACCGCTAACACATCTTCTAAATTCGATTTGAACCACCCTGTTCCACCAGCCTATTTTCGACTCGCTGGCCGGCTATTACCAGTCATCTGAACGATTCATCAAAAAAATTCGATCATGAAAAAGCTAAGTTATTGCAGCTTGCTGCTGGCAGTTTTTGCTGTTGCCTGTAAAAAAGACGGGGTGGCGCCAACCGTTGCCGCCACCGGCGTAAAGATGGCCCGGATGGTGACCGTCAGCGGCGGTAGATCCACCACAACCACGGTAAGCTACGATGCAAAAGGAAGGCTGGCCAGCTATCGTCAAATTGACAACACCGGGGTTGACGACGGCCTTCGGGTGCAACGAAAAGCCGACGGCCTGATAGAAAAGATCGTTTTTAAACGATCAGGTTTCCCCGACAGTGTTTATCTCACTGTTACCGCCAGCGGAACGCAATACACCCGGTTGGAGTGGGTGAATGCCTACGGGTTTGACAAAACCATCCGCACTGAGTTTGTATATGACAACACCGGCCATATCATTCAATCAACCGAAACCGACGTTTTTCCCACCGGCCTCACCGACCCCACATCCCGCTACGAGTACACCTATGCACAGGGTAACCTCACTACCATGAAAATTTTCCGCACCTCCGGCGGAACCAATAGCCTCTTTGCGCAGTATGATATGACGCACGACCAAAAAAGGAACCCCCTTGCTTTTGGTGCCGAATGGATTTTGGTGACAACCACCGGAATGGCTTTTGCACCAAACGGCTCGGCTAACAATAATTCACAAATAACTATCAAGCGGCCCAATCAACCCGAGCGGCCGTTCACCCTTACATACACTTACAATGAAAAGGGGTGGCCGCTCACCGCCGTGCAAAAAGACGCCGGCGGGATGGAGGTGGCATCTACGACTTATACTTACGAATGAAAACGGCTACCTGGTTCGGCCTACCCGCCTGCCATACGTTTTAAGCCGTCAGCCTCACGATCAATCACCGTTTCGCAAAACCTTTCGATTTATGAAATACCTATGCTTTATTTTGATTTATTGGCTGCAGGCGGCACAGCCCCTGTCGGCAGCCGTTATTCCTTCGCGGTTAGCTAACCCCCTGCCCTGGACCGACACAGCCACCGGCGTACCGCTGCCATCCCCTGCACCAGCTGCCGAAAAAAAGGTTGGTTTTTTTGCCAAGGTAAAAGCCACTGTAGTTTCGCTAGTAGTAAAAAAGGCGGCAGCAAAAAAAGGGGCTGATGCCAAACGCATTTTGAATATTGTGGCGTTGAGCCTGTTGCTGGTGGGACTGGCGGTGCCGCTTTTAGGCGGGTCGGCAGTTTTTCTGGCGCTGGTTCCGGCAAGCCTTGTCGCCGGTATTGTGGCTTTGTTTGTGAAAGACGGACCCGAAGACAAGAGTCAACCAGCGGGAGCAGTAAAAAAACGCAGCAGCAATGCGGCCGCCATCACGGCCATTATTCTCAGCGGCGGATTGCTGTTACTGTTTGGCATTCTTTCGCTTGCCATGCGCGGCGGGCATCTATAAAATCAAATGAATGCAACCGAAAAACTATCGGTTCCGATTCACTAAAAAAAAAGCAGCGATGGCCGCTGCTTTTTCTTGTCAGGATAACCATCGGGTTCATCGCCGCCCGCTTTATTCCGTCGTCTATTTGTCCAGCGCCTGCTCCAGGTCTGCCACCAGGTAGCCGGCATCTTCCAGACCGGTGTAAATACGGATATACTGATGTTCTTCATTGCCGGCATCAAACTGCGCCGGTTCCATACCCGCAGATTTCGGTATCACCAGCGATTCGTGTCCGCCCCAGCTCACCGCCATCTGAAAATGCTTCAAGGCTTCGCAAAAGCGGGTGATATTTTCGGCAGTGCCGTTTTTAAGGGTGATGGTAAACAAACCGCAGGCGCCGCTCATCTGTTCTTTTGCCAGGGCATATTGCGGAAAATTTTCATCGAGCGGAAACAGGATTTTTTCCACCCGCGGGTGTTGCTTCAAAAACTGTAACACGGCTGCACTGGTACGGCTGATGCGTTCGAGCCTTGCCGGCAAAGTACGCAAGCCCCGCAGCAGCAACCAGGCGTTGAAAGGCTGGATACCGCTGCCCACGGCGAGGTATTCCAGGTCGAAGATCTTTTTCATCATTTGTTGGGTTCCGCTGAGCACTCCGCCCAGCGTATCGCTATGGCCGCTGATGTATTTGGTGGCGGTTTGCATGCTGATGTCAATGCCCATTTCAATGGGCCGCTGGTAAAGCGGTGTGCAGTAGCTGTTGTCAATCAGCGTAACGATGCCGTGTTGTTTGGCAAAGGCCGCAACCTCTTTCAGCGGCTGCAGGGCATAGGTCCAGGAGTTGGGCGATTCCAAATAAATAAAGCTTGTATTCGGCTGTTTTGCGTTCTCGAAATTCTTTATCCCGGTGCCGTCAATGTAGGTGGTGCTGATGCCGAAGCGGGGTAAAATTTGATCGAAGGTGCGTTGCGCCCAGGTGTAAGGTTTATTGACGGAGATGATATGATCCCCGGATTTTACGTTGGCCAATACGGCCAGAAAAATAGCCGCTGCGCCATTGTTCAGCACCAGGCAGTCTTCGGCGCCGTCGAGAGCGGCCAGTTTTTTGCGCAGAATATCCACCGTGGGGTTGAGGCCCCGGCTGTACAGGTAGCCGCCCATTTCGTCTTGAAAGGCAGTGCGCAGATCGGCCACCGTCTTAAACGCAAAATTGGAGGTTTGCATAATGGGTGGCGCAATGGCATTGAAATAATGTTCGCGGTCTTCGGCCAGCTCATTGATGATGTAGGAAAGGTCCATGTCAGGCGGGTTGTTCGGGTTTGCGAATGGCTTTCACCAAAAAATAAAGCCCGGTGAAAAAGGCCAGGACGGCAAGGCCAATGAGGGCTGCATAATTGTTATTCTCGTAATCCAGCGCAATGCTGATGGCTACAAAAATATAGGCGGAAATAAAGATCAGCGGCAACAGCGGAAACAGCTTCATGCTGTAAATGCCAGTGCCGGTAAGATGGGCTGTGCGTTTTCGTATGATAAAAATACTCCCTGCCGAAAGCGCCATCCCGAAGCTATCGAGAAAGATTGTAAAGCTTAGAATCTTGTCGAACTCCTGCGCAAAAAAAACAACGAAGGCGGAAATGCCGGCAAATACGGTAAGAGCCAGCGTAAGGGCTTCACGGCTGTTTCGTTTGGTAAAAGCCGAAGGCAAGATCTTGTCTTCGCTCATGGCATACATTACCCGCGGATTGCTCAGGAGCACGGCATTTACATAAGCCAGTACGCCTAAAAAAAGCAGCACCGAAAGAATGCGTTCGGCCTGGGCGCCGAATATTTTTGAAGCCATGATAGCGGCGATGTTCGTGCTGTTTTTCAGCTCTTCGAACCCAATGACTTTTACATAGGCGTAGTTAATGAGCAGGTAAAGCGAAATGATAACGAAGATGCCGATAAAAATACCCCGCGGAATGTTGCGGTTGGGCCGTTCCACTTCTTCGCCAAAATTGATCGTTTGCTGATAGCCACCATAACTAAAGCTCACGGCCACCAGGCCAATGCCAAAGGCTTTGATGTACTCCCGCAGGGCCGGCTCCATGCCCGGTGTGGAGAGCGCCGATGCAGCCGGCGTTTCGTTAACGGCAAAAAAGAGGGGGGCAATAAGCAGCAGGATCATGCTGATTTTAATGATCATCAGCACCGTTTGTGTTTTGGCGCTCATGCGCAGGCCCAGCATGTTTACAATATAAAACACCACAATGGCAAACAGCGCAATACTGACCTGTACGGTTTTGATAAAGCTGGCATTGGTGGCATCCTGCAGATAGGCGGCCTCCTTCGACGCAGGAATCAGCACACTGCTGATGTATTCACTTCCCACCAGGGCTACGGCTGCACAGGACGCGGCGTTGGACACCAGGATGATGCAATTGATAGCAAAGGCTACAGAGGGATGATAGGCATAGGCAAACACTTTGTAATAGCCGCCGGTTACAGGTAACCGGGAGCCGATCTCGGCATAGGTAAGTGCGCCGCAGAGGGCTACCAGTCCGCCGGCCGCCCAGCACAGGTAAAAGATAAAGGGGGTTGGTGAAGCCGCGGCCACGTTAACGGGGGTGCGGAAAATGCCCATCCCGATCACAAAGCTGATGACAATCATGGTGAGGTCGAACAGTTGCAGCTTTTGCTTTTTCATCATAGGGTGAAGATAAGTGAGAGTCGGGAGTCAGGAGTTTGGAGTTTGGGGTTTGGAGTTTGGGTTGGGTGTGTGGAGTTTGTCGTGAAAATTTTACCCGTCCAAGTGATGAAGAAGTGTATTATGGAAACGCCCACAGAATTTTTATTGATTCCTCGCAGAGACGCGGAGTACGCCGAGAAAACCTTCTGCGATCCCGGCGCTTCTGCGGGAAACCTTTCCCGGCCGGATAGAACCACCAACCGCATCTTGCCTGAGACGGGACGACGCAACAGACGATGAACAGAATAACTATTGCCGGTAACACAAAAATCGTTTGCCAATAACGACTCTTCAATCTTCCAACAACCCCAAACTCCAAACCTTTTCCCTACATTTGCGCCTCACAACTGGTTTCTCCCGTTAACGCGGGAGAATGAAAAGGGAAGCCGGTGTAAGTCCGGCGCTATCCCCGTAGCTGTAACGGTAGCAAGAAGTGAATAGCAAGTGGCGAGTAGCCCTTTTGTTCAGTCTTGTTTTTTGCAACATCAACCACTGTTTCGAACGAAGCGGGAAGGTGCAAATACCGAAGCCAGAAGACCTGCCCGTTGTGGTTCACAACATTCATGCTTTCGGAGGAAAAGCAGAGAAAGGGATACGGCCGCGGTTATCGCTCTCTCTAATTTTATTTTTCGGAAGCAGTCACCAAAAAGATTTTAAACCGATGAGGAAATTTTTTGCCGTGACTGCGCTTATCGTCAGCAGTCAGCTTCAGGCACAGGAAGACACGACCACCAAAAGGATGGACGAGGTTACCATCACCGCCACCAAAATGCCAGTGAAACAATCACAAACCGGCAAGGTGGTTACCGTTATCAACAAAGAACAAATTGAACGCAGCGTTGGCAAAACACTGGGCCGCTTGCTGAATGAGCAGGCCGGTGTTACCATCAACGGCGCCCTCAACAACCTGGGCACCAACCAAACCGTTTACATGCGGGGCGCTTCCTCTGGTCGCACCCTGGTTTTACTGGACGGCGTGCCGGTGTATGACCCTTCTTTTATTGGGAATGAATTTGACCTGAACCTCATTTCGCTGAACGAAGTAGAACGCATTGAAGTGTGCCGCGGCGCTCAGTCCACCTTGTATGGGTCCGATGCGGTAGCGGGTGTTATCAACATCATCACTACAAAAACCGGAGTAACAAAACCTTTCAACCTGAAGGCAACATTGAGCGGCGGCAACTACAACACCTTCCGGGGCAATGCGCAGGTGTTTGGACAAACCGGCAAGCTGCACTACACCGCCCGGTATGCCAAACTGTACAGCGGTGGTTTTTCGGCGGCGGAAGACACTACCAAAACCAGAAATTACGACCGCGACGCCTACAACGGCGATTTGTATTCGGTAGCACTGCGCTACAACCTGACGCCGGCACTGATGATTCGGGCCTTTGCACAGGATAGTCGATATAAAAACGAGCTTGATGCCGGCATTTTTGCAGATGAAAAGGACTACAGCATTCGTAACCGCAACCGCATTGCCGGAGCCAGTTTGCATTACACGAAAGGCATTGTGCAACTGACGGCCAACTACCAGTTCAGCGACATCAAACGCAACTATGTTAACGATAGTTCCTTCGTGCCGGCCAACAGCTTCAGCAAATACGTAACGGACGATTACTTTGGTAAAACAAATTTTGCAGAAGCCTATGCCAGCATTGATTTGGGTGGCGGTTTCCGGGTGTTGCAGGGTGCCGATTATCGCTTCGCCAACATGAACAGCCAGTATTATTCGCTTAGCCCCGGTGCTCCCGGTCCGTTTAACCCGTTTCGCAGCTTTACCAAAGATTCGGTGCAAAGCCAGGCATCGGTGTATGCATCCCTGTTCTATACAACGCTCAAGGGCAAGCTGAATCTGGAATTGGGCGGACGATTGAATGTGCACAGTCGCTATGGCAGCAACCAAACCTACACCTTCAATCCTTCCTACGCCTTCAACAAAAACTGGCGGGCGTTTGGTAGCGTGGCCACCGGCTTTAAAGCACCAACACTATTCCAGCTTTACTCCAGCTCGGGCAACCTGAATTTGCAACCGGAGGTTTCCAAAACCTACGAAGCCGGTATTCAGCAAACAGGCAATAAAGTGCAGACCCGCATAGTGTATTTCCACCGCGATATTGAGAACGCCATTGATTACAACAACCTCCTCTTCCGATATTTTAATATAAATCGCCAGAAAGTAAACGGTATTGAAGTAGAAGCCAGCGTGCAGCCGGTAGCAGGGTTCACCTTAACAGCCAACTACACCTACCTGAACCCGGAAGAACGTTCGCAAAGCCGAGTGACGTTTAAGGACACCACGTATCAAAACCTGCTGCGCCGTCCGGCCCATCACCTGAACGTGTTAGCCGGTTATGCGTTTACCAATGGCTTGTATGTAAACATTGGCGGCAAGTATGTAAGCGGTCGTTACGATGTGGGTGGCTACAAACGGCAGGATGTGTTGCTGGATGGCTATTTTCTGCTGAATGCCTATGCCGAATACAGCCTGCGCAACAAGCTGAAAATTTTTGCCGATGCGCAAAACCTGACGAACAAAAAATTTATAGAAGTGAGAGGATACAATTCCATTCCTTTCATTGTTTCCGGCGGCGTTACATTCACGCTATAAAATATTAAACAGGCAATCATGACAGCATCAAAATTCAATCCTGCCACTGCACTTGTGTTAGCCTTTATTGTACTGACAGGTGCGCTGCGGGTGTCCTTTAATTTCAATTTAGATAACGACCGCATTTCTGAAATAGCCTTGTACTCGCCTATGGGCGCCATGGCGCTTTTTGGCGGTGCCTGTTTCAACAAAGCCTGGAAAGCTTTTTTATTTCCTTTGGGAACTATGTTTTTGTCGGATGTAATTCTGCACCAAACGGTGTTTGCCAAATACAGCAGTGGCTTGTTGTACAGCAGTTGGTATTGGGTGTATGGTGCGTTTGTATTGATGGTGATTGCCGGTCGCCTGTTGGTGAGAAAAGCAACGGTTAGCAGGTTGATCGGTTCGGTGTTTGTGGCAACGTTGATTCACTGGATTGTAACTGACATACCGGTATGGATGGGCTCAAAAATCTATGGGCAAAATCTCAGTGGTTTTATTGATTGCCTCACGGCGGCCATTCCGTTTGAGTGGCGGTTTTTAGCCGCTACGGCTGTTTATGGCGTTGTGTTGTTTGGTGGTTTTGCTTTGCTTCAGGAGCGCAAAGCGGCGGTGCCTGTTCACTGATCAATTCAGAAGACGAAATGGTGATACATCGCTGCAGTTTTTTTGCAGCGATGTTTTCTTTTTACAACAAATCATTTTTAGCGTATGAAGGTTTGCTCCTTTTTGCCCGCGGCCACGCAAATGATCTACGACATGGGCCTGCAGCATTTGCTGCACGGGGTCACCTTTGAATGCCCAACACCGGCGCTGGAAGAAAAACCAAAACTGGTGCGTTGTGTGCTGGAAGGAAAAGAATATTCGAGCAGTGAGATTGACAAAATCTTTTCGGCTTCGAAAGCACACGGAAAAAGTTTGTATTACGTGGATGAGGACTTGCTGCAAGCCATCCAACCCGATGTCATCTTCACGCAGGATGTTTGCGAGGTGTGTCAGATAGATACGGCTTGCACGGCGGCTGCCATTTCTAAACTGGCAAAAGAACCGAAGCTCGTTCCGCTGACACCGCAAAGTCTAACGGATGTGTATGAAACCGCCATTACCATTGCCAAAGCCTGCGGAAAAGAAGAAGCGGCCTATGAATATTTAGGCGGTTTGCAACAACGTACCGATGCCATTCTGGATACGCTGCGAAAGCACCGCATGCCGCTAAAAAGAGTGTTGTTGCTGGAGTGGATAGAACCGACCTACAACTGCGGCCACTGGATTCCGTTTCAGATTGCACAGGCGGGCGGCATTGATATGTTGAGCAATCCCGCCGGTGATTCTATTGTTACGCCATGGGAGAAGGTTGTGAAGTATAACCCGGAAGTGGTGGTGATTGCTCCGTGCGGTTTTGCCATAGACCGTGCGGCGGAAGAACTTTACCCGCTGCAGGAAAAACCCGGTTGGAATGAACTGAAAGCCGTAAAAGAAGGGCAGGTTTTCCTGGCCGATTTTGACCTGTTTACGCAGCCCAGCCCCGGCACCTTGGTGAGCGGCATTGAACTGTTAGCAGCGCTTTTTCATCCTGCCATCTTCTCAATACCGCAATCGTTAGCACACAAGTGCAAAAATATTGTTGACAAAACGACTGCGCATGCCCTCGCATGAACAAAAGCAGTGCCCACGCTGCTTGCAGTTGTTTGAATGCAAAGCCAGAACCATCGGTCAATGCAATTGCAACCGCATCCATCTGACGGAGGAAGAAAGAGCTTTTATTGCCCAACGCTATGAGGACTGTCTTTGTTTTACCTGCCTCAACGACATCAAAAACGAATCTGTCTTTTTCAAAGAAAAATATTTCGGTAGTTGATGAAACGGTTGTTTACCAAAGAGGATTCGCTGACAATAAAATTGATAGGCACATGAAGGCGTACATGAACTGGAGCGGCGGGAAAGATTCTTCGCTGGCGTTGTACCATGCGCTGCAATCAAACGCTTACACCGTTGGTCATTTGTTTACGAGTGTCAATGCGGCGCATAACCGGGTGTCCATGCATGGTGTGAGGAGAGCCTTACTCGAAGCGCAGGCATCTTCCATTGGTTTGCCGCTGCTAACGGCCGAATTACCCGAGCAGCCCGGCATGGACGATTACGAAAGCGAAATGAGCGCCAGGGTGATCGAACTGAAAGCGCAAGGTTACAGCACCGCCATCTTTGGTGATATTTTTTTGGAAGACCTAAAGAAATACCGCGAGGAACAGTTGGCCCGCATGGATGTAGCTTGCCATTTCCCGCTTTGGAAGCGGGATACAACAGAACTGCTGCAGGAATTTTTGAGGCTGGGGTTCAAAGCCATCGTGGTTTGTGTGAACGCCACCTTTTTGGATAAACGCTTTTGCGGTCGCTTGCTGGATGAAGATTTCCTGGCCGACCTACCGCCCAACGTTGACCCTTGCGGAGAAAACGGCGAGTATCATTCCTTTGTTTTTGATGGACCTATTTTTAAAAACCCCGTTGCCTTTGAACAGGGCGAAACCGTGTACCGGGAATACCGCACACCTAATGCGGCCGATAGTGTAGCCACCGATATGACAACCGGTTTTTATTTCGCCGACCTTTTACCCGCCTGATACATGCTGCGCAAGCAAATCCAGGAACTCATCAACAACAAAACAAAACCATCCGGTGCCTTGGGGTTGCTAAAAGAAGTTGCGTTGCAGGTAGCCTTAATTCTTAATACCGCCACATGGTCTATTCAATCGCCGCACCTGATTGTTTTCGCCGCCGATCATGCATTGCCGAAACCGGTTTGGTAAATCCCTACCCGCAGGCGGTAACGGCACAGATGGTAAAAAACTTTTAGGCGGCGGAGCAGCCATCAACGTATTTTGTCGCCAGCATAACATTGCCCTGACTATCGTTGATGGTGTTGTGAAAGAGACATGGACAATCGCCGAGCAACAACACAAAAACTTTGTCGTAAAAAGGATAAGCGCCGGTACGGCCAGCTACCTGCACGGTCCAGCCATGTCTATGGATGAATGTTTGGCAGCGATGGAAGTGGGCAAAGATGTCGTAAAAACAATCGCCGCCACCGGTTGCAACACCATTGGCTTTAGTGAGAAGGGCATTGGCAATACGTCCAGTGCGGCACTTTTCATGAGCAGTGTTTTTCGCCTGCCGGTGGAAGATCGTGTGGGGCGAGGAACCGGTGCCAATGCCCACCTGCTGCGTACAAAAATCGAAACGCTGCAACAGGTAGCAGCACTACATAACCTGCACACCGTTTCCACTACACCTGAAGCCTTGCTGGCTGCCGTTGGCGGTTTTGAAATCGCTGCCCTTCGCGGTGCCTTTTTTCAGCCGGCCGAAGAGGGCATGGTAATACTGGTAGATGGCTTTATCACCAGTGCAGCTTTGTTGTGTGCTTATGTCTTGAAACCGGTGGTGCGGCACCACTGCGTGTTTGCCCATTGCAGCGGCAAAAAGGAACACCGCCAAATGCTGGACTATCTAGGTGCGATACCCTTGCTGCAATTGGGTTTGCGCCTGGGCGAAGGAACCGGTGCTGCGCTGGCTTTTCCGCTGGTGCAATCGGCTGTTACTTTTTTAGGTGAGATGGCCAGCTTTGCCCCGGCCGGTGTTGACCAAACTTCTATCTGACATGAAAAAAGAACTGCGCATATTTTTACGGCGATGATGTTTTTAACCCGTTTGCCGGTGCCATGGATGACCGACCACTCGCCGGGATACCTCGAAAAATCATCCCGTTATTTTCCCCTGTTTGGCTGGATGGTGGGCGGCATCAGCGGTGGCGTGTTTTTGCTTTGTTATCGCTTTTTGTCACTGCAGCTTTCCGTACTGGCTTCCATCATAGCCGGCATACTTACCACCGGGTTCAACAAGTTACCGAGATTCTTTGTTATCTATTGATGTTGCTTTTATGGAAATATACCTGATTAGACATACCACCCCGCTGATTGAAAAAGGCACTTGCTACGGCCAATCGGACCTTGACGTAACGGAAAGCTTTTTGGACGAAGCCGCCTGCATTCGGTCCCATTTGCCCAATGGCATCGAAGAAGTGTACAGCAGTCCGCTCAAACGGTGCCGCCAGTTGGCCGAACACCTGTTTCCGTCTCACGCCATTCGCTTTGCCGACGCTTTAAAAGAAATCCATTGCGGCGAATGGGAAATGAAATTGTGGAACGAAATTGAAAACGAACGCCTGCAGGCATGGATGGCTGATTTTGTGAACGTCACCATCCCCGGCGGCGAAAGTTATCTTGATTTGTACCGTCGTGTTTCGCACTGGTTTGGTGCCCTGCCCGATAAAGAATCGGTAGCCATCGTGGCCCATGGCGGCGTTATACGGAGCATCCTGGCACACATTAAAGAAGTAGAACTGAAAGATTCGTTTGAACAATTTAAACTGCGGTATGGCTGTGTAGTGAAAATCAAAAAGCACGAAGCCGGTTTTAGCCATTCCGTATTGCACAATCCCCAAGCGGTAGAAGAGCAGCACCGGCCGACAAAGGAGTAGGCAAGGCCCTATTTTTGCCAAAACAGCTGCCATGGATTTTAAGCTCAACGATTTTATCACGGTGACGTTTACATTGTTCGCCGTGATTGACATTATCGGTACCATCCCGGTACTCATCAGCATGAAAAGCAAGATGGGCGGCATCCGGGAGGCAATGGTCACCTTTATCTCCGGGGCGTTGATGGTGCTGTTTCTTTACCTGGGCGAGCCCTTCCTGAACCTGCTGGGGCTGGATGTGGGTTCGTTCGCCGTAGGCGGCTCTATTGTCATTTTTCTGTTGGGCCTGGAGATGGTGCTGGGCCTTGAGTTCTTCAAAAGCGAAAACAACATGCGGGCGGCTACGGTGGTGCCCATTGCTTTTCCGCTGATTGCCGGTTCGGGCACGCTCACCACCATCATTTCACTAAAGGCGGCCTATAGCCCCGCGGTGATCCTTTTTGGCATTTTATGCAATCTTATTTTTATTTACACCGTGTTAAAATCGCTCCGTTTTATTGAGCGGATTTTAGGGCCGGCAGGTTTAATTGCGGTGCGAAAATTTTTTGGCGTAATATTGCTCGCCATTGCCGTGAAAATCTTTGCTTTTAATGCGCATGGATTGATTAAGTGATGGTAAGATAGGCAAATAGAAACTGTTTTTATCCGCATATCCGCAAATCAAATTATCCGCATATCAACCCGGCCTCGTAGTACAATGGATAGTATAAGAGTCTCCGAAGCTCCAGATGCAGGTTCGATTCCCGCCGAGGCTACCAAACCGGAATTTCTGAAAATGACTTCAGAAATTCCGGTTTCTCTTTCCTCTACAACTCCCTTCAGGCGGGCACTTAGCCCAAAAATAGAATTCATTTTTAGGGTTCGAGGTTGGTCAGTTTGCGCCGGCCTGAGGTGGTCAACTTCATCGGCGCGTACAGTCAAGTAGGGTATCGCCATGGGCAATGTCAAATTTTTCGTAGTTGATGTCGTGCAGAAACATGTTGATGCGGCACAGGTTGTAGGTGGTAATGTTTACTTCCTGCCCGTAGAAGCCCTGGCGCACATTTTCCTTCCCCAGCACCTTGGCAAACTTCAGAAGCAGCGAGCCCGAGCCACAGGCCGGGTCGTACACTTTGTACACCGTTTTTTTGCCCACCACGGTAATTTCTGCCAGCAGTTCCGATACTTCCTGCGGCGTAAAAAACTCGCCACCACTTTTGCCGGCGCTGCTGGCATACATGGTCATTAAAAATTCGTAGGCATCGCCAAAGGCATCAATGGTGTTCTCCTGGTAGTCGCCCAGCTTCAGGTCGCCAATGGCCTCCAGGATTTTTCGTAGCTGGTCGTTGCGCCGGGTTACGGTGCCACCCAGCTTGTTGCTGTTTACGTCTATGTCGTCGAACAAACCTTTCAGGTCGTCTTCGCTTTCGGTGCCTTTTGCTGAGGCCTCAATGTGCTTGAACACCCGGCTGAGGGTTTCGTTCAGGTTCTCGTCGGTCTTTGCTTTCTTACGCACATTTACAAACAACTCGGAGGGCAGAATGTAAAAGCCTTTTTCCTTTACCGTATCGGCCCGGCCAAATTCGGCTTCGGCATCGGTGAGGTCAGCGTAATTAAAATCTTTGTTGCCGGTTCGGGCTTCTTCGCGGTTGATGAAAGCAGTGAGGTTTTCGGAGATAAAGCGGTAAAACAACATACCCAATACATAGGATTTAAAATCCCAGCCGTCTACGCTTCCTCTCAGGTCGTTGGCTATTTGCCAGATGGTCCGGTGCAGTTCTTCTCTTTCCCTTTCTTTCGCCATT
>CBDUBQ010000072.1:0-19983 GCA_965365435.1 uncultured Flavisolibacter sp.
GTGCCGCATAACACAAAAAAGGCTGTATCAAATTGCCTTTTGATACAGCCTCTTCTCTTTCTTCGATCGCGGGATCAGGCTAATTTTTTCGTTGCCAGTATTGACTTTTGCTCCAGCAAATAAAACACGCCAAAGAATACAGCCAGGAACAAAGGTGTGGCCAAAAGGCTCATCTGGTAAAACGGAACGCCATCGGCATAACACTGCAGCAAACCGGCACCGGTGAGCGGACGATGATAACCGCCACCGCCGATCCAAACGGTAAAATTGCTGAGCAGGAAAAAAGCCGACGGGGCGGCTAAAGAAGCTGCCAAAATATTTACCACGCTGCGCTTTTCGCGGATGGCAAAGCCGAAAACGGTCATGGAGGCAAACAGGAGATAGTTCAGCCATTGGTCGCCGTAAAAGCCCCTGATCTGGCCCACCCCACTGTTGTACAACAGTTGATATACCGTATCGGAAATCAGCATCGAAAGCAACGGCAACAAAAAAGCCCAGCGTTTATCTTTTATCACGGCTCCGGCAAAAACAGCCATGGCCCACTGCGGCGCAAAACCAAACGGCCGGTCGGGCCAGGCACGGTAAAGCGAACAGGCCAGGAGAAGCATTCCGAAGGTGAGCAGTACAGACTTATTCAGTTTCATGATTCTTTAATCTTAAAGCGGCAAATGTAAGAAGTAAACAGCTTTGGCTTTTCAGTTTTTACCCACCGGTGTTGTGACAATAAAGACCGTAGCCGGCCCTTGCGAAGGTTGCAGCGAACAGGATTCACCGGCGATGATCAGGACAGCCTCGCCCCTGCCTAAATCTATCGTGTGGTCACCGCCCTGAAGTTGCACACGGCCTTCAGTAACGAAGGCAATGGCAGCGCTTTCTGCGTTGATTGTCGTTGCGGCATTGATTTTCAGCTTTGCCAGCTCAAATTCGCCTGCCGGTGTTTTGTAAACCTGCTCTTTTTCCGGGCTGGCCGGAATAACCGCGGCAACCGTGGGTGCAAAGGTCACATGCTTCATGAGTTCAGCTACATCAATGTGTTTGTCGGTAAGGCCGGCCCGCAATACATTGTCGGAGTTGGCCATCACCTCCACGTTCTGCCCTTCGAGATAAGCATGCGGCAACCCGGCGGGCTGGTAAATGCCTTCGCCCGGCTGCAAGTGCAAGAGGTTGAAAAAATAAATAGAAAAAATGCCGCGGTCGTAGTTGCCGTCTTTGCAAAAAGTCTTTACCGCCCTGGCTGCCCAAAAATGCTCACTGGTTTTAGGAAGGCTGCCGGCATCGTACAACGGAACAATTTTTTGCAACAGTGGTTCCAGCAGCGCATTTACACCGGCCTGCGGCATCGTCATAACGGTTTCGTAAAGGCCCTTGTAACCGCCCTGTTCAAAGGCCGGAAACAACGGCTGCAGTTCGGGCACGGCATCGAAAATTTTACGCAAATCTTCCTCGGGCTTAAAGCCATGCAGCAGCCAGAATTCGCTAAGCGCCGCCATCAGCTCGGGCTTGTGGTTCCTGTCTTTGTAGTTGCGGTGCGGCGCTTTCAGCGGAATGCCGTTTTCGTCTTCTTCCGCAAATCCTTTGATGGCCGACTCGATAGACGGATGCACCTGTATGGACAACATTTGCCGCACATCCAGAATCTTAAAAAGGTATGGGAGCGTGCCGAAGTTTTCGGCTACCCGCGGCCCTAAAAACCGTTGCGGTTCGGCAGCTATCGCTTCGTTCAATATCCTGTCTTGACCGTTCTCGATGATTGCCGGCGATGCCGGGTGCGCCCCTAACCAGTACTCGGCAAAGGGCTGCCCGGTGTTGTTTTGTACGCCAATGAGGTCCGGAATAAAATGGGCGCCGCCCCAACTATAGTGCTGCACCACACCTTTGAGTTTAAACATAGATTGCATTTGGGAAAGAAAGCGTTTAAATTGGGGTAAAGATAAAAAATGGCCTCACAAACGGAAACCGGCAAGGAAGGCGAAAAGCTGGCGGCTGCCTGGCTGGTGGCCAATGGCTATACCATTCTGCACCAGAACTGGCGCTATGGCCGGTTTGAGCTGGACCTCGTTTGCACTAAAGAAAACAAATTGCGGTTTGTTGAAGTGAAACTTCGCCGGTCGAATGAATACGGCTACCCCGAAACTGCCGTCACCCGCAAAAAATACCGCGACCTCATGCAGGCCATCAATCAATACCTGGTGCTGAATCCATCGCAGGTTGACTTCCGCCTCGATGTCATTGCCATCACCCAGCATACACCGGTTGACGTTGACTATTTTCTTATCGAGGACGTTTGCCTATAATAAAGAGCGGTAGTAAAAAAGAGGACGGATTGCCTGCGGCCGCCACTCCTGTTATTGCACCAAACCCCACAAACGGTTGCCCTGGCGGTAGAGGCGGGACACCACCTGCACAGCACATCTTTTCATTTGCTTACTTTTGCCCGCAACCATCTTTACTATGCGTTATCTTTTTATTTCCTCGCTTACCGTCATTGTTATCTTTTTAATTTCCTGCGGCGGCAACAGCGGCAATACCGGCGCCGTTTTTTGCGATACGGCCTGCAAAACCGATTCGCTTAATTTTAAAGGCGACCATGAGCTGAATCCAATGGTGGACCTTGGCCTCAATGCCTGCAAAGCCGACACCATCATGTGGACGCATGACCTGGCCGGGTCGAAGCTGCTGGACCTGCGTGACCACCTGGACCAGGAGGTCGTCATCAACCAATCGGCCATTGATTGCTATATCAAAGACACCAGCTATGCCTGGCTGCAGTTCAACGATTGCAAAACGGGCCGCGGCTTTGCGCTGAAACTGCCGTTTAGCAAAAGCGAAGAACGCCGCAAGGTCACCGGCGCCCTTACGAAATTCGATCCCAAATTTTCGGTTGCCGACGGACTGGTTGCCTACACCGACCGCGGCTCTGTGTTTGTGGAAAACATGGAAACCGGACAACAAACGCTGCTGGCTTTTGATAAACCCTACGACATTGATTTCAACAAGCTGCACGAGATGGTGGACAGCCTGCACATTACCAAAGAGCGCATTTTTGTGCAAATGATTCGCGAAGGCGGAAAGAAAACCTACGAGAAAAAAATCAGCCTCTGATTTCAATAAGTAAAGCACAATAAGCAAAAGGCAAATCAGGGAGGTTCCTTTTTTTCCTTTTGCTTATTGCTTATTGCCGATTCAATTCCAATGTGGGAGCCGTACAAAAAAGGGTTTAAAGCTTACCTGCAACTGGAGCGTTCGCTGGCCGGCAATTCCATTGTCGCCTACCTGTCGGACATGGACAAGTTTACCCAGTTTCTGCAGAGCCAGGACCTGAAAAAAAGCCCCGCCAACATTGAGCTGAAACACCTGCAGCAATTCATAAAATGGATAGCTGAACTCGGCATGATGCAAACTTCGCAGGCAAGGATCATTTCGGCCCTGCGCACTTTTTACAAATACTGCCTTTTAGAAGATGTTTCCACCGTGGACCCAACGGCGTTGTTGGAAGCCCCAAAGCTGAAACGCAGCCTACCCGATGTATTGAGTTTTGCCGAAATCGAAACCATCCTGGCACAAATTGATATGAGCACACCGGAAGGTGTCCGCAACAAGGCCATCCTGGAAACGATGTACAGTTGCGGCCTGCGGGTGAGCGAAGCCGTGAACCTGCAACTTTCGCAGCTTTTTCTGGACGTTGGTTTTGTAAGGGTGATTGGTAAGGGTAACAAAGAAAGGCTGGTGCCCATTGGCAGCAGTGCCATTGAATTTATCCGGCAATACACCCAGCACTACCGCAGCCGGCAGGCTGTGCAAAAAGGCGAAGAAGATATCTTGTTCCTGAACCGCCGCGGAAAACGGTTGACTAGAGTGATGATCTTTTTGATCATTAAAGACCTGGTGAAAAAAGCAGGCATTAACAAAACCATCTCACCGCACACCTTCCGCCATTCATTTGCTACGCATTTAGTAGAAGGCGGTGCCGACCTGCGTGCCGTGCAGGAAATGCTGGGGCACGAAAGCATTACCACCACTGAAATTTATACGCATCTCGATCGCGAATACCTGCGCAAAACTTTGGAGCAATATCACCCCGGTTTTCAATAGTGGTCGGCTCACAAATCTTTTTTATGGAAAGGAGGAACCATCGTTGCTGCTGGCTTGCTGCTATATTCACTGCACAATAAACTGCTGACTGATTGTTTGCTTTCCCTCCTCTTCCGAAATATGCAGAAAATACGACCCGGCCGACCAGCCGCCAATTGGAACCGACAGCCGCCCGGATTTTCCCACCAAAAATTTTCCGCTTTGCATCAGCTGACCCGATGCTGAATAAATTAGGTAAACGCCGCTCAATGCCCTGTCGAATTGCATGTGTAACTGGCTTCCTCCCACCACCGGATTGGGAAACAAAAGCGGTGCTGCTGCTTCTGCATCTTTTGATAATGTCGGTTCCACTACTGGTACTGTCTTCTTTTCTGGCCGGGTATTTACGGCCACTCTACCCATCATAACCGGCTGTTCATATTTTACGGCAGGTGGAGGAACACATGTTGTTGGGCAATTAACAGTGTCAGGTGCCATCATTGCTGTATCGGCATCGGTTATTGCTGCCAGCGTATCTTCTTTCACGATGGCCTCCACTTCGCCCTTTACGACCGGCGGAAGAAAACAACTGGTGACGACAGGTGGTCTTACCGGATTAACTGGTGTCATCTCCGGCAATACATTTCCCATTACAGGCGGCATTTCGAAAACGGTTGTTTCTTTCAGCAGCCCCACAACCTTGAGGCGATGGTTTCCACCGGGTGCACAGGATTGGAGGAAAAGTAAATAAGCCGGCAGGGCATAAGGAAAAAGTTTTTTCGGAAACGGAAATTCCGGCGCAGCAACTGGTATTGGCCGGTCCAACTGATCGCCGTAAAACCGGCCACAAACCGATCCAGACGACTGCCTGAAATATGCTGCCAGTTGCCGGTCGCTCATCGTAGTAAAATCAACGACTGTTTTCTGGCAGGCCGCGCAAAATCGTCCCTGCTGTTCATGCGTCATGTTGTTCCAGGCCTCATGGCAGGGTTCTGCTATGGTCAATTGAAGTCTTTTCATCGGCAATTAATTTGGGTTAGGATGCAGGTTTTAACAGAATGCACAAGCAAGCCAAAATTTTTTTTCCCCTTACTTTGAGCCGGTTTGGCTTTTCTGCGCAACATATCATCTGCTTTGCAAACCGATGCCGCCCTGCTGCATCAGTACCGGGACGGCAACGACCTGAAGGCTTTGGGCGACTTGTATAACCGGTACATGGACCTGGTGTACGGCGTGTGCCTGAAATACCTGAAAGCACCGGAGGAGGCCCAGGATGGAGTGATGGCCATCTTTGAAGAGCTGGTGACCAAGCTGAAGCACCACGAGGTGGAAAATTTTAAAGGCTGGCTTTACACGGTTGCCAAAAACCATTGCCTGATGAAGCTGCGGCAAATGAAAAAGCTGCCCACGGCAAACATTCCGGAAGAATTTATGCAATCGGAAGCAGAAGAGCATCTGGAGGATGTACTGAGTAAAGAAGCGCATTTTCAGCAGCTCGACGATTGCATGAAGCAGTTGGCCGAAAAGCAGCGGCAGGTGATTGAGCTTTTTTATTTGCAGGGAAAATGCTACAACGAAATCAGTGCACAAACCGGCCTGGAATGGAACAGCGTTCGCAGCTACATACAAAACGGCCGGCGCAACCTGAAAAACTGTATGGAAGCGCAGCAAAAGAAAATGGTATCAAATGAGTAGCCCGCAAACCTATACGGCAAAAGACATTGAACGCTACCACCGTGGCGAAATGACGGCTGCAGAAATGCACGGGCTGGAAAAGGCGGCGCTTGACGATCCGTTTTTGGCCGATGCGTTGGAAGGGTATTTCATGGCACCAAATGCAGCCGCTGACCTGCCGCAGGTGCGTCGTCGGTTGCAACAGCGTATCGAAGAACAAAAGAGAAAAAAAGTTTTTATCATCGGCAATGCATGGTTGAAGATTGCCGCCTTGTTTGTTCTTATTGCCGGCGGTGGCTGGCTGGTGTTTACAACTTTGTCTGGCGGGGATGAAAACCTTGCAAGGTCAAACCGCCCTGCCGTCGAAAGGATAGAGCGGCCAATGGAAGCAGACAGCATTGCATCCACAACCGATGTGGCGCAGGCACCAGCTTTACTTTACGATTCGCTGCAAGAGAAAGAGCAACCGGTGGTAGCAACTGCAACGGCGGCATCCCCAAGACGCCGCACCACACCCCTTACACCGCCACCGGCAATTACGATAAACGATGCAATAGCAAAAAAAGAACAACCGGTGGCAACTGCGCCAACATCGGTCACCAGCGGAAATGCAGCACCCGTGGAAATACAAACGTTACAGGACAATGTTGCGGCCAACACCCGTCGTGCCGCCGCCGATACATTGCGGCAGAACGACCTCGCAATGCAGCAAAACAAAGTGGCCGTTGAGATGAAAACAAGTCGAATGCCGGCCGCTGCTTCCCGTGAGCAGGCGTTTGTTGCCGGAACGGCAGAACCGGAGGGCGGCTGGGCAGGCTTTGAGAAATACCTTGCTGAAAAGAAAAAGCCCGGTGTTGAAAAAAACAAAATGGTATTGGAAAAAGTCGTAGAACTTCAGTTTGATGTGGACAATGCAGGTCGGCCTGTTAACATTAAGGTCATTGAATCGAACTGTGATAAATCCTGCCAGGAAGAAGCAATCCGTTTGTTAAAGGAAGGCCCGTCGTGGAAAGGAAAGACCGGCCGGGTAAAGATTCCACTGTCCCCCTGAAGGAGAGACGCAGATTTGAACGGCTTTAGTGAATGGTAGATTCATTTACTCGAAGCCATTTTGAAGCAGCATTTTTTCTTACTTTTTGCTGAATAGACTTACCGAACGTAAAAGAGTGCGATCTCGCCTTAGGCGAGACAGGCTGCAACAGACGACGATAGTAGCAATTCTGTTGAGTCCAAAAACCTCTTGCTTCTCTGCGCCTTGGCATGAAAAAGAAAATCGAGTCAGTCTGCGTGAAAAACAAGGGACACGCCGCTGGCGTGTCCCTACAAATGCTATCGTGAAGGTTGAAATTAAAGTTTGCCGACCGACCTAAGTCTCCCCTTCAAGGAACAGGGGGATTATTACGGCATAATGATCCGCGATTTACGCTGGATATCCATCATCTCAATATCGAACACAAGGTCTTGCCCTGCCAGCGGATGGTTGGCATCGAGTACCACTGAGTTTTCTTTTACCTCGGCCACTACCACCTGAAATTGCTGTCCCTGATCGTTGCTCAGTGTTAGTTGCATACCCACCTCGGGGTTCATATTTGGCGGAAACTGATCTTTCGGAAACTCTATCAGGTTGCCTGCCTCGCGTTGGCCGTAGGCATCGTCGGCACCTATTTCAACGGTCTTTTTATCGCCCACCTGCATTCCCTTTACACCTTCGTCGAATCCCCTGATCATTTGCCCGGCACCGACCTCAAACTCCAGCGGCTCGCGGCCTTCCGAAGAGTCAAATGTTTCGCCTGTGCGTAACCGTCCATGGTAGTGCACCTTCACCTTATCGCCATCCTGTGCTTGCTGCATTTTGTTTCGTTTTTAAAAGTTGTACAAATTGGTTATCGTATGTTGCCGCCCCGCCTGTTTTACAGTGTATTGCTTACCGCAGGCGGCAGCAAAAAAGGCGGCGGCAAGATAACTATCTTTCACGTTTCCCTTGCTTTATTTTGCTGATATTTGACTTTTCACCTCAAAAGAAGTACCATGTTTCGACAGTATTTTCTTTTGCTTTTAGCGGCGGTTTGCCTGCAGGCCGGTTGCGTTGCGCAAAAGCAAAAACCGCAGGGTGCCGGGCCCGCCAGAAACAACAGCAAATTCAGCAACAGCGCCATCGTACCGGCCGCCGATCAAATGGATAAGTACCTGCCATTATTAAAGGGAAAAAATGTGGCGCTGCTGGTTAATCATACTTCAACCGTTGGCCATCAACATCTCATTGATGCACTGATCAAAGAAGGCATAAAAATTAAGGTCGTGTTTGGTCCCGAACACGGTTTTCGCGGCGATGCACCCGATGGTGCAAAAGTGGAAACTGCCACCGATCCTAAGACCGGTGTGCCGGTTGTTTCGCTCTATGGAAAAAAGAATAAGCCTTCGGCTGAAGACCTGAAAGAGGTGGATGTGATGGTGTATGATATCCAGGATGTGGGCACCCGTTTTTATACCTACATTTCCTCCCTGCAATATTTTATGGAAGCAGCGCTGGAAAACAATATTCCGCTGGTGATCCTCGACCGGCCCAACCCGAATGGCTTTTATGTGGACGGCCCAGTGCTGGATCCCCGGTTTAAATCTTTTGTGGGTATGCAGCCGGTACCGGTGGTGTATGGCATGACCACCGGGGAGTATGCCCACATGATTTTGCAGGAGGGCTGGCTGGGGGAGGCTGCCGTAAAGGCGCAAAAAAAACTGGAGCTGGTGCGCTACCGCGAAGGCGCCAAATTTTTCCGGTTGCAGGTGATTCCCGTTGCCAACTATACGCACCAAAGCAAGTATCGCCTGCCGGTAGCGCCGTCGCCCAACCTGCCCGACATGTCTTCGATTTACTGGTATGCCTCCACCTGTTTTTTTGAGGGCACGGTGCTGAGCGAAGGCCGCGGCACGCCGAAGCCTTTTCAATACATTGGCCATCCTTCGTTGCCAAAAACCATGTTCAGCTTTACGCCAACGGCAACCAAAGGCGCACCCAATCCAAAGCACAAAGACCAGGTTTGTTATGGCTTTAATTTAAGCGGCGCACCCGATGATGTATTGAAAAAAATTGATGGCCGCCTGCAGCTTCGCTACCTCATAGAAGCTTACAAACTGTTTCCCGACAAAGAAGCCTTTTTCGGCAAAAGCATTGACCGCCTGGCCGGCACCGATGACCTGGCCAAACAGATAAAAGAAGGAAAAACCGAACAGGAAATACGCCGGAGCTGGGAGCCGAAACTGGCTGCATTCAAGGCTATCCGGAAGAAGTATTTGCTTTATCCGGATTAAGGCCCCTGTTTAACCCCCTGCCCACCAAAAGAGGAGACTTAGATTGAGCAGACAGCATTTTGTTCTTACTATTTTTTTTGAAAAATTTATTAATGTAAAGCTAGCGGCAGTTACGCTAGATGCCCACGGTCATATCGTCTTGCCTTAGGCCATATACATCCGGTAATATCATTGAACAACAAAATAAACAGACCTTATAGAAACGATGGTTAATGAAATCAGCAATAGCGCTGACCTAAGTTCCCCCACCGGAGGGCAGGGAGCCGGACCGGCCACCCGCATCGTCTTCATGGGCACCCCCGACTTTGCCGTAGCCTCGCTTCATGCAATGGTTATGGCTGGGTACAACATCGTTGGCGTTATTACCGCCCCCGACAAACCCGCCGGCCGCGGCATGAAGCTGCAGGAAAGTGCCGTGAAAAAATATGCCGCCGAAAAAGGACTCCGCATTCTGCAGCCGGAAAAATTGAAAAACCCGGCATTTGTGGAAGAGTTGAGATCACTGAAGGCCGATCTGCAGGTAGTGGTGGCGTTTCGTATGCTGCCCGAAATGGTTTGGAACATGCCTCCGTTGGGCACCATCAATGTACACGGTTCATTGCTGCCACACTACCGGGGTGCGGCTCCCATTAATTGGGCCATCATCAACGGCGAAAAAGAAACCGGTGTGACCACCTTTAAGCTGCAGCACGAAATTGATACCGGAAATATCCTGCTCCAGGAACGCCTGCCGATTGGCGAAAACGAAACCGCCGGCGAGCTGCACGATCGCATGAAAGAACTGGGTGCCGCCTTGTTGGTAAAAACCATCCGTGGCCTCGCCGACGGCACGGTAACAGAACAGCCGCAGCAGGCGGCATTCGACGGATTAACCGGGGTAAAACATGCGCCAAAAATATTCACCGAAACCTGCCGTATTAACTGGACCCAACCCGCCCTCGCCATCCATAATCTTATTCGGGGCCTCTCTCCTTTTCCGGGTGCCTTTACGTTGCTGAATGGGAAAACGCTTAAACTTTATCGAAGCCAATTGGTGGATAAAATACCGGCTGTGCCGGCCGGGCAGTTTGAAACCGATCGAAAAAGCTACCTGCATTTTGCCTGCGGCAATGGAACCGTTGCCGTGCAGGAACTTCAGCTCGAAGGAAAACGAAAGATGAGCGTTGAAGAATTTTTACGCGGTTACCGGTTTGAATAAAAAAAGCGGAAGAGTGTTCTTCCGCTTTTTTTCTTGCGCCGGCAGCGTTGTTTCTGCCATTGCCTGTTGCTTATTGAAAATTGCCCATTGCTTAATAGTGCACCCGCACAAAAAACTTTTCCGTATCGCTAATGTCCAATGCTGTGGCGGCCGCATTCGAAATGCGAACATCATAACCCTGGTTTTGCCGGATGCCGGTCATGCGGTCGAGCACCTTGGCATAAACGGCTTTGTTGTTGTTGGGATTCAGAATACGAATGATGGTGCCGGGCTCCACATTATCAATCAATGCATAATATTTGGCGTCCTGCCAGCCGCTGGCCGTTTTAAAAATGCCGGCCGCCGCCATCTCGTCTTTTTGCAGCGGCTGCGATTTTACCTGCGATTCAAACATGGATTTAAAATATCCGCCCTGCCCGTCATTCACGGCAGCTGTTGCCACGGTGCGGGCCGGCTCGGCCTTTTTCTCGACCACCGGGTCAGGCTTTCGCTCTACCGGCGGTTCGGCTTTCCGCTCCGCCGCTGTTTCTATCCGCCGGTCGGCCGTAGGTGGTGTTTCTGTTTTTACTGCTGGCTTTTCTTCTTCCTTTTTCACCACCGGTTTTTCCTCCGGCAAGCGGGCCACATCCGTTCTCTCCGGTACAGCATTTTTGATCGCGTTGGATAGTGAGGCATCGGACGACATGAGGTAACCCACGATCAGCTTTTGGCCGGTGGAGATTGCATCAACTGTAAGGTTGTTCCATTTGCGCAGGTTAGCCATCAGCACTTTATTGTTGTTGATGCTAACGCGGTAAAGCCCTTCTTTTTCACCCACCGTGTAATACACCGGGTAACTCGTGGCTTTCTCCTGTGTAAAGTTTTGCGCCGTTAGCGGAATTTGCACCGATTGCCCAATGGTGAGGCCCCGCTCCATTTCAAGTCCGTTGAAAGCGGCAATATCTTTTGGGGGTATATTGTACATACGGCCCAGCGAATAAAAATTTTCTTTCGCCGTTACCGTATGGGGTACCGACAGTCCCTTGGGGCTCAGTTGTACAAGCAGTTGCTGCGCAAAAATCGGCCCTCCCAACAACAACACAATCGTGAGAATCAATAACTTTTTCATGGTGGATAAAGTTTGGTTTTTCAGTACCGGCGGTGGACAGCCGGCGGTGTTTTTAGTGCCTACAAATATGCCCTTTATTTTTTAAAAGCCTTTGTTATTCTGTTTTAAAATCCTGATTTCTTTCGGGTAATAATTGTTCACCCGGTTTTTCAACGCGTTGATCCAGCCAAGCGGTTTTCCACCGTAGCGAACCACCTGCCAGCCCGGCGTTTCCGGCTGGGTGGCCAGGTCCTGGCGTTGCAAGTAACGGATGGCATCTTCGTACGAAAGGTCGGTGGATGGCGCCCCCGGATGCAGCAACAGGTTTTGCGAAAGCGCATGCGCCGGCACCAGCTTTTCTTTCATCACCTCACCAACGGCCACGCCGGCATATTGTATGTTCAGCGGAAGCGATAGGAAGTGCGGCAGCAGGTGGGTTGGCAGCGCCATCACTGTGTTGCGAAAGCGCAAAAATTCAAGCTCCTCTGGCTTTATCCATCCTTCCATGGCCTTTTTTTCCCGGGCAGAAATCAATTCAGGTTTTGCGGGTTTTGCGTTGAACGAACCGTCATCCCTCAGCTTCCGGAAGCAGGCCATAAAAAACCCCTCGCCTTTCAGCTTATCCGGGTAAAAGCGATAGCCGGTGGCGTTGGTTTCTTTTGATGTGGTGATGGTGATTCCCCATTCAGCCTCCACCTGCAGCGGAATATTTTCCATGTCCATTTCCAGGACAAGCCAATCTATGATGGCTTCGTCTTCCGCGGCAGAATAAGAGCAGGTGGAATAAATCAGCAGGCCGCCTTCTTTCAACGCCGGCAGGGCATCGGCCAAAATCCGTTGCTGGCGCTGGCTGCAAATGGCCACATTGTTCAGGCTCCATTCGGCAATGGCATCGGCATCTTTGCGAAACAGGCCACTGCCGCTGCAGGGCGCATCCACCACCATCACATCAAAACATCCCGGCAAATTTTGAAAAGCCTTCGGATCGTTATTCGTCACCATCGCATGGGCGCATCCCCACTTAATGATATTGTCGGTAAGCACCACGCTCCGCTGGCGAATGACTTCGTTTGCTACCAGCAAACTTTCCTTGTGAAGCAGGGATAATAGATGGGTGGTTTTGCCGCCCGGCGCCGCGCAAAGGTCCAGCACTTTCAGCGGCACCGAAAGATCGGCCAGTTGAAGGAGCGCCTGTTCCAAAAACATACTCGACGCCTCCTGCACATAATAGCAGCCGGCATGAAAGAATGGATCGAAGGTGAATGAAGGCCGTGCTGCCAGGTAAAAACCATGTGTTGTCCACGGCACCGGCGTACGGCTAACAGTTAGGGCCGATGGGTTGCCATCGCCCGGTTCGGTAACGCCAGCACTGGTCCCGCTCCATTTTTCCGGGTTCAGCCGGATAGAAGTAACGCCTTCCTCCCGTTCATGCACGGCCACAAATTCTTGGCGGTGGTAGCCGGGCAGCCCTTCAAGCGATTGTAAAAATTCTTCCGGAAGCTTCATCAAAAAATCAAAGGGCAAAATTAGGCAGGGTGCTGTCTCTTTTTGTTACCGGCAACAGATTATCCATTGAGCTGCGACGGCGACGCTCCTTTGCCGCTTCGCTACGGTTGGTAATGCTATTCGGCTTTTTTTTCGCAGAAACGCAGAGGCGCAGGAATAACACAGTGAAGAATGCAAAGGCAAAAACGCGTTATTCCAACTTCTTTCAGCTCCTTTTTCCATTCTCAATTTGCCTGCTATACTTCAGTCTCTTTCAGTCACCCCGCAAGGATCCGTGGACGGAACAAAAGAAAATGGTCAAAATCAGGAAAGTATCTCACTTCCATCGTTTACCTAGCCAAGCACAGATCCCTGAGGGATGACAGCGCAACTGTTCTGCACGTTAACAACCTTGCTGATAACAACGTCACCGTTGGTTGCCGAGGGCTGTGCAGCAAGTGGCCCACTGGCAAGGGTTGGGATGTGCCTCCTCCCTATCTTTGCCCATGCCCTTCTTCACCGACCAATTGAACCGGACGGTTGCTATTCCAACGTCACCAAACCGAATTGTGTCGCTGGTTCCGTCACAAACCGAATTGCTTTTTGACCTTGGCCTCGAAAACGAAGTTGTTGGCATTACTAAATTTTGTGTGCATCCATCGTCCTGGTTCCGACGTAAGCAGCGCATTGGTGGTACAAAAAATATTGATCTCAAAAAAATCGCTGAGCTCAACCCCGACCTTATCATCGCCAACAAAGAAGAAAACGTAAAAGAGCAGGTAGAAGACCTGGCAGCCGCTTACCCTGTTTGGATCAGCGATGTCAATTCATTGGAAGATGCGCTGCAGATGATCGAGAGCATCGGCATCATCACCGGAAAAGAAGACGCTGCCACGGCGATAGCGGCAGAAATCCGGGCTGGTTTTGCGCAACTTCAAGCCCCAAACACCCAAGGCCAAACCAACGTTGCTTACCTCATTTGGAAAGATCCTTACATGACTGTTGGCGGCGATACATTTATTCATCATATGCTGAAAACAGCAGGCTACCATAATGTGTTTGAACAGCGTAACCGCTATCCGGCAATCACGATAACTGACCTGCAACAAGCCGCCTGCGACCTGGTGTTTCTCTCGTCTGAACCCTACCCGTTTCGCCAAAAACATGTTGACGAACTGGCCTTGCAGTTACCAAAAACAACTGTTGTGTTGGTAGATGGCGAAATGTTTAGCTGGTACGGTAGCCGCCTTGTGCAGGCCCCCGCTTATTTTCAACGCCTGCAAAGCCAAATCAATACCGCGGTGTAAATTCGGTTTATGCAGGAAGAAGAAAAACCCTTGCGCAAAAAGCAGTTTTTTCCCATCAACGCCGAGCTGCGGCATTACCTCAAAACGCACGGCCGCGAAACGGCCCTGCCGGTTTCGTACAACGACCTGCTGAACATAGCCCATGCCGTTCCTATTCTGGACAAGGCCGGAAAAGACACGCTTTGGGAAAAAGCTTTTTACATTGAAAAACACTGGCAGCAGATAAAGGAAGGGCTGATAAACCTGTATGCCATTTTAAAAACCGAAGGCGACTACAGCTTTACCAAGCACCTCGATGTGGCCCGCGTGGACTATTGCACCTTCGGCAATTCGCATCCCTTTCGCATTCGCATCGTCAATCGGTACAACGATAACTACGATCATTATTACATCAAAAAAGAAGATGCCTCCAGGGTGTATGGCCTAGAGTTGGAGCACATACTTTCGCCCAACCGCATGACTTTTTTAACGCACCGCGACACGATTGTGGAAGAACACATTCCGGGCATACCCGGCGATGTTTTTGTAAAAGACTATTTCGACCGGACAGAAACCAACAAGATCCGGATTGCGAAAGAGTTTGTGAAATTCAACGAACGTTGTTTCTTACGCCTGCTGGGCGATATGCGCAGCTATAATTTTGTGGTGGACATTACCCCCGATATCGAAGACTACCAGTACCGCATCCGCGCC
Organism: uncultured Flavisolibacter sp.; assembly: GCA_965365435.1. Taxonomy (GTDB): domain Bacteria; phylum Bacteroidota; class Bacteroidia; order Chitinophagales; family Chitinophagaceae; genus Flavisolibacter. The sequence goes on from CBDUBQ010000072.1 coordinate 14,822, forward strand.
ATTGATTTCGACCAGCAATCGTATGAAGGGCGCAAGAACCTGTACCTGCCGCAGTTCTTTAAAGAAAATTTTTCTTTTGTGGAGCTGACCATGCGCTATCTCAACAAAGACTCCATTGAACAATACCGGGCCGAAGAACGCACTCTCATTGCTTACCGCATTGCCGCCTCCCGCTATCGCATCATGGACCTGTTTAAGATCATGTCGAAAGACCGTATTTCCACCGATGAAAAACGGCTGCAGCTCAGGCACGGGCTGGCCGACCATTTTGGAATCAGCGCCTTTGAACGTTGCAAAACAATGGGCGAAGTGGTGAAGTCAACCCTCCGCTACGCCCTGCGGCCACACCTGGCACGAATACAACGGAACTTGGGAAAAATAACGGACTGAAGGGTTTGTGGTTGGTAGTTTGTGGTTTGTGGTTGTTTAGGTCGAAATGTTATTCCTGATTGAGTCAGCCTGAACAATTTTTTAAGGGTAGAAGGCGAAAAATACAAATCGCGTTAGGTATCTATATGCCGCCGTCGGACTGACAATGTTCTCACCGAAACACTCCCTTTACCATCCAAAAGAAAAAGCAAGCACCCGCAACCTCCAAAACCACAAACCACAAACTACCAACCACAAACCCTCTCCACTTCCGTCAACTCTAAACCACAAACCCCAAACGCCAAACACCAAACCGTCGTTTTCCTTATATTCGCTCCGCTTTTCGGTTGCCTGCTTTGCTTCGTTCATTCATTAACAAAACAATACACGTCAAAAAATGAAGAAATACTCCACCGGAGTGCTGTTTGGCGAGGAGCTGAAAGCGCTTCTGCAAGATGCCAAAGACAACAACTTTGCGTTGCCGGCCGTGAACACCATCGGCACCAACAGCATCAACGCCACGCTTGAGACAGCCGCTAAAGTCAACTCCCCCGTCATCATCCAGTTTTCCAACGGTGGCGCCCAGTTTATTGCGGGCAAGGGCATGCCCAACGACAACCTGCAGGGCAATATTTCCGGCGCCATTTCGGGTGCGCTGCATATCCACAACGTAGCCAAACACTACGGTGTTTCGGTTGTTTTGCACACCGACCACGCTGCTAAAAAATGGCTGCCCTGGGTAAGCGGACTGATTGACGCCGGCGAACAGTACCACAAAGAAAAAGGCCAGCCGCTTTTCTCCTCGCACATGCTCGACCTTTCCGAAGAACCCATCGAAGAAAACATCGAAACATCGGTACAGTTTTTCAAGCGCATGGCGCCCCTGGGCATGGGTATCGAAATAGAACTCGGGGTTACCGGCGGCGAAGAAGACGGTGTGGACAACTCGGGCGTGGAAAACGAAAAACTGTACACCCAACCCAAAGAGGTGGCTTACGCCTGGGAAGAGCTGCGCAAAGTGGGCGACCTGTTTACCGTGGCGGCAGCCTTTGGTAATGTGCATGGTGTGTACAAGCCCGGCAACGTAGAGCTGCGCCCCGAAATTCTCAACAACAGCCAGCAATATATCCAGGAGCATTACGGCACCGAATCCAAGCCGGTGTATTTTGTTTTTCACGGCGGCAGCGGATCACCGCAGGACCAAATCCGCGAAGCCATTGGTTACGGCGCCATTAAAATGAACATTGATACCGACCTGCAATGGGCATTCTGGGACGGCATACTTGGCTTCTACAAAAAGAACGAAGGCTACCTGCAGGGCCAGCTCGGCAACCCCGACGGCGACGACAAACCCAACAAAAAATATTACGACCCACGGGTGTGGTTACGCAAAGCCGAAGAAACTTTTGCCAAACGGCTGGAGATTGCCTTCGACGACCTCAACTGCATTAACCGAAACGCCTGAGCAAACAACTCCGGCTCTTCATCCCGGCAAACAACCCCCGCAGCAGCGGGGGTTGTTTAGTTCAGGGGCCACCGATTTAACGAAAAGTAGGCCCGAAACTTACTGCGACCGCTACACCAGCCCATTTTTGGCATTAGTTTTTAGGTACTATCACCAGATGGTCGTCTATGAAAAACGCCAGTGGCCCAGTGCCCCAGTCCCGCCGCATAGATTCCCCATCGCCCCCGGATTTATTGCAGCCAATTGCCATCCTGCTTTTTTCACGGTGCCGTTGTGGGCAACGGCGCAAGAGCGGCACGGCAGGCCTGTTTTTGATTGGACGAAAAAAGAAGATGTATGAACCTGATTGATGTTTTGTTGGTGCTGATTGTAGTGCTGGCCATGTGGGCCGGCTGGGCCAAAGGTTTTATTTTGGGCATCACCGACCTGGTGGTTTGGCTGGGCAGCCTGGCGCTTGGATTTATCTTTTACGAAAATGCCGGCCAGTTGCTTTACAAACTGTTCCCGGCGCTGGGTGTATGGGGTTTTCCGCTCGGCTTCCTGCTCACCGTTGTCCTGGCCCGGCTATTGCTTTCGCTTCTCTTCAGCCGCTTTTTACACAGTGCGGCACCGGAGGCCCATCTTTCGCCAGCCAACAAAGCGCTGGGTGTTGTTCCCGGCCTTATTACCGGCACCGTGTACGCCGCTATTGTAGCCGCGCTGCTGCTGAGCGTACCCCTGTGGAACGGCCTGGCCAAAGAAGCCCGGGAGAGCCGCATCGCCAACCAATTGGGTGTACAGGTAGCCTGGCTCGATGAAAAATTTTCGCCCATTTTTGGCGAAGCCGCCAAACAAACCATGAACCGCATGGTGGTGAAGCCCGAGTCGGACGAAACCGTGAACCTTCACTACACGGTAAAAGATCCTAACGTGCGGGCCGACCTGGAAACGCAAATGCTAGCGCTGGTAAACAAAGAACGCACCCAACGCGGACTGGCCCCCGTAAAAGCCGATCCCGAGCTGACGAAGGTGGCCCGTGCCCATTCGGTGGATATGTTTGCCCGCGGTTATTTCTCGCACTATACCCCCGAAAAGAAAGACCCCTTTGACCGTATGCGCAAGGCCGGGGTAAAATTTCTCGCTGCCGGCGAAAACCTGGCCCTTGGCCGCACACTGAAGATCTGCCACGAAGGGCTGATGAATTCTCCCGGTCACCGCGCCAATATTTTAAATCCCTCCTTCGGCCGCCTGGGCATTGGTATTATGGACGGTGGCATTTATGGATTGATGATCTCACAGGAATTCCGGAATTAGCGGGCTGCATTTAATCGCCTTTTCCTGATTTTTTCTGCTCCCTGCAGGTAGCCAGTTGCTTATTTTAAATTGAAGATGGGCAAATGCCGCTGCCCCTGCACAAAGCCCGGAAGCGGCACCGGGCTGTTCGCTGCTACTCCGCCACAAGGCCTTGGCACAGGGGCTTCAGCGGGGTATCCGCTGCCATCCCTTTTGCGGGAGAGCGGGTACAAAATAGCAATGACAATCAGGGAAAAGGTGAGCCCGGAGTTGCGTATATTAGCGTGTTGTACGCAATCACAAAATGCTACAAATTCACTTAGATGAAACTGCCTATGAAAATTATAAAACAAACATCAGCAATACTCTGTTTGGCTCTTTCTTCTTTTACACTTCTTTCTTCATGCAACAGAAAAGAAAATAGTGAACAAAAAATATTTTATTATGAGAACGGCAAGGTCAAAGCAGTTAAGGGAATGGTGGATAATGTACTCAATGGACCCAGTTCTTGGTTCTATGAAAATGGGAAATTAGAGCAGAGCATTATGTACATTAATGGGGAAGCGGAAGGCCATACATATCATTTTTATGAAAGTGGAGCATTAAAAGCCAGAACTCTTATGAAAGGAGGCAAGACAGTTGGCTATGCTGAAACCTTCTATGACCATTCTGTGGGAATGCATCAAACAATTCGTGTGTTTAACGACAGCGGTAATTTAATCTACATCAAACAATTTGACACTTCTGGAAAGGTGATTAGAGAAGACGGAACATTTTAATAGTTATGTTCAAAAGTCCTACTAACTGCGTACAACAGCAGTTTTCAGCTATGCCGGCTGACCCAACGCGGCATCGGCAATAGTGCATCTTTGGGCATTTGTTCCGGCTCGACGTTCAACGTTCGGCTTTAGTATTTATCTTCAACATCAGCAACTTTAATCAACTTCGGTTCCGGGCAGACGAACAAAAATCCCGGCACAGCAGAAAGCTGATGGACGTTGTGTGTAATTTTATAAAGACATCAAAATACTTCAAAGAGAAGCGGTGACCGGTGTCTGGGCTAAAAAGCTCACTGGGTTCAACTCCCAGCCGAAGGAGAATAAAATGTTTTTCTTCGGCTGGGTTTGACCAAAAACTTATGCTTATGACAGCACAAGACATAGAACAATATTTTCAATACCACAATTCTAACATTAAACTGCTTAAAATAGGTTTTGACCAAATTAGAAGCCAAATAAAAACTCTTTACAGGACAAGAGACAAGGATGGTAATTTCATATTCCTCCTTGCCGACACGGACAATGAGAAACTTCAAATTAGGAAAGTTGAAAAAGCACTCTATCGTGTCATCTCAGGAATTCAGGTTTCTTGGGCTGAAGAGAGCATAAAAAGGCTTCTATACGAAAAGAACTTATTGACAGATGGACAAAGAACTTATTTACTTGAGCAACCTGCACTTGACCAGAGATGGTATACAGCATTAAAAGTGATTTTTTGCATAGCTTATGACTTGGTGCCAACTGCAGATGAAACTTGTAATACAGTCAGAATAGAAAGAGAAAGAAGAAATCTTGGAGATGAGCTTGTTGACCACTACTTAGAATTGAGAGACATTATTTCAGACCATTTAGTTCCAAACTTTTCAATTAGAAACAAGGTCCAACATGGCGAATGGGAATTTGCATTTAAACCAAAGTATTCAGCAGAATTTAGTCAGGACTTGACTGATAAGGTGAACCACGAAAACATTGTGACAACAACATCCCGTTATACCTTGGTAAATGCCTTTTACCAAATGATAGTAGATTTAGGGCGTTTTAAGAGTAATAGCTTTGCCTTGAATTCAATGTTGACACCTTTTGAGTATTTCTATCAGCATTATATACGAAAAATAAATTTTGAAGTTAACAAGATAGCTAACCCAGGTTTGGATACTTACATTGACGAGATGTTGCAAAAGGAAATCCGTGGACAGCACCATAAAGCGACGTGAGAAAAACTACACACAACATGAACTGTGTAAATTTCCAAGAAAAAAATACAGTTTTTAGGGCCT
>CBDUBQ010000073.1:0-18943 GCA_965365435.1 uncultured Flavisolibacter sp.
TGCTGCTTAGCAGCACTTTTCAATGCATCAAAAAGGTAGTTGTGCAACCGCCACCCATGTAAGCAGCTGGCGGAGATACCCAAAAGTGTTTTAATGGCGTGGGGTCTCTGGAAGCGTCGGCAAGCCGCAAAGTTTTACAGCGGTTGGCGTTGTGTCAAGGTAGGTGCGCCGCTGGAAATGTTTGTCGGCTTAGGTGTCGGCTGAGTTTAGTTCTTTGACATTGCTGGGCGATAAATAATCGGCTTTATCCACTTATGCGAAATATAGGGGTTTGCTTGTAATTACCACTAACTTATTTTCCACATATATAGGGGTTAAAAAATAATAGACGTTGATAGTGGTTATTACTATTGTTGTTATATTTGTCAAAATAATGTCACCAATATGATGGACGAAGGGGTAATAATTGAAAGTCTCCGCCACAAGTTCAAACTTCATGTTGAGGAAGGGCAACGGAAGATTGATGAGGGTCAAAGAATAATTGATGAAGGAAAGAAGGACTTGGCTCATGCTGATGTGCTGAAAAGGATGATTGAAGTTTATGAGTCTTCGGTATCTGACAATATTGTTTCAGCCAATAAGAATAACAATTCGTCTAAAGAGATTAACGAGGAACAGAAAAAGCAGAGGCCGGTGTCAGAAAGGACTTTTGAAAAAGGCATATTGGCGATATTAGAAGATGGTCAGCCCCGTACAACGGCTATGCTGATGAGGGAATATCAGGAGAGGGAGGGTAGATTATATTCCTTGAAGGATATGTCTGCAAAGCTGGCTGTTAGAGCTTCTAAAAAAGATAAAAAAATCAGAAGCATACAAATTTCTGAGTTACCCATTGGGAAACGTTTTTGGTGGGTCAAACTCGAATGGATGGACGGAGAAAATTTAAAAGATGAATACAAAAAGAAGATTACAGGCAGAGAATTGGTAGACTTGTTTGACTGATAAAAAGCCGCTTGTTTTGCTTCCTACGGCAATAAAACAAGCGGCGATGTCTTTTGGAGCAGGTCTCGTAGCTTAATGGATAAAGCCTACCGAACTAAGGTAGAGATGCAGATTCGACCCCTGCCGAGACCCTTTTTGTTCTATGCCAAAGATAGGAGATTTATGATAAAAAGGATGGGAATAAAAATACAAAACCCCGGTTACGTTCTCTTTCGAGAAGAGGCTTGACCAGGGTATAACAGCACAAATATAGGACTGTCAATGAACTTTTCAAAACACGAACACTTTTTTTCACAAATCAGATTGAGCCGGTATTTGGCTGCGGTGGGTGGGGACCAGGATAGAGCAATCAAGCTCTACAAGGCTAATATTCAACTGTCACAAGCCTTTTACCCATCAATTTCAGTTTTGGAAGTAGCTCTCAGAAACGGCATTGATAGACAGTTAGCGAAGCACTTTAATGACACAAATTGGCTAATAACGCAAAGAAACCAATTTGCCAATCACCCGCAAATGATTTATAAAGACAAGCGTGGGATACACCCAGACCACTTTTTTCAAATAAAATCAAACATGCAGAGGATAAGCTAAGATTTCGGAAGGCTCCTGTTATACATGGTAAATTATTAGCGGAATTGACTTTCGGTTTCTGGATTAAATTTTTCGATGTTAGTCCGATAAAAATTTTAAAAGGCGCACCACTTCAAACTTTTCGAAATTCACCTAAGATGCCTGTGTCACAGGTTCATTCTCATTTAAATTCAATTGTTGCCCTTAGAAATAGAATTTCCCATAATGAGCCAATATGTTTTGGGAAGACAGGGAATTTATGTCTTTCTACAATTTATGGGTATGAAATAGACATTATGAACGCACTTGGATGGATTGACAGTGACTTGAAAACATGGTGTGAAAAGCTGAATTATTGCAAGCCAGTATTCGCAAGAATAGCTGCAATCTAATCTAAACCTCTCCCTCGTCGCCCAGCAAGATTGCGGCTCTTGGGCAGGTTTGCTCCTGTGTCCGGTGTTGTGTGCCTGACCATGTGCCGCAATGTGTGTCGGCCAAGAAGCCGAGCAATTAAAACAGATTTAAAAGGCCGTCGGTCAGAATATTTGCTGATGTCTCATAGTGGTTTGTCAGCTTGGCCGCTTGCTGCTTACACGCTAATATACGCAACTCCGGGCTCACCTTTTCCCTCATTTCCAACACCAATCTGTGCCCACCTTTCTGCAAGAGGGATGGCAGCGGAAAGCCCGGTGAGGCCCCTGTGCCCCGGCTCTGTGCCGGACTTGCAGCGAACAGCCCGGCCCGAGCGAAGCCCGGCCCTGCCGCCCGGCCGCGAGGGTTTGCCCAAAACAAAAAGCCCTGCATTGCTGCGGGGCTTTTCTTTGGCGAAATCCATAGGTTATTGTTGCGAGGCTGGTGTTGCGGGCGCCGCTTCGGTTTCGGCCTTGATGCCGGTGTACTGCCAGGCGGTGCTTTTTTTCTTGGTTGCAACGGTTAAGAATGAAGCCGGGTCTTTTTCATTATACTCCTGCCCTAAAACAATGTTCAGTTCAGCGGTTTCGGGGTTTACCGTCAGCGTGCCTTCGGCAATGGCTTTTCCGGTCCCGGATTTTTGGGCCGGAATCTTGTAGGTAGCGGGTGCTTTTTTCATGATGGCTTTAAAGCGTCCCTGCGGCAGGCCTTCTACCCACACGATGCCTTTGTTGGCCTCATCCAGCGTGATGGTTACATCGGCCGTGGAGGTGCCCGACGCTTTGTAGGTGCCAAGGGCCGGGAAGATGTGCGCCGGTGTCAGCGTTTCCGTGGTCAGGGTCATCAGTTTTTCACGGTTCACCACGTAGGCATTGCCTACACTGGTGTCGGCCATCGTCACCACAGATGTATCGGTGGCCGGCTGTTCGGGTGTGCTTGTTTGTGCGTTAGCAACGGCGCCTGTAAAAAGGGTAAGGGCCAGGAAGGCGGTGTTTTTCATACGTGTGTTTTTCTGGTTAACTAAGGTGTTCGCCCATCTTACATAAAACTGTGCCAGAAACGAAGAAAAGGTTAAAAAGCGGCGATTTTTTTCTGTGCTTTTAGGGCTTCCGGGGAGCAGCAAATCCCTGCTGTATCTTCGCTGCCCCCGATGGGAGAGGATGTAATGAAAAAAACAATTACGCCGGTCAACGGCACGCCAGAAGAGGAGTTCATCGAGGTTTTCGGCGCCAAGGAGCACAACCTGAAAAACGTTGATATTTCGATTCCCAAAAACAAATTAGTGGTCATCACCGGCATTAGCGGCAGTGGTAAATCTTCGCTGGCTTTTGATACCATTTTCGCCGAAGGCCAGCGCCGCTATATGGAAACCTTTGGCGCCTATGCCCGTCAGTTTATTGGCGAAATGGAGCGGCCCGATGTGGACAAGATCACCGGCCTCTCGCCGGTCATTTCCATTGAGCAAAAAACAACGAATAAAAACCCGCGGTCAACGGTGGGCACCGTTACCGAGATCTACGATTTCCTGCGCCTGTTGTATGCCCGGGCCGGCGAGGCTTACTCGTACAACACCGGCAAGAAGATGGTGCGCTGGAGCGAAGACGAGATTGTAAACAATATTATGATGCGCTTCGACGGCGCCAAAATTTCGTTGCTGTCGCCGCTGGTGCGTGGCCGCAAAGGCCATTACCGCGAGCTGTTTGAAGAAGTGCGGAAAAAGGGCTTTGTGAAGGTGCGGGTGGACGGCGAAATCAAGGACCTGGTGCCCAAGATGCAGGTAGATCGGTACAAGATTCACGACATAGAACTGGTGGTGGATCGGCTGAAGGTGGGCAGGGACCTGCGCACAAGAATCAGCCAGAGCGTGCAGCAGTGCTTGAAAATGGGCAAGGACCTGATGTTTGTAACGGCGGCTCCTTCCGAGTCCCACGGAGGGGGAGGGTCCCAATCGCAGCCCTCACCTAAGGCAAAGGCCCCAAAAAAAGCAGGCACGTCGAAAAGCGGGGAATTGCAGCTAGGCGAAGCCCTTCCACCGGAGGGGTTTGGGGAGGCCGGATCGGAGGGGGCCCTGGCCGTTTACAGCCGTGCCCTGATGTGCGAAGACACCGGCCTTTCGTACGAAGAGCCTTCGCCCAATTCGTTTTCGTTTAACTCGCCATACGGCGCCTGCCCTACCTGCAAGGGCCTGGGACAGGTGTACACGGTGGACATGAGTGCCGTGATCCCCGACGATAATCTCAGCATCAACGAAGGCGGCATAGCGCCGCTGGGCGGGGAGCGGGAAGCCTACGTTTTCCGGCAGGTGCAGCAGTTGTCGAAAAAAGAAAAGTTCAGCCTGGATAAACCGGTGAAAGAGCTGCCGGAAAAGGCGCTCAACCTGGTGCTTTATGGAAAGGCAGAAGGTATTTCGGCCGATGAACTGCAGTACGACGACGAGGCGATTGACAGCTCGGTGTATGCCGGCGAGTTTGAAGGCGTGGTGAACCAGGTGAAACGCTGGTTTGCCACTAGCACCTCCGAAGCCATTCAGCGCTGGGCCGAAGGCTTTATGGAGCTCACCACCTGCAAAACCTGCAACGGCACCCGCCTGAAGAAAGAAAGCCTTTGGTTTAAGGTGGCGGAGCGGAATATATCGGAACTAAGCAACATGGATCTCACCGACCTGTTGCAATGGTTTACCGGCGTTGAAAAGCGGATGACGGAAAAGCAAAACGTCATCGCCAAAGAGATCAACAAAGAAATCCGCGACCGCCTGCAGTTTTTGCTCGATGTGGGCCTTACCTACCTGACACTAAACCGCCCCACCCGTACGCTCAGCGGTGGCGAGTCGCAACGCATTCGCTTAGCCACACAGATCGGTTCGCAGTTGCAGGGTATTACCTATATTCTGGATGAGCCCTCCATTGGCCTGCACCAACGCGATAACCACCGGCTGATCACCGCCCTGAAAAACCTGCGGGATATTGGCAATTCGGTGCTGGTGGTAGAGCATGATAAGGACATTATGCTGGCGTCGGACCACCTGATTGATGTGGGCCCGAAAGCCGGCTATCACGGCGGCCGCATTATGGCGCAGGGCACGCCAACAGAAGTGCTGAAAAAAGATACGCTGACGGCGCATTTCCTCAACGGCGAGCGGGAAATTGCCGTACCGGCCGAACGCCGCAAAGGCAATGGCAAATGCATTGAAATAAAAGGTGCCACCGGTAATAACCTTAAAGGCGTCAGCGTAAAATTTCCGTTGGGCAAGCTGGTGGTGGTAACGGGCGTCAGCGGCAGCGGAAAGTCAACGCTGATCAATGAAACGTTGTACCCCTTGCTGTCCACGCATTGTTACAACAGCAAGATGACACCCATGCCGCACAAATCGGTAAAGGGCCTGGATGAAATTGATAAGGTCATTGAGATAGACCAGTCGCCCATTGGCCGCACACCGCGGAGCAACCCGGCCACCTATTGCGGCTTTTTCACGGAGATACGAACGCTGTTTGCCTCTATCCCGGAAGCGAAAATCCGCGGTTACAATGCCGGCCGGTTTTCGTTTAATGTAAAGGCCGGGCGATGCGATATGTGCGAAGGCAGCGGCCTGCGAACGATTGAAATGAACTTTTTGCCCGACGTGTATGTGCACTGCGAAAAATGCAACGGCAAACGCTATAACCGCGAAACGCTCGAGATCCGCTACAAAGGCAAATCCATTGCCGATGTGCTGAACATGACGGTGGAGGAAGCCGTGGAGTTTTTTCAACCGGTGCATTTTCTGCACCGCAAAATAAAAGTGCTGGAAGATGTGGGTCTCGGCTACATCACCCTGGGCCAATCGGCCGTGACGCTGAGCGGCGGTGAAGCGCAACGCGTAAAGCTGGCAACGGAGCTGGCCAAGCGTGACACCGGCAAAACATTTTACATTTTGGATGAACCCACCACGGGCCTTCATTTTGAAGACATTCATCACCTGCTGGAAGTACTGAACAAACTGGTGGACCGTGGCAACACGGTGCTGGTGATTGAGCACAACATGGACGTGATAAAAGTGGCCGACCATATCATTGACCTTGGCCCCGAAGGCGGCGGCGGTGGCGGCAGGATTTTGTTTGAAGGCACGCCGGAAAAGCTGCTGGCGGTAGAGGGAAGTTTTACGGGGCAGTTTTTAAAAGAAGAATTAAAACCGTTGGCGTCGAAATAAGGTAGGCAGTTTTATGGAAACAAAAAAGGCGATGCAAAAATCTGCATCGCCTTTTTTATCGTCCATATATGTATTACTCTACTTTCACCATCTTTTGCAGGTACACCGATTCTTTGCCACCTGCCCGTGTGGTCATGCGGCAGTAATACACTCCGGCCGACAGGGCCGAAGCATTGTACTCGGCGTAGTGCGTACCGGCGCTTCGCCTTCCGCTAAATACAAGGCCAAGTTCACGTCCCATTACATCAAACACCTGTATCGTTACCTGCGCATCGGCCGGCAAGCTGTATTGCAGGCGGGTGTTTTTTCCAAACGGGTTGGGATAAGCCAAGAGCGCCGTTTTGCCGGCAAGAGCCATTGCCTCAACAGGTGCCGGCACACCGCTGCCCGAAGGTTGGGCGCCGCTGATGGGCACCGAATCGTTGGTGTCTTTTTTGTTTCGTACATAACCTGCCGGTGGGGTGGACGAACAGGCCGCCAGGCTGTTGGCCGGATCGCCCAGGCCATCGGCGTCGGCATCGCGGTAGTAGGCAATGGGCCAGTACACCTTCGGATCGGCATCGTTGCAGTCAATACTGTTGCGCACATAACCCGCCGGCGGTGTGTTGGTGCACTGCTGAATCATCATGGCCTTGTTGCCATACCAGTCGCCATCGGCATCGCGATAGAATGTTTGCAGGGAGTGAATCTTCGGATCATTGTCGTTGCAGTCGCCGGTTCGCCATACGCCGCCGCAAGGCACTTTCACGCTGCTTCCCCAGCCTTCGCCGTCATTGTCCTGGTACAGCACTTTATAGTCGTTGCAGTCGAGGTTATTGGCTACGTAGCCGGGCGGCTGGGTGGCGCTCATGATGGGTTTCGCCGGGTTGCCAAAGCCATCGCCGTCAAAGTCGCGGTACCAGGTTTGCATTACCGGCGCACTGCCACAGCCGGCCAGGTCGCCCCGCAGCGGATTGGGCAGGCCCGTGCTGGTGGCAACCGGAATGTAAACGCCGGTGTATTGATACGGCGCTGTTGTACCAATCCGGCCGAAGCTGCCGTCTGTCAGCAGCACAAAAAAGTCGCCGGCGTTGTCTATCAGTGTTCCGGCTGTTTCGGCCGAGTGGGTGTTGACAACCGGTGAGCACACCACTTCGTATTGCTGCGGGTTAGAGCCAACAACCGGCCTGATCTCAGCTACCTGTCCGGCATACGGTGGCGCCCCATTGGCGCTATAGGTTACATACGAATAAAGGGTTTTGGAGCTGTTGTTAAAGCTGATGTCCTTCACCGAATTATCCAGGTTGGCCACCAGCGCCGCGGCTAATGCAGCGCACGACGCAGTTGGCATCACCGGATAATACGTCACCGGTATAGGCGCCGGTGCCGGCGGCTGCGCCGCTACATTGGCTACTTTGCCCAGGAAAAACCCGGTTAGCTGCTGCGTGGCCATGTTGACGGTAGCGGCCGTAAACCAATAGTTGCCCTGGTCGTCCAGGTCGCCGGCAGCGGTGTTGATGATACCAAGTTGCCCGGCCGCACTGGCCGGCGAAGGCAGGTAACCGAGGTCGGTAACACCATAGGCTTTGTCGAGGCGAAGCAGGCGGGCCGTGCTAATGGTGGGCTCCACGCTAAGCCCGTAAAGAAAGCCATCTACCCGGTTTACCCCTACGCCGTTCACCTGGAGGTTCTGGGTCATGTTCATGGGGTCTTTGTAAGGGCCGCCGGGCACCAGGGTGGCAGCGCCGGTGGCGGTATTAATTTCGTACAGCAGGAAAGGGTTGCCGGTGTTGGCATTATTGCCGGCCCGCACCAGGGCAAGGTTTACGTTGGGGCAAGTGGTGTAGGGCATGCTGGCCTGCGAAATAGCCTGAGACGAAAATAAAAGGGCCAGCGCACCGGGGAGTAAAATTTTTCGCATACTTCAAGGAAGATTTAAGGGTTATTAAAATTGTTGGAAAAGATTTCAGAGAGGACGGTAAGCAGAACGCTTTAAAAATAATCTTCTTATGAAGATAAGCTACCGAACCGGTAAAAAAAAGAGCGGCATGAGCCTATCAAATTTTTGCCACCTGCCTGGTCTTTTACCACCGAACTAGCGGCTCATTGGCTCTGCCGGTGGTTGGGCAGCCTGTCCGCTTGACCACAAGCCAACAGCAAGGCGTATCAGCAGAAGCGGAAAGGTGAGGGTTTCCAAAAGCGACGGGTGGTTTTTTTCACAAAAGCAGTTTTGTATATTTCTGCCGCAAATACATTTGTCGGATGCGGTTCGGTTCACGGTTTTTACTCCTGGCATTACTGATGGCTGTCTGCCGTCTTTCTTTTGCCCAAAACGCAATGGTGCTGAGCAAGGCCAGTCTGCCGGAATTGTTGCAGCAGGCTAAAAAAGAAGGCAGGCCGGTGTTGTTTATGGGATATGCTTCCTGGTGCTCGCATTGCAACAATATGAAGGCAACGGTGCTTACCGACCCGTCGGTGGCTGGCTTCTACAACACCCATTTCATTTGCGCCGGCCAGGATATGGAAAAAGAGGGCCGGCCCGTTCAGCAACAGTTCGGCATTTACCGGTTTCCTACATTTTTGTTTCTGGATGCCGATGGGCGCACCCTGTACCGGATGGCCGGCGAATTTGATGCCCAGAGTTTTTTGGAGCATGGCAAAAACGCCCTGAATCCCGACAAACAACTACCCACCCTGCGCCGCCGCTTTGAGGCCGATGTGCGCAACGGCAAGGCCTGCCTCGACTACATCATGGCCCTGCGCCTTGGGTGGATGAACACCGAAACGGCCGCAAAAAAATATTTTGCAGCCGTGTCCACCGACAGCCTGCTGACTGAAAACTCCTGGCGAATTTTTGCCAACGGCATCACTGACATTGCTTCAACGGAGTTCCGCTTTGCGCTGGCGCATCAAAAAGAGTATGCGGCCATTGCTTCGCCCGAAAGAGTAAAACGAAAGATACTGGCCGCTACGTACGAAACACTTTCGAAGTTAGCGCTGGCCAAAGACTCGGCCACTTACTTTTCAAAGCGGGCCATTGTGGCTGCCACGGCTATTCCGGCCGTTGATTCGCTCCTTTTTACGCTTGACCTGGAACTGTACGAGAACACGCAAAACTGGGCAGCCTATCAAAGGCAAAGCCAGCGGCTGGCAGATGTTTACGCAGCCACCGATTACCATCAGCTAAAGGCTCTTGCCGAAAATTACCTTCAGCATATCACCGACCCGCAGGCACTGCTAAAGGCGGCGGCCTGGGCGGAGAAATCACTGGTGCTTTGGGAAAACGTGCAAACAGCAATAACAGCCGCCAAAGTTTATCAAAAGCTAAACGATTTGGCCAATGCCCGTCGCCTGGCCGAAAAGGCCAAAAGTATAACGGTAAAGAATGGCGGCAGTTTGGCCGAAGTGGAAAAATTGTTGGCGTCGCTGCAATGAGTGTTTATATTAAATTGGGCGACCTATAATTTTCAGATTTCAGGTTCCTCCGGAAATGGAAAGAAATGGTGTGGTACCGCTAAGAACAACCTTACGAAAAAGGCTGCCTCATGCAAATGAGACAGTCGTTTTCTACCGATCAATACTCGTCATTTTCGCAATTTAGTTTGCCTTTGTCACTTTCATAGTTCGGTGGTACTGTTTATCGTTGATGGTGGCCGTTAATGTGATGTGATAGAGGCCAGCGGATTGGCATTAAAGTCAGCGGTAGAGCTGCCTCTTTTCTTCTCTCCATCGTCAGCCTTGCTGCCAGTGCGGTTGTTATCACCAATTACGCCTGTCAGCACACATCAGTTGTACGGCCAGCTTTATCCGGCAGCAGGCGCTGCAAGGTTTAACCTAATGCTGTTGCCAACCAGCGTAAGGCGCCCCGACTGATTTTTTGCCGGTACCGGCACCGGGGCGGAAAAGAAAAACAGGCGCTCCCATTTTTTACACAACAGGTTTGGTTTGCGATGATTTTTAACTGCCGGTTTTGCCGGCAATACCGACTCCTTCCTTCAGCTTAGAAATTCTTTGTAACCAACCCATTGGCCGGCTTCAAACGTTATTCGATAAAACGGCAACTGCCGTTGGCATTGATGATTTCGGAGAGGTTTTGCCGGGAAGGTGTTCAACAGATGGGTGAAGGGTAAAGCTGGCATTTTAAAACTGCCGGCAAAAGTTTACGGGCAGTTTTATCCCGATTAAAACAAAAACTAACACAAAAAAAAGGTTGGGGCAAACCGGAATCATTTTCCTCATGAGGGGTGGTGTTGGCCGGTGATTTTCTTTTAAGCAGAACTGGCGCAAAAGGTTGCCAATACACTGGTTGCGCCACCAAAAAAAAGGCTGCCTCATTTGCATGAGACAGCCTTGCTTTACTGATTGGTACAATTGAAAGTGCGCCTTAGTGGGCCTTTGCCGCTTTCAGGGTTATCATTTCTGCTTTGCCGTTGACGGTAGTGGCAAGGCGAATGAAATAGATGCCCTGAGCCAGCCTTGCAGCATTCAACTCAGCCTGGTGGGTACCCTGCTGCCGAACGCCGCGGAAGAGCACCTGCACTTCTTTTCCGCTCACGTCAAAAACACTCAGCACTACCCTCGCCGTTTGAGGCAGGGTATAAAGCACCCTGTTTTTCACGGTGAGCGGGTTGGGAGAAACTGCCAGGGTAACCGACGTGCCCTGCTCTATCGCCTCGCCTAACGGCGCTTTCGCTACCGTGGTGACAGGTGTCGGGCAGTTGCGGATTTGGGCATTGTTGTCGTCGCAATCGGTGTTGTTGCTTACGTAGCCTGCCGGTGCATCGGCCTGGCAAATGGTGATGAAGTCATTCGGGTTGCCGTACTTATCACCATCGGCATCGCGGTACCATCTGCGGGGCTGGTTGATACGCCGGTCGTTGTCGTTGCAATCGCCGGTTCGTGAGATCCAGCCGCAGGGGATTTTTTCCGTCGAACCCCATCCGTCGTTATCGGCGTCGCGGTAGGAGACTCGGTTGTCGTAGCAATCGAGGTTGTTGCTCACATAACCGGACGGCTGTGTACTGCTTTGCAAGGTAACGGACGGGTTGCCAAAGCCATCACCATCGGCATCGCGGTACCAGGTAGTGGGCGCCGATTCGTCGGTAGTGCCGTTACAGTTGTTATCCTTGCCGTCCATCAATTCAGGAGCGCCGGGGTACACGGTGTTGTCCGCATCGTTACAATCGGCATTGTTACCTACGCCGCCACAAGCCACCTTGGTGGTGCTGCCAAAGCCATCACCGTCGCTGTCCTGGTAAAGTGTTTGTGCGTCGTTGCAGTCGGTGTTGTTGGTTACTCCGCCGCAAGCTACTTTGGTGGTAGAGCCAAAGCCGTCGCCATCGCTATCCTGGTACAACGTCTGGTTGTCATTGCAATCGAGGCTGTTGGTTACCCCGCCACAACCCACTTTCGTTGCAGATCCAAAGCCGTCGCTGTCGGTGTCCTGGTAAGTGACCTGGTTGTCATTGCAGTCCCCATTGTTGCTCACATAGCCGGTGGGCGGCGTTGAAGAACAAAGGGCCGTAGGAGCCGTGGCGTTGCCAAAGCCGTCGCCATCCACATCGGGATAGTAGGTCTGGGCCGCATTCACCCCGGCATCGCTGTCGTTGCAGTCGGTGTTGTTGGTCACCCCGCCGCAGGCTACTTTGGTGGTTGATCCAAATCCGTCTCCGTCGTTATCCAGGTAACGGGTAAGGTTGTCGTTGCAATCGCTGCTGTTTTCTACCCCACCGCAGGCTACTTTGGTGGTAGAGCCAAAGCCGTCGCCGTCCAGGTCCTGATAGGTCACTTTCGTGTCGTCGCAGTCCTGATTGTTGGTCACATAACCCGGGGGCTGGCTGGTGCCTGTTTGTGTAACCGCCGGGTTGCCAAAACCGTCGCCATCCTGGTCGCGGTAATAAGTGGTGTTGACCGCTGTCTCATCCACCTGTCCGTTACAGTTGTCGTCGCGGCCGTTGGTGACTTCGGGTGCACCGGGATACACGGTGTTGAGGGCATCGTTGCAATCCTGGTTGTTGGTCACACCACCACAAGCAACGCGGTTGTTCGAGCCAAAGCCATCGCCGTCGTTGTCGCGGTAGCGAATTTGCGTATCGTCACAATCGCTGCTGTTGGCCACAAAGCCCGCAGGCGGAGTGGTGGAGCAGGCTGTTGTGGACTGTGAAGAAGTGCCAAAGCCGTCGCCGTCAGCATCGCGGAAGAAAGTGCGAACCTGCGTAAGGGCCGGATTGGCGTCGTTGCAGTCGGTGTTGTTGCTTACATAACCTGCCGGTGCATCGGCCTGGCAAACAACAGTGGTATTGTTCGGGTCGCCAAACTTATCGCCGTCAGCATCGCGGTACCAGGTACGCGGCTGGTTGATGCGGCGATCATTGTCGTTGCAGTCGCCGGTACGACGCACAAGGCTGCAAGGAACCAGTGTGGCTGAACCCCATCCGTCGTTGTCGGCGTCCATGTAAGTTTTGTAATTGTCGTCGCAATCCTGGTTGTTGGTGACATAGCCGGGCACCGGAGAAGAAGACGAGGTGGAGACGTTCGGGTTGCCGAAGCCGTCGCCGTCTTTATCCTGGTACCAGGTCACTGCCGGACCGTCGTCCACCGTGCCGTTGCAATTGTTGTCTTTGCCATCGGGCACTTCGGCATTGCCGGGATAAATAGCCGCATCGGCGTCGTTGCAATCCGTATTCGTTGTTGCGTTGCCGCAAGGAACGGCCGGGCCGGCGCCAAAGCCGTCACCATCATTGTCCTGATAGGTGATCTGGGCATCGTTGCAATCACTGCTGTTGGTAACGCCACCGCAAGCAACTTTAATGGCAGAACCAAAGCCGTCGCCATCGGTATCCTGGTAAAGCGTTTGGTTATCGTCGCAATCGCTGTTGTTGGTGACACCGCCGCAGGCAACTTTCGTACTGCTGCCAAAGCCGTCGCCATCGCTATCCTGGTAGAGGGTCTGGCTGTCGTTGCAGTCGGTGTTGTTTTCCACCCCCCCACAGGCTACTTTCACGGACGAACCAAAGCCGTCACCATCGCTGTCCTGATAGAGCACTTTCGTGTCATCGCAGTCGCTGCTGTTGGTAACATAACCGGCAGGTGGCGTGCTGGCGCATACCTCCGCCGTATTGAGGGCATCGCCAAAGCCGTCATTGTCGGTATCGGCATAATAGACTTGCCCAGTGTTAACCGAGTTATCGGCATCGTTGCAGTCGGTGTTGTTGGTGACACCGCCGCAGGCAACTTTGGTTGTAGAACCGAAGCCATCGCCGTCGCTATCTGCATAAAGCGTTTGGGCATCGTCACAATCGTCGCTGTTTTCCGTGCCGCCGCATGCCACTTTCGTGTCGGAGCCAAAGCCGTCGCTGTCTGCGTCTTCATACAACACCTTCGTGTCGTCGCAGTCGTCGTCGTTATCCACGTATCCTGCTACGGGTGCACAGCTTTGCGTCGTCTGGCTCGCGTTGCCAAAGCCATCGCCATCGCTATCCTGATAATACGTAGTCGGTGCAGGCGAGTTGTCGGGATCATTCGGGGCACAATCCTGTGCATTGGTCACGCCATCGCCGTCATTGTCGGCTGAGGTGCCATTGCAGGTACCGGAAGCGGGCTGGAAGCCGGGGGTTGATCCATCGGAATCGGTGCCCTTTGTAAGCCAGGGTTCGTACGTTACCGAAGAACCCACTTTCGACTGAATCACGGTTTGGTCATTCGTTCCAAACCAGTTACAGGTGCCGGCTATCGGCGCTGTCCAGGGGGCCATGGTGGTAATGGCATTCGATCCCGTACCAATAACGCTGGAATAAGCAGGGAATGTAGAACCGCTGCTTGCTCCGGATTGTCCATCAGTGAAAATGGCCTTGGCCAGTTCCAGGCTGAAGCTGTTTTCATTTACATTAAACGTTCCGAACGATGCATTATCAGCATCGTGATTGTAAAAGCCAACGGCTGTGCCGCCATTGGTGCCGGAACCAAAGAAGAAATTGTTTTTGATGGTGGCACCAATTGTTGTCTGTACAATTTGGCCTGAATTAGTGGAAATAGATTTTGTATTCAGGGCAATGTGTACAAACGTGGTGGAATTAGCCAGCGGGGTAAAGCTGTTTTTCTCCACGGTAATGTTGCGCATGTTTTCAATGCTTGCTGCCCAGTTGTGGTTAGCGAAGGTGTTGCTGCTGACCAGGTAGGGTTTATCTGCCTGGTTGTTGCGCAGGCGCAGCACCGCCGCATTCGGCGCCGACGAATTAGCAAAGGTCGCATTGAATGCATTGTTTTCAATGATGGTAGAATCAGCTCCGTTATTGTGCTCGGCCACTTCTACACCGCCACCGTTGAAGTTGTTGTTCCGGATTTTGATGTCGCCGTTGTTGCCAAACCGCACCAGGATGTCGTGGTTGATGGTTTGCAGCGTGTTGCCGGTAAAATCACCACCTGCTTCATCGGCCGAAATCCCTGAGCGGAAAGCGGCTGGCGGCGCAGCAGTCACGGTGTTGTTGTGGAACTGGATGTTGTCAACACCTCCTGCAGCATTGCGATAGCCAGCATAGTTTACACTCACGGCATTCCGTTCGCCATAAGAGCCTGCAGGCGTTCCATAACATTCAATCTTGTTATTGGTGATGGTAATGTTATCGAGCATAGTGCCACTGGCAATAATCGCACTCCTCAGTTTGGAAAGGTCCACATTGAAAAGGAAGTTATCAATTGTTACACCGTCGGCAGTAACATCAAACAAAGTGGGCTTTCCGGATACCGATCCGATAAGCTGCACGATCGGCTTTGTTGCGCCCTGGCCCAAGTATCGGGCACCTTTGGTAATGACCACCTGTTCTTCGTAAATACCAGAGCTGACAAGTACCTTGCCGCCTTGTGCTACCCTTGGCACGGCCGGGCTGATGGTGGGATAGGGGCTTAAAATAGAGCCATCTCCCGGAGCGGTAGCGCCTGCCTGCACCCGTACAATAGACAAAATCCGAACCGGGTAAGATGAATGCTGGTTCTCCACCACCGCCTGGTTATTGTCTTCACTGATCTGTACAATCCTTGCATCAGGATAATTATTAACCGAGCCGCTTTGTTCAATTAGAGCAATGTCAAAGGCGTTCACCTCACTGCCCGTGCCCCAGGTGTTGCCGGTAAAGTTGATGTCTGTATCGGTAACCACCACCCAGCCCCGGGTGCCCTTTGTCAGGTTGTTAGCAATGGTGCCGGTCACACCATTGTTGATGTAGGCAGGCTGGCGAAGCGACCGGAAGGTATTGTCATGAATATTCAGTCCTGTGACGGAACCCGCAACTTCCAAGGCCCTTGACGCTTCACCGTTGCCCAGCACATACAGGGCGTGGATGTCGGTGTTAGCCAGCTCAAAGTTGTTGGCGGCCACAAGGATGATGTTCTGGTTAACGTCATCATCGGTCTTTTCAATCTCGATATCACGGATGGTGACACCGGCGGCCGATACCGAAAACAGGTGCGTAGTGCCAGAGGTTTGAATCTTGGCCCCTGTTGCACCTTTAATGGTGACGTCCTTGTTGACAAGGATAGTATTATTGCCAGGATTGACGTAGGTGCCAGAGACTTCAAGCACATCACCGGCCGAAGCTGCATTGATAGCCTCCTGAATGGTTACATGATGGGTGCCTTGCGTAATATTGTGAACCTGCGTACCGCCGCTGCAGCTTCCGGGCACTTGCTGGAAACCAACCGTGCTGGGTTCGTTATCGGTGCCGTTTACCAGGTACGGTCTATACACAATATTGGCCGATGCCGGTCCGGCTATATCCGGCTGTCCTCCCGGAGGGGTAGCAGAGCCGCCGTAGGCAACCGGTATCTGCGATGCATAGCCGGGTTCAGCCGTATTGGCCGTTGTCACTACAGGGCTGGTGGTACCCCACCAGTTACAGGTAAAGTTTTTAAGGTTGGTGGTGCCCGGTGCCGGAATAGAGCCGCCTGCCTGGCGGTCAGCCACCTGGCCATACCAGTTGCCGCTGATGTCGTTGCCGGTAAACTGGCTGTTCAGCGCCTGCTGAAGTGGTGAATTTGTTCCACCGCTGGCATCAAGAAACAAAACGCCGACGGTCCAGTTGTCGGTGATAGAGTTTTGTGTAACAATGGTATTATCTGTTTGGTTACGGAAGATAATACCGGTCCTGTTGTTAGTGATTACGTTATTATGGATGTTATTCCCGTTGCTGTTATTAATATCAATACCCGTGCGGTTGCCCTCAAGCCGGTTATTTGAAATCTCGGCAAAATTGCCCTGGCTCTGCACCGCGATGCCTGCCGAGTTTAGGTTTGCATCGTTCCAGGTGGCAACGGCATTGCCGTCGCGGGTGATGGTGAAGCCATCAACCTTCACATTGGCGGCACTAACGCGGATGGTGGCCCCATCGCCGCCCAAAGGTCCGCTTATGGTGGATACACCGATGCCTGCACCCAGGAGCCTGAGTGTTTTATTAAGTAGAACATCTTCGTTGTACGTTCCGCTTGCCACGAGCACTTTACCACCGATAGCTACCCTTGGCACGGCCTGGGCGATGGTGGGATAGGGCTCAAGGATAGAGCCGTTGCCCGGCGCTGTGGCCCCAGCCTGCACCCGTACAATAGACAAAATTCGAACGGGATAGGAGGAGTGCTGGTTCTCCACCACCGCCTGGTTGTTGTCTTCGCTGATCTGCACGACCCGGCTATCGGGGTAATTATTCGTAGCCGCACTGAGCATGGCAATATCATAGTAGTTCACCTCGCTGCCCGTTCCCCAGGTATTGCCGGTGAAGGTCAGGTCTGTATCCGTGAGAATCACCCAGCCTCTTGTGCCTTTGGTGAGGTTGTTGGCAATGGTGCCGCTGGTGCCATTGTTGATGTAAGCGGGCTGGCGCAGCGCACGGAACGTGTTGTCGTGAATGTTCAAGCCGGTAAGGGAACCGCCTATTTCTAAAGCGCGGGTGATTTCAGCTTCACCCATAAGATAAAGGGCATGAATGTCACTATTGGCGAGTTCAAAATTGTTGGCGGTGACAAGAATCAAGTTCTGGTCAACGCTGTTATCCGTCTTTTCAATCTCAATGTCACGGATGGTGACACCGGCAGCCGATACATTGAACAAATGAAGAGTGCCCGATGTCTGAATCTTGGCCGATGACTCGCCTTCTATCGTAACCGATTTGTTGACATTGATCGTGTTGTTAATTGGATTGACGTAAGTGCCATGCACATGAATGACGTCCCCGGGATTTGCTGCGTTGATGGCATCCTGCATATTGTTGTAGTCGCCGGGCACATTTATATCGGCAGCCCAACTGGTGGCCGACCATCCCGTACACAACAAGAGAAGAATAAATAGTCGTGTGAGTGTTCGTAAAAAAATGTTCATAAAAAAAATTTAGTGAAAGGTGAAAGTGGAGGTCAGACATTCCTTTTATGCGGACTTAAAATTGCACGTCCTGGCGGATCGGCTTTTCCGTAGACTATAACCGGCACCTTGCTACTTTCTGCAAGGTGTTTTTGGGCTAATTCCATTGCGGCGTAGGTTTAAGGCTCGTCAGTTGGTTTAGGTTTCAGGTCTGTCTGATCGTTCTTTTTCGAAAAAATCACCTGTTCTGCATTTTAAGCAGAGAAGAAGGTAGGAGAAGCAGGCGGTGATAATCCTGTCAGCCGGATGTTTAGCATAGCTGGGCCGGTCATTCTGGTTGGTTTAAAAGCAAGCAAATGCAATTCGGGAAAAAGCAATATCACCGATGATGCGGACATCATCAACAAACCTCACTACGGAAAACCGGATTTACAAAAGGATAGAAGAGTTTTGGTTCGTCTGCCATAGCAAAAAAGCAGATCGGTTGAGACTTTTCAAACTTACGGGTATGCAACTACAAAACAAAATTTTTTTAAATATCGTTTTCTCCAGCGCCGGGGCCTTCTCCCTAAACCATCAGGGCAGCCTATTTCTTTGCTTACAAATCCGTTCGCAATTGTTCCGTACTGCCCTTCTTATTGAAAGCGAAACTTCCTCATTCCGCCTTCACCAGTATTTGCACGGCAGTTTTTACCGATCCTCTCCCAGTAATGACTAGCCGGCAATAATAGGTGCCTGTTGGAAGCTGAGCCATGTTGTAATCCTGTACATAGCTGCCAGCAATTCTCCAGCCATTGAAGACAATGCCTGCTTCTCTGCCCAACACATCATAAACCCTGATGCTCACCTGGCCCTCCGCCGGTAGGACGTATTGTATGCGTGTCCACTTCCCGGCCGGGTTAGGAGAGGCAGCCAGTTGCAGGGAGAGCGCCTCTTTTGCAGCCAGGGCGGTTTTTCCGGCTCCAATACTAACGGTCGGGCAATAGCGGATGGACGGGTCGCTGTCGTTGCAGTCCATCCTGTTAGCAACGTAGCCTGCCGGTGGCACTGACGAACAGATCACCGTTGTCACCGCAGCATTACCCCAGCTATCGCCATCGGCATCGCGGTAGAAGGTCTGCAGCGAGTGCACTCTGTTGTTGTTGTCATCACAATCGCCGGTTCTTGTAATAATGCCGCAGGCAAGCTTGGTGCTATTGCCCCAGCCGTCGTTGTCCACGTCCTGGTAATAAACGCGGTAGTCGTTGCAGTCCTGGTTGTTGCTCACAAAACCAGGCGGCCGCGAAACTGCTGTTATACTTATTGCCGGATCGCCAAAGCCGTCGTTATCCCTGTCTCTGTACCAGGTTTGCAGCACATCCGGCGTACAGTTATTGAGCAATACGGCCACCGTATTGGCATCTGCGTTTGCCAGCACCAGATCCGTTTTATTGTCGCTATTCATGTCGGCCATGGCCACAAAACGGGGGCCGTTGCCGCCGGTTGGAAACAGTACGGCAGGTGCAAATCCGCCA
>CBDUBQ010000074.1:0-17269 GCA_965365435.1 uncultured Flavisolibacter sp.
GGCTATTTGCCAGATGGTCCGGTGCAGTTCTTCTCTTTCCCTTTCTTTCGCCATTTGTTTTGGTACTGTTTGATTCTTTTGTAAAAGAGTGAAAATAAGCTTTTCAAAAAAATCTTCATTGGTAAATCTGGCGGTTTATATATGGTATTGCTCATTCATGCGTAAGTATTTGCAACCCTTTTTAACCATTCCGTAATTGCACCGCAATAAAAGCGTGTCGTAGATCCTAAGTCCATAAAGCCGCGGCACACTATAGCCTTCAGTTTTTTAAAATTATCAGCGATCTGTAATTGATAAACTTCAACTCCGTACAAAAGAGCAATTTTGCAGGATAAGTTGATAAAATGGAGACTCAACGTTTAAAAGAATTGTTTCCGGGTCTGGAAGACGAATTATACAACGATATTGCCACACACGGTTCTATCAAGCAGGTAAAAGCCGGCGACACGCTGCTGAAAGTCGGGCAAACCATCCGGTCCACCCTGCTCATTTTAGAGGGCTTGGTAAAGCTGTACAGGGAGGATGAAGATGGGGCGGAGTTTTTTATTTATCACCTGGGTGCTGGCCAGGCCTGTTCACTTTCGATGGTTTGCGCCGCCAAACAAGAAACCAGCGAAGTGCTGGCAAAAGCCCTGACTGACGCCACCGTTTTGGCCATTCCCTTGGCTTATATGGATCAATGGATGAGTAAATACCGGAGCTGGTACCAATTTGTCATTACCTCTTACCGCAACCGGTTTGAAGAATTGCTGCGGACCATTGATGCCATAGCATTTACCAGCATGGATGAACGATTGGGGGACTACCTGAAAAAACAGGTGGCACAACTGGGGAACCACTTAAAAATTACTCACCAGGAAATTGCGACTGATCTCAATTCTTCCCGCGAAGTCATTAGCCGCTTGCTGAAAAAAATGGAAGCAAAGGGCTGGGTTATCATTCACCGAAATGCCGTGGAGTGGATTAAAAACGAATAGCGGTTGTGTGATCGATGTCACAGTGTGAACGAAACTGCCCTCTCATCTTTGCAGCCAATGGAAATAGCAGGGTACATCGCCTCGGTATTGATTGGACTGTCATTAGGTTTAATTGGCGGTGGCGGCTCTATTCTTACCCTGCCGGTGCTGGTATACCTCTTTTCGGTATCGCCTACCATCGCTATCTCTTACTCCCTGTTTGTAGTTGGCTTTACCAGCCTGGTGGGTGCCCTTCATAATTATCGTCTTGGACTGGTGAATATCAAAACCGCACTGCTGTTTGGTTCCTCCTCTATCACTACTGTTTTTTTTACCCGCAAAGTCATCATCCCACACCTGCCAGAGGTGTTTTTCAACATCGGCTCCTTTCAGGTAACACACAGCCTTTTTGTGATGGTGGTATTTGCGCTGCTGATGATGGCCGCTTCGGTGTCGATGATTCGTGATAAAACGATACAGGCTGACCGCAGTTCTTACCACAAACCCTTTGTGTTGATTGCTTATGGCGTGGCGATTGGTTTGGTGACGGGCTTTCTTGGGGCTGGCGGTGGCTTCCTGCTCATACCGGCGCTGGTACTGCTCATGGAGCAGCCCATGAAAGAAGCGGTGGGTACTTCTCTTATGATTATTGCGCTCAACTCACTCATTGGTTTTTTGGGTGATATGGGACAGCACCACATTGACTGGCGACTACTGCTTACCGTGACCGCCGTTGCGGTGGCCGGCATTTTCGGTGGCATGTATCTGGCTCAGAATATAGACGGAGGCAAACTAAAAAGGGGGTTCGGCTGGTTTGTGCTTTTGATGGGCACCTACATCATTGTAAAAGAACTTTTCTTTTCGGGAATAAGTGACTGATGTCACATTATGTGGTGCCACTATCCCGGAAATTTGCACAAGTAAAAAACAAAGGAAAAAATAAGATGAAAGAGTTTATCTCCCAACCATGGCCCTGGTACATTGCCGGTCCGCTTATTGGACTGATGGTTCCGGCCCTGCTAATTTTCGGCAATAAAACACTCGGCATCTCGTCCTCATTACGACATGTATGTGCCGCCTGTATGCCTGCTAAAATTCCTTTCTTTCATTACGACTGGAAAAAAGAATCCTGGAATTTATTCTTTGTTGCAGGTATAATTATCGGTGCAGCATTGGTAGCGCTTTTCCTTTCCAACCCAGCTCCAATTGACCTCAACCCGGCGCTGGTAGCCGAACTGGAAGGCTATGGCATCACCAAGCACAATTCGCTGTTGCCTTCGGAGCTGTTCAACTGGCCACAAGTCTTAACACTGAAAGGCTTTGTTATGATAGTATTGGGTGGCTTCCTCGTAGGCTTTGGCACCCGCTATGCTGGTGGCTGTACCTCTGGTCATGCCATCATGGGACTGAGCAACCTGCAGGTGCCGTCGCTGATTGCAACGGTTTCGTTTATGGCCGGCGGCTTCATCATGGCTAATCTTATGTTACCCTTTATCCTGAAACTTTGATTCATGGCAATAACAATTATAAAAGAACCGGCAGCGAATACCGATTTCGAAGTGCGTTCGCTCGATGAAGTGGCGCCAAACAAATCATCCACCAACGAAAAAGGACTGGCCTTTGTTAAGTACCTGCTGTTTGGGATGCTCTTCGGGATAATCCTCGTAAAGTCGGAAGTCATTTCGTGGTACCGCATCCAGGAAATGTTTCGCCTGCAAAGCTTTCACATGTATGGCGTGCTTGGTTCGGCGGTGATCACCGGTGCCATTTCAATCCGGCTCATTAAAAAGTTCAACCTCAAAAGCATACACGGCGAAGAGATAAAGCTGCCGCAAAAAAAGTTTTCGAAGGGTCAAATCTATGGCGGCCTGCTGTTTGGTTTTGGCTGGGCCATCACCGGAGCTTGCCCGGGCCCGTTGTTTGCCTTGATTGGTAGCGGGTTTTCCGTCGTCATCGTCACCCTCATTAGCGCCATTGCCGGCACGTGGGTATACGGTGCGGTGAGAGACCGACTACCCCATTGAGTTTAACGGTGGACCGGGGGGAGTAGAGTGATGGCCTGCTCACAACAGAAATAAGGCGCCGTCTCTGGTTACATACATCAATGATCTTTAAACAAGTAATCGTAGGAACAATGCAGATAAAACAATTTGAAGACAAGAACCTTTCGCATTACAGTTATGCTGTTCTTAGCGATTGTGAAAAGAAGATGGTGTTGATTGACCCGGCCCGGAATACAGAACCTTACCTGCAGTTTGCGAAAGAAAACGGAGCGCAGATTATTGGCGTAATAGAAACCCATCCGCATGCCGATTTTGTTAGCTCACACCTGGAGCTGCACCAGATCACCGGTGCCACTATTTATGCAAGCAAAGATGTGCAGGCACAGTACCCGCATCAAACATTTGACGAAGGCCAGTCGATAGAGTTGGGCAAAATAAAACTCTCTGCTATCAATACACCGGGTCACTCACCCGATGGTATTTCCATCTTGTTGGAACATGAAAAAAAGCAAAAGGCCGTGTTCACTGGTGACACACTGTTCATCGGCGATTGCGGCCGTCCCGATTTGCGAGAGGGTGCTGGCAACATCAAAGCCAAGCGGGAAGACCTGGCTAAAATGATGTACCATTCACTACGTGACAAGCTTATGGTGTTAAACGATGATGTAACCGTTTACCCGGCCCATGGTGCTGGTACGCTTTGTGGTAAAAATTTGAGTAAAGAAAGCAGCAGCACCATAGGACAAGAAAAACAAACGAACTGGAGTTTACAGGAAGCCACCGAAGAAGAGTTTGTAAAGAACCTGTTGGCCGACCAGCCTTTTGTGCCTGCTTATTTTCCTTACGATGTAGAGCTGAATAGAAATGGAGCAGATTCTATGCAGCCATCCATTGACACCATTACCAAAGAAGACTATAAAGAGGGACAAGAGCTGGATGAAAACGTGTGGATTGTGGATACCCGTAAAGAAGCCGACTTTAAAGAGGGGCATTTGCCGCACTCCGTTAACCTGATGGAAAAAGGAAAATTTGAAACCTGGCTGGGTAGCATCATCCAACCAAACGAAGCGTTTTACCTGGCGGGAGAAAGCAAGGAACAGTTGGAAGAAATGATTAAACGCACCGCCAGTATTGGCTACGAAACCAGCATAAAAAAAGCATTTGTGCTAACCAGCGCAAAAGAATCAGAAGAGAAGCTGGATGTGAATATTTTTAAGAAGAATCAGGATAAGTATACCATCGTAGATGTGCGCAATACAAGCGAGGTAAAAGAAAATAAAATCTTTGAAAACAGCATGGCCATTCCTTTAGCGGAGGTGAGAGAAAGAGTAGCGGAGATACCAACCGATAAACCCATTGTGGTGCATTGCGCCGGTGGTTACCGGAGTGCGGCGGCCAGTTCAATTATTGATGCAGAGCTTAAAGATGTTGTCAAAGTGTTTGATTTGGGCGATACCGTAAAGCAATTTCAAAAAGTGAAGTAAGACGATGGCATAGGTGATTGTTCAAATGTCGTTTAGGTGATTTTCACCAATTGTTTTAATTATTTACTTTTATTCTATCGACCCGTTCCCGCCCAAATTTTTCATACTCCTTAAACTAAAAAACATGGACCAAAACACGAAAAGGGACGATTTCAATCAGAAAGATGCGGCATTAAAAACATACACGTTTACGCAAAAGCAACTACTGATTGCAGGGGGCTGTGTACTATTAGTTATTGCTACACTGCTGATCTGGAAGTCGGTACAGACAGCTTCTTTAGAGAAAGCTTACAGCCAACGGGAAAAAGAAATGCAGGCGCAATTTGCAAATCGGTATGCTGAGCAAACTGCTGCTTACCTGAAAAGTTTGGCAAAGCCTTACGTGTGGGCTTTGCGAACCGAAGTGATGCAGGGAAATATTGGCCAAGTGAACCAGTATAATAATGACATGGTGAAGCAAAGAAATTTTCAGTCGGTGATGGTTGCCGATACCAAAGGGTTAATCATTTCCAGCACCGATAAAAAGTACGAAGGAAAAAATCTGTCTGCATTGCAAATGGATAATTACCTGCAAACAGACAGCACTGTTGTTACCAAAACTGCCGACAGCTTATTGTTGATGGCTTCGCCGATCATGAGCTTTAATAGCAAATTGGGCATCCTCCTTATTCGCTATGCGCCGAAACTACCTGGCGGTTTTTAAAAACCGGGGGCTTTGGTTTTTTATTTATTATCTCCAAAATTGAATTGCATGAAACAGTTTTCCGCCATTTGTACATCGTTTCTTTTGGCTGCGTTTTTGCTGACCTCCTGTGCCAAAAAAGTAGCCTTTCCTTCTTCTTCGGTTGTGCCTGCAGCGGATGGTAATGTCAAGATCAAAAAAGATGACAATAACAACTACGCCATAGAGGTTTCGCTGAAGCATCTGGCGCCTTCTAAAAGTCTGATGCCGCCAAAAGATTACTACGTGGTGTGGATTGAAACGGAGTCGAACGGCATCAAAAACATTGGGCAAATCAGCAGCTCCAGCGGCTTGCTCTCAAGCACACTCAAAGCCTCGTTGAAAACGGTCACTTCGTTCCGGCCAAGAGTGGTGTTCATCACCGCTGAGGATAATGCCAACGTTCAGTTTCCAGGAAGCTATGTGGTGTTGCGAACGAATTCGTTTAACGTTAAATAAGGACTGCAATGAAAAAAGTCCTTGTTGTTTTCCCCAACTATTCACTTCCACAACATGTGCTGGATTTTGCCTTGCAGCTTGCCATGGCGCAGGATGTGGTTTTGCATGGATTATTTGTCAATAGCCTTACTCCGTTGAGCCAGGAGACCTATCCTTTTCCAAACGACATTGACACGCTGGATACCGATTTTACCAAAGAAACGGACGAGGAAGAAAGCAGCCGACTCGAAGCTGCGCTGGTAAAAGTTTTTGAAGACTATTGCACCGGCGCCGGTGTACAATTTAACGTCTGTAAAATTCATGAGAAGCATCTTGATGCGCTTACCGACAGCAGCGAGTTTGCAGACTTGGCTATACTTAGCGAAGGCACCGAGTCTTACCTCTTTTCATTGAAAAACTTTCTGACCGCGACCCACTGTCCGGTGGTGCTTGTTCCGACGGGCTATCAAAAAGTTGAACAGGTCATTTTTGCGTATGACGACCGCTTCCCCAGCATGCATGCGCTAAAGATGTTTTCTTATCTTCTACCAGCTTTTCGTAACCTGCCTACGGTCTTTGTTTCCGTAGTGCCGTCCAACGTACTCGATATTGAATACAGAGAAGAAATCAGTTCCTGGTTGCAGCATCATTTCCCGCAAGTTAGCCTTGAGATTCTTCAGGGTGCAGTTAAGGAAGGGCTGCCACAATTCATCAACCGCTATTCCAATGTCCTTGTGGTCATGGGCGCCTATGGCCGTAGCAGTTTATCGCTTCTATTCAAAGAAAGCATGGCGAGTGTAGTGATGAACCAAACCAAGTCAACCGTTTTTATTGCACACAACTGAGGCTACCATTATGCGTTTGCTAATTTCCGTCATTTTACTTCTCAGTTTCCTTAATGCCTGCCAAACCAACGGCACACGAACCGAAAACGTTCAAGGGTTCGTCAACCGAGACACCACCGTCACACCCCAAAATGCCTACACTGATTTGTTTTTGGACAGTGCAGCTGTTGCCCGCTTTTTTAAATCGGCTGACGATACACTAAAAGCACAGGTGCGCAACTTTTATAATGCCCGCAATTATGAATTTGCCTGGTTTAGTGAGGATGGCATCACACCGCAAGCAGAAGGCTTTTGGAACGGTCATGAAGACTACATAAACGGAGTAGGCGATAGTAGTGTGCATGATCCAATCTTGCACACAATCATGGATACCCTGCTGTACGCCGATAACATGTTTCAGCCGGACAGGAAAACGTTAATGGAAACAGAAATGCGGCTAACCCGTCACTTCTTTTTGTTTGCACAAACCGCCTTTGGCGCCAGTGCCGATCCGGCCGAACTACAGTGGCATATTCCTAAACGAAAGCTGGATATCCGGGCCATGCTGGATTCGCTGCTGGCTTCTGAAAACAAGGAGTGGCAGCCGCTTAATCCAAGGTTTCACCACCTTCAAAACGCTGTTTTACGCTACCGCTCTATTCAGACGAATGGTGGTTGGCCGGACCTGGAGGTATATTCGAGAAAATGGCGGAAAGGAGCAAAAGACGAAGCGGTCAAAAACATTAAGAAACGACTGGCAGCGGAAGGTCATTGGCCCGGTGCCGATACATCAATGCAGTTCACCGACTCCTTCGCAAAAGCCGTGGCAAAAGTGCAGGGTCTGTACGGCCAAACGCAAAGTGGTGTGGTGGACGCCGCTTTCATTAAAGCACTGAACGTGCTGGTAGAAGATCGCATTGCGCAAATGTTGGTGAATCTGGAAAGAATGAAATGGATGCCCCGCCAACCCGATGACTATATTTTTATCAATATCCCCGAATACCGCTTCCGTCTCATTGAAGGTGGCCGCGAAGAACTCACCATTGATGTGGTAGTGGGAAAGGCCGCCAATCGAACGGTGGTCTTTTCCGACGAATTGAAGTACATTGTCTTTAGCCCTTACTGGAATATACCGCGAAGTATTGTACGCAATGAAATTGTTCCAGCCATGCGACGCAGCAGTTCCTACCTGAGACGAAACAACATAGAGATCACCGGCTACAGCGGCGACTTGCCGGTGGTGCGGCAAAAGCCAGGCAGGAGGAATGCTTTGGGGCAGGTCAAATTTTTGTTTCCGAACGAATACAACATTTACTTTCACGACACACCGGCCAAAAGTTTGTTTAGCCGGGAGAAACGAGCTTTTAGCCACGGCTGCATTCGGCTGAAGCGGCCCTTTGATTTGGCTAAATACCTGCTAAAAGATGATCCTTCGTGGACCGATGCCGCTATCAAAAAGGCGATGAACCGCAGTTCCGAAAAATGGGTAACGCTGAAAAAAAGGTGGCCGGTGTTCATCACCTATTTCACTAGTTGGTCAACGGATGATGGTAATGTCTATTTTCTGGAAGATATTTACGGCCACGATAAAAAATTAGGGTCCCGTTTATTTGAAGACGAGTAAGGGGAACCACGAACACCAAACACGCTTATGAATTTTCTTCAAAACATTGTGGACATCCGTTCTACGTCTGACCCGATTAGGGCCATTGAGTCCATTTCAGAGGGTGTGTCCATCCGTGGCTACAACATGTGGCTGCTTTTTTGTTCGGCGGTGCTGGCTTCCATTGGGTTAGATACGAGTTCCACGGCCGTAGTCATCGGTGCCATGTTGATTTCGCCGCTAATGTCTCCAATCTTAGGCATCGGGCTGGCGTTCGGCATTCACGACAATACCTTGTTTTTACGTTCGCTAAAAAATTTTGGCGCAGCTGTGCTACTGAGCCTTTTTGCATCCTTTCTTTATTTTTCCCTTTCACCGTTTGCCTATCCCACACCGGAGATTGAAGCCCGTACTTACCCCACTTTGTTGGACGTGATGGTAGCACTGTTCGGCGGAATTGCAGGTATCGTATCCGCATCAAGAGCGGGCAGTTCTATTGCTATCCCTGGTGTTGCTATTGCCACAGCATTAATGCCGCCGCTTTGCACAGCAGGTTATGGATTAGCAACCGGTCAGTGGCGGTATTTTGCCGGAGCGTTTTACCTGTTTTTTATTAATGCAATTTTCATCAGCCTTGCCACCTACTGGATCGTAAAATACTTGAGATTCCCGAAGACGGCTTTTGCCACCAGGCGGCAGCGGAACATCTATTTTTTGATCTATTCTCTCATTGCTGTATTGGTGACAGTGCCAAGCGTTTACTTTCTCTACACCGTATATCAAAAACAAACCACCAACGCCAAACTGGATCAATTGGTGCTGCGACCTATTCACGACCAGGGAAACGAAATTCTAAAGTGGGATCTGGCAGATAAGGATACCGCCATTTGGATAAAGGTTTATCATTCAGGTGCGCCCATCAGTGACAGCCTGCAACGCATCATAGCACAGAACCTTGCTGCGAATGGACTTTCGCAGTATATACTCAAACCGGCACGGGTAAACATGACCAAAGAAGAAGTTAATGAGCTAAGCGCTGAAGTGTCGCGGCAAATGTTTCAGCAATACCAGTTGGAACTGTTGGAGCAGGAGAAATTAAAACAGCAAACCGACACACTTACTTATTTTGATTTAAACGGCGAAGTAAAAACCGCTTTCCCGTTTGTGGACAGCATCTTCTGCGGCTGGCTAACCCTAAAAGATTCGACACAAAAAACAGATACCCTGGCCACTGCTTTTTACCGCAGGGGCCTGCCCATTAGTTTTTTGCAAGAACAACAGCTTTACCAGTTCTTAAAAATCCGCTTGCACCAGGACACTGTTATCATGATACCCCGTTAAGGCTAGGGAGTTCTTTCTCCGTTTTATCCAGTCCTGCCAGGTGCAGGGTTTGCGTGGGAAATGCAAATTCAATTCCATCGTTGGCAAAAAGTGAAAACAGGTCCAGGTTAATTTGCTGCTGAATGTCCATATAGGTATTGTAGTCCGGTAAAAGCACATAATACACCACTTCAAAATCCAGACTGAAATTGCCGAACGCCTTAAAATGTGCCCTGTCGAAACGGGTGTTTTCCATACCCGTAATAATCTCTTTCACCATGCCCGGGATGGCGTTTAACTGGCGGGACGGCGTGTTGTAAACAACGCCGAAAGAGAAGACCACCCGCCGCTCTTGCATGCGCTTATAATTGTGGACCCGTGAATTGGTCAGGTCAGTATTGGAGCAAACCAGTTGTTCACCGCCTAAAGTGCGAATGCGGGTTGTTTTAATGCCCACGTATTCCACTGTTCCCATCTTGTCGTCTAAAATGATGAAATCACCCACTTCAAACGGTTTGTCGAAAAAGATAACGAGGTAGCTAAATAAATCGCCAAGAATGGTTTGTGCTGCCAGGGCTATGGCAATACCACCGATGCCAAGACCCGCCACCAGCGTCGTAATATCATATCCCAGATTGTCAACCAAAAACAAAATTCCAACGAGCCACACCAGCACCTGTACAATCAGCAAAATGCCTTTCGACTGCTTTTCCTGTTGATGCGTGGTATCACGCCTTGCCATCGCCCTTTTGAAAGCATAGCTGATGAAAGCATTGATGATGCGCAGCAGGAAAACAGTCGTCACAACCAGCACGGCCAAATGCAGCACTTGCTGAACATTGGCCGAAAGCGTCAGGTACTGCAGGCCGGCATACACCGATAAACTATACAGCAGGGGCATCACGGATGATTGTAAAACCTGCACCAGGAAATCATCAATTGTGGTTTTGGTCCTGCTGGTTAGTTTTTTCAGCGAACGAATAACTAAGTTTTGTACGAGGCGCAGGGCTGCCATGCTAAGCACGATAATGCCTAACGCTATCGCTATATCCCGCACGGGATTGTTGCCAATATGGTAATTCCAAATAGTGTCCATGAAAAAGCGGGTGAAATGATCAATAGGAGTGACGGTTGCAAAGTTACCCCTGCTAAAAGGGAATGTTGTGCATCTAACCATAATCTAACTTAAACCTAATACTCCGCTAATAGACGCTGTTATCCGTGACCAACATTACTTGTACTGTCGGCGATTTGGGCATAATCCTGTGTCGGGGCGTCGGCAGAATTAGCCGTAGGCAAATATTGCAGGCTATACACATCCTTTCTTCTGTCACGTAGGTTTCTCACACTACCAAAAGAATGCAACTCGTTTAGTAGGGTCAGGTCAACATCAGCCACGAGTATCATTTCGGTATTAGGCGTGGCTTCGCTTTTGACGCCATTGGACGGAAAGGCAAAATCGCAAGGTGTAAACACCGCCGCCTGCGAGTATTGAATGTCCATATTTTCTACTTTGGGTAGATTGCCAACGCTACCGGAAATAGCAACATAACATTCGTTTTCGATAGCCCTTGCTTGGGCACAGCAACGAACACGCATATAGGCGTTTTGCGTATCTGTCAGAAACGGAACAAACAAAATCTGCATCCCCTGATCGGCTAATAACCTTGGCAACTCGGGAAACTCCACATCATAACATATCAGGATGCCGACTTTACCGATATCTGTTTCGAATACTTCCAGTTTTGAACCACCCTGCATGCCCCAGTAGGACGCTTCATCAGGTGTGACATGTATTTTTTCGTACTGATCGGTTTTACCATCGCGGTGACACAGAAATCCAATATTTTTTAATTGCCCATTTTCAATGCTGGGTAAACTCCCGGTAACAATGTTGACATTGTAGCGGATGGCCAACTGTGAGAAGCGGTCGCGTATTTCCGGTGTAAACTGCGCAAGGGCCCGCATGGCATCCGCTTCGCTCAGGTGGTTGAATTGCGCCAGCAAAGGACCGTTGAACAGTTCCGGGAACAGGGCAAAATCGCTTTTGTAACCGGAAACGGCATCGACAAAATATTCTATTTGTGTAAACAGCTCATCAAGGTCATTATAAGGCCGCATTTGCCATTGCACGAGTCCAAGTCGTGCATAACCGGAAGGAGAAAAGGCTCTTCTTGACGGCGGCGAATAATAGATGTTATCCCATTGCAGCAGCGTGGCAAATTCTTTACTCTGCACATCATCGGGCATGTAGTCGGTGAGCACCTTTTTTACGTGAAAGTCATTGGATAGCTGAAACGAAAGCACCGGATCGAACAGCTCTTTTGTTTTGACTTTGTAGATATATTCTTTCGGGCTTAGCTGTTCGGAATGCTGGGAATAATTCGGTATTCTTCCTCCAAATACAATCGCTTTCAGATTTAACCGTTCACAAAGACTTTTACGGGCATCATACAGTCGTCTGCCCAGGCGCAACCCACGAAAATCGGGATGGATAAAAATTTCGATTCCATAAAGCACATCACCTTCCGCATCATGAGTATTAAAGGTGTAATTGCCGGTGACTTTTTTATAGGTATGCTCATCGCCAAATTTCTCATAATCAACAATTATTGAAAGCGCCGAACCCACGACAAGGCCATCGGCTTTGATCACAAACTGTCCTTCTCTGAATTTGTCTATCAGCCGTTCAAGGGCTTGCAGGCTCCAAAAACTACCCTGCCAGCCAGGGTAAGCTGCCTTCATTGCCTGAATTAACTGCTGATAGTCACTAATATCGAGTTGCTCAATCACTAAATGCTTAATTGCTCCGTCCATACCATCAATTTAGTGAAAGCCATTCAATGGTGAACCAAAACAGTTGCTAAGTTTTTTTTATTCCGAAGGTTAACCTGATTTTAATCTGAGGTTAATGCTCTGCTATATTGAAGATTGTATTATACTGACATGAATACAAAATTATACATCATATCAAACCGGCTGCCTGTCACAATCAACGAAAACAAAAAGGTCTGTCATGCCAATGGCGGGCTTGCCACGGCCATGCACAGCTATTTATGCACTTCAACGGCCGAACAATTCAGCGAAACAAAGTGGGTAGGTGTGCCAGGCTGTAGCCGCAGTACCTGGCATTCTGTGAAGGAGGAACTGAGTAATCCACATTTCAACTATGTACCTGTCTTTGCAGGAAGACAACAATACGAAGGCTATTACAACGGGTTTTCCAATTCCGTTCTTTGGCCGCTGTTTCATTATTTTCCGTCCTATGCGGTATATGCCGATGAGACCTACCGGGACTACCTGCAGGTCAACGAATTATTTGTTGATACGTTGCGGCAGGAACTGTCGCCCGACGATACGGTATGGATTCACGATTATCACCTGTTGCCGCTGGCACAACTGCTTCGAAAGGAGTTTCCGGGATTGACCATTGGGCTATTTCTGCACATTCCCTTTCCTTCTTACGAATTGTTTCGCCTGCTGCCAACCGGGTGGCAAACCGAACTGCTCCAGGGTATGCTGGGCGCCGACCTGATTGGTTTTCACACGATGGACTATGCCTCGCACTTTTTAAAGTGTATTGAAAATGTGCTTGGGAAAACGCATCAGAACCATGTGATTCAGCATGACAACCGCCTCGTGACGGTAGATGTTTTTCCCATCAGTATCGCCTACGAAAAATTTGCCCGTGCATACGATGATGAGAAGGTGGCGGCAAAGCGTTTTCTTTTAAAGGATCAATTAAAAGAAAAGAAAATCATCTTTTCGGTTGACCGGCTGGACTACACAAAAGGCATCCTCAACCGGATGAAGGCCTACATACATTTTTTAAAGCAAAATCCTGCGTATCACGGCCGGGTAGTTTTTGTGCTGGTGCTGGCCCCTTCCCGCGACAACATTCCGCGATACGCGGAACGAAAAAAGATGATTGATGAATACATAGGGCGCATCAACAGCAGTCTTGGTACTGTTGGTTGGGTACCAGTGATCTATCTCTATAAAAACCTCGATTTTGAAGAGATGCTCAGTCTTTATACCACCTGTCATGTGGCGATGGTCACGCCGCTGCGTGATGGTATGAACCTGGTGGCAAAAGAGTTTGTGGCCAGCCGGCAGGATGGAGAAGGTGTATTGCTGCTCAGTGAGATGGCCGGCGCCTCACATGAATTAACCGGTGCGCTGATGGTGAACCCCAATGACGTTTTCAGAATGGCGCAACAAATCAAAGTAGGACTGGAAATGCCGGAAGAAGAACAGCGGCAACGACTCAGTGGCATGCAAAAAAGGCTTGTGTCGTATAACGTGGTGGATTGGGCCCATGACTTTCTAAACCAGTTAACAGCCACGAAACAAAAACAATCTTCTTTCCAAGTAAAGATCCTGGACGCCTTTGAAAAAACAGCGCTGCTGGATGCCTACCGGACAGCCGAAAAGCGCCTCCTTCTGCTAGACTATGACGGAACCCTGTCTGCCTTCCAAAAAAGTCCAGAACTGGCTTTGCCGACAAACCAACTGGTAGCCTTGCTGAAAAATTTAGGCGAAGCCGAAGAAAGCCAGGTGTATCTGATCAGTGGCAGGAACAGCGACTGGCTGGAAAAATATTTCGGCGACCTGCCGCTCCATCTGGTAGCTGAACACGGCGCCAAATACAAGCCCAAAGGTGAAGAATGGCTTACGGATGCTGCGGCGGAAGATGAATGGAAAAATGAGATACGTTTGCTGATGGAAGGCTATGTAAAAAGATGCGCCCATTCCTTTATCGAAGAAAAAGAATTTTCACTGGTGTGGCACTACCGCAATGCCAATGTAGAGCAAGGTTACCTGCGGGCTTTTGAACTGGGTGCCCAATTGAACGAGCGCACCGCAAATAGTAATCTTCAGGTGATGATGGGCAACCGGATTGTTGAAGTTCGAATGCGGGGTTTGTCAAAGGGCAGCTTTACGGAAAAGCTCGTTCGCGAGGAAAACTACGACTTCATTTTCGCCGCCGGCGACGACCGCACAGACGAAGATATGTTCCGGGTATTGGGTACACTGAACCAGGCCTATACCATCAAGGTCGGAGACAGTGCGTCGCTGGCCAAATACAACTTATTAAATTCCAAAATGCTTGTTTCCCTGTTGGAAAACATGAGCTATTTGTCGCTTCCAGTTCCGGCTTAACTTCCAATGGGTAGTAAGTATAAAAGCGTTTCCTTCAGGAGACGCTTTTTTCATGTATCGCTTAGTCCTTGAGTACATAACCCATGCCCACCTGGGTATGAATCAGCTTTTGATCAAAGGGCTTGTCCATTTTATTACGCAGGTAGTTAATGTACACGTCAATCACATTAGTGTTGGTATCAAAATCAATGTCCCACACGTTGATGGCAATATCGGCGCGGCTGACCACCCGGTTTTTGTTGCGCAGCAGGTATTCAAGCAACTGAAATTCTTTCGCGGTAAGCGAAATAGTCTCTTCTCCACGCTTTACCTCTTTGCTGTCCAGATTCATCTCCAGATCTCCCGCACGGAGAATGGTGCCGGTGGGAATGGTTTGATCCATGGTGCGGCGAAGCAAGACCCGCATTTTCATGAGAAGTTCCTTAAACTCAAATGGCTTCAGGATAAAATCGTCGGCACCGGCCTCATACCCTTCAATCTTATCCGGTAAGGTGCTGAGGGCGGTTAGCATGATCACGGGCACTTGTGTGGTTTCCGCCCGGATGGCCTTGCAAAGGTCATAGCCATTGATGCCCGGAAGGTTTAAGTCCAGTATGACAAGGTTAAAGGGATAATTCTGAAACAAGCGTAATCCCATTTCGCCGTCATATGCGACGTGCACTTCAAAACCGTTCTCCTGCAGGCCGAATTGCAGGGTGTTGGCAATGGTTTTTTCATCTTCCACCAAAAGAATTTTACGCTCTTCCATGTTGTTGTTCGTGGTTTTTCAGCACCGAAAGATATTCGAAAAACCCATACGCCAAGTGCATCTCACCGGTTTGCCCCATCCGCCCCAATGTGTGCATTCAGCACACCGGATCTGAACTCATTGGTGCACTTCACAGCCAGGATAGCCAAGGGCCCTAATAACTTTCTAATGTAAGCTTAATTGCCTGCTGAGACCGCCGGTGTATATTATTAGAAAAGGAGAATAACATGGAAGCAAAACAAATAGTACAGTCGGATTTTTTAGACCTGTTGTTTGACGGCAGGAACAAAAAATACGGCGCTTACGCCTTACGAAGAAATTACAGCAAACGAATGCTCACGGCAATTATAGCAACCATACTGTTTACATTATTAGCCGTTTTCTCTTTGCAACCCTCGGCGGCAAGTGAAGAAACAAAAATGGTGGCCGTCCGGGAAGTGGTTCTGGCCAAGGTAGAAGAAATTAAACCCGCCACCCCACCACCGGTGCCACCGGTAAAACAGGAGGCACCAGCGTCTAAAAAACAGCTGAAGAAACCGGCCATGGTAAAACCGAAGGTCACTGAACCAAAGCTGAAACGGACAAAGTTTACACCGCCAGTAATTAAAAAAGACAAGGATGTAAAGCAGAGCGAAATGCCACCGGTGAGAGCTGTGGCCACGGTAGATGTGGTAACCACTGATGGCGTAGCCCGCGAGGAATTGGCTGCCAACATGCCCGCTGTGAAAGAAATAAAAGGAGTGGACGGCGGTACGGGCATCATACAAAAGCCGGTTTCCAAAAAAGTGGACGAAAACAAGATTTTCGAAAAAGTGGAAATCGAAGCAACCGTTAACGTATCGAAATGGCGCCGGCATTTGGAACGAAACCTGATCCGTTATATCGAAGATGCTGCCTACGAAGGGATGGCGCCGGGCAAATACACCGTCAATGTGCGCTTTCTGGTTGAAAAAGACGGGCGCATTAGTCGGGTAACAGCCCTGAACAATCCGGGTTACGGTTTGGCAAGAGGAGCCGAACAAGTTGTGAAAACAGGTCCCAAATGGAGACCCGGTGAACAAAACGGACGAAAGGTACGGTCGTACCACACCCAACCCATCACCTTTATGATTATGGACATATAAGCGGATAACCTAACCGCCGAAAGGTCGCTCATTTGAGCGGCCTTTTTTGTTGCCCGGTACTAAACGGTAAGGTGGCTCCGGCAGCAAGCAAACGTCAAGATGATCTAATCCTTCTCATGGATTATGAACATTTTTTTTGCTACATTAGAACGAGAAAAAGTTTTATGGAACACCCAACCCCCCAATTAATCCTGCTGGACGTTTATGAAACGCTGTTGGACATGAGCGAAGTGGAACGGCGCGTCAACGACCTGCTGAATGACCGGCGCGGCTACTCGAGTTGGTTCGAATTGTTCATGCAGTACTGTTTTGTGGACAATTGCATTGAACAGTTCAACGATTTTCCCTCTATTGCCAAGGCCACCATGCAAATGACAGCGCAATCCTTTGGCCGGCAGATTGCCGACGAAGACATTAATTTTGTTCTGGAGCTCTTAAAGCATTTGCCCATTCATGAAGGCGTACAGCAAGGCCTTTCGGCACTCAATGACATGAACATCCGCATTGCTGCACTGACCAATTCACCGGAACTGATTGTGCGGCACCGTATGGAACGGACGGGGCTGATCTCTTATTTTGAAAAGGTGCTGAGTGCAGAGCATGTGGGCAAATACAAACCCTGGCGCGACGTGTACCTCTGGGCCGCCGGAAAGTTTGATTTGCCACCCGGTGAAATTTTATTGGTTTCCTCGCACGGCTGGGATTTAGCCGGCGCCAATAATGCCGGCATGCAAACGGCTTACCTGAAGCACAGCAAGCAATTGCTTTATCCGCTGGCGCCGCAGCCAAAAATGGTCTGTACCAGCCTGCCGGATCTTGCCAGCCAACTAGAACAGGCAGAAGAGGAGCGGCGGAAATCGGCGTACGATGCAAATGATGTCGTTG
>CBDUBQ010000075.1:0-16077 GCA_965365435.1 uncultured Flavisolibacter sp.
GCCTTTTCGGCAATTTCTTCGTTGGCGTCTTTAATATGCTTTTCGCAAAGCTTTACCTCAAGGTGCTGCATCTCAATTTCTTTATTGATGGCCTCAAACTCGCGGTTATTCTTTACGTTCTCGCTTTGCTTTTCGTATTTTTTTATCAGCTCCTGCGCATCTTTGATGGCATTTTTCTTCTGCTCGATAAATTCCTTAATGCCGTTAATTTCTTCTTCTATGCGCAACTGGCGGGCATGCAGGCCCTGGATCTCGTCTTCAAGGTCAGCTACTTCCATCGGCAGTTCGCCCTTCAAAATGCGGATCTCGTCCAGCTTCGACTCCACCTTCTGAAGACGCACCAAAGAAGTGAGTTTTTCTTCAACGGAATATTCTTTTACGCTTGCCATAATTTAGTTTGAGGTTTGTAGTTTGTGGTCTGTGGTTCTGCAACGCAACCACTCGCCCCTTTTGCGTTTATGCTTTTTGTTTACGCTTTTCTTTTTGTTACCAGCGGTATTGTTCCTATTGCACTTCCGTTGCGTCGCACTCTTCATCGTTCGGCAATCCTGCTCAGCTTTTCCTGTTCACGTCCCGGCGTTGCCTTTTCAGGTAAAATAGTGCACCGGATTGGTGTTTACGCTGGTTTTAAGGACGGCAAAAGTAGGGAATTTTTCGGCAAGCAGGTCATGCAGCAGGTCCACGGCAAACTGCTCGCTTTCAAAATGGCCAATGTCGGCAATTACTAGGCGCCCCTCAGCGTCGAAAAATTCATGGTATTTGATGTCGGCCGAAACATACACGTCGGCGCCCTTTGCAAGGGCTGTTCGAATTAAGAACGCACCGGCACCACCGCAAACCGCAATGCTTTTAACCGGTTTTCCCCGGAGAGGCGTATGGCGGATAAGCTTCAGGCGAAAGGCATCTTTTAACATTTTCAAAAACTCTTCCTCGCTCACTGGGTTCTCTAACTGGCCAATAACACCGGCACCAATACCAAAATGAACGTTCTCCATGGCGAAAATATCGTAGGCCACTTCTTCGTACGGATGGGCAGCCACCAGGGCGGCCACTACCTGGCGCTCCAGGTAAAACGGGTAAACAATCTCGATCTTCGTTTCTTTTTCTTCGTGTCGCTTGCCCACCTCGC
Source organism: uncultured Flavisolibacter sp. (assembly GCA_965365435.1). Taxonomy (GTDB): domain Bacteria; phylum Bacteroidota; class Bacteroidia; order Chitinophagales; family Chitinophagaceae; genus Flavisolibacter. Next base: position 1,130 of record CBDUBQ010000075.1, read on the forward strand.
CCACGTAAGGGTCGGCCCCTTCGCCGGCCTTGAAGGTGCCGGTGCCTTCGCTGTTGAAGCTGCATTCGGAATAGCGTCCAATATGGCCGGCACCGGCGCCAAAAACAGCGGCCCGCACCTCCTCGGCTTTGTCGGCCGGCGCAAAGGTGATCAGGCGGCGCAGCGTTCCTTTTTTAGGCTGCAGCACCGATGTGTTCATCAGCTTCAGCTTTTGGGCCATGGTATGGCTAACGCCCAGCACCACATTATCTAAATTGGTATGAGCGGCATAAATAGCAATATCGGCTTTAATGGCCCGGATGATGACCTGCTCGACATACGTTCGGCCGTTGAGGCGTTTCAATCCTTTAAAAAGAACAGGGTGATGGGCGACAATAAGGTTGCAGCCTTTTTCCACGGCCTCTTCCACCACCGATTCGGTGACATCGAGTGTGCATAAGACACCGCTGAAGGTCCAGTTGGGACTGCCGGTAAGAAGGCCGGCGTTGTCGTATTCTTCCTGCAACTCGGGAGGGGCAAACAGTTCAATGGCTGAAAGAAGCGTTGCTATTTTCATGCGGTCAAAGTAACCAAAAATGACCGGGCAAATAACCAAAGCATTGGTTGGCTAACGGTGCCCGACGGCAATTTTTTTCACGCCGGGAGCAGAACGGCAACAATTGGCTCAATCCAGGAAAACCCTAAACAAACAAGAAAGCAGCCTGGTGGCGCACCGCCACAAAAATCCGGTCCCTTTTGCATCCGGCAAAACCGCCTCTGATCCTGAACAGCATACCAGCACTGGCAAAGCAACCGCCAGTTGCCATCGGTATAAAATAGGCAGGGAAAGCCACGGGGTAGCGGGTGGTTTTAAATAAATTTGCCACATGCCCCGGATAGCCATCATTGAATTTATTGACCGTGCGTTCCGGAGAAACGGTGTGCGAACGCTGGAAAGCATCCGGCAGAAGCAAGCCGCCAAACGAAGGCGCAAATTGCTGCGTACACAACTTAGCGATGGTTTTCTGCTCCTGCTCGGCGTGCTGTCTGCCGGCTTTGGGCTGAAAGGTTTTTTAATTCCGAACGGGTTTGTGGATGGCGGCGTGATGGGTATATCGCTCCTGACCAAAAGCCAGACCCACCTTTCGCTGTCGCTGTTGATCATTGTGTTCAACCTGCCGTTCTTGCTGCTGGGTTACCGGCAAATCAGCAAAATCTTCAGCCTGAAAAGCATTCTGGCTATTGCCATGCTGGCCCTGGCTGTGGCGATTATCCCCTATCCCAAAATCACGTCCGATAAAGTACTGGTGGCTGTTTTTGGCGGCTTTTTCCTGGGGGCCGGCGTTGGCCTCAGCATCCGCGGTGGTGGTGTGATAGATGGCACCGAAGTGCTGGCTATTTACCTGAGCCGCAAGATCAGCCTGACAGTGGGCGACCTTATTCTTATTTTCAACATCGCCATCTTTTCAGTGGCCGCCTATCTGCTGTCGCTCGAGGTGGCGCTTTACTCCATCCTCACCTATCTGTCGGCCTCCAAAACGGTGGACTTTATTTTAGAGGGCATTGAAGAATATACGGGTGTTACCATCATCTCCACTCACAGCCAGCAGATTGCCGGCATGATCCAAAACAAACTGCAACGGGGCCTTACTCTTTATTCCGGCAAAAAAGGTTTTGGCAGAAGCGGCCTAAGCAACCAAAACGTTGACATCATCTTTACGGTGATCACCCGCCTGGAGATCAACCGCCTCACCACCGAAATCGAGCGCCTCGACCCAAGAGCCTTTATCGTGATGCAAAGCATCAAGGATACTCGCGGCGGCATGGTGAAAAAAATCAGGCTGAAAGAAAAATAGGCTGCATAACCAGCATTTAAGGCTTTTGGCAAAAGGGCGGTGGCGCCGGGTGTTTCCGCATTACATTTGGCGCTTTATTTCACTGATGAACACCACAGCCGAACAATACCGCAACTATTGCACCCGTATGGCCCGCATTGCCGACCTGCGTTATGCCGGGGCGGTGCTGCAATGGGACCAGGAAACCTACCTGCCGCCGAAAGGCGCCCATTACCGAGGACAGCAAATCAGCACACTGGCCGAACTGTCGCACCAGCTTTTCAGCGAGGAATCGTTGGGCGATTTGCTCAACAACCTGGTGCTGAAAGAGGATCTGCTGCCGGCACAAAAGCGCAATGTAGAACTAACGCTGGAGGATTATAACAAGGCCAAAAAATACACCTCTTCTTTTGTCAGGGCTTTATCGGATGCCGTCAACAAGGCCTTTCATTCGTGGATAGAGGCCCGCCGGCAAAATTCGTTCGCCGTTTTTCAGAATGACCTTGATGCGCTGATCGCATTGAAAAAAGAAGAAGCAGAAGTTCTCGGCTATGCCCGCCATCCCTACGATGCCTTGCTGAATGAGTACGAGAAGGGCGCTACGGTGGCCATGCTTGATGCCGTTTTCGGCAACCTGCTGCCGCCTTTAAAGGCGCTGTACGAAAAGGTACTGGCGGCGCCGCAGGTGAACGATCGTTTTCTGCACCAGCAGTACCCCGGAAAGGAGCAATGGGCCTGGGGCATGCGGTTGATAAAGGACCTGCATTTTGACCTGGAAGCCGGCCGGCAGGACCGCAGCGAGCACCCTTTCAGCACCAGCTTTAATGCGCAGGACGTACGCATTACCACCCGTATAGACGAAACGGACTTCGGCAACATGACCTGGAGCTGCATCCATGAGGTGGGACATGCTTTGTACGAACAGGGCCTGCCGGCAACTGAATACGGCCTGCCCCTGGGCGAGGCTTGCTCGTATAGTATTCACGAATCGCAATCGCGGCTTTGGGAAAACAATGTGGGCCGCAGCCGGGCTTTTTGGCAGCACTGGTACCCGCTGTTGCAGCAGCATTTTCCGGCACAGTTGGGCACCACAGACCTGGATGCGTTTTACCGGGCCATCAACAAAGTGCAGCCCTCACTTATCCGCACCGAGGCCGACGAAGTGTCGTACCATTTTCATGTTTCCATCCGTTACGGCCTGGAAAAGGCGCTGATCGAAGGCAGTTTACGCACTGCCGATATTCCTGCCTATTGGAATGAACAATACCGGGCCTTGCTGGATGTAGAGGTGCCGGACGATAAAAGCGGCGCCCTGCAGGATGTGCACTGGAGCCACGGCAGCTTTGGCTATTTTCCCACCTACAGCCTGGGCAGCCTTTATGCGGCCCAGCTATACCGGCAGGCGGAAAAAGAACTTCCCGGGCTGCAACAGGAAATAAGCAATGGCCACACAGCACCGCTGCTGCAATGGCTGCGGCAAACGGTTCATGCCAAAGGCCGGTATGCCACCAGCGAAGAGCTCTGCCGCCAGGTGACCGGCGAGCCCCTGAAACCGGACAGTTTTTTGCGGTACGTAAACGAAAAATATACCGCTATTTACTTTTAAATCAGGTGGTCATATCTAGTAAAAACCCTGTATCTTTCGAGCAGTTTCCGCCTGTTCTCCTCTATCCTTGCTAACCTGTGTTGCTGCGGTTTACCCCTGGCATCAATGAAAAACAACCGGCTGTAACGAGCCTTTCCACCCTGCTGAAAAAAGCACAGCGTTTTGGCTGCTTACGGAGCCCCGTGCGTCCTGTGGCAGCCGCATTAAAAAACCGGAGAACTTGAAAACACACTGCTTCGTCGCCATACTGCTGCTTTTCTGCCTGTTTGCACAAAGCCAGGCGCCATCGGCAAATTTTACGGCTGCCCAAATGAGCGGCTGTGCGCCGCTGGTTATTTCGTTTCAGGACCAATCCACCGGCGACGTTGCCGCCTGGCGGTGGGATTTCGGCAACGGCAGCACCTCCACCCTGAAAAACCCCTCCACCACTTATTTCACCGCCGGCACCTACTCGGTGTCGTTAACCGTAAGCAACCAGGACGGATCGAATACGCTGACCCGGCAGGCGTTTGTAACGGTTTACGACCGGCCGGCCGTTCAATTCACTGCCGACCGTACTACCGGTTGTTTTCCCATACAAATCTCTTTTACCGATGCCACCACGGTGGGCAGCGCTTCGGCCAAAGCAACCTGGCAGTGGGATTTTGGCAATGGCACCCAGTCGGCCGAAGCATCGCCGAAAGTGAAGTACGACAAAAGCGGCAACTATACCATCAGCCTGCGGGTGGCCACCGACAAAGGCTGTTTTGCCACCCTTACCAAACCGGCTTATGTGCATATTTCGGGCGCCCTGCAGCCATCGTTTACCAATACGGCCGTCAACCGTTGCCAGGCGCCCTTCCCGGTGCAGTTTACCAACGGCACCACGGGGCCGGGCACGCTCAGCTACGAATGGAATTTTGGCGACGGCAATACATCGGCCGAAAAAAATCCGGCGCATGCTTACACGGCACCCGGCAGCTACACGGTATCGCTGGTGACTGCCAGCAGCGATGGCTGCCGCGATACGGTGCGGAAAACCAACCTCGTGACGATCCCGGCTATCCGCGCCAGTTTTACCGCGGCCAACACGGTATGTGCCAACCAGCCGCAGGCGTTTACCAACACGTCTTCGCCGGCTGCGCAGAGCACACTCTGGCGATTTGGAGATGGTGGCCAGGCTACTACGGTTAATGCCAGCCGTTCGTATGCCACCGCAGGCACCTACACCGTGCAATTGATCAACCGTTACAACCATTGCAGCGACACCGCCACAAAAGACATCACCGTGCTGGCCCGGCCAAAAGCCGGTTATTCGGCCGACAGCCGGTCGCACTGCAAACCGCCGTTCACGGTGCGCTTTAGCGATGCCTCGCAAAATGCCGTAGCCTGGCTGTGGCGGTTTGGCGACGGCAACACCTCGGCCCAACAAAATCCAGAACACACCTACACGGCCTACGGCAACTATACCGTGACACTGTTAGTGACGAACAGCGATGGTTGTATTGATTCGCTTCGGCAAACGGCCTACATCCAGGTGCGGAAGCCGGTGATCAGCTTTGCCTCGCTGCCCCGGCAGGGTTGTGTGCCTTTTGCCACCACGCTTTCGGCCAACATCAACACACCCGACCGGGTGACCTCGTATAGCTGGAACTTTGGCGACGGCGGCACCTCCACGGCCGCCTCGCCGGCACATACCTACACCGAACAGGGAAGCTACCCGGTGTCGCTCACCATCACCACCAGCCTCGGTTGCACGGACAGTGCCCGGGTGAACAATGCCGTGGTGGCCGGCCGGCGGCCGGTAATTGATTTTACCGCTTCGGCCAACCCGGCCTGTGCCTTCCAGGAAGTGCAGTATGCGGCTACCGCCACAGAGGGCAGCACCTGGGCCTGGACCTTTGGCGGCATCGGCAACAGCTCGCAACAAAATCCGGTAGTGATTTATAAAGAGCCGGGGGTGTACCCGGTAACCCTCAGCGTAACCAACAATGGCTGCCGCGAAACGCTGACCCGAAGCGATTTTATGACGGTGAAGCCACCGGTGGCCGCTTTTGAGTTTGAAAAAGATTGCAGCTCGCCGAAACAATTTAACCTGAAAGACAAGAGTAATGCGGCCACCGCCTGGTCCTGGGATTTTGGCGATGGCAATACCTCGACGGAACAGAACCCGGTGCATTTCTACACCGATTTTGGTACCTACACCATTTCGCTGACGGCTACGAACGAAGCCTGCTCACACACCATTAAGCAAACCGTGTCGGCTTTTGAAAGCCCGTTGAACATTAAGGCCAATGTGCAGGAAGCCTGCAAAACGGCCACGATCCAATTTACTTCCGAAGTGGAAGACAGCTCGAGAATTGTAGCCTACCAATGGGCTTTTTTTAACGGCAGCACCGGCAGCGCGGCACGGCACCCGCAGGCAACCTACCACACGGCCGGCGATTACGCGGTGCGGCTGGTTACCACCGACATTTATGGCTGCACCGACACAGCCCTGCGCCAGAAATTTATCCGCATCAATGGCCCGGTTGCCGCTATTAGCGCCACCAACAATGTGGGCTGCAAGGGTCTTACAGCCAACTTTCGCGATAACTCCGCCACCGATGGCCGCCACCAGATTGTACAGCGCCTTTGGCAATACGGCGACGGGCGGTCGGAAAGCTTCGACACCGAAAACACCGCCCAGCATCTGTACCCCAATCCCGGCGACTATGCCGTGCAATTAGTGGTGACCGATGCTGCCGGCTGCCGCGACAGCGTTCGGGTAGCCAACCTGGTGCGAACCTCGGCGCCGGTGGTTGATTTTTCGACACCGGATACGCTGGTTTGCCTGGGAAGCAATGTGCAGTTTTTCAACCGTTCATCGGCCCTAAACGCGGTGTCGGAATGGCGTTTCGGGAACGGCGGTACTTCCTCGTTGGCCAGCCCTGCCTACCGCTACACCGACACCGGCACTTACGACGTGCGCCTGAAAATCACTGACGCCAACGGCTGCTCCGACTCGCTTACCAAACGCCGCGTGGTGCGCATCAACAAAACAAAAGCGGCCTTTGAAGCATCAAGTACTGTGGGCGTTTGCCTGCCCTACGAAGTGCGGTTTACCAACAATTCGGCCTTTTATACCCAGTCGAACTGGAATTTTGGTCCGGCTACCAGCACGGCCACCCATCCCCGCTACACCTTTCTGGAAGCCGGCACGTTTGCCGTGAAGCTGTATGTGACCGGCCGCGGCGGCTGTATTGATTCGGCCACCAGGCTGATAAACATTTACGACGACAGTACCACCCGCCTGACCTACACCCCTATTGAGGGCTGTAAGCCCGTGCGGATAAAAGCCAGCGTAAGCAGCCCGGCACGTATTGACTATACCTGGGACTTTGGCGACGGTACGCTGGTAAAAACAAAGGAGTACCAAACCGAACACACCTATACCGGTGTGGGCGATTTTTTGCCCCGGCTGATTATTTCCGATTCGGGCAACTGCCTGCTACCGTTTACCGGCGCCGATACCGTTAGTGTAAAGGGCGCCATCACCAAATTTGGATTTGACAAACGCTTTTTTTGCGATAGCGGCGCGGTGCAGTTTCTCGATTCCACGCAGTATAACGACCGCGGCATCACCTGGCAGTGGCATTTTGGCGATGGACAAACTTCGGCCGAACAAAGCCCCCGGCACCAATACCGGCAACCGGGCTTGTACACGGTAACACTGCTGGCTAAGACTTCCTCGGGTTGCAGCGACTCGACCGTTATAGAAGACCTGGTGAAAGTGGTACAGAGCCCGGTGATACGCATCTCAGGCGACACGGCGTTGTGCAAAGACGAAAGCCTTGTGCATACGGCCCTTAACCTGCGGCCTGACACATCGGCGGTGCAATGGTATTGGCGGTTCCCCAATGGCGCCCTGGCCGCGGGTATGCGTCCGCCGCCGCAACGGTACGCCACGCCGGGAGACTTTATTGTCCAGGCGATAGCCGTGAACAGCAGTGGCTGCGCCGATACGGCCACTCACCGGCTGGTGGTGCATTCCCTGCCGGTGGTGTCAATTCCGGCCTCCATGACCGTGATTGCCGGCACGCCAACATTGGTGGAGCCGGTGAATTATTCGGCCAATATAGCCAGCTACCGGTGGACGCCGACGGCAGGCCTGAGCTGCGATAACTGTCCGCAGCCGTTGCTGCGGCCCAGTTTCAACACGACCTATAAACTGCAGGTAACGGATTCGAACGGTTGCCGGAGCAGCACCGAAATGCAGGTAGTGGTGGTTTGCAAAGCGTCGAACGTGTTTATCCCGAATACGTTTTCGCCCAACGCGGATGGCAGCAACGACGTATTCTACATCAGGGGATCGGGGTTGGCAAGAGTAAAAAGCCTGCGCATTTTTAACCGCCTGGGCCAGGTGGTATTTGAGCGTCACCAGTTTGGCGTGAACGACCTGTCGGCCGGCTGGGATGGCAGTTACAAAGGGAAGGCATTGGCACCTGACAATTACATTTACCAGGCCGAAATCTTTTGCGAAAACAGCGAGGTGCTCAGCTTTAACGGAACGGTGGTGCTGATCCGGTAACGCGGAACAGTGCTGTCGTACACAAGGCAAAAAATAGAGGCAGCAGCAGTTTTATAGCAACCAGCCGCCGCCAATCATTTACAGCGCAGTAGCGGGCTGAGGCGTTCATTCTTTTATGCACAGCCGGCACAATACCGAAAACAGAACTTAAATTGCAGCTCATCTTAACGTATGAAAAAACTCCTTTTATTAACCGTACTGATGGCCGCCCTGGGCTGTGAAAAAGCAAAAGAACAATTGCAGCAGGACCTGATTGTAAAAGCCATCACCGATGGCGTTTGGCGGGTCACCAACTTCAACAAAGCCGGCACCGACCGCACGGCCGATTTTGCTGCCTACCGCTTCCAGTTTCATACCAATCTGACGGTGGATGCCATCAGCAACGGGGCCACTGAAAAAACCGGTACCTGGCAGGCCGACCCGAATGCAAAAACCGTGGCCTCTTCGTTTACCAATGCGTCGGCGCCGCTGATGCTGCTGAATGGCACCTGGCAGGTCACAAAAAATAGCTGGACGTTCGTGGAAGCCTCTCAAACCGTTAATGGAGAGATGCTGATGCTTCGAATTGACAAATAAGCAGCCTGCTGCCGGCAGTGCCTTCTCCAACCCCCTGTTAAACCACCTATTTCTCCGTACACCTCCTTGCAGCAATAATTTTTGCCAGGCAGCGGCCACATTGCCAAATGGCCATAGCATGGCAATTGAGCGTAAAACCGGAGAGCATTGACACGCAGCATTCTTCTGATCCTGACGATTGGCCTGGGGCTGCCGTTTTTTGGCGTAGCCCAGGCGCCTGTGGCGGCTTTTTCGGCCGACCCGGTAGAGGGATGCTCGCCCCTGGTGGTCAGCTTTACCGACCAGTCGGCAGGCAACCCTTCGGCCTGGTATTGGGAGTTTGGCAATGGCGCTACGTCCACGCTCAAAAATCCATCCACCACTTATTTTATTCCCGGCACCTACACGGTAAAGCTGACGGTGACAAACGCCGGTGGCACCAACACCCTGACGAAAACCGGGTTTGTTACCGTTTACGGCAACCCGGAGGTACGGTTCAGCGTTCCCGACTCCATCGGCTGCTACCCTTTTCCGGTTCAGTTTTCGGATAATACCATCGCCAGCCCCGGCACCACTAACACGGCCTGGGTGTGGGACCTGGGCGACGGTACCCAGTCAACCCGGCACAACCCGGCTACCGTATATCCGCAAAACGGCAACTACACCGTATCGCTGAAGGTGACCAATAACAAAGGTTGCTGGAGCCTGGCCACCAAGCATGGTTACATCCGCATCAATGGCGGCGTAAAAGCCGGCTTTACTTTTCTGCCGGCGGCCACTTGCCAGCCCCCATTTTTGGTAGCCTTTCAAAACACTTCCACGGGGCCGGGACAGCTTTCGTACACCTGGCAGTTTGGCGACAGCGCCACCTCTACCGAAGCGTCGCCCAAACACAGCTACTCCAAAAACGGGCTTTATGCCGTAACGCTCATTACCAAAAGCAGCGAGGGCTGCGTGGATACGGCCCGACGCCCGGGCCTCATCAACCTGCAGGCCATCAGCACCGGCTTTGCGGCACCCGACAGCGCCTGTGCCGGCGACCCGGTGCTGTTTACCAACACCTCGTCGGCCGCGGCTGCAACCACCATCTGGGACTTCGGCGACGGCAGTTTTTCTGCCAGTACAAACCCGGTAAAAACCTTTGCTACCGAGGGCACCTACCAGGTGCGGCTTCGGCAGGCCTACCCTCTTTGCGCCGATTCGGCGTTGAAAACGATCCGCGTATTTGCCCGCCCGGTGGCCGCCTTTACCGCCGATACGACCACCGGCTGCCAGCCACCGCTGACGGTACGATTTAAAAACAATTCCACCGGGGCCTTGTCTTACCAGTGGTCTTTTGGCGACGGCACGACATCCACCGAAGAAAACCCGGCGCATACCTACACCGCTTATGGCAATTTTGCGGTAAAGCTGGTGGTGACCAATGCATCGGGTTGCACCGACACTTATTTTTTACCAACCCCGGTAAACGTCAATAAGCCACAAGTCACATTTACATCGTTGCCGGTGAGCGGCTGTGTGCCGTTTGCCGTTTTGTTTGAGGCCGACGTAAAAGCACCTGACCCGGTGAAAGCCTACCTGTGGGATTTTGGAAACGGCGTGACGTCGGCGGAAGTCAGGCCATCCTTCACCTACACCGAACCCGGCACTTTTGCGGTGAAGCTAACCGTGACCACCGCCAGCGGTTGCACCGAAACCTACACGCTGGATAAAGCCGTCACTCTTGGCCGGAAACCGAAGATCTCTTTTTCGGCGGTGCCGAACCCGGTGTGCGCTTTTAAACCGGTCCAGTTCACCAACACCACCGGGGATGGCGGCAGCTACTTTTGGTCGTTTGGCGATGGCGGCACCTCTACCCAGGCCAATCCCATTTACCAGTACAGCGATACCGGCACCTTCGACATACGGCTGATTGCCGACAACAATGGCTGCCGCGATACGCTACTGCTGAAAGACTATATCACCGTGAATGCACCGATAGCCCGCTTTACGCAGGAAGCCACTTGTGCCAACAAACTTTTTTACACCTTTCGCAACCGGTCGGTGGGCGCCAAAACCTGGGTATGGGATTTTGGCGATGGCACTACCTCCACCGAGCAGCATCCCACCCACACCTTTGCCGATTATGGCGTTTACACCGTAACGCTGACGGTGACGAACGACTCCTGTGAACACACGATGAAGGCACGGGTACGAATTGTCAACGGCACACCCGACTTCGCCATTGCGCCGGCGGTTGCCTGCAAAGGCACACCGATAACGTTTACCGCCGACAGCACCAACTGGGCCAACATTGTGAGCTATACCTGGAACTTTGGTTTTGGCGGAACGCCGGGTGATGGCCGCACGGCCTCGGCGGTGTACCCGCGGTCGGGTACGTACAACGTTAGCCTCACGGTGAGGGACATTAACGGCTGCGTGGACTCGATTGTAAAAAAACAGGCTATCCGGATGAACGGACCCATTGCCGGCCTGAAAGCCCAAAACAACAATGGCTGCAAGGGAATTGTCGCCACCTTTACCAATACCTCCAAAGACGATGGCCGGGTCAGGATTGCTTTGTGGGAATGGGACCTGGGCGATGGCACCGTGATAAAGCAAACCGTGCCCCTGCCCATTCAGCACCGCTACGAAAATGCGGGCTCTTATGACGTGGGCCTGATGGTGACCGATACGGCCGGCTGTGCCGACAGCCTTTTGCTGCCGGCGCTGGTACGCACCTCCGATATTAAAGCCGATTTTGCATCGGCCGATACGGTGAGCTGTCCCGGCGCCACCATCCGTTTTACCAATGCATCGAAAGCCAGTGCCGCCTACACCAGCCTGTGGCGGTTTGGCGACGGTAAAACCTCGCGGCAGCAAAACGCCTCTACCACCTACAGCGCCACCGGACTGTACGCGGTGCAGTTGACCATCGCCGATGTCAATGGCTGCACGGACTCCATCCAACGCAAAGATTATATTTCCATCAAACGACCGGTAGCTGCTTTTACGGTGAATGATACCACCAGCTCCTGTGTGCCGTTTCAGGTGCAGTACACCAATACCTCCAGCTACTACACCGACCATGTGTGGGACCTGAGTGGCGGCACCAGCCGGCTGCTGCATCCCACCCAGTATTACAACGAAGCAGGCGTGTACCGCACAAAGCTGACGGTGACAAGCCCCGGCGGCTGCACCGATACGGCCATCCGCACCATTTCGGTGTACAACATTGCCGCGTCCAAAATTGACTACCTGCCGCTGAGCGGCTGCAAACCGCTGACGGTGGACCTGGCCGCCACCACGCCGGTGAAAATGGATTTCATCTGGGATTTTGGCGACGGTACCATCATCAGCAGCAAAGACACGGTGCGGCAACACGTGTACAATTATTTCGGCGATTTTGTACCGAAGATCATCATGAAAAATTCCGATGGCTGCGTGGTGGCCATCACCGGACTCGATACCATCCGCATTAAAGGCGCCACGGTAAAATACGGGTTGAACAACCGCCAGTTTTGCGACAGCGGAACGGTGTTTTTTTCCGATTCAACCACTTTTAATAATCCTATTATCCGCTATCACTGGAACTTTGGCGACGGCACCACTTCGGCGCAGCCTTCGCCCTCGCATTTTTACAGCAAGCCGGGACTGTACAATGTTTCGCTGAGTGTGCAAACCCAGAACCTTTGCGTGGACACCTTCAAGCTGGCCTACCCTGTCAACGTAGCAGCTTCGCCGGCCATCGGCATAGCCGGCGACTCGGTGATTTGCGCCGGTGAGGGCATTGTGCACCGCGGCCTGTTTGAACGGCACGATACGGCGGCGGTGCGGTGGAGCTGGACTTTTCCCAATGGCAACAGCGCCGCGGTGCAATTGCCGGCCAAACAATTATACGGGAGGGCCGGGCGTTTCCGGGTGCAAACCGTGGCCGTAAACAGCAATGGATGCGGCGACACCGCCTGGCAACATATCGTGGTGAACCCGATACCGTCGGTAACGCTGCCCTCCACCATCACCACCACGGCGGGCACGCCGGTTTTGCTGCCGGCCATTTACACCCACGACATAAGGCGCTACCATTGGTCGCCGCCAGACGGGTTAAGCTGCAGCGATTGTCCGCAGCCGTTAGCAACGCCGAAAAGAGACGTCAACTATTCGGTGCAGTTTACCGACAACAACGGCTGCCGCAACGAGGGACGGGTGCAGGTGATTGTGCTTTGCAATAACGACAATGTTTTTGTCCCCAATACCTTTTCGCCCAATGGCGATGGGAGCAACGATTTTTTTTACGTACGCGGCAGGGGGCTGAACCGGGTGAAAATGATGCGGGTGTACAACCGGTGGGGGCAGGTGGTGTTTGAAAAGGCTAACTTTAGCGTGAACGATGCCGCCGCCGGCTGGGATGGCAGCTACAAGGGTGCGAAAGCCGTACCGGACGTGTATGTGTACCAGGTAGAAATATTTTGCGACAACAATGAGGTGGTGAAGTTGGAAGGCAATGTGGCATTGATCCAGTAAATACTACCGGGCGGATAGAAAAAAATAAATCCGGAAAGATGATCTAACCAAACCCCCTGTCATTGACAAGGGGAAAGTAACGGTAAGGCAATTTGTACCCTTCGTGAAAACAGTTGTGTTTGACGGCGACTGAAAGCCGCCAAACATTTCGCAAGCCGACTCGTGCCATTGGTGAACGAATTTGTGTTTAAAAATCTGTGTTTAAACTGCTGCCATGAAGAGAATGTTACACCGCTGCGTTTGTGTTTTAGGGATTGCCGGTATTTTGCTGTTTTCCGGACCTGCCTGGTCGCAGGATGCCCATTTTTCGCAATTTTTTGAAGCGCCCCTGTTGCGCAACCCATCGCTGGCCGGCCTTTTTGCCGGCGACATACGGGTGCAGGCCGTGTACCGCGACCAGTGGAACAGCGTGACCACCGCCTACAAAACCTACTCGATGAATGCCGAGTACAAAATGCCCATCGGCAAGGGCAATGATTTTGTCACCGCGGGCCTGCAACTGCTGCAAGACCGTGCCGGTACAGTGTCGTGGGTATCGAGCCATGTGCTGCCGGCCATCAACTACCACAAATCGCTGAGCGACGAAAAAACAAAATACATCTCGCTGGGCGTAATGGGCGGCTGGGTGCAGAAACGTTTTGACCGGACCAAGATGATCACCAACAGCATGTACAACGGCGGCGGCGATGGCGAAACCTTGCTGCAACCGCAGATGAGCTATTGGGATGCCTCGGTGGGCATGAGCTACAATGCCCAGTTTACCGACAACCCGGAAAATAATTTTTACGTGGGGGTGGCGTTGCATCATTTCAACAAACCGAAAAACTCTTTCTACCGCGACCCCCGGGTGGAGATGACACCCAAAACCGACATCTCGGCCGGGGTAAGGTTTGCGGCCACCGACTGGAGTTATGTAACGGTGCAGGCGAACCAGTCAATGCAGGGCGCTTACAGCGAAAGCATTGCCGGCATGATGTACGGCCTGAAGCTGGGCGAAGACGCCGAGAACCCGCAATACATTGTGCATGGCGGCGCTTTTTTCCGGCTGAACGATGCGATTATCCCCGTGCTGAAAGTGGACTACCGGCCTTTTGCGTTTTCGGTGAGCTACGACGTCAATATTTCTCCCCTGCGCAGTTCCTCGTACGGTCGCGGCGGCTTTGAGCTGGCATTGTCGTATGCGGGTTTCCGGGATAATGAAAACTCGAGTTTGAATGCAGTGGTGTGTCCAAGGTTTTGAGGGAGTTGGAAGTGAAAATTAGAGCAAATTAGTCTAAAATTGCAGGCACTTGCTTGTCCAGTTTTGATTTGAAAATCAATGAAAACCTGGACAAGAAGGTGCGGAAATACAACTGTTAGCGGCAAGCATAGTGCAACCCCCAAAGTAAACTAACTGAGTTAAATAGATATGAGTTACACAGTGACAATTACCAGAAACAATATTTCACAAAGCGACGAAAAGGCTTGGGCAGAATTAGATGAGTTATATGAAAAAGAAGATGCTCAAAACGAACAAAGTGCAGACTTCCTCGACTTGATTGAAAAACTACAATCTAAATTCCCATGCATCTGCGACCTGCCAGATGATGAGGTTGATGACGGCGTTTGGAGCGATGGACCACTATCAAATAATGCTGGCAAAAATTTGACAACCCTTGGCGTGGTTTATTCTCAAGTGGATACAGTAATCCCATTTCTGATTAAAACTGCAAATGAAAATGGTTTTGTGGTTTTTGACTCGCAAAGTGGCAAGATTTCAAGACCTAAGGATTTTGGTAACTCGTCTAAAGAGGCTAACCTTCCGCTTCAGGAAACTAAATCATTTTGGAAAAGACTTTTCGGCAATTAAATGCCAGCCGCTAACATAGGTGGCGGTTGCACAACTACCTTTTTGATGCATTGAAAAGTGCTGCTAAGCAGC
>CBDUBQ010000076.1:0-15703 GCA_965365435.1 uncultured Flavisolibacter sp.
CACCCGGACCACCGGGGCCACCTGGACCGCCAGGACCACTCGGGCCGCCGGGACCTCCAGGTCCACCAGGACCGCCGGGTCCGCCCGGTCCGCTAGGGCCTCCAGGACCGCCGGGACCGCCAGGACCACCAGGACCACCGGGACCACTCGGGCCGCCGGGGCCACCAGTACCCGGCCCACCGGGACCACCCGGGCCGCCAGGACCCGGCGGTACACCAGGACCTGCAGGGCCGCCTGGGCCACCGGGTCCACCCTGGCCGGGCGGTGTGCCGGGGCCGGCAGGGCCGCCGGGGCCACCCGGCGTGCCGGGTTGTCCTACGCCGCCTTGTCCGCCCGGAACACCCGGCGCACCAGGGCCTGGTTTAAAGGCCGTGTAGGTCAGCATAAGCGTGTCGGTGCCGCGAAGAGCAATGCCGAACGAGCCGCCGTACAGCGAATTGTAGGTAGTAAAGCCCGACACATCAATGGTAAACTTATTGGCTGCAAATCCTGTGATGCCACCGTTGGCAACGGCTATCGCCCAGGCGGTGTCGTAGCCGGGCCGCCAGTTGGCCAGGTAACCGGGCAGGTTGTTTTGCAGCAGCGATTCCACCTTGATGATGAAGGGGCTGGCGGCAGTAGCCGTAATGTTGATCTGTGCCGGGGATTGAATCAAATCCCAGCCCGGATCGGCGCCGGCCGCGCCGTTGTAATCATTGATTTCCCATTTGTAGATATTGCCAGGGGCAAAGCTGGTACCGCCGGGCAGCAACAGCAGGCCAGGGCTAAAGCCGGGGTCGAACGTAACGCCGTTACCGGCGCCACCGTCCACACCGCAGGCTGCGCAGGAGGCATTCACGCCAATGGTGTCGGCCGGCTGCAGCAGTCCCATCCGGAAATAATTCTGAAGAACGGCATTGCGGAAGGCGGTGGCATCGTTCAGATCCATTTCGCCCGGCGCCGCGTTCAGGGCGTCGGGATTGTTTAAGGCCACCTGCCGCACGGTTTCTATAGCCGAGAACTGTTTGGCCACGTATTCATCGCGGGCAAACCCGGTGACCCGCAACCCGATGGAGAAGGTGCCCGTGCGGAAGTTCTCCATCAGCAGAGTAAAGCTGGCTTCCTCGCCGGCCCGCAGGTCCCTGCCAAACACGCCAACAATCTTGTGCTTGCCAATGTTCACCCAGTCACGCATCACCAGGCTGTCGCCAAACACATTAAAGTCGGTTTGTTTTTTCAGGTTGGCCGATGTTTTCATCTCCAGGATGCGGATTGTTGAGTCCAGGCCGGCTTCGGCCTGTACAAACGGTACGTCCACATTGCCCACATTTTTAATGGTAAAGCTGTAGAAGGCACTGCGGTCAACCCGTATGAGGTTGGGCGCCGTGGTAATTTCATCCAGCTTGATGCCGGTGGATTTTTCCACCTTCAACCCGCTTGGCATGACGGCAATGGTGTTGTCGGCATTCACCGCCACCACATCGTAGATGCCTACCGGCACGGCGCTCAGGTCCCACTTCGGCACGGCCTGCATGCTGTTGCGCATATTAGCCGCCATGGCGGTAGCTACCACTGTGGAGGTGCCCACCTGCCGCAGCTCAAAGCGGATGCCAGTGCGGAAACCGGCGCCTTCCATGTCGGTGCTCACAATGCCTTGTCCCACCACGCCCGGTTTTATCGTGGTCAGCTGGAACGGCAGCGTACGGGCAATCACATTCACCTGTTGGTGCGTAGTACCGGGGTCGTGGCTCGATTTGAGCAGCAGGTAATAAGCCCCCGCTTCGGTACCCGGCACAATAATGCGCTGGGCCGGCCTTTGCGGTGCCAGGCCGCCCCTGTCGAACACCGCCGGGCTGGGGAGCTTTTCAAACGACAGGTACATTTCGTTGTGCGCTGCCCCCTTGTTGCTGGTCAGGTCAATCACCAGGTCAAGGTTGGCGGGCGTATTGATGCGGAAATAGCGGAAGCTGGTATCGGACAAGCTTGTGTTCTGCCCTACGTTGACCACAAGCTGGCGGATGCCCACACCTACCGTAGCGGCGCTGACATCCATATTGTTGGCCAGCGAGGTTTCCGGCATTTCGCTAATGACATTGGTGCGAACAATGCCGCGGAAGTTGCCCGGCAGCACGCCGGTTACCGGTCCATTGGCCGTCAGGCTGATTTCTTCACCCGGATTGATCACCACGTTGGTCACCTGGGTTTTCACCAGCGGGTCCTGTACCGGATCGAAGCTGCTGTTGGCAGACAGGTACACGGCATCCCGCAGGTTGCCCACGGCCGGAACGGCGCCGCTGTTGCGCACTTTGTACGCGGTGGTCATGTTATCGCCCAGCGTGGCCGTATCGGGCACCTCCACTTCCCGCACAATCAAGTCAACCGCGGTGCCGCCGGTGGTGATTTCGAGCAGGGCGCTCCGGCTGTTGTTGTCAAACGCATTATGCTCGTAAAGGGCTTGCCCTGTATTGGTGGCCACAATGAGATAATAGTTGCCGCGGAGACTGGCCGGAACGGTGGTCACGATGCTGTCGGCATACGATTCGCCCGGCGCCAGTTGGCGCAGGTTGTCCCTGCTGCCGATACCAATCATCGAACGGCCTGGCGTCGGGCTGGTAGAGATGTAGGCCGCATCGGTGAGGCGGGTAGCCGGCACCGCCACGGAACTGCTGTTGGTGACAGTGTACTTCACCACCATCCGCTGGCCGGCCAGCACACTGGCCGGTGCCTGCAGGTTCGATACCACGAGGTCGGGCGAGGGGCTGAGGGTGATGTCTATGGGCAGGTAGGCAATGTTGTTCTGCCGGGCCGAGTCGCCTGCCACCACGCTGATGTCGGTATAGAAAATGAGCACTGCACGACCCTGGATACCATTGGGCACCGCAACATTCATATTCACTACGTACGAGCCGTTTGCCCCAATGCCGTTTCTGTTAAACGTACCTAACCGGTAGTCGGTTTGATTGAGCGTACTGTCGAAGCTCAGGTAAACGCCATCGCTCCAACTGCCCGTGGAGGCCGCAGCCAACAGGTTGGTTACCGTGGCCGATACGGCAATGGTAGTGCCGCTGCCGGCCGCCGCCGGTGCGGTGAGGCCCGAGGCCCGAAGGTCAATTGCCGGGCGGGCATTGATGGGCGGCGGCGCTGTTACCGGCGCATCCCGTACAAAGCTCACCTGTCCGTTCACTTCAAATTTGAAGATATTATTGCCTTCGTTGCTTTCGAAGTCCTTATCGAACTTATCCGTTACAACAAAGATGTTGAAGGCAGCCGGCATGGCCGCCGGCGCATTCACGTTCAGCGAGGCGGTGAGGTTGTCGTTGCCGGCGATTGACCGGATGTGCTGATAGCTGCCAATCTGCGTCGCCGTACTGGGGCTGAAGGTGCTCTGGGTGGAAATAAAGATATGATCGGTCACCGCCGTTCCTTCCGAGGCTTTGTTGCCCTGGTTGCGGATGGTATAAGTGAGCGGGAACGGCCGTCCGCGGGTGATGGTATCGGGCACTTCCATCCCTGTCACCAGCAGATCGCTCCGGTTGCCCGTACCAATGTTCACGGTGGTCAGGCTTCCCCGGACATTATTACTCTTTTCAACTTCAAAAACACGGTTTTCGGTATCGGTCCACACAAAGGCATGGTAGGGCCCGGCCAGGTTCCGCGGCAGCACGAAGGTGCCGGTGGCATTGTACGTGGACCCGTTGCCGAACGAACCCGCGGAGACGGTCCGTTGCTGGGTCCCGAGAAGGACGGCCGTAGCCGGGTTAAAGGTGGCCGATTGGCTCAGGTAAACCCGGTCGGTCCACGAATTCACCAGCGGAGGGTTGCTTCCCCCGTTCCGCACCTGCCAGTTCAAGGTCAGGTTTTCGTTGGCATTGCCCTGTGCCGGCACCGTTACCGAGGTAACTACCAGATCGGCCGGCGGCAGCAAGGTGACATTGATGGGGCCAATTGCCTTGAAATTATTGGAGAAGAACGACTCCCGCAATCCGGTTTCATTGGCTATGACATGCAGGTAATATTCGCCCGTAGTGTAAGTGGGCGGTATCACCACCTTAATGCCGTTGATATAGCTGCTGTCCACCCGCAGGCTGTCGAAGCCTGTCAGTTCCTTCATCACCACACCTTCGCGGTTCAGCAGCGTAGCCGTGGCAAAATTGAACACCGGCTCTTTGCTGATATACACCGCATCGTTCCAGTATTTACGGGTAATGGTTTGCGGATTGCCGTTCACATACGTGGTGGTGGTGCTGGTGTACAGGCCAATGGCACCGGCATCGCCATCGTTGCGTACCCGGTATTGCACGTTGATGGTGTCGCCGCCGAAAAGGATCATTGGTGATGCCGCTGTGAGAACATTCAGGTCAGGCGTCGGCGGCCGCAGCAGGGTGATGGTTTTGTAAAGGAAGTTGTTTTGCTCATCCGTCTCCTGCACAGTGGAGCCGTGGTTGCCCCGGAGGCCATTGCACACATTGTTGGTAAACGACCAGCAGTAGGCATCGTTATTATCGGTAATGACAAATATGTACCAGGTGCCAAGGCGGTTGATGGGCAACGTGACTTCCCTGCTTTGCACATAGGTTTCCCCGGGATTCAGGTAGGTCAGGTTGTCGAAAGAACCCAGGAGAATATCATCGGCTATCCGCAGGTCCAGGTCCTGGCTCAGGTAGATGTAGTCCTTCCATTTGGCGTTGCCGGTGCCGCCGATGCCGTTGTTTTTTGTCACCCACGAAACCGTAACCACATTGCCCGCCGTAGCCGATTCTGTTACATCGAAGCTTTGCACCAGCAGGTCAGGCAAATGACTGGTGGTGAGGGTATTGATAGGCCCTTCGGTGCTAAAGCAACTGTTCTTCGACACCACCTGCCAGAAATAGGATGTGCCCAATGAAAGCTGGCGGGTAACGCTGATGTCGGTGATATTGGCCGCCGTCGGTACCGACGGTTTGGCCTGCGATACCGGCCACAGGTACAGATCGTAGGTCACGGCATTGCTGCCCGGCAGCCAGGAAAAGATCACCGTCGGGCTAAGGTTTACCGAATTATCGGCCGGCAGCATGTTGCTTACCGCGCCGGGTTGTGTGGCCGGAATCACGGTCAACTGCACACTGTCGCGGTAGGTACAACCCAGGCTGTTGGTGCTGTTAACATAAATAAGCTGGTTATTGTTGACCGTTACGTTGATGGAGGCGGTGGTAGCGCCGGTGCTCCATTCGTACGACGAAGCGTTTTGTACCTGTAGTGTCACCACATCGCCGCTGCAGAGGGTAGCCGCCGGCGTTACCACGAGGCGTGGTTTGGGCAACACGGTCACGGCAAACGGCGCTGAGGTAACCGGGCAGCCATTTTCTGTCTGGAACCGTACAAAATACGACCCGGAAACCGGGGCCCGGTACACCACAAAATTGCCCAGCGGAATCACCTCATTGCCCTCCAAACGGAACCAGGGCAATGGCGTGCTGTAGTTGGTTTGCAGGGCCACGCTGTCGCCAAAGCAGGCTTGCGACTGGGCTACGGCCGTAACCACCGGCTGCAGCGGCGAAGGCGATACGGTAATCACCACCGAATCGGTGAGCGTGCAACCCTGCGCCGTGTTGATGGTGACGCGGTAGGTAGTGGTGGAGGCAGGACTTACTGTTTGCGAAGCGGTAGTCACCCCATTTGACCAGGCATAGCTGCTGCCGCCAAACGCACTGATCACAATTGATTGCCCCTGGCAGATCGTCTGCGCCGGCGACACGCCGGTGCTGCCAGCCGGCAGGCGGAACAAGGTGGTTTGCAGGGTATCATTCGAAAGGCGCTCGTCGCCTTCCAGGGCCGTAAACAGGGTAAGTTGATTGATGCCGGTCTGTAGCGGCAACGGCGCAGCAAACGTTACATCAACCGTAGCACCGGAGGCCAGGGTGCCCGGCACATTTTGCAACACAGCCGTGCCACCGTTGAGGCGGTAGCCCACCTGATACCCGGTTTGTGACTGCGCACCGGCATTGCGAATGCGAATCGTAAGCGGTGTTGTGGCAGTGGGCGCACAGGAGCCGGGCGCCACTACCTGCTGCACCAGCAGGTCTTTGGCCGCCGGAGCACGGATAATAAAGGTCTGCGATAATTCAGGTGCGGCCTCGTAATTGGCGTTGCCAGCCTGGTTGGCCCGCAGCACCACCGTACCCGCACCTACCGGGTTGATGGTGTTACCGGCGATCGTGGCCACCCCGGTTGACGGCGTTGTAGAAAGCGACAACACCACCGGCAGCCCCGATGTAGCGGAGGCAATAACGTTAAACGGCGATTGTCCGGCTGTTTTATCGCTCACAGTTTCCCAGGTAATTGACTGCGCCGCTTTGGCAATGCGCAGGGTATCGGTTACCGTGCCTTCAAAATTGCTGCTGTTGATAGTGGCCACTACCTCGTATTTGCCGGCATTTACCGGGGCCGAAGCCGAACCCTCGTACCGCACCTGCACGGGCAGGCTGGCCGGCGTGGTGATGACGGAAGCCTGGCGTGGCGTGCCGTTGAAAGTTTGGGAAAGATTGCCTAGGGAAATAGTGGCCGGCGCTTTGGCAATCACAATGTCAAAATCCACGGTGGTACCCTGGAAGGTGGTATTGCCTTCCTGCACGCCTCTCAGCCGTACGGTGCCGGCGCCCAGAATCTGCACGCTGTCGCCAGCCAGCAGGTTGGCCGGGCCATAAACTTTCGTAATCACTACCGGCAGGCCGGAGGAGGCGGTGGCGGTGACTTTAAACACCGCATCGCCGAACTTCTTGGCGCCTGGCTGGCTGAAAGTGATCGTTTGCGGCTGTTTTTGCCCTACAAAATTGTACGGCGCCGACTGCGGCCCCACGCCACACGTATTGCGGAAAGCAACCGTATATGGCCCTACATTGGCTACCGGCGGCGTGTAGCTACGGTTGGTAGCACCGCTGATGGCCGATCCGTTAAAATACCACTGATAGCCGGCATTGCCATCGGATGTGCTGGCGAAGCTGCTGGTGAGCGTGGTGCCGGCGCTGTTGGCTGTAATGGTGGGCGCCATAGTTGGCGGCGTGGCAAATACCCTTACCTGGGTGGACGCTGTAAAGCCATTGCCACAGTCGTTGTACGAGGTAAGCGAAACGGTATGTACACCTGCCGTCGTCCAGTTGATGGTGAGCTGCGTTTCAGACGAATCCGTGATGGCGCCACCGCTGCTCAGCGTCCAGAAATAGCGTACCCCTGCCTGCGCGGCACTGAGGGTATAGGTTTGCTGCCCTACGCAGCTTTGGGTTTCGCCATTGATGCTGAAGCCTGTAGCCGGCTTCCGCCGGATGGTGATGGGCGACGTATTGGCAGCGCTTGTATCGAACGGCGAAGAGGCGAGTATGCGGATGCGGTATCCTGTTCCGGCGGCAATACCGGTGGGCAGAATAGCCCGGATGGTATCATTGTTACGGGCAGCAAGCGTACCAATCACTGTTGGGTTGTTGAAGCTGCCGGTGGAGCTGCTTAGTTGCGCTGTAAAGATGTTGTTGGTGCCAAAAGGAGCATTCACGGTGTAAGGAATCTTTACGCTGTCGCCGGCACACAGCGGCGACGTGATGTTGCCGACCGTTACCCGAACGGCTGTTGGCGGATCTACTTTAAACGTTCCCGAATTCGTCAGGCTCCAGTTGCCGTTGGCATCCTGTGCCCGCACATAAATGCGGTGATTGCCGATGCTCACCGTGGTCATGTCAATCTCAAAGGCAAGATTGGCAATGTCGGTAGCCGGTGTAATGGGCACGGGTGTGCCTTTGCCGAAGCCCGGGTCATCGTCCACGAAGTACTCCATCCGCACAATATTTGGCAGCGGCTGGGAGGCCGTTACCGTTTCCTTGTAAAACGTTCTGACGTTGGTGAGGCTCCAGCGGCCGTTCGCATCTTTAAAGCGGGCATACAGGCGATGGAAGCCGCGTTCGAGCGGGGTAATATTGGCCGTGAACGAAAGATTTGTCAGGTCCTGCCCTGGTGTGACCGGAATAGGGGTACCGCTGCCGAAGCCGGGATCATCATCAATAAAATATTCGCCCTGAACAATGTTGGGGAGCGTGTTCTGGCCACCAGGCGCACCCTCTTTGTAAAACGAACGCACCGTGGTTAGGGACCACCGGCCTTCCGAATCTTTGAAACGGGCATAAATCCGGTGAAAGCCGGGATCAAGCGAGGTGATGTTGGCTGTGAAAGAAATGTTGGTGACATCGTTGCCGGGGGTCAGCGGAATGGGCGTGGCGCTGCCGAAGCCGGGATCATCATCAATAAAATATTCGCCCTGAACAATATTGGCGAGGGTATTGGCACCGGCGGAAATATTTTCTTTGTAAAACGTTCTTACGTTGGTATGGCTCCAGGCGCCGTCGGCGTTTCTGAACCGTACGTACACACGGTGAAAACCCGGCTCAAGCCCGGTGAGGTTAAAACTGAACGAAACGTTGGTGACGTCGGTACCGGCCGTAAACGATACCGGCAGGCCCCTGCCAAAACCCGGGTCGTCGTTCACAAAATATTCGCCGCTGGTAATGTTGGGCAGCGAAGCATTTTGCACCACAAACGCTTCCTTATAAAACATACGGACACTCGTTTGCGACCACCCGCCTTTCCAGGTGGTGTCGCCGGCCACTTTGTAGGGGTTTACAAAACTTCTGACATAAAGCCGGTGAAAGCCGACCGAAAGCGACACGGGATTCACGTTGAAATTGGCGGTGACATCGCTGCCCGCTGTAAACGGCACGGCAGTGCCCTGGCCAAAGCCGGGATCATCATCAACAAAATATTCAATCCGGGTGACGTTTTGCGCAAGCAGCGTGGTACAGAAGGCAAAAAGGAAAAAGCAGGTGTTTATGAACGGCCGTATGATTCTCATAGCAATGCCCGACGGGGTTGAAGGCATTCTTTCGATGGCGAAAGAACCCGGTTAAAAAAAAATGCTATGGTTATTTCGGAGGATATGCCGGTACCCCGGCAGAGCGATCAGCTCCGCCAGGGTATATGGGATGGGAATGATTAGTTGACCGATTTTACCTTGATGGTAACCGAGATAGGGTCTCCGTTGCTGCCGATTGGCTTGTTCTCGAAAAAGTAGATGGCCGGCATCGGCGGTAGGCCGGCCAGCACGTAGGGCTGCGAGCCGCTATACATACCGGCATCCACGGGGTTCTGGGCAGTGTGGCCGTAGCCGGCGCCAATGGCAGGCGAACCTGGCTTCAGCTTCCACTGGCCGTCGCTGGAGATACCGGTGCCGGCGCCAACAAATACGGTGCTCATGTCCACATTGCTTTTGTTGCCGTTGGTGGTGCCAAACTGCTCGGCATTGCCCAGGTTATTGGCCACCAGGTTGCCGGTGCCATCGAACGAGCCGGCCAGCATAATATTGTTCGTAACGGTGCTGTTGGAAACCGTGACCCGGCCGCGGCGGAAAACATTGTTTTGAATAATGGCGATAGCATTTGCGTTCATCACCACCACCTGGCTCGTGGTATTATCGCCGGCCCAGGCATTATAGGCCAACAGATTATTAGTGATCAAAACGCCGGTGCTGGCATTGTTGACATCAACACGCAAACCATAGTTCTGTGTAATGATAATGTTGCTGACGGGAATATTTCCGTTGTTTGAATGGTAATTGAGGGAAATGGTACCGACGCTGTAGTCGTGTGTGCTGCCGCTGGGGGCAGAAAATTTGTTGCGGCGGATAACAATATCACTGGCGTAAACAGTGACCCCATTGGCTCTGAAATCCAAGCCCATGATCACGCTGCCGGCAGCGTTCACGTGTAACGTAATGCCGTCCACTTTTGACGACTGCAGCCAGGCTTGCGAACCTGGGTTTTCATCCAGAAAATAACCGGTGCCGAGAATGATCAGCTTTTTGTTGATGGTGGCGCTGCCATAGCTGGTGGGCGAGCCTTCGAGGTGGAGGGTATCACCCGCCATCACCTGTTCGCTGCTTTGGGCAAGGTGCAGTGAGGTAAAATCAGCATCAACGCCGGTGTTGTTGTTAACCCGCCAGATTTTGGCAAACGATACAGAAGAAACAAAGAGGAGCGCAACGGTCAGCAATGCGGAGGTAATGGTTTTGTACATAAACAGTCTATTAAGGAGTTACACTTAAAGTTAGCTTTAAAAATTTGTTACAGCCAAATCCTTTTTTTAGGTAAGGACCTGCTGGTCAAAACTATTTTATTGTTGCCGCCCGCCAATTCGCCGGCCGGTTTTTGGTGCATGAACTGCAAAAACCACCGAATGAATTGTAACCTGTAGATTGATAAGTGCCCGGCTGCCGGCAAGTACTCCCGAAGGGTGATCCGGAATCCGGAAAAGGTATTTTGTAAAGCTTACATCGGCGCCACCTGCCGGGCAATGGCTGCCACATGTTCTTCGTCGGTACCGCAGCAGCCTCCAAATACGGTCAGCTGGCGGAAGGCCTCTTTCAGCGTTTTGTTCGCAAGGGCAAGGCCCTCCGGATCGCCGCGATCGAGGTCGGTAGATTCGTCGAGTTCCGCATGGCTTTTACACGAGGCGTTGGCCCGGATACCCCGGATGCGGGCCGTCCACGCTTCGTTTCTGCCTGCGGCCATTTCGGCGGCAAAATGGCTTGGGTGAGCACAGTTGATCATGTAGTAAAGCGGCGGCTCCGCGGTGTTGGCATCTACCTGCGTTATGGCGTCTTTCAGGCACATGCCCGTGGCCAGGCGACCATCGGTTTCCACCGTAAAAGAGATCACCGAGGGCAGCTTCACCGTACCCGCTGCCCGTGCAATG
Organism: uncultured Flavisolibacter sp.; assembly: GCA_965365435.1. Taxonomy (GTDB): domain Bacteria; phylum Bacteroidota; class Bacteroidia; order Chitinophagales; family Chitinophagaceae; genus Flavisolibacter. The sequence goes on from CBDUBQ010000076.1 coordinate 10,747, forward strand.
CCAATAGCTTCCTCCACATAGTTGATGGTGATGGCGGAAACCAGGTCGGCGGGTGTGCGGCTGAAAACGTCTATCTGCGCCGCATGGTATTGCTCCGCCTCGCTGGCCGTCATCAAGGCTCCGGGTTTGTACCCATCGCCCCGCGGGCCCACACAGCCGCTGATAACAATGTTGCCGATCGCACTATCATATTCTTCTTTCAGCTCCACCATAAGCTGTATGGCTTTGGTATTGATGTCATCAAGAGCACCAGCAGGATAGCCGATCTTTTGCAGCCAATCAGGGTTGGACCGCCAGGTGGGACTTTCGAGGATAAACCCGGTGCCGAATTGTTTGGCAATGGTTAAGTAACGGCGATAATAGTCTTTGATAGCCTTGCAGCCTTTTTCATCTTTCAGCAAATCAAAGGCAGCAAAACAGGGCAGGTCGAAGCCTTCGAGAAAAACAAGGGTGGTTTCCAGGCCGCCATCGGTAAGATAAAGGCGGTTGTCTTTGCCCGGCAGGGTTGTGTTTCGGTTGGTCATGCAGTAGAAGTTTCGTGATAATGAGGATTGGCCTTCAGGTTCAGTACAGATGGCGGTACTGAATCCGGGCCCGGCTGATTGAAGGTAAAACAGTTTTTTAATAGCCGCCGCCTCGCCGGCGGAAGGAATGAACAGGCATTTCGGTGGAAATAAAGAGAACAACCGGGGTTCAAAAGTTGAAATGCCCAGGACGGAAAAGGCAACCAATCAACCCGCCGGCAATGAGTGAAAAGAACGCCGCTGCAGAAATGGATATTGCTCCACCGGCTTGGCATCCCTTGCAATGCTCCCGGAATTTTCTTACCTTCTTTCCGCTACAATATCTTCTTTCACCTAAACTGACAGCATCATGAAACCGCTATTCTTTTTGCTGCTTAGCGCCGTCACTGCATCGGCACAACTGCCTTCCTATCTTCCCACCAGTGGATTGGTGGCATCTTATCCCTTCACCGGAAATGCCCAGGATGAAAGCGGCAACGGCAAGCACGGCACGGTTGACGGCGCCGCACTTTCCACCGACCGGTTTGGACGCCTGAACAGCGCTTACCGGTTCAACGGAATTTCCGACAAAATCACCGTCAACGGGGCGGCCAGTTTCACCTCTCCTGCTCTTTCGGTGAGCGTTTGGTACCAAACCGAAGACACCACCAACCGGCAGTACCTATTGTACCACGGAGAATGGGAGGCCGGAGACCTGGAACGGTTTGCCACGGGCATCAACTTCCAGTTGCCGGGTGAAACGGTGACCGGCATTAAACGCTCTTCCGGCTGCCAGCCGGGCGCCGGGTGGAAATACACAACCGTTCGGCCCGTTAATAACCTGGTGTGGAATCATTATGTGTTTACGTACAACGGTAGCGCGGCAAGGGTGTATCTCAATGGCCAACCGGCAGTTTTCAATCCTACCATCAGCGGCGAGATTGATGCCTGCGATGCCAATACGCTGACGCTGGGTGCCGGCTGGAGCCAGGATCCCGGATGGCTGAATGGAAAACTCGATGAAATTGCGGTTTATGCCCGGGCATTAAATGAGAATGAAGTCAAAAAGATTTACGAGAATCAGAGCCAGCCACCGGCGGGACTGGTTGGCATTAATGTCCTGAACCCGCAACGCAATCTTCATGTTAAGGACGTGCTGCGCCTAGAGCCCCGCCACTCGGCACCCGACAACCCGGCGGAAGGCGATATGTATTACGATGCCGTGCTGAAAAAGCTTCGTGTGTTTGACGGAAACAGTTGGCAAAATTGCTGGTAGCTACCATTGCCTGCCGGTATTTTGGTCTTCGAACCGTGGGTTCAGATACACCCGGTTAGCCACCGCCGCCGCCCTCTATCTATGATGGTGCCGTTTTGGAGGGCAAGAAGCCTTTGGGTCATGAACCACACCTCATGGCTCAGTAGTCCTGAATTTTCTGCACAGCGCCATAGGACTCTGCGGCGTCTTATGCAAGCACATAGCCATTTACTGGTGTGTTGATGCCCTTCAGGCTAAGGGTTCGCTCTTGGGCATTGGGGAATTGTTGTTTGACTTCGGTAAATACCTCTTCCGTCACCATGATTTCGCCTATGCCGGCTGCTCCCTGCAGCCTTGACGTCAGGTTTACAACCGGACCGATGGCGGTAAAGTCTTTGTACGTAGTTCCCACTTCGCCGATGTAGGATTCACCTGTGTGTATCCCGATGCCGACACCAAGGGTGTGAGTGTCGCTTAAGCCATTTTCCTCCTTTAGGTGTTGACAGTCTTTTTGCAATTGAACGGCGGCACTTACCGCATTTTGCACATGCGTTTTCCTGATGAGCGGAAAATTGAAAATAGCAAGCACAGCATCGCCAATAAACTTGTTGATAACGCCATCGTTTTCCCATACCGCCGCCGAACAGCGGTCGTAAAAACTATGTAACAGTTCATTCAGTTTCGCCCCGTCTATTTGCTGCGACAAATCTGTATAGCCCCGAATATCAGCAAACAGAATGGTGGTGGAAACAGGTATTTGTTTGTGCTTCATGATTTTGGCAAAATTGTTCTCGCAAAAGGTGCACAGATTTGGGTGCATCTTGCTCCGCTTTATGCCAAATGCTTTGGTAACGAAAGAGAAGGGGCCACGTATGGGGGTGGGCATATGCATGTGCTCCCAGCAACCCTGGCAAATTTGGGTTTCCTTCATATGGCTTTAGGGTGCCTTTGTTTTTCAGGCCTCTCTAAATGTAGCCATATTTTTGATGCCTCCGTTGGCCTTCCTGATCCAACCGTCAGCCTGCTGTTGTTGGCATTGAGGCGTTAGTTTTATGGCAAGTCCACCAACGACGCGGCAAGCTGTAATGTATTTACTCAGCATCCGCCTTTGCGGGGAATGCGCTTATAAATTTCTTTACCGGCCCGCTCTACATAGTCGCCCCGTACGATAGGATAGGCATATTTAGGCGCATGTGAAACAGTGCGGCTTCGTATAATTAGTTTGTCGTTGACCTTCAGGGTTTGCAGTGGCTCCAGTTGCGACTCTTCCGGATTAAACACTAAAATATAGTCGTCGCCATTGATCCGGGCCATCACGCCAAACCCTAACCGTGAGCCGGGCGGTAACGAAAGAGAGGTTACCACGGCCTCCATATTGGTAAAATCGGTAAGGGCCTTACGGATTTTATCCTCGCCGGCATACACTTTTTGCCCTGTGGGAGACGCTTCCCATTTTTTGAAGTGGATACCCGCAGGGGTAGCCTCCCATTCTTTCATGGCGGCTTCCCGTTCTGCAGCAGAGATGGGTTTTGGGGTTGGCGTTTTCACCGTATCAACTTTTGCGTTGCGATTGGCAAAGACAAATCCGCTTACGACAACCAGCGGTAAGATCAGCGCATAAATGAGTTTTTTCATATTTTTTGTAGGTTTAAATAGATAAATTGATTTCCTGGTGAATGGGATCCCGTCACGTTGGTGCAATAAAAATAGGCTGACAGATTGCAGCCGGAAGAATCCTGATTGTAAATAAGAATGTAAACTTTGTAAATAATCTCTTGACAGTATGCTTGTTAGCCGTAATCTGTTGCCAATCAACCGAAAGCACCTGGGCGGATTGATCTTACTCATGGCCGTCGCCATCGTTGGCGTGGCGTTCACCATAACCGGCGAAGATGACTTTGCGGTTGCCCGGAGGGAAATTTTGCTTCGCCGCGTTGGGCACGAGGTACTGCTTCAGTCGGGCGACAGTACGTCGCGGGTGCTGCCGGTAAAAAAGATCGCCGAAAACGAATACCAGGTCGGCTTTGAGAAGGCGATTACGTTTGGCGCCGAATCCATGGTGAATACAACGCAGCGGTTGCTGGCCAGCGATCCGCTCCGGACCGATTATGTGGTGAATGTGCTGAACTGTGCCGATGGCAGTGTGTCCTACGGATTTGCCATATCAAAAAACAAAAAAGATGACATTGTAGCCTGTAAAGGTCGAAGGCAACCGGTAGCGTGCTACCTGATCAACATTAAATTCAAGCCGGCAAAGCTCATGACAACAAAGAATGGATACCTGCTGGCCGGCCTGGCATTTTTAGCCTTTGCCGGGGCCATTCTTTTGCGGCCTGTGAAGCAACAGAAGGCGCTGCCTGATACGCAGGGGCCCGGCTTGCCCGATGCTCAGCCTACCGGGCTTTTCAGCTTAGGGGCCATGTCGTTCGACCCGGAGGCCCGCAAGCTCACCATAAACGGACAAACCACAGACCTGACCCGAACGGAAGCCCGTGTGCTGCACATTTTCGCGGCCTCTCCTAACGAGATCATCGAGCGAAGCCGGCTGCAAAAAGAGATATGGGAAGATGAGGGGGTGATCGTTGGCCGCAGCCTGGACATGTTCATTTCAAAACTCAGGAAAAAACTGGAAGCCGATCCGGACGTCAGGATTGTTGTTATCCGCGGTAAAGGGTATAAGCTCCAGGTTGGCGCTTGAGGGATTCTGTCCACACCAAACTAACAAAATCGAAAAATAGGTTGTGCTCATAATGCCGCCCTTTACAACGCCGTTGATTTTTTGTGGCAACAGCAAAAAATATGTGAACACAGCCTGATTTTCACTTCCTTTTTTCAGAGAAAACGACGGCAGGAAAACCCGAGGGTTATTCTAAGAGCGTAAAGGGTTTGAAATTTATTTGCTGTTTTTTAAAAAGCCAAAAAGCAAGCCGGCAACCACACCTATAAGCAACCCCATTGATACGTTACCGAAGGCGGCTCCAAAGGCTAACCCCCACTGCTGCTCCAAGAGCTATCCAAACGCCCAAAGCAAATCCTGCCTGCTTATTTTTGTTGTCTGCCATAATTGGGGTTTGCGTTTTTACCTGTTTTTCTCGTCTGTTTGGTGATTGCGGTGTCGTTACGAAGACTGTTTACGTTGAGGCATTGGCGTATTCTAGGTTTATGAAAGTACAAAATAAAGTTTTTTAGTCAAGCGGCT
>CBDUBQ010000077.1:0-12967 GCA_965365435.1 uncultured Flavisolibacter sp.
CATTCGCTGTAGTGAAAAACCAAAGGGATTATGTGGATAACTACCAAAAAGCCGCCTGAAAAAACAACAAAAAAAAGCTCGGATAAGTCATAGAAATCTGCCGGTATAGCAGCAAACCGCTGTTGGCGGTAGTTCATGTCGGGTTACTGCTTTGTTCTGTGTTCCTGCACTCTGTCAATTTGTTTTGTTGTCCAAGCGCCGAATGTTTGTAAGAAACCTGCAACAGTCCCAAATTGTTGGTCATTTAAACCTGACTGTTTCAACAAGTTTAGTGTCGCAGAACCAGCCATTGTCTTGTCGCTGTCACTTTGCAAAAGTCGCAAAACCTCTTTCAACAAATCGTCTTCAAAGGAAGTCTGTTTGCTGAAGTAGTCGGTTAGTGTCCGATAGCGGTAGTGCTCTGTGTTATTGTCTTCGCCTGTGTCCAGTTGTTTAATTTGTTCTTCTAATTGCTCGTTTGTCAGCACACCGCTGTCAAGCCAAAATTGTGAATAGCCAAGTCTTGAAAGTTTATCTTGTATTGTCGTGTCAACCATGATGTGTCTGAAATAATTACCGCCAACAATTAATATACGCACTTTCTTGTACCAAAACACTTTAATTTTCAATAAAATTTGGTACAAACGAGCTTCTCAAATGTAAATTGAGATACCCAAAAAACGAAGTCCCTGCCATGGTCGAAAAGATTGAACTGCGCTACATTAACCTCCGCTTACAAATCGGTATGGTGAACATAAAGCAGGTTTACCGGCTTTCGCCTGGCATCGTTCCCCTTTTTCCCGAAGTGCACCGCGGCAAGCTCGTTTACCGGGCCAGGGGCTCCGCCAAACGTACCAGCTACGACCAACTGAAAAAAGGCCTTGTCAAACAAAAGCGGGTGATTGAACAGGTTGTGCCTGACTGGCTATAGCAGGAGTGGCGCTTTTCCTAAACAGGCCAAAACAATCCTCGCCGCCAATACCTGCCGGTGCCTTTCTTGTAAGGTCCAATAGAGAAAACAAACCATTTTAGAAAAACCGCCCAATCCGCAAATTAATCACCCTGTCTTCGGGCGAGAAGGTATAATACACCCGCAGCGAAAATTTCTGGAACGGCGCTATCAGCAGGCCGCCGCCAATGCCGTAACGCCATTGGTTAGTTGTTGCTCCCGGTTGCCATACTTTTCCAAAATCATAAAGCCCTATCAGCCCGGCTTTGCCGTTGAACAGGTAGCTTTTTACGTCCCGGATAAACCGAAGCTCATTTTGCTGGTAGTACACCGTGCGGCCGAAAAAGCGGTTGCGTACATAACCCCGCAGGGTAATGGTGCCGCCAATGGAATTGTACTGGTAAAACTCGGGATTGCCCCAAAGTGTGGCGCCGCCCGAGCGGATGTACAGCGAAAAGGCTTTGGTCAGGGGCCGGTAAAGTTCCACCTGCGCGGCCGTGGAAGTAAATGAACGGGCCTTTTGCTGCAGGTTATCGGTATGCGATACGCCGGCCGAAAAGCCAAAACCTTTCGTGGGCACCAGGGGATCGTTCAGGCGGCTGTAAACATAATCGAACCGGGCTCCGGCAAAATGTTTCCACTGGTAGGTGGCCGCATCAATCAGCGGATTGCCTTTGGAAATAAAACGGCCCTCCTGCGGCAGCACTTTTACGCCATCGTAAAAGAAAGTAAAATAAATATTCTGATAGGGATTCAGCGGCCTGTTGAGACTGGCGGTGGCATACAGGTTTTCGGTGCGCAGCCAGTGGTAGCGCCGGCTGTCCGAAAGAACCCGGGTGTCGTTGCCCAGGCCGAAATAATTCAACCGCCGGGCACCGTCGTAGCCCCCGGTGAGCTGCACGTTCCAGGCGCCAAACAGTTGCGGCCGGGTATAGCGCACAAAAGGGTGCAGGCTTTTTTCGAACAGCGAAAAATTAAGGCCCAGCTGGAAGTCCGATTTATACGGTTTTTCGCGCCAGCCATAGACTCTTCTTTTAAAGGCATAGCCGATATACAGCCGGTAAAATGTGTTGAGGCCCGGGCCTATTTTGCGGGCGGCGTAGTCGTAGTGGTAATCCTCCGAAAAAGGATACAGATAGGTGGTGTCGCGAATGCGCACTTTCGATTCGCCGGCCGAAAAAAGCCGCGTATTATGCTTGTCGTAAATCTTGGTCTTGTGCGACCGGCCGGCCACCTTCGACCCATCGAAGATGGAATCCTGGCCGGTGCCACCGATAATGCGTACGGTGATGCCTTTCTTTACCTTTCCGTCCACCGAATACACATCATTTCCATCAATACCATACAACCGCAGTTCTTTTGTTTCGCCGGTATAAAAAATGCGGTAGAAAAACGGCGCCCCGTCGGGCTGCCCGTTGTTGCCCATCTTGTAGATGGCCACCGAGGTTTGTTCATCGCTGAGGCGCTTTACTTCAAATAATTCCTTCATGGCCGATCCGGGTATGTCCACGTTGGCGGCCAGAAAACGGTAATAAGTGTCGGCATACTGCACCAGGTCGGCCCGGCGCTGCTGAATGGCGGCCATGATCTTTTCGCCCGACAGGGCAAAAATCTGTGGTGGCAGTGTACGCAGCGCCTGCCCAATGACCTCGTCGGTAAGTTGCCGCTGCAGTGCCTTTGCCGAATCCATCCAAACCTGCCGCGAAAGGCCGTTGGTAAAGCGGCGGTCAATGTCCATGGCCGGGTAGTTGTACCAGGTAATGTCTTTAATGGTGGGCCCAAACGACTGCAATTGCTTTAAGCCCAGCACGGATTTTACCACCCGCATCATTACACCTTCAAAGCGGGCATAAAGCTGGTCGCGGTCTTTGGGCACCGGCTGGTAAATTTCGCTCTGCCCGCTGTCGAACTGCGACCACCGCCAGTTGTCCAGATGGCGTCCCCAGTCGCCAATCAACATATCGAACAACCGGGTTTTTACATAGGCATGCTGGTCCACCTGAAAATGATTGTCGAGCGTTACGTTTTCTACCATCCGGTCGCTGCCGTCAATATCCACCGGGCGGCCAAAGTTTCTCCGCGTGGTTTGTGTTTCGTCGGGGCGTTCTTCCAGCAGGCAAAGCGTGTTGGCGAAAAGTGCCGAATAGCCACCCAGCCGGGCCGATGCCGGCACTACGTACAACCGTGGCCGTGCATGAAAAACGCCGGCGGCCACCGCCATTGGCGGCACGGTAAGGGCGGCATAAGGATGCAGGGTAGCGGTTTGGTCGTTGGCAATGGTTTCAATAAAGGTGCCTTTGGCCGATGGCGGCAAAGCGCCGGTGTAGGTTTTGTTCACCATGCGCAACACGTAACGCCGCCCGCCGGCATCGGCCAGGTGAAGGGAGTTTGTTTGACGGCCGCCCCCAAGGTAAAGCGGCGTAAGGCCGCCATAGGCCGAATCAATATTGAGCAGCGGCGCCGACACCGGCGTGGTCCATTCGCGACGGTAATTGGCACCCCACCAAAACTGTTTCCAGGCGCTGGCCTTATACTCGGGGCCAGCTATTACCGTGCGCCGGTACGGCTGCGATGAGTCGGTCACCAGCGTGGCCTGGCCAGCGGCCCCGGCGGCAAACAGGAAAAAAGCGGCACCAATTATTACAGTCTTATGGGGAAAGATCGTCGTCATAGCTGTTGTTCCTCAGTCCGGCATCGGCAGGTACAGTGTGCGGCCGGCTGCAGGCATCTTCTTTAAAAATCCTGCCACAGGAAGCGGCGGCCGTGCAAGGGGGGGCGCCGCTTCCTGTGTCACCTAAAAATAATATTCTTCGCCTCACCATTATTAAGATTTATTACCTTATTTGCACCCCGGGTCATGGTATTGACTGCTATCGAACAGAAAGGCCGGCCAGTCAACAAACGGTGTGGCTCCGCTGTTGATTGGCGCTCAAGCCTGAACCCTCCCTTTTCCATAACCTTACGATCACATTGCTGTAGCCTGTTGAGATGAAAACTGATTTTTACTAATCAGCGTGGACACCATTGTATGAAAGAAGCCAATCAAACACCTTACCTGCCGGCGCTGGATGGCATCAGGGCTATTTGCATTTTTCTTGTTTTTGCCGGGCACCAGGGCTTCGATAAAATTATTCCGGGCGGTGTGGGCGTTACCGTTTTTTTCTTTCTCAGCGGATTTTTGATCACCAATCTTTTGTTTGCCGAGCAGCGAAAGTCTGGCCATATCAGCCTGCGCAATTTTTATATGCGCCGCCTGCTGCGGCTTTACCCGGCCTTACTGCTCATGTTGGCATCGCTTACTTTTTATCTTACCTGCACCGGACAGGCTTTTGCCCGCTCCGAACTGCTTTCGGCTCTTTTTTATTTCGAAAACTATCACCGCCTATACATTGACCCCGGCGCCGACCGGTTTTGGATCTTATGGTCGCTGGCCATTGAAGAACATTTTTACCTGGTGTTTCCGTTTTTGTTTGCCGGCCTGGTAAGTAAGCGAAAGTTGTTACTGCTGACCACCGCAGCCCTGGTTTTGCTGTCGCTGCTGCTGCGGCTCTACACCAGCCTGGCCTACGGGTTAAGCTATTTTTCCGAAATGTCCACCGCGTACCTTACCCACAACCGTTTCGATTCCATTCTTACCGGTTGCCTGGCCAGCATGCTGCTGCACGGGCCGGCCAAAGAAAAGCTGCTGCGGCTGGCCGCCGACTACCGGGTGTACTCTTTTGCACTGGTGCTGCTCTTGTTCACCATCATTTACCGCGATGCTTTTTTCCGGCAAACCTTTCGCTACAGCCTGCAGGGCCTTAGCCTGCTGGTGCTGGTGCCCCCGGTTTTGTACGCAAAAAAATACCAGCTGATCAACCGGCTGCTTTCTGTCCCCGCCCTGGTGTTTGCCGGAAAGCTCAGTTACTCCATTTACCTTTTTCACTGGGTATCGCTGGCCGTATTTACCCACCTGGGGCTGGTGCCGGCCACGCCGCTGTGGATTGCCGGCAATGCGGCGCTGACGCTTATTTTGTCGCTCGTGAGCTATTATGGTGTGGAGCAGCGCTTTCTTCAACTGCGCCACCGCTTTGGTTCCATGCAAAGCGTAAGCACTGCACCGGCACCGAAGCCCGCAATCATTTCGCTTATGAAAGAAGAAGGCCAGCAGGCATCGGTGTAACGGCGCCTGTTTTCTCAGCCAATCAGTTGTTTGTTGAAGCCAAGGGCTACCAGTTCTTCGTAGGCCTGCCACACGTCGTCGGGAATGGGCTGGTAGGTTTGAAAGCCTTTTTCGGGATAAAGTCGTATGCGCTGCAGGTCGCCAACCATGATATTGATAACCTGCTCCATGGAGATCGTGTCGGTAGGATAGTTGGCGAATGAAATTTGCGGCGACGTGACTACAAACCGCTGGCCCGGCCAGGCTTTTTCGAAGGTGGCCAGGCTGCGCCGTTCCATATACGGCTTTTGCACCACAATGAAAGTATGCGGGTGAAGCCCTTTTTCCTCCAGCAACCGGCGCACAAACTGAATATTTTCGCCCGTATTGGTGGACCGGTTTTCGGTCAGTATTTTATTGGCCGGTACGCCTTTTTCCCGGGCCAGGCGGGCAAACAGGTCGGCTTCGGTTTCGGTCCACATACCCTCGGTAAGGCGGCCGAGGCCACCCGAAAAAATAAGGAGTGGCGCCCAACCGTCATGATACAGTTCGGCGGCCCTGTCGGCCACGCGGGTATCGTGGCTGCCCAGGGTCAGAATGCAATCGGCGGGGATGAGCTTGTGATTCACGTGGTGATAATCCCAAATGATCCGGGCCAGTGAAAGTACCTGTGGTGTCAGCGTCATGGCGTGAAGATAAAGGCAGAAGGCCGCTGCTGTTTGCCGGCAGCAGGCTGCCTAACCAAGGATCACAACAAAACTTATCCGGCCGCCACCGACGCATTGATGTCTTGCGCCAGGCGCTGCGGGGCAGGGCCGGCAGCCGACTGGCAGATGGAGACATATTCGTGCAGTGAACTGGTTTGCTGAAAAAAGCATATCCTGTTTTTCTCTTCCTGGTAACGCAAAAACTGCACAATCACTTCTTCAAACGGCCTCCAGTTGGTGGCATGAATGGTGTCGAGATTGGCTTTTGTCATTTTCATTTCGTGCAGCACAAAACCACCGCCGGCGGTGCGGTTGAAAAATGCCGTGAACAGCAAAAACTCATCGAAATAAAACTCTATGGCCAGCGGAAAATAAAATTGAAACCGCACTCTTTGCTGCGGACGATGGGCGATCCAGTTCTCGAAGGCGGCCTTATTGGCCACAAAACCTTCCAGAAGGTCTTTTTGTTCTTTGCTGATGGGGAGCAGACAGGGGTTAGGCTGGAAATATTTTCTCAGGTTGATCATGGACTTAGGATTTTTGGATTGGGCCATAAAAATAATGGCTGCCCGCAGAAAGTCAAACCGGCCGCGATTTATTTTTTCTTTTTCATTCATCCGGCCCCCTGCTGCAACAGGCGGCGCCGGGTACAAGCAAATTTTTGGGGCAGAAAAAAGTTTCCCGCACGGTGCTTAGGGAAGCCATTTGTCGAGGTAAATGAGCCGGCCGTCGGTGGTGAAGCCGGCCACCAGCACCCGGTACCGCGTGGCCATGTCGTTGTTGTAAAAAACAACCGGAACGGCGGTTGCTGCCATCCCGGCGCCGGGCAGCGGGTTGTAGTGCAGCACAAGGCGGTTGTCCTTTGCATCGGTTGCCGCCGGCTGCGAGTAATCGGGCATTGGCGGCGGCACATAGCGGGCATAGCCGGCCAATGTGCTTACCGGCAGCGTGGGCGTGTTGTTGGCCGATGGCATTCCGCCGCGGGGGGTATAAATGGCAATGGCGCTGCCGCCGCCAAACGAGCCGGCGAAATTCGTCCGGAATACTTTGATCATGGCCACATCCGCGCTGCTGATGCTGTTCAGCACATCGGGGGTAATGTTTACTTCGTCGAGAAACAATTGAGCCGGGCTGTTGCGGAGCAGCGGCACCAGCGTGCCGTCCTGCTGCTGCAGGGTAAAGCCCGGCACCCGGCCCTGCAGCCATTCAAGGATATTTGAATAAGCAAGAGCGGTGAACTGGTTGTCGTTCACCAAATCAAAAACAATGGCATTGCCACCGGCAAACAGCCCCGTGGCCAGTCTTTGCTCCAGCTCACGGGTCAGGTCTCTGGCCCTGGCCGTTACCACCACTTCTTCCAGCATTTTCGATTTTTCGGTCAGCACCATTTCGGCCATCCGCTGCGCTGCGGCTCTTTGCACGGCCAGCGGCAATGTGTCGGTGGCCGTGCGTTGCCCGGCCACCATGGCGGCGGGTGGCAGCACCCCGTTAAACGGTGCAAAGCGGTTGCCCGAAGCAAAGCTGATCTCGGGTTCGGTCTCGAAGAATTTTCGTTTGCCCGGTTGGTAAAATACGCGGATGGAATCGGTGAAAATGAGGTTATCCAGGGTAAAGGTTCCGGCTTCATCGGTTTTTACCTGCAAAAACGAAAGTGAGGAGTCAATGGCCTGTACCACCAGCGTCATGTCCCGCTGGGGCACCAGCTTTTTTCCTTTGCGAACGGTACCGGTGTATTGCAGGTAATTGTCGCCGGTAAAACGAAGGGCGGGGACCCGGTTTTGCCGCAGTACGTTCCAGGAAAAGCGGGACCATTTTTCAGTGAGCAGCAGGGCGTCGAGGGCCGCCATTTTTTCCGGTGTCACGGCGGTCAGGTACCAGTCGGCCTGCCAGATGTCCGTACCCAGATCGGCCGTGAGAAAAACGCTGCCGGCAAATCCGGCGGGTGAGGGCAGGGTGGCATCGGTCACCTGCACCAGCATTGTTGCCAGGTCCAGGGTATCGGCCGCAACCGTCCACCGGTTGCGGCTTCGTGGTGCTGTTGAAAGCGTATCGGTCAGGAGGGCAGCCCTACTGGAAAACAGGCTATCCTGCTTTAAAAAAACCAGCCGTTCCAGCAAGGGTTCGTCCTTCTCATTAAAAAGGGTTAGCTGCAACAGGCCAGGCGGCAGTTGGCTGGCATCAAAGGTGCCCGAAACGGTTGAAATTGCGCGGGTGACCGTTGCCGTCATCACCGGTTCGTTTTGAAACGTTGCCGTCAGCCGGTGGCCGGCGCCGCCAGAAGGCAGGCCTTTAAACAAAATTCCGTAGCGCACCCTGCCCTTGCTCACGGCTGCCTGCAGGGCAATGCCCTGGCTTTGCACCGGTGGCAGCGCCACTTCTTCGGAGTTGCCGGCGTCGTCCTGCACCCGTATGCGGTACTGTTTGCCGGCAGCGGGAATAAACCGCACCTGGCCAATCTGGCTGTTATAAACCGAAAGATCAGCCACTGGCTGAGGGCTTCCTTGCTCCAGCAGTTGGCCGGTCCAGCGGGCGGGGAGGGTGCCGGTGCTGTTGAGCCGCACGGCCACGTTGGCCGGTACATCGTCGAGCAGACTGCCGCCTTCGGCAAAAACACTGGCTTTCCATTGCACCGGCGCGGGGCGCAGGCGTTGCAATGAGGCGGGGTTGTACAGGTACAGCGGCTGCAGGTAAAAAAAACGTTCGTCGAAGTTGCGCATCCATTGGGTGTAGGCCCGCACATAATACACATCTTCGGCCAGCGAAGCCGGCAGGATAAACTGCCCGTTTCCGCTGCCATGGAGCAGCGGAATCAACTGCTTTTGCAACAGTTTTTTTTCTTTGTCGTACAGCTCCGTGTACAGGTTGGTGGAAAGAAAAGAAGGTTCTTGTCCGGCCATTACCCAGGCTTTAAAATAGATCGGCTCGCCCGCGATGTAGCCTGGTTTTGAAAACAGCAGCACCACTTTTTCCTGCTGATGCGTTTCGGCAAAAAGCCGGAGTGCTTTTTCGGGTTCCTGCGCAGCCAGGCAAAACGATAACAAAAGAAAAAGCATCCCGGTAAACCATCTCATCCCGCCTGTTTTCGGCTAAAACTACTTATTCCGGCTACAAAATCAAGGCGTTGTTTGCTTTTTTGAAGCGTGGAGAATAAATTTGTTTTACAAAGGCTACGGTGCCCCGGCGCCGGCCAGTTAGTATAATCTTCAATCCTAAAGAAAACAACATGCGAAAGACCTCTGTATCCGGCCTGCTCCTTTTTTGTTTTCCCTTTCTTTCATTGTTAGCTTCCGCACGGCCGCTGCCGGTGGGTAAGCGGGTGTGGCAACCGGCCATTCCGGTTAGCTACTCCATCAGCAACCGGGCGGCGATGCTTTATCTTCCCAATGCCTGCAGCGGCATGGTAAACGATGCCGTAGCCGGCGAAGGTGCAATAGCCGTTTCGGTTTTGGGCACCATCCGCAACGGGCAACTATCGGTGCAAATCAAAGTAGATTACAAAGGCAAGGCCAGCACCACGGTAGAAAACATCCCTTATGCCGTCAATAGCAGCCTTTCGGCTTCCGATACCAAATCCATGTTTTCCGAGCCGGTAGACGTCTTTGTAAAAGGCCAGCTCCGGTTGGAAGGCAAAGACAAATCCTCCACACTTTTTGTCAACGATATCGGGTACATCACCATTTACCCCGATGGAACGGTGGCCGACCATATCCTTGATCCCCGAAACGATCCGGGTTATTCGCAACCAAAGGTTTATTGCCGCGAGCCGGAGGGATAGGGTTTGGAGTTTGGTGTTTGGGGTTTAAGGTAAGCGGATCCAAGTAGGGCAGGATTGCCTAGCCGAAAGAAGAAGGACGCCGTTAGGCGTCCAATATCTGTAGATAAAGAATAGCGTTATGGCAATCCCGACTCCGTTAGGAGTCGAATAGCGGTAGCAATTGGCGAAACTTGGTGTCAAGACAAGCGGGGTTTATTTTCTGCCACTCTGTTCGGAATCCGAACAAAGCCCCCACCTCCGGCCCCTCTCCAAAAGAGAGGGGAGTAGCGGACTACACGTGTGAAGTGTGTCTATGTTTTTTTGCGATGAATCCGGTAGCAAAAGGTTTACGCCTATGGTTCTCCGTTAAAACACAGTCCGTATCAGCAATCAACTTCCGCAGGCTTTTCTCCTGCTATTCCAGGCCATCGAGGTTAACTTTCTCCAGCGCTTTTCTGGCAGGCCCTGTCAGCACATTGCCCTGCAAGTCGTAGCGGGCTCCGTGGCAGGGACAGTCCCATGATTTTTCGGCGCTGTTCCAACCCACCACGCATTTGGCGTGTGTGCAAACGGGGCTTAAGGCGTAAATCTTTCCGCTTTCGTCTTTGTAAACTGCCAGGTTATCGCCTTCGTATTTCACCACCCGCCCTTCGCCGGGAGCCAGCCCGGCCAGTTCTTCCATCTTTTCGGCGCCTATGCGTTTGCTGACAAACTGCGCCACTACATCTGCATTTTCTTTTACAAAGTCAGCAAAGCCGGCCACCGGCTTTATGCGTCCGGGCCGGAACAGAGCGGCGTACTCGCTTTCGCCGGTTGTGATCAGGTCAGTGAGGGTGATGGCGGCAATGTGGCTATAGGTAATGCCGTTGCCGCTGTAGCCCGTGGCCACATATACATTCTCCGGGTTGCCGGGCAGGTGGCCAATATAGGGCAGGCCATCAGACGGCTCAAAGTATTGCGACGACCAGCGGTGCGTAACGGCTTCCACATCGAAAAGCTGACGGGCATGGGCAATCAGATTTGTAAAGCAGGCGTCGGTGTTTTCTTCATGTGCTGTTTTATGGTCTTCGCCGCCAACAATCAGGTATTTTTTTCCGTCAATTTCCTGTGTACGATAATAGTGATATGGGTCGAACATGTCATACGCCAATCCATCCGGGTAAGCATCATTGTTCAGTGTGATGGCAATGGCATAGCTCCGGTAGGGCGCATTGCGAAAATGCAATAGGTTGATGCCGGGTGGAATGTGGGTAGCCCAAATAAGGTTACGGGCCCGGATAGTGCCCGTACTTGTGGTAACTTCCAGCTCTTCGCCTTTTTGCTCAAAAGTTTCGACGCTGCAATTTTCGAAAATGGCGCCGCCATCTTGTTGTAATACGCCGGCCAGCGCCTGCACATAACGGGACGGATGCACCTGCGCCTGCCGGTCATACTTAACCGCTTTTACAAACGGCGCCGGCACCGGTACCGTTTGGGTATAGTCAACGGCCACGCCGGCTTCTTTCGAAGCATCAAAAATTTTGTCCAGTTCTTCTGCCTGCTGGTCATCCAAAGCATAGAGATAGCCAGGCTTTTCGGCAAACCCGCAATCAATGCCGTACTCTTCTACATGCTGGCGAAAAAGCTCCCGGGACCGGGTGGCGGCTGTTGCAAGCAATTGTGCCGCCTCTTTCCCAAAATCGCTTTGTATCTGGTCGTAGCTGGTATCAAAAAACGTATTGATGTGCGATGTGGTGCCGCCGGTGGTGCCAAAACAAAGGTTGTGTGCCTCCGCAATCGCCACTTTTTTACCTTTTTTCTGCAAGAGCAAAGCCGTGGTAACGCCGGTGATTCCCCCGCCAACAATCAATACATCGTAGCTCTCGGCCGGAGAGCCGCCTCTAAATTCTTTGTCCTGTACGGTATCTTGCCATAAGCTAACTGTAGCCCCATCCCTTTTCATAATCTGTGATTTGTTTTTATTGCTAAAAAAACAATGCCGAACAGCACCCGCTAAAGCCGCAGCCGCCAGGCTGCCGCAAGCCTCAACAATAAGCGGCAATAGCGGTGGATGGTGCCATCCGGAGGGCTGCTGTCGCTTGTTTCTCCGGGCGGTAATGGAAGCCGGCAACAGCGCCAACCGCAGGGCAAAAACTTGGGGCCGAGAGCGGAGGCACGCCAACGGATTTTTAGGGTAGGCTAAAAAAGAGAGTCTTTCGCCTGAAAAAACGTTGGCCCATCAGTGAAATGCGGGCTGCCCTACCGGGTGTATGGAAGCGTTGCGCCAGGCGAAAACGAAAAAGCTTCTAACTAAAATTTGCGAAAATTTGTTTGTGAAATTGAAACGGCTATCTTCGTTTTGAAATCTACCCGTGACTATGAATTGTGCAGCGACATCCTGATCAACCACCTTGTCCAATCCTCTGCAATCCTTCAACACTTAAACTTCAGAAATCAATTTTGGCAGACATGGCTTTATTGCCATGTACCGTGTGCTTTGCCTGTGTAGCGATCCGCTGTCGCTGACGAAGGCCTCGCCGTACGGCTGTTTACCTGCGTCTATGACTGCAGGTTAGCTTGCCTGCCGAAACCGTTTTGTTTTTACTCAAAACCAAAGTATATGCTAAACAACCTTTACTTTCCTACGCAGTCAAGTATTGCTGCCTGTTGTCGCAGGTATGGATTCTTACAAAAACTGTTGCTATTTGTTGCTTTTCTTGCAACATCGGCCGGTGCTATGGCGCAGATTGCCAACACCTACACAACCTCCAGTTGCACCGGTTACGTGGTGAAGCTGGAGTCGGTGAGTTTCAGCAACGGCCAAACCACGTTTAAATGGAGTGTGTACAATCCCAACCCGGGCAATGGCTACAGCGGCACCATCCAGGACCTGAGCCATTTCGGCATTGTGCTGCCCAGTTGCGTGCCCTACACCGAAGTGAAATGCAATGGATCGTACGGGGTGGACAAAAGCCAAAACTGCTACACCAACCCTTACCTGAAATTTGATTACGGCACCAGCGGTTCACACAAATCTTATTATAGCCTAACGCTGAACGGGCAATACGCCACCGGCAAAAATCTGGCGGTCTTTAAATCCGGTTCTAAAACCGGTTGCTGTACAAAGGAAATTGACGGTATTGGCTGTAAAATAGAATGCAAGCCACCGACTGTTTACGACGTTACGCGTTGTGCACCCTGCGACGTTACGCTGAAAGCCGATGGTTGCAGCGGTGGTACCATTCTTTGGTACACGGCTGCTTCCGGCGGTTCTCCGGTAGCCAGCGGTTCTTCTTACACAGTAAATGTTTCTGGTTCTAAAACATATTATGCTTCGTGCAAAATAGGCCATTGCGAAAGTGCCCGTGTGCCGGTGAAAGTGAACATTGGCGGCGCTCCAAGCTGCAAGATTGAAGGCAACACCAACCTTTGCTACAACGGCAATGTGTGCAACTACA
>CBDUBQ010000078.1:0-12468 GCA_965365435.1 uncultured Flavisolibacter sp.
CACTTATAGGCTTTTATTACCGCCATTGGAAAGGGTTGAAAGCGTACCAGCCGGAACCGCCACCCCCGGTGTTTGTTTCGGTGGTGGTGGCAGCCCGCAACGAGGAAAAAAACCTGCCGCTCCTTATCCGAGACCTGGAACAGCAACGCTACCCGCCGCAATTGTTCGAAGTATTGGTGGTGGATGATTTTTCTACCGACGGCACGCCGTTATTAGCCCTACAATGGCCTTCTCATTTTAAGCTGATCAAAGCCGGCGGCGGGGCCAGCCAGTCATCAAAGAAAAATGCCATTGCCAGCGGTGTGGCAGCGGCAAGGGGAGAGTTGATGGCCGTAACCGATGCCGACTGCCGCGTGGGCCCAAACTGGCTGGGCACACTGGCCTCTTTTTATGCACACACCGGGGCCTCGCTGATAGCAGCGCCGGTGCGTTACACCTTCCGGCCATCGGTACTGCAGGCCCTGCAGGTGCTGGATTTTCTTACCCTCCAGGGCATAACAGCCGCCAGCGTAGCCGCCGATTTTGGCACCATGTGCAACGGCGCCAACCTGGCCTACACCAAAAAAGCCTTTGAGGCGGTCGGTGGGTTTTCGGGTATAAACAAGGTGCCCACGGGCGACGATATGCTGCTGATGTATAAGATCCGGCAGCTCGATCCTGCGAAACTGTTCTACCTGAAAAGCGCTACGGCTATCGTAACCACGTCGCCTATGCCTACCTGGAAACAATTTATTGCGCAGCGACGGAGGTGGGCCAGCAAAACTCTTGTTTACGATGATAAACGGCTGATTGGCGTACTGGCCTTTGTGCTGCTGGTCAACCTGCTGCCGTTTGCTATATTAGCCATCGGTTTCTTTCAGCCGGTTTACCTTCTGTTCCTGCTTGTTTTTCTTTTGGGCAAAACCATTATCGAGTATCCCTTTGTAAAGTCAGTAGCGGCCTTTTACGGCCAACAGCACCTGATGCGCTGGTTTATTCTGCTGCAGCCCCTGCATATTTTTTACACCGTTTTTGTTGGCCTTTGGAGCCAGGTAGGCAGTTACGTATGGAAAGGCAGGAGGGCCTCCGCCGTCCCCTCCGGCGGAGGGGCTCAGGTTTAAATCTCTACTCTTGTTGGTAATACCTATTTATTTGGCGGGCCGGCAACGACCAATACAGCCTGCCTGCAAAAAAAGCAGTGAGCTCTACCTGAGCCCTTGCCACCGGGAAGGGACGGGGATGGGCCGCCCTCCACCAGTGGAGGCGGGGGAGGCCCCCGGTTAGAACTTTGTTAATCCCTTTTTTAAGCCGGAACCTTTCTTCGGCAGAAAGGCTATTTTTGGCAACATTGTTCGTTATGAAGAAACTTTTTTTCCTTTTTACTGCCACGGTTCTTTCCGCTGCCGCTTTTGCCCAGATGAAGAAAGTAGTGGCCGATAAGATCATTGCCGTTGTTGGTGACCGCATTATCCTGAAATCCGATATCACCAATGCTATTGCCGATATGAACCGCCAGGGTACGCCCCTGCCCGAAAATGCAGAATGCACGGTGCTGGACCAGGCGCTTTTGTCCAAGATGCTCATGATGCAGGCCATTAAAGATTCGCTTCCGGTATCGGACGATGAAATTGAAGCCGAACTGGATCAACGGGTGCGTTATTATGTGAACCAGTATGGCAGCAAAGAAGCGCTTGAATCCATTGCCGGAAAATCAATTTACCAGATTAAAGACGATGGCCGCGAAAGCGTGAGGGAAAACAAGCTGGCTCAGTCCATGCAGCGCAAAGTGGTGGACGGTGTAAAAGTGACGCCAGCCGAGGTGAAGTCCTATTTCGACCGCATACACAAAGACTCGCTCCCCTTTTTTGAGGCGGAGTACCAGATTGGCCAGATCATTCTTTTTCCCAAAGCCACCCGCGATATGGAAACCTATGTGGTGGGAGAACTGATGAACTACAAGCGCCAGGTGGAAAATAAAACGGCTACGTTTGAGTCGCTCTCCAAACGCTACTCCGAAGACCCGGGCTCGAAAGACCGCGGTGGCCAGTACCAGATAAACCGGGCGGACAAATCATGGGACCCGGCTTTTGTGGCTGCTGCCTTCCGGCTGAAAGAAGGTCAGATTTCTAATCCGTTCAAATCAAAATTCGGATATCATATTGTGCAACTGATGGAGCGCAACGGCGATGAAGCCATTGTTCGCCATATTCTTCGTGTGCCGCCGGTAAATGAAGAAGAAGTGGCCGAAGCCACGAAAAAAATGGACTCGGTCCGCACTCTTCTGGTGAACGGCAGCATGGACTTCAATACCGCTGCGGGTAAATACAGTGATGATGAACAGGCCAAGTTTGCCGGCCCTTTTCTGCTTAACCGCAATGGCGAGTCGCAGGTAACGATTGATGAAATGGACAAGTCGGTGGTGGCAACGCTCGATAAGCTGAAGGTGGGTGATTTTTCGGCGCCCATCCCGTTTGCCGACGAACGCAGCGGCAAAAAAGGTGTTCGCCTGATTTATCTCAAATCAAAGTCGGAGCCGCACCGGATGAACCTCCGCGACGATTATAACCGGATTGCCACAGCCGCGTTGGAAGAAAAAAAATTCAGGGCGCTGGAAAAATGGCTCAATACCAACATGAGCAACCAGTACATCATGCTCGATCCCGGGGAAGTGTCCTGTCCTCAACTGAAAAAATGGGCCGACGCCGCAAAGGCTTATGCCTCCAATTAACTTCTGATTACTACTCTTTAGCGAAAGGATTTCCGTTTTGAGCTCCTCAATGACGGGAATCCTTTCTTTTTTGGCGTTTAACAGTTACATTAGGCCCTTAATATCCTGTTGATGCCAGACTCCATGAAAGCCAGTGATTCTGCTGCCATGCCCGCGTATGAAGAACTGATGCTTCAGAATGTTTCCGAAGTTATTGTTATCACCAATCTGCAGTTTGTTGTTCAGGTCTGGAACAAAGCCGCCGAAACGTATTATGGCGTGCCGGCCGGCCTTGCCGTTGGCCGGAAAATCAGTGACCTGATACAATTTACTTATCTCGATTCTACACCGTCGGCGGCCCTGCAGGAGCTGTTGGAGAACAAGGTGTGGAGTGGGAAGGTTTCGTTTTCGGGGCCGGAAGGAAAGACCTTTTACTTTCGCCAAACGGTAAAGGTGATTTTCGACGACAGCGGCGGCGAAGCCGGCGTTATGGCCCTGGGCCACAACATTACCGAACAGGAAGAAGCAGAAGCGCGGCTGGTGCGAAGCGAGCAGTTTTACCGTACCCTGATTGCCGATTCGCTGGACCTGACCCTGCTGCTCGATGCCAATGGCGCCATCATTTTTGCCACGCCCTCCGTACGGCGCATTCTTGGTTATACCGAAGAAGAAATCCTGCACACCAATGCCTTCCAGTACATCCACCCCGAAGACCTCGGCTGGGCGCTTCAGTCGTTTGAGCGGGAAGTGGAGGAAAACCCCGAGATTAAATTTATCGTTGTGCGGGTGCTGAAGAAAAACGGCGACTGGCTGTGGTGCATGGCGCGAGGCCACAACCTGCTGAACAATCCGGCCATTAACGCCATTGCCGTATATATTCACGACGATACCCCACGCAAGAAGGCTACCGAGGCGCTTCGCGAAAGCGAAAAGCGCTTCCGCGACCTAATTCGCGACCTGCAAATAGGCGTGCTGCTGCAGGGGCCCGACGGCCATATTGAAATGACCAACAGCGCCATGTGCCGCCTTTTTCAGGTAACGGAAGAAGAGATCATTGGCGGCCGCATCTGGGATTTGTTTACCGATGTGACCCACGAAGATGGACGGCGGTTTTTACAGTCGGAGCGCCCGTCTTTTAAAGCCTACCAAACACGCCGCCTGGTAAAAGATGTGGTGATGGGGGTTTGGGATCTTAAAAAGCGGGAACGCATCTGGATCATGGTGAATGCAGATCCCATTCTCGACGAGGCCGGCAATGTGCTGAATGTGATTTGCTCCTTTATGGACATCACCGAGCGAAAAAAGCTGGAGAAAAAAAGTTTTGCGGAAAAAATAGCCCATCAGCGCCAGGTAGCCCAGGCCACTATTGACGGCCAGGAAAAAGAACGCCTGGAGATGGGCAAGGAACTGCACGACAACATTGGCCAGCAACTTACCACCATCAAGCTATTTCTGGACCTGGCCAAAACCACTGCTGACGAAAAAACGCTGGACATGGTGAACATGGCGCTGCGCAATATTTCGGATGTAATTAACGAGGTGCGGTCCATTTCCCGTTCGCTGGTGCCGCCTACGCTCAAAGACCTCGGCTTTATTGATTCGGTGAACGATTTGATTGATTCGCTGCGCTCGGCCCGGTCGGTGGCCATTGAACTGGATTATTACGAATTTGACGAAGACCAATTGCCCGATAACAAAAAGCTGGCGTTGTACCGCATACTGCAGGAGCAGTTGAATAATATCATCAAGTATGCCGGCGCCAGCCAGGTGTCTATCATTCTCCGCCTCACGGCCGGAAATATACTGCTGCAGATTAAAGACGATGGTGTTGGCTTTGACCTGACCAACGTAAAAAAGGGCCTTGGCATCACCAATATTCACAACCGGGCCGAACTGTTTGGCGGCAAGGTGCTGGTAAACACAGCGCCGGGTATGGGCTGCGAGATGAATGTCAGCCTGCCGCACACTGTTGAATCTATTGCTTTTGGCTAAGGAGAACCGGGGCTAGGATTGGCCTGCCGCAACCCTGCTGGCGGCTTGTTTTTCAGCCGTCACCGGCAGCAGACCTCCATCTTTTACACTGGCATTATTTGCCCTTGTCAGGATGTGGCTACACCCGGCAGCTTTCTTCTGCCGCCACGTTCGTTGCTCTTGCCTTAATTTTGCGTGCTTCATGAGCGATGCAATCAAACACGAATGTGGTCTTGCCTTTTTACGCCTGCGTAAGTCTTTCGCACACTATCAACAAAAATATGGCTCGGTACTCTGGGGATTGAACAAGATGTACCTGCTGATGGAAAAAC
Organism: uncultured Flavisolibacter sp.; assembly: GCA_965365435.1. Taxonomy (GTDB): domain Bacteria; phylum Bacteroidota; class Bacteroidia; order Chitinophagales; family Chitinophagaceae; genus Flavisolibacter. The sequence goes on from CBDUBQ010000078.1 coordinate 4,990, forward strand.
AGCATAACCGCGGGCAGGACGGCGCCGGCCTGGCGGCCGTAAAGCTGGCCGTGGAACCGGGTTATCCTTTCCTGTCGCGGATACGAAGCAACCAACCGCAGCCGATTGCCGATATTTTTAAAAAAGTGGGTGAGGAGTTCAACGAGCTGCAGAAATACAATGTGGACATCGGCAACTACCCCGGGCTGATGAAAGGCCACCTTTCCTTCCTGGGCGAACTGCTGCTGGGCCACCTGCGGTATGGTACACAGGGCCGCAACAGTGCCGATTTCTGCCATCCGTTCATTAAGCGCCATACCATACCGGCCCGCAACCTTGCCCTGGCCGGCAATTTTAACCTGGTGAACACCGACGAGCTCTTTGAAAGCATCGGCATGGAGCCGGGATCGTTTCAAAAACAAAGCGACCTGGCGGCTATGATGGAAGTTATTCATCATCATCTGGTGGCGGCCGATGAAGCGGCCCCGCAGGAGCTGGATATTGTTTCGGTGCTGAAGAAGGTGATACCGCTATTCGATGGCGGGTTTCATGTGGGGGGATTAACGGGTAATGGTATCGGCTTTGTTTTTCGCGATGCACACGGTATTCGTCCTTCTTATTATTACATGGATGAAGATGTCGTTGTTGCAGCATCGGAAAGAGCCGCTATTCGTACGGCTTTTAATGTGGGCGAAAATGAAGTAAAGGAACTTATGCCCGGCCAGGCGCTGATCGTTTGCGAGGACGGCGAAATAAAGATCGAGCAGGTGGTAGAGCCGAAGGAGCGGCGGGCCTGTTCGTTCGAGCGCATCTACTTCTCCCGCGGGTCAGATGAAAAGATTTACCGCGAACGTTCGCAGCTCGGTTATAACCTGAGCAAGCAGGTGCTGGAAGCGGTGAACTTTGATTTAAAGAATACCATCTTCTCCTTTATACCCAACACGGCCGAAGTGGCCTTTTACGGCCTTACCAAAGGCTGCGAAGATTACCTGAACAAGATTAAGCTCGAACGCATTTTATCCTGGGGCAATGAGGTGGACCCGGAAAAGCTGGAGGAGATGATCAAGCGCCGGGTACGCATGGAAAAGATTGCCATCAAGGATGTAAAGATGCGTACGTTTATTACCGAAGATGTAAACCGCAACGAGATGGTGCAGCACGTGTACGATATTACCTATGGCACCGTGCGCCGTGGCGAAGACACGCTGGTAGTGATTGATGATTCCATTGTACGCGGCACCACCCTGCGGGAAAGCATTATCCGCATGCTGTCGCGCCTGCATCCCAAACGCATTATTATCGTATCGTCGGCGCCGCAAATCCGCTACCCCGACTGCTATGGCATTGACATGAGCAAGATGGGCGATTTTGTGGCCTTCAACGCCGCTGTGGCCCTGCTAAAGGAACGGGGCAAAGAAGACTTGCTGCAACAGTTGTATGAGCAATGCAAAGAACTGCATGCCGGCAACAGCCTTCACACTGTAAACGTGGTGAAGCAGATTTACAAGTCGTTTACGAACGATGAAATCACGGCCAAAATTTCGGAGCTTATCACACCCAAAGACCTGGCCATTCCGGTAAACGTTATCTATCAAACCATCGAGGCGCTCCACGAGGCCTGTCCCAGCAACCTGGGCGATTGGTATTTTACCGGCAATTATCCCACACCGGGTGGAAACCGCGTGGTGAACAAAGCTTTTATGAATTACATGGAGGGACGGAATGAGAGAGGGTACTGAATCCCCTTGCCCCCAAAAGGAGAGACTTAGACCGATGGTACATTTTGTTTTTGGGCTTGCCGTTTGTGATAGCTTATTTGTCGGGTGTGGGTTATCAGGTTGCTATAGAATGCTGAAACCACCACATAAAGTACAAGAGGTCATTAACGCACCGGTGCCTACTCAATTGTTGCCTTCTTAATTCTCTCCATTTGCATCTATAACTTCCCTTTATATTGCAGGTTCGGGAATTAGAAATCCTGTTAAACCTGCGTCTCCTCTTTAAGGGGACAGGGGGAATTTTCGCTAAATTGTGTCAGCATAGTAGCCGTATGAAGAAATTTGCTTTTGTCCTTTGTTGCCTGTCCGTTTATCTCCTCTTTACCCAATACAGCAGCCGCACCGCTGCCGACCAATGGGTGGACTCTGTTTTTCAAAAGCTGAGCAAGGAAGAAAAGATAGCCCAGTTGATGGTCGTGCGTGCCCACAGCAACCTTGGCGCCGATCATGTGCAGCAGGTAACTGACCTGATAAAAAAATATAACGTGGGCGCTCTCTGTTTTTTTCAGGGCGGCCCGGTGCGGCAAGCCAATCTTACCAATTATTACCAGTCTATTGCCAAAACGCCGTTGATGGTCACTATTGATGGCGAGTGGGGTTTGGGTATGCGCCTCGACAGTATTGTTAAATATCCCTATCAGCTAACCCTGGGTGCTTTAAAGGACCAGAAGCTGGTGTACGAAATGGGCGTTTCCATTGGCCGGCAAATGAAGCGCATTGGCGTGCATGTGAACTATGCGCCTACGGTGGATATCAACAACAATCCGGCAAATCCCGTGATTGGCTTCCGTTCGTTTGGCGAAGACAAAAAGAAAGTGGCCGAATTTGGCGCTGCTTATACCAAAGGCATGCAGGATGCCGGCATTATGGCCTGCGCCAAACATTTTCCCGGCCATGGCGATGTGGCCGTGGACTCGCACTACGATCTTCCGCTGATCACCAAAAGCAAGGAAAGCCTGGATACGCTGGAGCTTTACCCCTTTAAACAACTGATAGAAGCAGGCGTTGGCAGCGTGATGGTGGGACACCTGGCCATTCCTGCCTTTGACACCACCAAAAACCGCCCTTCTTCACTTTCGCCGCAGAACGTGAATCAACTGCTCCGCAACGAACTTGGATTCAGCGGCCTTGTTTTTACCGATGGGTTGGAAATGAAAGGCATCACCAAATATTTCAGTACCGGCGAAATAGCCGTGCAGGCCCTGGCCGCCGGCAACGATATGCTTTGCCTGCCGGAGAATGTGCCTGTTGCCATTGATGCAGTAAAAACCGCCATTAAAAAGAAGCGCCTTTCGTGGGATGACATTGACAAAAAAGTGCGTCGGGTGCTGCATGCCAAGTATAGCCTTGGCCTCAGTCGTCCGCAGGTCATTGATACCACTAACCTGTTGGCGGATTTGAATGCGCCCACTAACACCTTCCGGCAAAAAGTGGCAGCAAGTGCCATTACCGTTATGACCAACACGGCTGGCTTGCTGCCGTTTACGGCTACCGGCCGCATGGCTTATGTGGGTGTAGGATCGCCAACACTCAATGCATTTGGCCAACGCCTGAAAACAGATTTTGGTGCCGATTCCTACCTGCTGCCTTATACGGCCCAAGCCGGTGCCGGGCAGGGGCTGCTGGATTCTATCCGCAACGGCAATTACACAAGGGTAGTGATTGGCCTCCACGGCTATAGCAACCGGCCCGCCAATAACTATGGCATGTCGAAAGAAGCGGCTGACCTGGTGAGCAGCCTGCAAGCCCTGAACGCCGTCACCTTTGTTTTCGGCAATGTGTATGCGGCCCAGAACTTTTGCGGGGCACCGGCCCTGGTGGCCATGTACGAAGATGATGAAGCCTTTCACAATGCGGCTGCCGACTTTATGCAGGGCAGGCTGGCGGCAAAAGGTACGCTGCCGGTAACGGTTTGTAACATCAATTACGGCACCGGCCTTGCGCTGCATACCTTCAACCCGGTGGGCCATACACCGGAGTGGCTGCCGGTAGATTCTATTATACAGGAAGGACTGGCCAAAAAGGCTTACCCCGGCGCGGTGGTATTGGCGGTGCAGAATGGCGTGATCAAATACCACAAGGCATTCGGCCGTTACGAGTTTGATTCCACCTCGCAGCCCGTTTCGCTGCAAAGCATTTATGACCTGGCTTCGGTCACGAAAATTTCAGCCACCACGCTGGCCGTGATGAAGCTGTACGAAGAAGGGAAACTTGACATCAACGGTAAACTGGGCGACTACCTGCCAATCACCATTGGAACCGATAAAGCACACCTGGTTGTAAAAGATGTGTTGCTGCACCGGGCCGGATTGAATCCCTTTATTTCATTTTACAAGGAAACGGTAGATGCCGCCAGCGGCCAGCCCTCGCCGGCGCTTTATCAAACAAAGGCCGATACGCTCTTTACCATACCGGTGGCCCGCAACGTGTGGCTGCGCCGCGACTGGAACGATACCATGATGAAACGCATTGTGGACAGCAAGCTGGGGCCGCACGGCAAGTATGTGTACAGCGACAATGATTTTATTCTGTTGGGAAAAATTGTAGAAGCCATCAGCGGCACCACACTGGACCAATACCTGCAGAAGGCCTTTTATTTGCCGATGGGCCTTTCCACCACCGGCTTTAAGCCCTGGCAGCGGTTTGTGCCCGATGGCATTGTGCCCACCGAAAACGAAAAATATTTCCGCCGGCAATTGCTGCGGGGTTATGTGCACGACGAAGGCTCGGCCATGTTTGGCGGTGTATCCGGACACGCCGGTCTTTTCTCCAACGCCTATGATCTTGCCATGCTGTACCAGATGCTGCTGAATGGCGGCACCTTCAACGGCGAACGTTACCTGCAGCCCGAAACCATCCGGCAATTTACCGCCTATGGCGACAATGGGAGTCGCCGCGGCCTGGGCTTCGATAAGCCCGAAAAAGACAATGACAAACGGCCGGAGCCTTATCCGTCGGCCTTGGCTTCGTCTCAAACCTTTGGGCACACCGGCTTTACCGGCACTTGTGTTTGGGTAGATCCAAAAGCCGACCTGGTGTACATTTTCCTTTCGAACCGGGTGTACAATACAAGGGGCAATAACCTGCTGGGCCAATTGAACATTCGCGGCCGTGTGCAGGATGGTATTTACAGAGCACTGAAGTTGGAACAAAAGGGAACCACTGCCCGGAGTTTTTAGTCACCGGCTTTGATAACAGCTTCGTAGCTGCACCGTATTTTTTTGAGGCGAAAACGACCGGACAAAAATCTAATAAAATTCTAATCATGCAGAGCCAACACGGTCTGCATTTTTTTTCATCTGTTTTTTACGGTGCAAACAGGCTTGTTTTAAGGCAAATAGCCCAAAACGGTACTGCCGTACCGGTATCGTCGGCAAAACAAAAAACCGTATTTATAGCCTCAGGTTGTATGAACAAATGCGAGCACTGTTTTGTAAAATTCTTTATTGATTAATTTTGCCGGCAGTTAGGCAGTTGTTCCAAAAAAGCAGGATGAAAAATTGCAAAAAGCGTTTGTTCTTATTCCTTAGCCTGGTTGTTTGTAGCCAGTTTCTGTTTGCCGGCCACGGCAACACGGAATGGCCACTGCTGGCCAATAAGCAAACTGTTGGCTTTGCCGATGCCTATGGCCGGGCCCTTTCTTTTCCTATTCTGGTTTCGTCTTATCCCGCAGATGCCGAAGCTTCAGCCGCAGCACAGCCTGTAACTTTTTCGAAACAGATAGCCAAGCAGAAAAAGAAGGTGAAGCGCATCTTCAATTGCTCCACCCGCCTGCGCCAACCGGTAAAGGACCTGGACCCTGTCTCCGTAAACATCTTTACAAAGGAAACGTACAGCAAACCGTTTTTCCTTTCTCATCTGCATCATTTCCTTTTCCGCCTCACGCCGTTCTGACCGCAGGCATTTATTCTATTTCACCGGTAACGCAACAGTTGCCGTAGCCACTGTCTTTTCACCTTTTGAACAGCACAGGCGCCTGCACGTGCCTGGCGCAAGTCTTAAACCAATTAAACGACTATCATCATGAAAATTGTATGGCAAACTGCCGTCATTGGCGCTCTATTCATAGCCGGCTGTACCAGCAAAGCCACCGAAAGCGAAAAACCAACCATCGCTGAAGTGCCGGTCATTAAGCTAAACCCGACAGATACCTCTTTTCATCTCGATTATGTAGCCGATATACAATCGGTGAAGAACGTGGAGATCAGGGCCCGTGTGGATGGTTTTTTGGATAAAATATATGTTGATGAAGGAAGCCCGGTGCGTAAAGGCCAACTGCTGTTTCGGATCAGCAACCGCGAATTGCTGAATGAGCTGAGCAAGGCCAAAGCCAGTGTACAAAGTGCCAGGGCAGCGGCCCGCATTGCCCAACTGGAAATGGAAAGGGTAAAGATCCTGGTGGATAAAAAAGTGATTGCCAAATCGGAGCTGGACCTGGCGAAGGCCCGCGTGGACGACGCAGCCGCCAAAATTTCGCAGGCACTTGCCGAAGTGAGTGCGGCGCAAACACAAATCAGCTATCTCTCTGTGCGGTCGCCGTTCGCTGGTGTGATTGACCGCATACCGATGAAGACCGGCAGCCTTATTGCCGATGGTACGCTGCTGACCTCTCTTTCGGATAACAGCCAGATGTATGCGTATTTCAACGTATCGGAGAACGAATACCTGCAGCATAAAAAGGCGGCAGGGGAAAGGCTGCGGGAGAACGGCGTGGCTACGCTGGTGCTGTCCGACGGCACCCGCTATCCGCACAAAGGTGTGATAGAAACACAGGAAGCCGAGTTCTCCAACAATACCGGCTCTATTGCTTTCCGGGCCCGGTTCTCCAACCCCGGTCATATGCTGAAACACGGCGCATCCGGCAAGGTGCAGTTGATGACGAAGCTCGAAGGGAAAGTGCTGGTGCCGCAAAAAGCCGTGCTGGAAATCCAGGACAAAAGTTTTGTGTTTGTGGTGGGGGCCGATAATACCGTGAAGATGCAAAGCTTTACACCGCAGCTTCGCGTGGCCGATTATTTCGTGGTGGAATCGGGACTAAAACCCGGTGATGCGATCGTGTATGAAGGCGTGCATAACATTCGCGATGGCGCCGTTATCGAACCTAAATTTCAGAACAACATTTTGCTGGCAGTGAAATGAGTCGAGACTAAGCAGTAAGCAGTAAGCAGCAGGCGGTCAGCCTGTTTCACGCTGGTATGGTCATTAACGCAATGTCAGGGCCTTTGGCCGTCAATTTTTGCCTGTGTGCTACTGCCAATTGCCTACTGTGTTCTGACTTCTTTTTCCTCTGTTTCTCAACCGGAAAACAATTTTATGGTAGAAACCTTTATCCGGCGGCCGGTGCTGTCGCTGGTGATATCCATTATTATCACGCTGCTTGGGGTGCTGGCATTGTTTACGCTGCCCATCACGCAGTTTCCCGATATCGTGCCGCCATCGGTGGTGGTCACCGCCTCGTACAACGGGGCCAATGCCGAAGTGTGTGCCAAGGCGGTAGCCACGCCGCTCGAAAGAGCCATCAATGGTGTGCCTGGCATGACGTACATGAACTCCGTTAGCAGCAACAACGGTGTTACGCTTATCCAGGTCTTTTTTAAAGTGGGAACAGACCCCGACCAGGCGGCCGTTAACGTACAAAACCGTGTAACGACAGTGCTGGACGAACTTCCGGAAGAAGTGATCAAAGCCGGTGTAACCACCGAAAAAGAAGTAAACAGCATGC
>CBDUBQ010000079.1:0-12456 GCA_965365435.1 uncultured Flavisolibacter sp.
CTGAGACCCTCTGATTAACAGTCAGATGCTCTAACCAACTGAGCTAAGGAGGAATTTCCCGTTTTCGGGAGGGCAAAAATAGGGTTTTTCGTTTTGCGGCAAAGCCCTAAATGCCCATTTATCAATAAATTTCTCTAAAAACGCGGCAGTTTTACAAGAGACCAAAAAAACCTTTGCTTTCCATCCCCACATACACGCCATCGGCTTTTACCTCCACGGGCCAGTGCTTCAGGTGATAGCCTTCGCCGCTGACATTGCGGCCGTTTTTCATACAAAATTTGTAGCGGTGCAGCGGGCAAACTACATTTCCCAGGGCATCAATAAAGCCATCAACAAAAAAACCGCTGGCATGGGGGCATTTTGCCGCAAAGGCGAATAATTCCTCTTTGTAACGGCCAACGCAGATCCGTTTGTCCTCAGCCATCACCTCCACCAGGCCATTGTTGCCAAACGGAATCTCCGCCAGGCTTTCCGCTACCTTAACCCAATTGATCTCTTTTCCCAAACAAAAAATAATTTAAACGCCCACCTAACCTACGCCTGCTATCAATCGTGAGATTCGATCTTTGTCTTTCCTTTCGGGGAATCAGTAGAAGAACTCCGTTTTGTACGGATAACGCACCCGGTACAGCTCCCGCACTTTATCCAGGATAACCTTACGCAGTTCATCAATGTTGGTCCGTTCCAGCGCCGAAATAAAAATAGCATTGCCGCCCGTTTGTCCCTGCCAGCGTTGCTTCAGATCGTCGAGTATCTGTTCCTTTGTTTCTTCATTCAGCCATTCGTCGAAAGTTTGTTTTATATACAGGTCCATTTTGTTGAAAATGGTAACCGTGGGCTTTTCGTGGGCACCCATTTCCTGGAGGGTTTTGTTCACCACGCCAATCTGGTCTTCGTACGCCGGGTGCGAGGTGTCCACCACATGCAACAGAATATCCGCCTCCCGTACCTCATCGAGGGTGCTCTTAAAGCTTTCTACCAGGTGGTGGGGCAGTTTGCGAATGAATCCTACGGTGTCGCTCAGCAAAAAAGGCGTGGTTTCATACACGATCTTACGGGTGGTGGTGTCGAGCGTAGCAAACAGTTTATTTTCCGCCAGCACTTCACTTTTGCTCAGCAGATTCATAATGGTGCTTTTACCCACGTTGGTGTATCCCACCAGGGCCACACGAATAAATTCGCCACGGTCTTTGCGTTGGGTAAAGGCCTGTTTGTCTATTTCCGACAGCCGTTTGCGCAGCAGCGAAATTTTATCGCGGACAATCCGGCGGTCGGTTTCAATTTCCGATTCGCCCGGGCCCCTGGTGCCAATACCGCCACCAAGGCGTTCCAGGTGCTTCCACATGCCGCGCAGGCGGGGCAGAATGTACTGGTATTGCGCCAACTCCACCTGTGCTTTGGCCTGGGCTGTTTTGGCCCGGCGGGCAAAAATGTCAAGGATAAGGTCGGAACGGTCAATGGTCTTAATACCCACTTCTTTTTCAATATTCGAAATCTGTGCCCCGGTGAGCTCATCGTCGAAGATGAGCAGGTCTATTTCTTTATTCCGGATATAGGTGGCTATCTCCTGCAGCTTTCCCTTGCCCACGTAGGTGCGGCTGTCGGGATGCGGCAGTTTCTGCATAAATTTTTTCACCGTTACGGCCCCTGCCGTTTCGGCCAGGAAAGCCAGTTCGGTCAGGTATTCATGCACTTCCTCCTCGCGTTGGTCTTTGTGCACCACGCCCACCAGTACGGCTCTTTCTTCCTGATTGATTTTATTTTTTTTGTCCAGCATGAATGCTTCTTTAATTATTGAAACTAAAAAAGCGATGCCACTTTTGAGCGCACCGCTTTCTGATTTATTTTCCCTTCACTTTCCGGCCTGCCATGGCAAACGGATGGCCCCTGGCCATTGCCGGTTGTTCATGGATCAAAGACCGCTGAGGGCCAGGCCAATGCTCAGCGTGTTCATCTTTGGCCCCACACCCTCGCGGAAAACCGATGTCAGCGCATAAGAAGTGAACAGGTTAAAATGGCCATAGCCAACCCGGCCGGTTACCGACAGGCGGGTGGTGTTGAAGTAGCGCTTGCTTTTTTCTTTGTCAATGTAATCGTTCACTGTATTGCCACTGCGGTTCTGCAGGGTTTTGCCTTTTGTCCAGCCGGCCAGCATGGTGCCGATTTTGGCGCCGACGGCTACTTTAAAGCTTTTGCCGCCGGCTTCGGGATTAGCGGTAAAACGCAGCTCTACCGGCAGTTCCAGAAAAGCCGTTGCCACCTTGAATTTTTTAAAGCTATTGGTATCGCTCAGGTTCCGAAAGCGAATGCTGGTGGCGGTACCGGTGATCTCGGCGTTCTGTTTATCGAGGAAGATATGATCGGTGGCAAGGCCGGGGCCAAGGGCTACACTGAATTTGGGGTTGGTGCGAAAGGGAAAATCCATCATGATATACATGTTGAACGTACGCGAAAACCCTTTTGTCCGGATAGAATCGGGACGGTTTTGCCAGGTGGCGGCGCCAATCTGTATCATAAAATGATCATTGGAGGGCAATTGCATGGGGCTTACCAGCCGCACGTTCCGGGAGGTATCTGTCTGAGCAAACGAAGCAAAGCCAAGGCAAAGAACCAACGCACTGAATAATACTCTCATAAAAGTGGTTAAAAGGAACAAATGTATTTTTCTGCAAGGTTAATGAAAGGTTAAACGCAAAGATAGGTTAGGGGGGGTTGTGGTTTGTAGTTGGAGGTTTGTGGTTATTTTGGTTCAATCATCCTGCGTTTATACCGACCGTCCAAAAAATTTAGAGACATGCAGATGGCAGCTTGCCCGTGAGTAGTTGCAGAAGATTTATCCACTCATCTTTATTGACCCCATAGCCAAAGACTTTCGATACAAAAACCAGATCAGAGCTTCTTATGGTCCTATTATGGACAATATAACAGAAGGCTTCGAACGCGGGAGTAAATGAGAATTTATCCATTCACTTAACATTACAAAGGGTGAAGTTGTTGAGCTTGCGTCTCAACTGTATCGAGGCAAAAACAATGCGTATTTTCCGCTGCCGTTATTTGAGCAACTGTATGGCCTTGCGGATTAACTCACCAGAATGTTTACGTCATTTATCAGCTACCTTAATCTTTTTGGACATAGGAAGGCGAAAATTTAAAAACGTTTCTACGAACTAAACAACCACAAACCACCAACTACAAACCACAAACCCTCCTAACTGGGCTTTTGCATCTTTTTAACCCCGCCTTTCCCATTAAAAATTATTTTTACGGCTATTAGTCATTTTCTATGAAATATCACGTCACGGCCCTGTTGCTGCTTTTGAGTACTGTGTTGCTTGCGCAAACTGGTTATGAAATAAAGGTGACGCTCAAGCCTTTCAAAAACCAATACGTTTACCTTGGCCACTACCTTGGCAAGCAATTGCCCATTATTGACTCGGTAAAGCTTGATGCGGCCAGCACCGGCGTTTTTAAAGGCCCTAAAAAGCTGGGCGGCGGTATTTACCTTATCGGCTACCCCGACCGGTCGAACAAGTTTGAAATGCTGGTGGGCAACGAGCAACGATTTTCGGTGGTGGCCGACACGGCAGACATCAACAAGATCAGCTTCACCGGCTCGGCCGAAAATTCCTCGTTTAAGGCTTACCAGAACTTTATGCTCACCCACGGTCGCCTTCTCGATGAACTCTACCGCCGGCGGGCCGGCAGCAGCGAACGGGATTCGCTACAGCTTACGGCTCAAATTGACTCCATCAGCAAACGGGTGACGGCCTACCGGGCCAGTGTCATTGCCAAAGAGCCCAGCAGCCTGCTGACGGCGCTGCTCAAAGCCATGAAAGAACCCGAAGTGCCCAACAATCCCGAAGCGCAAAAAAAGGATTCCCTTTATGCCTGGCGCTATTTCAAAAGCCATTATTGGGATGGCATCAACCTTTGGGACGACCGCCTGACACGGACACCCTTTTTCGAAAGCAAAGTGGATAAGTATTTTGAGCAGTTGGTGTATCCGGCCGCCGACTCGGTCATTAAAGAAATTGACTGGATGATGGGCTTTGCCTCGGCCAGCGCAGAGATGCAGAAATTTTTGCTCTTGAAATTTGTGAACCGCTATCTGAACCAGCGGTATATGTGGGAAGATGCCGTTTTTGTGCACCTGTTCGAAAAATTTTTTGCCCAAAAAACTTATCCCTGGCTCACCGAGCAGGGACGCAAGATTATTACCGACCGGGCCTATAGCCTGATGGCAAATATTATGGGGTCGCCGGCGGCCGAAATTGAACTGCCCGACTCTACCGGTAAAACAAGGAACCTTTATGGCGTGGCAGCACCCTATACCGTGGTAGTGATCTATGATCCCACGTGTGGCCATTGCAAGGAAACCGTGCCAAAACTCGATAGTCTTTACACCGCAAAATGGAAAGGAATGGGCGTAAAAATGTACGGGCTGGCCAAAGAAACCGAGGGGAAAAAGAGCGACTGGTATGAGTTTATGAAAAAGGCGGGGATGAAGGAATGGGTGAATGTTTATTACTCTAAAGAAGCGGAAAAGGCCCGTGTGTCGGCCAATGTGCCGTCGTACTCGCAGTTGTACGATGTGCAAAGTTTTCCCACCATGTACCTCCTGGACAAGGATAAACGCATCATTGCCAAAAAAATTACCGAAAAACAGCTCGACGAAATTTTAGAGCAGAGAGTACGCTCGGCCGCCGGAACGTCCCGGCAATAGCTTTTATTTTTTGCTTTGTTCGGCTACATTTGAGGCCCGGTTAACCGGCCTTTTGCCAAAATGACTATCGTATGAAAAAACTGCTAACTGCCATCTGCCTTGCGGCCGCTTTTTCGGCGCCGGCACAAACGCTTTTTACCTACGGCACCGAAGCTGTAGCGGCACCGGATTTTATTCAGGCCTTTCAGAAAAACAACCAGGGACCCGTTACCGAAAAAAGCCTGAAGGAATACCTTGATCTTTACATCGCCTCGCGCCTCAAAATAAAAGAAGCCAAAGCCCTTGGCTACGACACCCTACCGCAACTGATAGCCGATTTGGCCAATCTGCGCCAGCAGATTCTTCCCGCTTACCTCAACGACCGCGAAGGCATGGAAAAGCTAGTCCAGGAAGCCTTCGGCCGGATGCAAAAAGACCTGAGGCTGGCGCATATTTTTATTGCCGCCGGCAGCGGTGCCGAGGCTAAAAAAGAAGCGGTGATGCAGGCGTTGGCCAAACGCGATTTTGCTGCTGTGGCAAAAGAATATTCCGACGATCCATCGGCCAAAAGCAACGGCGGCGACCTGGGATGGATCACCGCTTTTGCGCTGCCCTACGAGCTGGAAACACTGGCCTACAGTACGCCGGTGGGAAACGTGTCGGCGGCCTTTCGCTCAAAAGCCGGGTACCATATTCTAAAGCCGGTAAGCCAGCGCAAAGCGGCGGGACGCATAAAAGCCGCCCAGATACTGCTGGCCGTGCCGCCCGGCAGTACCGAAGCCGACAAGGCCAGGCTGAAGAAAACCGCCGACTCGCTGTACACACAGTTGCAGGCCGGCAGCGATTTTGGCAAGCTGGCGGCCGCCTTTAGCAACGATGTGGTTTCGGCGGCTTCCAATGGGCAAATGGCCGAATTTGGGGTGGGCGAGTACGAGCCGGCTTTTGAAAATGCCGTGTTGGCATTGCCCCGCAACGGGGCCGTCAGCCGCCCGTTTCTTACCGCTCACGGTTATCACCTCGTAAAGCGGCTAAAAGTTTCGCCGGTGGCCGCCTCGCTTACCAATGAAACGAAAGAAGCCCTGCGCAAACAGATTGAACAAAGCGACCGCACGGCAGCCATGAAACTGGCGCTGGCGCAAAAAGTGTTGAAGCGCACCGGGTACCGGCGGCTTTCCTTCTCCGATGCCGAATTGCAGGCCTATACCGATAGTGTGCTTTCGTTTCAGCCGGCACGTATTCCGCTTGCGCTAACGGCCGCCACGCCCCTGCTGACAATGGGCAAGGAAACGGCCACAGTGGCGCAATGGACAGAATTTGCACAAGGCGCCCGCCTGCAGGCCGGCGGATCCACCGCCAAACCGCAGGCGCAGTTGTGGGAGGAGTTTGTGCAGGCAATGGCACTCAAATATTACCAGGACCACCTGGAAGATTTCAATGAAGAGTTTCGCCGGCAGATCACGGAGTTTGGCGAAGGCAACCTGTTTTTTGAGATGATGCAGCGACAGGTGTGGACGCCGGCACAAACCGACAGTGCCGCACTGGTGGCCTATTTTGAGCAAAACAGGAAAAACTATAACTGGAAAGAAAGTGCCGATGCGGTGTTGTTTTATGCCACCGACCAGGACGCCGCCAAATCGTTCTACGCCGCGCTGCGGCAAAAGCCTGCCGACTGGCGTTTGGCCCTGCAGAGCTTTTCCGAACAAATCACTGCCGATTCGAACCGCTTTGAGCTGGCGCAACTCCCGGCCAATGCAAAACAGCGGCTGGTGGCCGGCGCCGTTACGGGTCCGGTGGTGAATAAAACCGACAACACGGTAACACTGGCCTATGTGCTGAAGCTGTATCCGCAGCCCGGGCCACGCAGCTTTGCCGAAGCCAGGGGGCTGGTGATAAACGACTACCAGGCTCAGTTGGAAAAAGAATGGCTGAAGGAATTAAGAAAAAAATACCCTGTGAGTGTAAATGAAAACGAGTGGAACGGTGTGGTGAAAAAGCTGGCCAAAAAGTGATATCCCCAGACCTATTGGCCTGCTTCGGAGCCTTTGTTTCCTGGTGTAGGGTTACACAATAACCACGAAGTTTCTTTGGCGTTTTCCGACCGTAAGCAGCGTAAGCGCCATACTGCATTTATCTAACCAGGGGTAATGGCAATTCCGTAATGAAAAAAGACACGCTTATACAGCGTGCCTCTTTTTTATAAAACAGGGGAACGTGTTACCAGATTCGAATGCGTTTTTCCGGTGCCACATACAGCTTATCGCCGGGCTGCACATTGAAGGCTGTGTACCAGGCATCCATATTTACCACGGCGCCGTTGGTGCGGTACATACCGGGTGAATGAGGGTCGGTCAGGATCTGCTGCGCCATCGCTTCGGGCAGCATGTTGTTGCGCCAGATTTGCGCCCAGCTCAGGAAGAACCGTTGCGCCGGCGTAAAACCATCAATCTTTTTACCTTCTTTAAATTGGGCCGTTTTGGTAAAAGCGTCGTAGGCTATGCTCAGGCCGCCGATATCGGCTATGTTTTCGCCTAATGTTAACCGGCCGTTTACATGCAGTGTGTCCAGCACTGTGTAAGAATTGTACTGTGCCACTACCTGGGCAGCCTTTTCTTTAAAACGGGCTTCGTCTTCTTTGGTCCACCAGTTTTCCAGGTTGCCGCTGGCACCGTATTGAGCGCCCTGGTCGTCGAAACCATGGGTCATTTCGTGGCCAATGACAGCGCCTATGCCACCGTAGATCACAGCATCGTCGGCACCAAAATCAAAGAACGGAAACTGAAGGATTCCGGCCGGGAAGGCGATTTCATTATTTACCGGGTTGTAATAAGCATTGATCGTTGGCGGCGTCATGCCCCATTCGGTACGGTCCACCGGTTTGCCCAGGCGGGCCGTCATGTAGTTGTAGCTCCACACGGAAGCACTGCGCAGGTTGCCAAGAAAATCGTTGCTGTTGATGGACACACCTTCGTAGGTCTTCCATTTATCGGGATACGCAATCTTTTTGGCAAATGCATTCAGTTTTTCCAGCGCCCTTTTTTTGGTGGCTTCGCTCATCCAGTCGAGCTGCTGAATGCGGCTGGCAAAGGTTTGTTGCAGATTTTTCACCATTTCCTGCATACGGTTTTTGGCCTCGCCTTTAAAATAACGCTGCACATAAAGTTGTCCTAACAGTTCGCCCATTTGATTATCGGCCAGGCCGCTGATACGCTGCCAGCGGGGTGTTTGTTCTTTTTGGCCGGTAAGCACCTGCGATAACCGGAAGTTTTCATTTACGAAAGCAGTGCTGAGGTAAGGCGCCGCATTCTTCAGCACATTCCAGCGCAGGTAAGCCTTCCAGTCTTGCAGCGAAAGAGCTGTCAGCAGAATGTCGGCCGTTTTAAGAAATGCCGGATTGGTCACCAGGATGCTGTCTGCCGTGCCGACTTTCATTTTTGGCACCAGCTCCGCCCAGTTAAGTCCCGGCGTTTGTGCCGACAGCTCCTTTACCGAAAATTTGTTGTAGGTTTTGTAGGGGTCACGCATTTCCACCCGGCTCATCTGAGCATTGGCCAGCGCCGTTTCCAGGCGTATCACCGCATCGGCATTGTAAGCGGCAGTAGCGGCATTTTCGCCCACCAATGCAAACATCTTTTCTAAATGATCGCGGTAGGCTTTGCGGATGGCGGCCGAACGGCCATCTTCCCGCAGGTAATAATCACGGTCGGGGAGCGTGGTGCCGCCCTGGCCCAGCTGCACCATATACTGATTCACATTTTTGCGGTCCTGTCCCACAAACATGCTGAACAATGGTGAGGCCATTCCTTTTGTTCGCAACGTGGCGATTTCGTCCACTACCTGCTGCTTGTTATTCAGCGCAGCCAGGCGATCCAGCTCGGGTTTTATGGGTTGGTAGCCGCGGGCTTCAATGGTGGCGGAGTCCATACCGCTACGGTAAAAGTCGCCAACCATTTGTGTAAGGCGGTCTTTCTTCGGAGCCTTTGCCGCTTCTTCCAGCAGGGTGCGCAGGCGCTGGCTGCTTTCTTCCCGCAGCACATTAAACGATCCCCAGCTTGTTTTGGAAGCCGGCACCGGGTTCTTCTTTAACCAATTGCCATTGGCGTAGAGGTAAAAGTTATCTCCAGCTTTTACCGATAAATCCATATTAGCCGGATCAATGTACTTAGGCCCTTTATCGTTGGTGGTAAACGCTACCACACCTACAGCCACGGCACCAACGAAAACAGCTTTGAACAATGTTTTCATATCGCGAAAAATTTTTGGGTCACGAAGTTACGCACCCAAGATGCAAACCGGTGTGAAAACGGGCCCTCGCTATGACGCTGAGTGGTAAAGAAGCCTTAATTCCTGATGACGGTGGCTGTCAGGGTTTTGCCGTTGGTGCCGGTAGTTTGCAGCAGGTAGGCGCCCCGCGGAAGCGAGGCAATCGGCCACTGCCACTGATTCGACCCTTTTTGCAGGGAAACGGTGGTGTTCACCACAACTTTTCCTGTGGCATCGAGTAGTTGGAACCGGTAGCGGCCGCTTTGGCCAACCACCACCGAAGCCCGAAGCTGGTGCTGAGCCGGGTTTGGATAAACCGTTAGACCTTCCTTTTTTGTATAACCTTTTACGGCAATGGTTTTGGAATAGGAAAATTGATTGTCGCTGTCTTTTTGCCGCAGGCGATAATAAGTAATCCCGGAATAATCATTGGCATCGGTAAAGTGGTAGGAAAGAATTTCATCGGCCTGTTGTGCTGCCGGCACAAAGCCCACTTCCTGAAACCGGAACGTATTGCCCAGCGATCGCTCTATGGCAAAGCCCAGGTTATTGGCTTCATTGGTCGTTTTCCATTCCAGCACGCAAACCGAATCGTTCCGGCGATCGCCCTTTAGCTCCAGCCAGCGCACCGGTAGCACGCAGGCGTTGACGCACTCTGCGGTGGTGCGGTAAGTGCCGCCCGGCGGTGGCGTTGCCGCTTTTACCAGCAGGGGCTGAAGCTGCAAAGCAGGAAGGATTGTTGGTGATAACCGGGTTGGCCGAAACTGTGCCAGCACTGCCGTGCCGGTAAGCAGCAGCAGGAAAAAAGGAAGGTAACGCATAAGTCCTTTTTGGGTTAAAATGCCGTCCATTCCTTGTTGGTAGCGAAGCTCCAGCCGGTTTTCAGTTCGGTGCCGGGTTTGCCGCTGGCATCCTGCGGCTGGTAGCCCCAACCCGCCCGTGCGGGAGCAAACTTGATCTCAAGGCCAGGTGCGTCATCGCCGCTTCCTACTTCGGTTATCGAGGTAATGACGGCTTCCTCGAGAATAATGCGGGCATAGGAAAACGGTTGGGAGGGGCCACTGCCCACCCGCTGAAAATAAATCTCAACCTTGTCAAGCGGTAGCCCGGTAAACATTTGTTTGCGCAGGCCGATGGCTGCTTTGTCAAGCTTAAACTGGAGGGTGATTTTGGAAAGGTTGGTTTTGCACGTGCCGGTGGGGCAGCTTTGAAGCGAATTGAGCACACTGACTACCTGAACCGATTTCGGGTAGGCCTTATCTACCGATTCACCTTCTATCGGTTTCCCGTCGTTATCGGTCAGTTTCATGAACATGTTGGTTTGGGCCTGGAGGAGTGTGCAAAAAAGCAGGGCGGCAACGCTTACTAGCAGTTGGTGTTTTTTCATTTTACTAAATTGAGGTTTGGTTAGCGGCTTTTGAGGATGCGGAAGTGGAGATTTTCAACGGATTGGCCGAGGACGGCAAGCTACAGTCAAATGGGCTATATTTCCAAACATTTTATGCGGACACATTTTCTTCTAGTCAGTTTCCTGGCTTTAATGATCGCCGGCTGCACGGCCGCCAAGCAAATTCACCGATCGGCTCAAAAAACCGTATTGCAGGCCCCGGCCCTGCAAACCGCACACGTTGGCATCAGCATCTACGAGCCGGCCACCGGTAAGTGGTGGTACAACTGGCAGGGTGATAAATACTTTGTGCCGGCAAGTAATATTAAAATTCCTACCTGCTATGCGGCGATGAAGTATCTGGGTGATAGTCTGGTAGGGTTGCGGTACACAAAAGGGCAAGACGGTTATTTGCTGCAAGCCTCCGGTGACCCAACTTTTTTGCTTTCTGAATTTAAAAATCAACCGGTTGATAACTTCCTGAAAAAGATCTCGGGAAATACCGACGTAAATTTCGTCACCGGAAACTGGCAGGCCCGCCACTGGGGTTCCGGATGGTCTTGGAACGACTACGATGCCAGCTACATGGCCGAACGAAGTCCTTTTCCTGTTTATGGCAATTTGGTGCTGCTTTCCTCTGTCAACGGAAAACTGGCATCTTCACCTGCGGTTTTTCAAACCCAATTAAATTACCTGCCAGGAGTAAAATCGTTGGATTCTGTTTCTGTGGAAAGGGAAATGGCGCACAATAATTTTGTGGTCGGTCCATCCAAAACAGCCTTTCGCACAGCGCAACTGCCTTATGTCACCAATGGTTTTGATGTGGGGTTATATCTTCTTAACGACACTTTGAAACCACGTCTTGAAATAAAAAAATCGAGCCGGCAGTTCCCGGCAAACGCATCAGTCATCCACTCCCAACCCACCGATTCCCTCCTTAAACCCATGATGCACCGTTCCGACAACTTTTTTGCCGAGCAGGCCCTGCTGATGGTGAGCAACGAAGTGCTGGGTTATATGAACGACGAAAAGATCATTGACACCCTGCTCAAAACCGATTTCAAAGACCTGCCACATGCTCCCCGCTGGGCCGATGGCTCCGGCCTTAGCCGGTACAACCTCTTTACCCCGCAGGATTTTGTCGTCATCCTCCGAAAAATCAAAGATGAGTTCGGCATGGACCGTGTTCGCACCATTTTCGCTTCGGGTGGCGAGGGAACACTTTCCAATTTTTATAAATCCGGAAAACCTTGGCTTTACGCCAAAACCGGCACGCTCTCCGGCGTGGTGGCACTAAGCGGCTACCTGACAACTGCAAAGGGTAAGGAGCTCATCGTTTCGGTGCAGGTGAACAATCATCGGTCGGGTGCCGTGCAGATTCGGCGGCTGGTGGAGAAATTCCTGCAGAACCTCCGCGACCGGTACTGAAAACCGCTGTACTTAAGCGTGCAAACCCCGTCACTCGTCTTTTTTCCTGTTTGTATATCAAATCTTTTCCATCACCTTTGCACGACTTAAAAAAAATTAAATCCAAGCAGAGCAGTATGGGACTTTTTAACTGGTTTACACAGGAAATTGCCATTGACCTGGGTACTGCCAATACGCTCATTATCCATAATGACGAGGTAGTGGTGAATGAACCTTCGATCGTAGCCCTCAACAGAAATAATCCAAAAGAAGTATTAGCCGTGGGCAAGCGTGCCCTCATGATGCACGAAAAAACCCACGAAAGCATAAAGACCATCCGCCCGCTGAAAGATGGGGTGATTGCCGACTTTAACGCCGCCGAGCTGATGCTGCGGGAAATGATCAAGCTGGTTTATCCAAAAAAGCCCTTGTTTCCGCCAAGCTGGCGCATGATGATTTGCATTCCTTCCAGCATTACCGAAGTGGAAAAGCGGGCCGTTCGGGATAGTGCCGAGCAGGCTGGTGCCAAAGAGGTTTACCTCATTCACGAACCGATGGCCGCTGCCCTCGGTATTGGTATTGATGTGGAAGAGCCGGTGGGCAACATGATCATTGACATTGGCGGTGGCACTACCGGCATTACTGTTATTGCCCTGGCCGGTATTGTGTGCGACCAGAGCATCCGCATTGCCGGTGACGA
>CBDUBQ010000080.1:0-12333 GCA_965365435.1 uncultured Flavisolibacter sp.
GGTTTAACAAATGATGCAAACACATCCCCCTCCTAAACCTGAAAACCTCGCAACCAACCCCTTCTCCATCATCTTAAAAGAACTAACTACCTCGCTGTAAAAACGGACGGCAAAAATACTGAAGAAACTACTACCAAGCCAAATGTTTTTTCAAAAAAATTCTAAAAAAAACGAAAAGAAATTTGGTTGTAACCAATTAATTACCAAACAGATAGCATAATCAATATTCGGCCTTTGTCACCGCATTTTCGAAGAGCGGATGCAAAAATAGGGAGGTGGATGCATACGTTCCAAATGTTTAAAGAAAATAACTGCCAAAATGCTGTGAAACGTAGTGTCTAAGCGGAAAAAAAGTTTGGTGGGAACGTGACTGCTTTTAAGTAGAGCCCATGTGGCGGGACCGAATAGACTGTTTTTCGTTTCCTTGCCATCATTTCCTGCAGTTCCTCCAACGACATTTTTCCTCTGCCAACTTTTAAAAGCGTAGCCGTAATCAGCCTCACCATCCCTCTTAAGAACCGGTTTGCTTCAATGGTATAGGTCAAATCATCGGCATCTTCCGCCCACTGGCTTTTCAAAACAGTGCAGTTGAAATTTTTTACCTGAGAGTTGGTCTTTGCAAAGGAGGAAAAATCCTGCTGCGAAAGCAAAAGGGTAGCAGCGTGTTGCAACATTTCAATGTCGAGTTTGTACGGAAAATAGAAAGAATATTCCCGTAAAAACGGGTTTTTGTAACGATGAATACGGTAGAGGTATTTGCGGCTGACGGCATCAAACCGCGAATGGGCTTCGGGCGGCATGGCCTGTATGTTTCGCACCACAATGTCGTCCGGCAGCATTGCGTTCATCTTATACGTGGCTTGCGGATGTATTTCGGCGTTGAAATCGAAATGAAAAAAATTTTGATGGGCGTGCACACCGGCATCGGTGCGGGAAGAACCGGTGAGTTGAACCGGCGCCCGATGGAGTGTTTGAAATGCCTTTTCTATTTCGGACTGAATGGTGACGGCATTTTCCTGTACCTGAAAACCGCTGTAACGAGTGCCTTTGTAAGCCACCTCAATAAAATAACGGCCCATTTCGCTATTCTCCTATCAGGGCTTTAAAGCGCCTGGCATAATGATCGTCTTTTATTTCCGCGCCGAGGGAAGAAAAGTTTGCCCTGTCGGAAACGGCATTGTAAGCGGCATCGAAAAACTGGTACTTAGACGCCGATGTCAGGAAAAGGCTGCTCAGGTAGCGGACCTGCTCTACCGTGTAGCACTTACCGCGGAACTCTTTTCGGGCTTCATCCAGCATGTCGTCGTTGTTTTCCCTGGCCGCCATTCGCTTGCGCAATTTCAGAAAATCTTTGTCGGATGCTATGCTTTTGCAGGCAACGATATTCGTTGCCGGAGCCGGCGAGACAGAGGCCGCTTCCGGCACAGTTGTGAGGGTTTCGCTCTTTGCACTCACCAACGTGTCAATTCTTTCCGGCACAGGAGGTTCGTTTTCGGCCACTAATCGTGTGCGTGGTGCCGGTATCAAAATCCTGATCGTATCGGTTCCGCCTTCTCTTTTATCAAAATATATCAGGCCAAAACCCTCTGTCGTAGAGCTCTCGGATTGACGGCTTACAACCGAGCGGCGAAATGCCGGTAGCGGTTCTTCCACCAGATCCCGTTTACTTTCCTGCGGCACCGGATCAACCGCCACTTCTTTCATTTCCTTTTTTACCGCCGGCGTTACTATAACGGTATCCGGCAATACGATGCCACCAACTGCCACTTCTTGTGCCAGTGCTGCTACCGATGCCTGTTCGGCAACCGGCTGCTTTGCACTATCGGCTGCGGGTGGTGCAGAAACCGTGGCATTGGCAGCTTCGCCCCTGGCAGCCAGCGAGCCCTTTTCGTCAGCGGCGTTTTTTACGGAATCTTCTTTTTTGCCGACAGGCACCTTCAGAAGGTTAGGGTCGCCGGCGGCCTTTGACAAAACAGCCGAAAACCGGTCGGTTTTTGTTTCATAAATCGTATTGTCGGGCTGCCCGCTATTTGCTTTTACCAGCGTAAGATCCTGCATATCGAACAATGCCAATTCCCCGGCCATATTCTTAATCAGAAACCCTCTATCGTTCTGGTTAATCGTCAAAGAGAATGTTGATTCGGGGGAGGCGCTCCGGGCCAGACCCAGGCCAAACTGGTAGGTGCTGTCTTTCAGGTTGGGAAGAATTAGAAAACCCGAGGCCGCCGAGCTGTAAATCTTATTGCCCATTTTCACGTAAAAGGCTGTCTGGTCGTCGGACTGCAGGTAGAGAAAATAGACTTTCTGCGCAGAAACCGCGACACAGAAAAGAGCCGCCAAGCAAAACAGAACCAGCTTTTTCATGTCGGCCAAAATTACAGGAAACTGCTATTAAGAGGGTGAAAGCTTTGCCAATGTTGCACATGCCGGTGTGCGATAAAAAGAAAGGTGAATGCAATAGCAGTAAAGCCAACCTGAGTGCGGCTTACCAGTTTCCGCCAGCGCCGCCACCACCAAATCCGCCGCCGCCAAATCCGCCGAAACCACCGCCGCCGCCGCCACCACCAGACCATCCGCCACCGCCAAGTCCACCGGTGGGGAAAAACACGGGTCCGCCAAAGCCGCGGTAACCTCTGCGGGACATATAGCCGCCGCCGCGGTTGCCGCCGCCAAACATGGAGAGGATAACAAAAAGAATGATAATACCGATAATCAGGCGGCCCACGCCAGAGCCGCTCTTCCGGCCGCGGCTGCGGTAGCCGGTAGGGGCTTTATACTCGCCGGCGGCCGCCTGCATAACAGCCGTTGTTGTTAAATCAAAAGCCTGGTAAAAATTGCCCCGGCCAAGGTTGGGGACAAGATACTGATCCAGGATCTGCCCTGCCGTAATATCGGGAATGGCACCTTCCAAGCCATACCCTATCGCAATGTAAGCATCGCGGTTGCCCTGGCCACCACCGGTAGAAACGAGAATGACAATGCCGTTGTCGAACTTCGATTGGCCGCCAACACCCCACTGCTGGCCAAGTTCAGTAGCGTATTGGTTTGCCTCGTAACCGCCAAGATCGTTCACAATGACTACTGCAATCTGGTTAGATGTGCTGTCGTCGTAGGCCACCAGCTTTCGCTCCAATTCGGCTTCCTGAAAATCTGGCAAAAGGTTGGCGTAATCGTTTACCAACCGCGGAGGGTTAGGGCGTGGCGGAATCACCTTATCAATCTGCGCAAAGGCAAAGATTGAAAGAAGCAAGGCGACCAATAAAAGTAATTTCTTCATTCGTTAGTTGCCAAAGACAATATCGTCCGGCAATTCATTTTTATCTGTTTCGCTGTTGTACGGAAAGTGCTGCTGCAAGGCGGTGCCGATATCTGTCACCACCTGACAAATTCCATCTACGACATGCTCGCTCCTGAACTCTCTGATCATTTTTGCCACCTCCGCCTCCCAATACCCCTGCCCTACCCGCTGATGAATACCTTCGTCGCCAAAAACGGCTAGCTGGTGATCGTCGAACGCAATGTAGACGAGCGTGCCATTCCGGTCTTTGGTTTTGTTCATTCCAAGCTGCAAAAACACTTCCCTGGCCCTGTCAACCGGGTCAACAAAGCGGCAGCGGCTTTCTACGAAAAGGCGTACCTCGCCACTGGTTTGTTTTTCGGCTTGCTGAATAGCAGCAACCAACTGTTGCTTTTCAGTTTCCGAAAAAAACTCCTTTTTTTTCTGCCAGGGAAGTCTCACTATCGTCCGGTTGAGTCGAAGTTGACGGAAGGTTGACCGCTGGTGCCAAAGTTTACCCGTGGCGCATTCTGTGCACCGGCATCGGCTTCAAACGGAGGCCGTGCCCGGAAGCCCATCATGCCCGCAAAAATGTTGGTGGGAAACGACCGGACTTTTGTGTTGTAGGGCTGTACCACTTCATTATAGCGGTTTCGCTCAGTGTTGATACGATTCTCTGTGCCTTCGAGCTGGCGCTGCAGATCGCGAAAGGCATCATTTGCCCGAAGGGTTGGATACTGTTCCACCGTCACCAGCAGCCGGCTGAGCGCACCACTCAACTGGCCCTGGGCCTGCTGAAACTGCTGGATCGCTTCCGGTGACAAGTTTTCGGGGTTGACCTGCACTGATGTCGCCTTTGCCCTTGCATTGATAACATCATTCAGCGTACCTCTTTCAAAAGACGCTTCGCCTTTGACTGTTTCTACAAGATTCGGTATCAGGTCGGCCCGCCGCTGGTAAGAACTCTGAACATTGCCCCAGGCCTTTTTTACATTTTCATCTTCCTTTACAAGACCGTTGTAGGAACTGCAGCCAAAGAAGAGCAAAATAACCAAAACGCCAAGGATAATTAATAAAACAGGACTCGTACGTCTCATGTTATAAATTTTGATTTTTAAAATTGACAATCGTTTGTTGCCTACCTTTTCTATCAAATAGCACACCACACAGAAGGGTCTGCCATTCTGCCTTATTTTACGGCCGCTATGCCCGGCAGCTCCTTTCCTTCGAAGTACTCCAGCATGGCGCCACCGCCGGTGGACACGTAGCTTACTTTATCGGCAAAGCCAAATTGATTGACCGCGGCCACACTGTCGCCGCCGCCTACCAGCGAAAAAGCGCCTTTTTCAGTTGCTTCCGCTACTGCTTTGGCAACGGCTTTGGTACCGTGCTGAAATTTGTCCATTTCAAACACACCCATCGGCCCGTTCCACAAAATGGTTTTTGAATGGAGAATGACTTTGGTAAAGGTATCGCAGGCCAGTGTGCCGATATCAAGGCCCATCCAGCCCTCCGGAATGTTGGTGCTGAGCGAGGAAGAAATAGTGGCATCGGCCGCAAATTTGTCGGCAATGACCGAATCGGACGGCAAGTGGATACAAACCCCTTTTTGGTCGGCTTTCTCCATTAGTTGTTTTGCCGTGTCGAGGCGGTCTTCCTCCACCAGCGATTTACCAATTTGGCCGCCCAGTGCCTTGTAAAAAGTATAAGCCATTCCGCCGCCGATGATGATGTCGGTAGCCCGTTCCAAGAGGTTTTCAATGATCAGTATCTTATCCGATACTTTGGCGCCTCCGATGATGGCGGTAAAAGGTCTTTCGGCGCTGTGGAGCACTTTTTCCGCGCTGGCTACTTCGCCTTCCATCACCAGGCCAAACATGCGGTTTTCGGGCGAAAAATATTGTGCGATAACTGCCGTGGAGGCATGGGCCCGATGCGCCGTTCCGAATGCGTCGTTAATGTACACATCGCCCAGCTTGGAAAGTTTTTCGGCAAATTCGCCATCGCCTTTTTCCTCTTGTTTGTAAAAACGAAGGTTTTCCAGCAAGAGCACTTCGCCGGGCTTCAACGCCGATGCTTTTTGTGCCGTTTCGTCGCCAATGCAATCGGCCGCAAACTGTACGTCCGTACCGAGGAGTTCACGCAGCGGATCCACCAAATGCTTCAGCGAATATTTTTCCGCTGGCCCCTCTTTAGGCCGGCCCAGATGCGACATTAGCACTACACTGCCGCCATCGCTCAGGATTTTTTTAATGGTGGGAATAGTAGCCCGCATCCGGGTATCGTCAGTGATATTGTATTGCTCGTCTAACGGAACGTTGAAATCCACTCTGATCAAAGCCTTTTTACCACTGAAATTGGTCTCCTGAAATTTGCTCATAAAAGGAACTGGTTTTGTGATATGGGTAAAGGTAAATTCAAATAATGGAGCAAAAAAAAGCCGAACATTTCGTTCGGCTCTATCGTCACTCCGTTTTTATTTCTGAATCAGCTCTGCAAAATGTTTCACCGTGCGTACCAGTTGCGACACATAGCTCATTTCGTTGTCGTACCAGCTAACGGTTTTTACCATTTGCTGATTGCCGGTGCCGATCACTTTGGTTTGTGTAGCGTCGAACAGGCTTCCGTAGGAAATGCCAATAATATCGGTGCTGACCAATTCGTCTTCGGTGTAGCCAAAGCTTTCGTTGCTGGCTGCTTTCATGGCCGCATTTATTTCTTCGATGGAGGTCGGCTTCGCCAGAATCACGTTCAGCTCAGTCAACGAACCAGTGATGGTAGGCACCCTTTGCGCACCACCGTCGAGCTTCCCTTTCAGCTCGGGCAAAACCAAACCAATGGCTTTGGCTGCACCGGTGCTGTTGGGAACAATATTGGCCGCTGCCGCCCGTGCACGCCGCAGGTCGCCTTTCGGGTGTGGAGCGTCCAGTGTATTTTGGTCGTTCGTGTAGGCGTGAATGGTCGTCATCAGGCCCGTAACAATTCCAAATGTGTCGTTCAGCACTTTGGCCATCGGCGCCAGGCAGTTTGTGGTGCAAGAGGCGCAGGAGATGATTGTTTCGCTCCCGTCGAGTATTTCGTGGTTTACGTTAAAAACAACTGTTTTCAGGTCGCCGGTAGCCGGTGCGGAAATCACCACCCGTTTGGCGCCCGCCGCCAGGTGTGCCTCGGCCTTTGCCTTGTCGGTAAAAAAGCCGGTGCTTTCGATCACTACATCAACGCCGTGATCGCCCCAGGGAATTTGTGCCGGGTCTTTCTGTGCATATATCTTGATTTCCTCCCCATTTACTGAGATGGAATTTTCGGAAGAGGTAACATCCTGGTTGAACCGGCCCTGGGCCGAATCGTATTTCAACAGATGAGCCAACACTTTGGGCGAGGTGAGGTCATTGATGGCCACCACATCAATGCCTTCCATATCGTGTATCTGGCGAAACACCAGCCGTCCTATGCGTCCAAAACCATTAATGGCAACTTTTACTGACATATCAAAAACAGATTTTAAGTTTAAAAATGCGTGGCGAAGGTACAATAATTCAAAAGTCAAAATGCAAAAGCATAAATGGGTGAAACCGTTGCGATTTTAACCACTTACGAATGCATTGCCCCACATTTAGCTGCCAAAAACCACGCTATGTCAAATCCATATGAGTTTATTCCGCCCGATATTGTAACCCGCCTGGCTGCCGGGAAAGCGCACATCATTTTGCTCCTGAAAAAAGGGGAGAATTATGGCGGCGCCGACTTCGTGAAAATGATTCAAAGCCTGCACCTGCCCTGCCAGTTTCACCTGCCAAGCGAAGGCATCATGTCTTTTTCCATGCCCGTTACCAGAATGGAAGGCGATTTAGCCGGCATCGGCGGCTACAATCTCAACGAGAAAGAAGAACTGAAAAAACAGGTGGAAGCCGATCCGCCGTAGCAGCCGGCTTCTTTACCTGCGAACTTATAAGTTGCACGGGCCTGAACGGAGATGCGCTAACATAGAAAAGCCCGGGTTTAAGCCCGGGCTTTTTTCTGCTATGCCGGAGAGATCAGGACCTGTTCCGAACAGAGCTGGCACCGGAGGATTTGGCTTCTTTTACGGCCGGTTTGCCGCGGTAGTTGATATCGCTGGCGCCACTGGCCCTTGCCGACACTTCGCGATTGGCCGTGACCTCGATATCACTGGCGCCGCTGGCCTCCAAGTCACAAACCTCGGCCGCAAGATCGTAGCCTTTAAAGTCGGAGCCGCCGCTGGCATCCACATTTAACGTTGTGGCTCTGCCGGATATGCGAACATCACTGCCGCCACTCTGGCGCACCACCAGCTTTTCTACCTGCACGGCGCCCCTGAAATCGCAACCGCCGCTTAACCGCAAAGCCAGTTCGCTTCCGTTTATGCTGCCGTCAACGTTCACATCCGACCCGCCGGAAGCGCTCAGGCTTTTCATGGTTTTATAGGAAACATAGGCTTTCAGATTTTTGTTTCCGCTCATGCTCACGCCCCATTTGCTGTCGTACCAGATCTTGAGAACGCCATTGTCAATTTCTGTCTTAATACGGTCGCGGTATTCCGGCTTGGAAGCGCTTACCGCCACTGCTTCATCGCCCGAAGAAAGGTAAAGATCAATGCCGCCACTCACGCTAATGCCCGAAAATGTACCTACCGGCCGGAGTTCGGCGTTGGGATCATTGATGGTTTTTTGCGCAAAAGCAAAACCGGCAACCAGCAGCAAGCAAAGGAGAGAAAACAGCTTTTTCATTTTTGGCTTTTGTAGTAATACGCCGTGCCGGCGGAAAGGTTACAACCGGCAACAAAAATTCTTCCGCTACTTTTGTGGCGAAATTTAATTTTCAGTGTTACCGGGGTGCTGTTTCGCCTAAGGCGGGATGGCTGAGATCAAACCCGCAGAACCTGATCAGGGTAATGCCTGCGCAGGGAGCAAATTCAGTTTGGGGTTTGGAGTTTGGTGATAGGAGTTTTCTTGAACGACGGAGATTTTTTCAGTAGCCCATCCAGTGTGCTTTAAACCTCTTGCCGCGATTTCACTCCCAACGCCAATCTCCAGACCCCAAACCCCGAACTCTCTCTTCAGCGTTTCCCTTTCATTTTTAAACTGTTTTACGTAAAATGAAAAGGATTCTTCTTCTCGCTGGCCTCAGCGCCACTATTCAGGCTTCGGCACAACAAACAGACAGCACCGGATTAGAACCGGTAGAGGTAAGGGCCATCCGGGCCAGTGCCATGGCGCCCTTTGCCAAAACCAACCTGTCCAAAAAAGACATTCAAAAACAAAACCTCGGGCAGGACCTGCCGTTTCTACTGAACCAGACGCCGTCGGTGGTGGTAAATTCCGATGCCGGCACCGGCATAGGTTACACGGGCATCCGCATCCGCGGTACCGACGCCACCCGCCTCAACGTCACGATCAATGGCATACCGTTTAACGACCCGGAAAGCAGCGGCGCTTTTTTCGTCAACCTGCCCGACCTGCTTTCGTCTGCCAGCAGCATTCAGATTCAACGTGGCGTGGGCACCTCTACCAATGGTGCGGCTTCGTTTGGCGGCACCATCAACCTCAGCACCAACGAGGTGAACCGGCAGCCCTATGTGGAAAGCAACAATAGCTTCGGTTCGTTCAACACACGAAAGAACACCATCAGGGCCGGCACCGGCTTGCTAAGCGGGCATTTTACCACCGATTTACGGCTTTCCCAAATCAGCAGCGATGGGTATGTGGAGCGGGCCAGTGCCAACTTGCGCTCTTACTATTTTTCTACCGCTTACCTCGCCGGCACTACTACTTTGCGATTTACCACGTTCTCGGGCAGCGAAAAAACCTACCAGGCCTGGAACGGGGTCACCGCAGCGCAGTTGAAAACCAACCGCCGGTATAATTCGGCGGGTACGGAACGGCCGGGAGAACCCTATGCGAATGAAACCGACAACTATCTGCAGAGCCACTACCAGCTTTTTTTAACGCAGAAGCTGGCGCAGAAGCTGACCTTCAACACCGGTTTTTTTTATGTGACAGGCAAGGGCTATTATGAGCAATACAAGGCCAGCCAGCGGTACTCAAATTATGGCCTGCCAAACCCGGTTTACGGAAATACTACGGTCACCCAAACAGACCTGATCCGGCAGCTTTGGCTGGACAATGATTTTTATGGCAACGTGTTTTCACTGCTTTATGCCGGCGGTAAAACAGAAGCGACAGTAGGCGGAGCGGTGAGCAATTATCTGGGGCGCCACTTTGGCGAAATTATTTGGGCAAAAAGCGGCTTGCCGGAAAATAATGCAAGATGGTACGATAACAACGCTAAAAAGTTCGACGCTAACCTCTACGCCAAGCTACAGCAGGAACTGTTGCCCAACCTGCATGCCTTTGCCGACCTCCAGGTGCGGCGGGTGCGGCACCGCATCAGCGGTTTCCGCTACAACCCGGCCCTGGACGTGAATGAGCCTCACACATTTTTTAATCCAAAGGCCGGACTAACCTTCCGCCGCGGTGCCTGGACGGCCTTTGCTTCCTATGCCATTGGCAATAAAGAACCCAACCGCGACGATTTTGAAGCGGCGGAAAAAGAGCTGCCCCGTCCGGAACGCCTGCACGACCTGGAGGTTGGTGTGGAACGAAAAACCAGCCGGGCCAGCTATGGCGCCACCGTTTATTATATGCGCTACCGCGACCAACTGGTGCTCACGGGAAAAATCAACGATGTGGGCGCCTATACCCGCACGAATATTGCTGCCAGCCACCGCCTGGGGCTGGAACTGCAGGGCAGTGTGGCACTGCTGCATTGGCTGCGGGCCTCGGGCAACCTGACGCTGAGCCGGAACCAGGTAAAGGGGTTTCGGGAATATTTTGACGACTACGATAACGGCGGGCAGCAATCAAAGACCTATGGCACCACACCCATTTCGTTTTCGCCGGCAGTGACGGGCGCAGCAACCGTTAGCATTGTACCCTTTGGCCAGGCCAGCATTGACCTCCTGAGCAAGTATGTGAGCAAACAATATCTTGACAATACCGGCAACGACGCCCGCCAGTTAGATCCCTATTTCACCCAGGACCTTCGGCTGGCCTACTCGCTGCAGAAAGGACCGCTGAAGAACGCCGATCTTATTTTCCAGGTGAACAACATCTTCAATAAAAAATACGAGCCTAATGGCTACACGTTCAGCTATGTGAGCAGTGCGCAGGTGGTAACCGAGAACTATTTCTTTCCAATGGCCGGCACCAACCTGACGATGGGTGTGAATGTAAAATTCTGATGGTGGAAAAGGGCCCGGATGGTCTTTGAGAAAGATAAAGTCCGGGACACTTTTGCGGGCTGAAAGGCTGGTATGGTGTACGCACTTGTACGGAAATTATGCAGGCCGGCAGCAACACGGTTGGCAATGAGCGGCGATAATCAATTGTCGCTTCCACGGCCACTGGAAAAGAGGCGTTAGCCCGTTTTAAGTTATTCGTACGGTAGCAGGCGGCTGACCGGCGTTTTGGCTGCGGCTGGTGCACCGTGTTCTTAAACGATGGGCGGAAAAAGAGGATTTCAGAAATGAGAGAACCGGCCTGTCTTGCGGGCGCAAAGCACGGGCATTCAACCGGAGCTTAGTTTTGAAAACTGATAAATTTTTCCTTTAAACACGCTCCTTCTGCCGGAGCAAAACCACCCTTTGATAATACCCGACAGGATTAGTAAAAGCAGGATGAACCCGCCAGATCTGGGCCGGTTGCCAATCTTAAAAACTTATTCACAAACGTTTATTTCTTTTTCGGCTGACAAGCTTGCAGTTATGCATAAATGGCACTATTTTTTAGCTATAAATCGCTGTAGAAGTAACTGCAATTTGTTAACATGAGATGTTTTGAATTGTAGTCCTGAGCAACTTGCTACAGCCATGATACTAAACCGTACATTAAACGGATTTTGAACGCTAAATTTTACTGGAATTGAGAGAAACTATCATTAACCTCGAAACGGTTAACCCTATTGAGTTCTTTGGTGTAAACAATGGCAAGCTGGATATTCTGAAACGCAAATTTCCCCTTTTAAAAATCCTTTCCCGTGGCACGCAACTGAAGCTCAGCGGTGCGCCCGAGCAGGTGGATGGCGCCAAAGAAAAAATTGATCTCATTGTGCAATACCTCGAAAGAAACGGACACATGAGCGAAAATTACTACGAGCAGATCCTGGGCGGCGACGATGCCGAAACCGTGGACAACTTTGTGGAGCGAAACCCGAATGACATCCTCGTTTTTGGGCCCAATGGCAAAACCGTGAGAGCCCGTACCGCCAACCAAAAGCGGATGGTTACTGCTGCCGAAAAGAACGACATTGTGTTTGCAATTGGCCCAGCGGGTACCGGTAAAACCTACACAGCAGTAGCGATGGCCGTTCGGGCGCTGAAGAACAAGGGCGTGAAAAAGATCATTCTTACCCGCCCGGCCGTGGAAGCCGGCGAAAGCCTTGGTTTTTTGCCAGGTGATCTGAAAGAAAAGATTGATCCGTATCTGCGGCCGCTGTACGATGCGCTTGACGACATGATTCCGGCCGATAAGCTGGGGTATTACATGAGCACAAGAACCATCGAGATTGCCCCGCTGGCTTATATGCGCGGCCGAACGCTGGATAACTGTTTTATTATCCTTGATGAAGCGCAAAACGCCACCGACCTGCAATTGAAAATGTTCCTGACCCGTATTGGCGCTAATGCCAAA
The DNA here is from genome assembly GCA_965365435.1 of uncultured Flavisolibacter sp. Lineage (GTDB taxonomy): Bacteria > Bacteroidota > Bacteroidia > Chitinophagales > Chitinophagaceae > Flavisolibacter. Next base: position 11,983 of record CBDUBQ010000080.1, read on the forward strand.
GCCATCATCACCGGTGACCTTACTCAGGTGGATTTGCCGAAGAATCAAAAAAGTGGTTTGGCCAAAGCCAGCCGGATACTCCGCAACATTGACGGCATCGGCTACATTGAGCTCGATGAAGAAGATGTGGTGCGTCACAAGCTGGTGAAATCCATCCTGAAGGCTTACGACAAGGAAAACCAGCGGGAATTGGAAATAGAAGAACAGGAAAAGAAAGAGCGGAAGGAACGAAGGGAGTACTTCCGTGACAGGGATGACAGGAACCGCGATTGAGCGATAAAATAAAAAGAACCATTGAAGAGGCTGTATCAAAAGGCAATTTGATACAGCCTTTTTTGTGTTATGCGGCAC
>CBDUBQ010000081.1:0-12170 GCA_965365435.1 uncultured Flavisolibacter sp.
GGGGGGTAAAAACAAATCTTTTTTTAACACCTACTCCACTACTGCCTTCCGCAGCCTCACCAACTTCTCAAGCAATTCTTCCAACCTGTCAAGCTTCAGCATATTTGCTCCATCGCTCAAGGCACAGGAAGGATCCGGATGGGTTTCAATAAACAAACCATCCGCTCCAGTGGCTATCGCTGCCGATGCAATCGTACCGATCATTTGCGGATTGCCGCCGGTAACACCGCTTGTTTGGTTGGGTTGTTGCAGGCTGTGTGTGCAGTCCATCACCACTGGCACACCGGTCTCCCGCATCACCGGAATGTTCCGATAGTCCACCACCAGGTCGTGGTAACCGAAGGTGGTGCCTCTTTCGGTGAGCATTACCTTTTCATTGCCTGCATTGCGAATCTTTTCCACAGCAAATTTCATAGATCCACCACTCAGGAATTGCCCCTTCTTTACATTGACGATCTTACCGGTTTCGCCGGCGGCCAGCAGCAACTCAGTTTGCCGGCAGAGGAAGGCGGGTATCTGCAAAATATCAACATAATCAGCAGCCATCGCTGCCTCGGGCTCCGAATGAATATCGGTGGTGCAAGGCAGGCCGTATTGCTTCGCCACTTTCTGCAAAATTTCCAGTCCTTTTTCGTCGCCGGGACCCGTATAAGAACCGGCGCTGGTTCGGTTGGCTTTCCGGTACGATGCTTTCAGCACATAAGGAATGCCGTATTTCTTGCAAAGGGCAGAAACTGTTTCAGCTACCTCAGCAACAATCTCTTCGCTCTCCACCACGCAGGGGCCGGCAATAAGTAAAAAGGGATTTTTATCGTACTTCTGCTGCCTGAACAATTCGGTCAAAAACGCTGTCATACCGCAAAAGTAATAGCCGGTACGCAACGGCCAATTAGCAAACTCACCGCTTGCTGTTGCGAATTGCCTTTTGGCAATCGGCCTTTGTCATTTGCCTTTTCCCAATCGGCCGTTACCTTCGCTCCGCTATATGGCAAAAGAAAAAATACTGGTAATAGGCGCCTCCGGCCAAATTGGTGTGGAGCTGACGCTGGCCCTGCGGAAAATCTATGGCGAGTCGAATGTGATTGCTTCGGACCTGCGTGAGCAAAATCCTTTGCTGCAGGGCACCGGCCCTTATGTGAGCCTGGATGTGATGAACAAAGAAATGCTGCACGTGCAGGTTATACGGCAGGGCGTAACGCAGATTTACCTGCTGGCGGCCATCTTATCCGCCACCGGCGAAAAAAACCCGGGGCTGGCCTGGCACCTGAACATGCAGGGGCTTTTGAACGTGCTGGATATTGCCCGCGAAGAAAAGCTGAACAAGGTTTATTGGCCTAGCTCTATCGCCGTGTTCGGACCGACTTCGCCAAAGCAGCACTGCCCGCAAAAAACCATCATCGAACCCATCACGGTTTACGGCATCTCCAAATATGCCGGCGAGTTTTGGTGCCATTATTATTTCCACAAGTACGGTGTGGATGTAAGGAGCTTGCGTTATCCCGGACTGATTTCGTACAAGTCGGCACCGGGCGGCGGCACCACCGATTACGCCGTTGAAATTTTTCATGAGGCGCTGGAAGAAAAAAACTACACCTGTTTCCTGGAGAAAGATACCTACCTGCCAATGATGTACATGCCCGACGCCATCCGCGCCACCATTGAACTGATGGAAGCGCCGGTGACCAACATAAAGGAACGGACATCGTACAACCTTTCAGCCATCTCTTTTTCGCCTGAAGAGATAGCAGCCGAAATCAAACGCCATATCCCGGAATTCACCACCCGCTACGCACCCGATTACCGGCAGAACATTGCCAATAGCTGGCCGCAGAGCATTGATGATTCGCGGGCAAGAGAAGACTGGGGATGGCAGCCTGAATACGACCTGGCAGCTATGACCGCCGACATGCTGCAAAACCTGGTGAAAGAAAAAGAAGCCCTGGCAGACCGAAAGAAATAAAATGGCGGGCTGGCTGAAAGAACGGAAGAAATCATTCGGCCGGAAGGCCGTGCAAAAACGCAGTGCTGATTATTCCTGCAAAAACTAATGAAGACGAAAACAGGGAGGCTTTCGCACTATTGCGAAAGCCTCCCTGTTTTCAGATTGTTACGTTTATTTCTGGTTCACCGGCGTTTCTATCAACAGGAATTCCGTGTTGGCGCTCACCTCTATGCCGACTTTTTCGGTGTCCCAAATGCCAATAGCATCCCGCCGGCCAAGCACCTCACCAGCCACCTGCACTGATCCTTCCATTACAAACAAAAACAAACATTTGTTAGTTGCGGGGAAGGCATAATTTATGGTCTGTGCTTCGTCGTACAAACCCAGCAGCATACGGGTGTTCTGATTAATCCAGCAATGCTCCATTCCCTCATCGGGCGAAATGATCGTCTTTAGCGCATTGCGGCGGTTCTCCTTCGGAAATTGGCGCCACTGATAGCGTGGCCTGATGTTCTGCTGCTTTGGCAAAATCCAAATCTGCAGAAAGTTCACGTCCTCTTCGCCCACATTGTATTCTTCGTGAAAAAGGCCGCTGCCGGCACTCATGATCTGCACCCAATCCTGGTGCACCACGTTGCTGTAGCCCATGCTGTCTTTGTGGTTCATGCTGCCTTTCAGCATCACCGAAACAATCTCCATGTTCATGTGCGGGTGAGTGCCGAAGCCCTTGCCGGCCTGCACATAATCGTCGTTAAAGGCAAAAAGCGTCCCGAACGAAGACCGGCCGGGGTGGTAAAAATCGCTGAACGAAAAAACAAAATTGCTGCGCAGCCAGCCAAGGTCTTTGACGCCTCTTTCGGTTGCCGGGAAAAGTTGGGTATGCATGGTATAAAATTTCAAAAACGCAGAGCGTGTCTGACTGCCCTTCCATTTTTCATTCACCACTGTTGTTACCGCCGCAGGTTAGAAATTTTACCGCAGGGCCTCAACGCAGGTTTTCTGCTTCAAAAGACCGGAACTCTTTTTTCAGTTCGGTATAGATCTTCCGGAAGATTTGCATGTCGTCGCGTAACGTGGCGTGGTTATCCATCCTGATGCTTTCAAGACCAAGTCCCGAAAGCTCTTTCACAAAGCCGGCGAGTTGCCGTTCGCTGAGGTTGAGTTTATGCTTCAACCCATCAATGACTTCTTTGTGGCGGATAAACTGGATTTGAAAATGCTCAACCTCGGCCCGTACCGGCACGCTGCCCGTGCCGTTTATAACAGTTGCCAGGTGGCGTTCAAAAAGGCTGATTTCCTCTTTATAAAAATTCAATTCGGTTGTCCAGTGGCGGTATTCACCGTGCAGTTTGGGAATGGTGATCGTGGGAAACATACAGTTGTCTTTATAGTTTCAAAATAATACCATGCCCGGTTGCGGGCGACTGAGCCCCGTTGCCACCACCACTGATCCTGGTCAGTTTTTTTTCATCGCCACCTCCATCCGCTATATCACTTTCAATGTCGTTTACTAAGCAATGCACGACGAAACGGGAAAAGACAAAGAGCCGATTCGAAATTCCATTTTGCTATCGCCGCGGATGATGACGAATAAACGTCGGCCGCTCTCAAACCACTACTTTTTCTTCCACTACTTTTTCGGCCAGCCACAGGTATTCTTTTACAAACGTGTCAATGCTTTTCTGGAATGTCAGGTCAACGAGGTTGCCTTCGGCATCGAACTTTTTATCAACCTGCGGTGTAATCAGCATGTAAGGAGAGGGAATGCCGAAAAGCGCCATGGTAAATTGCTGCAACTGCATGGCCGCCCGCATACCACCAAGCGCACCCGTGCTGGCTGTCACAAGTCCAAAAACTTTATGGTGCTGCTTGGGAAAATGATCAAACATATTTTGCATGGCCGGCGAGTAGCTGCCGTTGTATTCGGGCGTTACCACAATAAAAGCATCGGCGCCAAACATGCGGCTGGCCAGCTCTTTAAAGGCCGGCGGCGTTTCTTCCACCGAAGCAAAAACCTTTTGAAGCAAGGGCAGGGGATGGGCCCGCACTTCCAGCAGGCCAATTTCGTGGTCGGTTTTTTCCTGCAGGGCTTTGTATAGGTGAAGCGCCAACCGGTGCGTATTGCTGTGCTGTCGCGGACTTCCGGAAATAATCTCTATTCTCATCAATTTGATTTTAGTATTGATGTTTAAACATCAAATGTAGGGCCGGATCTGTTTTCTGCCAACCTGTCTTATAGATTACGATTATTGATCTCTATTTGTTCATTATTCTTCCGAAGGCGCATATTGATCAGCTCCACCACCAGGCTGAAGGCGATAGCCGAATAGATGTAGCTTTTGTTGAAATGCTGGTGGAAACCTTCCGCTACCAGCATCACACCGATCATGATCAAAAAGGCCAACGCCAGGATTTGCAGCGTGGGGTGCTTGTTAATAAACCGGCTGATGGCGCCGGCAAATAGAATCATGATGGTGATGGAAATAACCACAGCGGTGATCATCACCCAAACCTGGTCCACCAGGCCGATGGCGGTTAATATACTGTCGAAAGAAAACACGGCATCTACCAGCACAATCTGCAGTATCACCGAACTGAAAACGGTGGGTGCGGCTTTTACCTGCTGGGCCACCGGTTTCACTTTTTCCAGCTTGTGGTGAATTTCGAGGGTGCTTTTAAAAACCAGGAAAATGCCGCCGGCGATTAGGATCAGGTCTTTCCAGCTGATGCCGAGTGGCGTCCCGTTATCTTCCTTTACAAAGGGAACGGTAAAAAGCGGGTTGGTCAGTTTTATGATCCAGGTGATGGTAAGCAACAGTACAATCCGGAAACCCATGGCCAGCAACAGGCCAATCAGCCGGGCCCGTGGCTGCTGGGCTTCGGGCAGCTTGTTGGATACGATAGAGATGAAGATAATGTTGTCAACACCGAGGATGATTTCGAGCACGGTAAGTGTCAGCAACGCCGTAATAACGCCGGGGTCGGTGAAGTTGATGTCAAGAAGTGTTGTCATTTTTCGCGTGGTATTAAAAATCCTTTGCTAGTGATTCTGCTGTTTTTAAAAAAAACAAACATCGTACAAAAATCTTACCCTGCCATCCGTAGCGCAGCTCCAAGGGGCAGGCCGGCTGCTGCACCTGTGTATTGACGGCGGTAGGCCAAGGGCGGCCAAAAATAGTTTTGTTTACGGTTTGGCTGCCGGTGGTTAAAGGCCGCCAGGCACTAAGTATTTCTTTAGCCGGCCAATGAAAAAAAGCAGGTGGGCGCTGGTGCTATTTGCCGCAGCCGGGATAAACGCAGGGCAAAAAATGCGGCGTCTTTTCTTCGGAAACGATTGCGTGAGTTTATTGGCCATTCTTGTTATTTTTTACGGCAGACGCTTACATTTGTTCGAATCAAAACCTGATGCTGTATGAACGTCAACCGCAATGTATCCACACTCGATGAATTCACGATACAATCGCTGCGCCAGTTTCCGCACGCCACCGGCGAGCTCAGTACCCTGCTGCGAGACATTGGCCTGGCTGCCAAACGCATCAATGTGGAGGTAAATAAAGCCGGTTTGGTTGACATTTTGGGCGACTATGGCACCATGAACGTGCAGGGTGAAGAAGTAAAAAAGCTGGACATATTTGCCAACAACCAGTTTATGGGTGTGTTGCAACGCGGCATCAGTTGTGCTGGCATTGCCTCCGAAGAGCTGGATGATTTTGTCGCCTTCGACGATGACGTCAGCAAGAACTCGAAGTACGTCTGCCTGTTCGATCCGCTCGATGGCAGCGGCAATATTGATGTGAATGTTTCCATCGGCACCATCTTCAGCATCTACCGCCGGTTATCGCCAAGAGGCACCATTGCCACCCGCGAGGATTTTTTGCAAAGAGGAAGCCAGCAGGTAGCGGCCGGATATATTGTGTATGGTTCCTCTACCATGTTTGTTTATGCCACCAAACGCGGCGTGAACGGCTTTACTCTCGATCCGTCCATCGGCGAATTTTGCCTCAGTCATCCCGACATCAGGTGCCCCGATACTGGCCGGATTTATTCGGTGAACCACGGTAATTTTTTCCAGTATGCCGATGGCGTTCGCAAATACATTAACCGTTGCCAAAACAAAACCGCCGCTGATGGTGGGCCTTATACCCAGCGGTACATTGGCAGCATGGTGGCCGATGTGCACCGCAACCTGATTAAAGGCGGCATTTTCATGTACCCGCTAACCCAGGATAAACCAAAAGGCAAGCTGCGGTTGCTGTACGAATGCAATCCGTTTGCGTTTATCGTGGAAGTGGCCGGCGGTAAAGCCACCGATGGCAACCGCCGTATTCTTGATATTGAGCCATCGGAACTGCACCAGCGCAGCGGCTTTTTTGTCGGCAGCAAGAACATGATGGCCGAACTGGAGTTTTGTTTAGCCGACGTAAACGCCGAAGTGGCTTAAATGTATTGCCGCAGCAACGGCATCAGGCCATAAAGGCCGGCAGCGATGAAGGCCAGGGCCAATACGCCTATGAGGTAATAGACCGCCCTTATTCTTTTGTCGTTTTTCAGGATAAATCGTTGTGGCCTTTGCGGATCGTAAATGATGGTGACCGTATCGCCTGTTTGGTAGGGACGGCTGGTAGAACTGATTTGGGAGCGACGGGTGATTTCCTCGTTCATGTAGGTGCGAAACCGGAATACCGGATAATACGAAGTGTTGCCTTTTGGCCCTTTCCGGGATTCGATGTCAACAACAGTGCCCGTGGTTTCCTGGCCACCTTCCAAAAGCCGCCGGCGATAGCGTTGCAGGAAAAAAAGCACCAGCAGTTCTACAAACCCGATCAGCAGAAAAACCGAAAACACCGTGTTGGTATCAGTAAAGGCCGCCCGTAAAAAAGATTCCATAAAAGTTTTTTGTTTACCCCTATTTACCGAAGATTTGCACCAAATTTCGGCTACATGACAGCGTCAAAGGTCATTATTTCAGTGCAGGAGCTGGTGAAAAACTACGGCAATTTTGCGGCGGTAAAGGGCCTTTCGTTTGAAGTGCATGAGGGCGAAATCTTTGGCCTGCTGGGCCCGAACGGCGCCGGAAAATCTACCACGCTGGAGATCATTGAAACCCTTCGCCAAAAAACCAGCGGCACCGTCACAGTCAATGGTTTTGACCTTGACCGGCAGCCCAACGAAATAAAAAAGATCATCGGCGTGCAACTGCAAACCAGCGGTTTTTATCCCAACCTGAACCTGGTGCAGTTGATCGGCCTTTTTGCCGGCCTTTACAACCGCACCGTTGATGCGCTGGAACTGCTCGACCGTGTAAACCTTCGCGATAAAGCCAAAGCCAAAGTCAAGGAACTGAGCGGCGGCCAAAAGCAACGTTTTTCCATTGCCACCACCCTTATTAACGAACCAAAAATCATCTTCCTCGATGAGCCCACCACCGGGCTGGACCCGCAAGCCAGGCGAAACCTGTGGGACCTGGTCCGCGATATACGCAGCAAAGGAACAACAGTCATTATTACCACGCACTACATGGACGAAGCCGAATACCTTTGCGACCGGGTGGCCATTGTTGACAGCGGCCGCATTGTGGCGCTAAATTCGCCCGATGGCCTGATTGATGAACTGGTGGATACCGGCTTTGAAAGGCCAAAGGAAATGAAACGGGCCAACCTGGAAGATGTCTTCATCAACCTCACCGGCCATTCGCTGCGGGAAGGGTAGAAGGGGAGAATAATTAGCAGTTGGCAAATGGCAATCGGCAATGGTTCACTATTAGATTTAGGAAGACTGCAACAGGATTTTATTATTCGCCAATAAATAGTTTATATGAGCTTGTTCGACAAATTACAGGGAGCCAGATCAGAAAAGATTCAGAAAGAAAAAGAAGCCGGCGCAGCCTTCCTGGCCGAAAACAAAACCAAAGAAGGCGTGGTGGAACTGCCCAATGGCATTCAATACCAGATTTTAAAGGAAGGCGACGGACAAAAGCCGGCACCATCGAGCCAGATAAAAGCGCATTACCGCGGCGCCTTGCTCAATGGCACCGAGTTTGACTCTTCGTTCAAACGCAACCAACCATTTACGGCCAGGCTGACGCAACTGATCCAGGGTTGGCAGATTGTTCTGCCAATGATGCCGGTAGGCAGTATGTGGCGGTTGTGGATTCCGTCGGACCTGGCCTATGGCGACAACGGCGCCGGCGGCAGCATACCCGGTGGTGCAACTTTGCTGTTTGATATTGAGCTGCTGGAAATACTGTAAACACCAATTTTCGCACGGATGACACCTTTGGTGTTTTTCGGCCGATCGTTTATTTTGTACCTGGCGAATCAACCTTTTTTCATGGGGTTGACGGCCGGTGATGCTGATCAAATCTTCCGTGCGACACAATTCTTTAATATCTTTTTCAATGGACGATCTGCGTTATCCCATCGGCCAGTTTGAGCCCAAGCCTTTTTCAGAGGATTTAAAAGAAGAATGGCTGGCCGATATTCGTTTTCTGCCACAGGCCATCGAAAATAGCATCGCCAATCTGGACGAAGCACAATTGCATACACCTTACCGCGATGGCGGCTGGACGGTGCATCAACTGGTACATCACGTGGCCGACAGTCATATGAATGCCTACTGCCGTTTTAAGCTGGGCCTGACGGAAACCACACCAACCATCCGGCCCTACGAAGAAAAGCGCTGGGCAGAAACGGCCGATGTGAGTAACCTGCCCGTGAATGTTCCCATCACACTGCTCCACGCCCTGCACCTGAAGTTATACGAACTGCTGAAAACAATTCCGGCCAACGACCTTCAACAGCGCACGGTGTTTCACCCCGAACAAAAAAAAGAATTGACACTCTGGGGACTGATGGGACTTTATGCCTGGCACGGCCGCCATCATACCGCCCACATCACCGGCTTGCGCCAACGCAAGGGTTGGTAACCTGTTCAATCTGATTTATGAAATGGAAAGTACTGGCATCTGAATACCTTTTTCAACAACCCTGGCTAACCGTACGAAAGGATACCTGCGAAACGCCGGGCGGCAAGATCATCCCGTCGTTTTATGTAAATGAATACCCCGATTGGGCCAACGCCTTCTGCCTCACCAAAGACGGACGGGTGGTGATGGTAAAACAGTACCGGCATGGCCTTGGCGAAGAAGGCATAGAGCTGCCGGGAGGCGTGGTAGAAAGCGACGAAAGTTTTGAAGACGGCGTAAAACGGGAGCTGCTGGAGGAAACCGGCTACCGGTTTGACACGGTGGAATACCTGGGAAAAATCTCTGCCAATCCATCCACCACCAATAACCTGATGCACATGTTTCTGGCCACCGGCGGCGAAAAAATAGCCGAGCAAAACCTCGATGAAGAAGAGGAGGTGGAGGTGCTACATTTCACCATTGATGAAGTAAAACACATGGTGAAGGAACATAAGATCATGCAGAGCCTTCATGTCAACTGCATTATGTATGCGCTGGAAAAGCTGGGGCACTTACACTATTGATCGCGGTTTACTTCGGCCACTAAAAAAATGCTGCCGCAAATAATGATGAGGTCATTCCCGGCGGCTTTCGTCTTAGCAGCATTTAGCGCATCATTTACGTTTTCAAAGGCATTGCCGGTTAAGCCAACGGCTTCCGCCTGGCTTCTGAGGGCAGTTGCGGGCAATGCTCTTGGAATATTTGCCTGTGTAAAATAACAGGCAGCGCCGGCCGGTAGCAAGGTCAGAATTTTATCAATGGCTTTGTCTTTTACAAAGCCGATTACCAGATGCAGGCGGCCGAACGACAATTGTGAGAGATGCTCTGTCATGCGGCGCAAGCCGTCTTCGTTGTGTGCCACTTCCAGCACAATGGTTGGCTGTTGCGCTATCTCCTCCCACCGCCCGCCCAAACCCGTGTTCTTTTTTACCTGCTGCAGGGCAAGCGACACCAGTTGTTCTTCCAATTTCCAGCCGAGCTGGCGTAACTCATCCACTGCTGTGAGGACGGTGCGAAGATTCTGGATTTGATAAACCCCGGCCAGGTCGGTAGAAACGGTTTGTTTTACCCCGTTTTTTGTTTCGAACACTACCTGCAGCGACGCGTCTTTCAGACGATGTTCCACCGGACGAAGGAATGTCTCGGCCCAGCGCAGCGGCGCTTTTTTTTCAGCCGCCACCTGCTCAAAAACCGGCCGGGTTTCCGGTTTTGTTTCGCCTACCACCACCGGTACGTTGGGTTTGATGATGCCGGCTTTTTCCGCTGCAATTTTTGGGAGTGAATCGCCTAAGATGGCCATATGATCGAAGCCGATATTGGTAATGATCGAAAGGTGGGGGTGAATGATATTGGTGCTGTCGAGGCGACCGCCGAGGCCTACTTCCACAATGGCGATGTCAACACGCTGTTGGGCAAAATATTGGAAAGCCATGGCCACGGTAATTTCAAAAAACGATGGCTCAATTTCTTCGATGACCGCCTTCATCTTCTCCACAAACTCCGTTACAAAAGCTTCGGGTATCATGGCGCCGTTGAGCCGAATGCGTTCGCGGAAATCGTAAAGGTGTGGCGAGGTATAAAGCCCGGTGTTGTAGCCTGCCGTTTGAAAAATGGAAGCCAGCATATGGCTCACCGATCCTTTGCCGTTGGTGCCGGCAACATGAATGGAGGGAAAATTGTTTTGCGGATCGTTAAGGACACCGCACAACTGCCGCACATTGGTAAGGTCTTCTTTATACGCGGCACTGCCGATGCGGCTATACATCGGCAGTTTATGAAAAATATAATCCAGCGTTTCGGCGTAGGTCATCGGTAGCAAAAGTATCGCCGCGGCAAGCTAGTTTTTAACTTCAAAAACAAATTTTTGCGGTTGAATAGAACCGCCCGGATACTTCGCAAAGGACAGCTCATAAGCTCTTCGTTTTGCGATTTCTATCTGTTTTCTGTTGGTAATAGTCGATCCCTTTGGCTGAAAAACGAGGTTGGTTATTTTACCATTCGCGTCAACATGAATGTCAAGTATTACAACTCCACCGTCATCAAAATCATCCTGAAAGTTTTTACTTTGGAAATTATCAATCCTTACAGACAAACGTTTTGGTGTGTAATCACGTCCATTGGGATTGCCACCCACGCTTCCCTGGTCGCCGGGGCCGCCGCCCTGACCTTCGCCGGTGCCCGGCCGGTAGGTTTCCGCGCCGTTGCCGCCACTGCCATTCCCGCCTCTTACCTGGGGCATCACCGCACGGGGCCGGGGTGCCGGCGCCACCGGTGCCGGTGTGGTAGCCGCCTGGGTTGCTTTCACCACTTTTGTTTCGTCATTTATCTTTTTCGCACCGGGTTTCGTATTGGCGGGTTTGTACACGGGTGGCGCTTCCGCTTCATCCGACTCTTCCACATCTCTTACCGCCTCGTTCGATGCCTGTGCCACGGCCTGCGGTGGCGTGTAAGCCTCTTGTTGGGCAGGGGCCGGCTCGCCGGGCAATTGTGGCTGATCGTTGCCGGAACCCACATCGCTGCTTCCTAAATTGATCTCAATGTATTCTTCCTGCTGCGGTATCACCGGCACCGGCTGGTAAAATTTAATCAAAAAGATCAGCAGCAGCAGGGCGCCGGTGATAGCACCGGTGTACAGGGCTGCCCTTGTATTTTTCTGCCGTTCAAAATCTGCGTTAAGAATTGCGGTCTTCGACATATGCGGTGATTGTTGCAGGTATTGACTGTAAAACGAAGCGGAAATTAAAAAATTATCGCCGGGCCGAAAGGCTTCGCGGGTAATTTAACATCCTGCACCGGACAGCAGCATAGTGGCAGGAAGCACGGATGACCATTGTCCGGTGTGTGCCATCGCCGCCGACAGGCTGGTTGTTTTCTTTTGAAAGCCAAAGCATTTGCCCGGCAATGACCAGGAAAGAATCAATTATTTTTTTACACCCGCAAAGAAAATCCTGTTTTGGGTAGAACAGATTTTCCTATATTTGCAAACCCAAACGGGATGGCTGCGTAGCTCAACTGAATAGAGCATCTGACTACGGATCAGAAGGTTTCAGGTTTGAATCCTGACGCGGTCACAATACGAAAGTCAATAGGAGTAAAGGTTTCAAGTGATTGGAACCTTTATTTTTTTCCCCTATATGATGATGGACGCATTGAAAGACGCATTGAAAGGGCATTTTTAAGTCTTTCTTTCAATCAGTTGGAGTTACTTCGGCTCATGCGCAATTTTTGGGGGATTTAGGATTTCAGGCGTAAAGTTTAGATAGT
>CBDUBQ010000082.1:0-11925 GCA_965365435.1 uncultured Flavisolibacter sp.
AGCTTGTATGATGATCTTCCTGAAATCCTATTTCCATTTATGAGACCACTTGTAGATAGTAATGAAGGGAATGTTGCCGGTGAAATAATATTAAATGCAGGGACAGTCGTTATGGCATTACCTGACACCGACCATGCTTTGCCACCTTCCATTGCACCCGTAAATCCATTTCTTGGCTGGGGATTGTTGATGTTCGTTAAGTACCGAAAGCCGCCTGCATTTTTCAAAGAGGAATCGCCATAATGAATTGTACCTGGATCGGCTGCGTCAAATGTTCCACTAATCTGGAAAAAGCCAACCATATATTCACTGTATGTATCATAACTGCCGGTATTGGAGGTAAATAATGTCTGCTTTTTCTTATTCAAAAACAAAGCACCAGTTAATTTGCTGTTCGGATCTGGCTTAGACTCAGGTTCTTTCTTGCAAGCAGTTAGCGACACAATTAAGCTAATGAAAATTGGGAAGGTTTTCATTTGGGTATTCATCATTCAAAAAAGTTTAGGCGACTGTAAATAGCGTTATTTTCTGCGTTTTTTTCAAGAGTAGGCATTTTTTATCTGGAGAACACGGATTCATGCACTTATAAGTGTATTAATCGGCACTAATTAGCAGGGACACGAGTACAATTGGAACACATTTATTCAAATAGAACAAAAGGGCTAAGTGGGCTAAAATAGCTCTTTTGTTCTATTGAATCGCCTAGTTGCAACCTACCACTTCAACTCAATCCGGTTATTCTTCCCGTTCACATCTGCCAACCTTCGGGTAGGGTCTATCTCCACACTGGTAATATCGGTTAGCCTTCGGCCCGAGGCAATGGTGTAAGTGGGGCTAGTCCATCGCCAGGCCGTATATGTTTTGCGTGGTTGCTGTCCGCGTTCGGCCGGCTTTTCGCCAAACATCTGGTAAGCTGGCACATAATGCCATTCGCTGCTGCCGTCTTTAAAGGTGATCTTTATATCCACCGGCATCGGCATCATCCCAACTTTCACCAGGCGGATGTTGGTGGCGCCACCGGCTTCCCACAGGCTGTCTATGCCATAGTCAATCGTTCGGGTGCTGGCTACCCAATATTCTTTGTACCAGTCGAGTTTAAGGCCGCTTTCTTTTTCGGCTATGCGCAAAAAATCGTTGACGTTGGGATGCTTAAAGCGCCACTGCCGGTAGTACTCAAGCATGATCCTGTCCCGAACTGAGTCGCTAACGATATAGCCCAGTTGTGACAGGAAAACAGCGCCTTTGGAATACGAGGCAATACTGTAAGCAAAATTGGTGTTGTAATGGTCGGCGTGTGTGGTAAGGGGTTCTTCCTGGCCGGAGCGAACCAGGGCATAGTAGCTGTCGTAGTCGCCCTGGTGGGGAAACTCAGTTGAATTGTAAAGGTGAGCCAGCGCCTCGTTTTCGGCAAAGGTGGTAAAACCTTCATCCATCCAGGGATAAAGCGATTCGTTGGTGCCCAAAAAGCCCTGGTACCAGCTATGCAAAAATTCGTGAACAGTTACGCCGTCGCCAGGGCTGCTCACCATCGTCAGCATCGGGTATTCCATGCCGCCGTCGCCGCCCTGTATCCACGAATATTGTTTGTACGGATAGCCACCAAACTTTTTCTCTACAAACGGAATAATCTTTTCCATTTTCGGAATAACGTTGTTCCATTCCTGCACCCGCTTATCGGTTTTGTCATAAAGTACATGGAGCGTCAGGTCGGGCCGAATCTTTTTCGACAGGTGCACAAAATCGGGGTCGGCCGCCCAGGCAAAATCATGCACGTTGGGAGCGCTGAATTTCCACACCAGCTTTTCGCCTGCCGGACGCTGCACTTTGCTGCCCGGCTCCTCGTAGCCATAACCCACCTGGGCCGCATTCTGCAGGTAGCCGCTGGCGCCGAGTACATAGGATTTGTCTATCGCGATGGTGACATCATAGTCGCCCCACACGCCGTAAAATTCGCGGCCTACATAGGGAGTAGGATGCCAGCCTTCATAATCGTATTCCACCATCTTGGGATACCACTGCGTCATGGTATAACGCACATTGGTGGACGGATTATCGCGGCCGCTGCGGCGCACCTGCAGGGGCACCTGCGCTTCCCACACCATATCAAATGTTGCTGTTGTTTTCGGTAAAATGGGCCGGTCGAGCACCACTTCCAAAATGGTTTCGTGCAGCTTTGTTTTTTGCTCGCGGCCGTTCATTTTTATGGAGCTGACCTTTTCGTAGCCAATTTCCTCGGGCTTCAGTTTGGCTATGCGGTCGGCCACGCGGGGGTCCCAGTCGGGCCGGCCGCGGTTGGCGGTAATGGTGCCCTGCCGGCGGCTGCGCTCGTCCATCATGCTGCCCGGCTGAAAAGCATTCCAGTACAAATGAAAAAACACACGGTGCAGCGTGTCGGGCGAATTGTTGGAATACTGAATGGTTTGCTTACCGGTGTACTGGTTGGTCGCCACGTTCATGTCAATATTCATGGTGTATTTAATGCGTTGCTGCCAGCGGTCGGGCTGCGCAAAAAGGGCCGGCGTAGAAAGAAGAAGAGCAAAAAGAAAAACTGGTTTCATGATACGATGCTTATTTCGTTAGGGATAGTGTGTTCCAAAAGCGGTAAAATTCGCCCAATTGCGGTTGCGGCAACCAGAAAAGCCCTGTCATGGCTCAATAATAACATCTCCTTAAAAAAGAAAGCTCTGGGAGAGGCTCTTTCTTTTGCCGCAGGCCTGCCGGTTTTTTCAGGCGTTTCGACCATGGTTTGTACGAAAACCTCGCAGCGGTGCACGTTAAAAAGAGCTGTTTACGGTGAAACAAACAGGCGCTGGTGCAACTCTATTATCCATCCACCGTTGCCCGCCTGGCAACACCGGCGCCTGATCAATGCAAATGCTTCTTGGCTTACTTGAAAACGATTTTCAGCACCGGCCTTTTTTGGGGCGATGCATGGCGGGTACTGGCAAACAGCACCGACCGCCATAGTTCTTCTGTTTTCAGCCGCAAACAAAAGCCGGCTGTTTTGCCGGGTGTCAGGGTATGCATGTCCCGCACAAGACCGGTAACGTCAATGTTGGTGGCATCGTGCTGAAAGGTGGCCGTTGCTGGCGGCAGCTCTACCTGGCCGGACGTGGTGGTGGCGGGCTGGGTGTTCCACGTCACGGTTGTTTGGTTCCAGTTGTCCAGCACCCGTTGAATCAGTAAACCATTATCGCCCTGGTTGCCCTGCGGTATGGCGTTGCTGTACGGCAAGCCGTACAACGAAAGTTTGGCCGAAACAATTTCGGCATTGGCCGGTATGGCGCTCAGGTCAAAGGCAAGAAACGAACGCGAAATCACCGGGCCGCCGCCGCCATTGGCCGGGGTGGTGGCGCTCGACAGTTCCTGCGTCACATTTTGGTTTCCATAAAGGTTGCCGTTGGCCCAGGCCGGGTCCGTGGCGTTGTAGGTGACAAACGTACTTTGCCCGCTGGCCGGCCCGCTGCCAATCACCAGCGAATCAATGCAGGGCCCCCATTTGGGCACACCATCGCAAAGCGTCAGTACCGCACCGTTGGCCCCGGGCACAATGGCTACCCAGTCCTGGCCGTTCCAGTACAACATTTCGCCGCTGACACCACCCTTGCGGCTGATGGCAAACCACCCGGCACCATCCCAATAATAATACCCAGGGTACACTCTGGCCGAATCGGGGCCGGCGGTTGCCGTATTAAAAACCAGCAAACCGGTAGCGGGCTTTGCCACCGGGTTGGGTTTATTGGTAGCCACCAAGGCCAGGCGCGGCGGCAAAAAGCCTTTTTTGGTACTGAATACATCTAACATGGCGGAGCTATCGGGGCTGGCCGTACCAATTCCCATCTGGGCCGTGGCCGTGCAGCAAACCATCAGAAAAAAGAAAGCAGTTAGCGCAAAACACTTCATTGAAAAATTTTTTGCCAATATAGCTAAAATGACGTTGCCGGAAAGGTCTTCTTAGTCAATGATTTTCAGGCACAATCGGGCGGCGGGCGGGTGGCGGCAAAAGCCGTCGAATCAGGCTGTTTTTTGTTGCCGGCCAGGGAGCCCTTGCTGTCTTGTAAAAACAAAACAGGCAACGGTTTGGTCCAAACCGGAGCAAAATTCGAACGGGTTTTTGGAACAAAAAAGCCCCCGGCCGGGAGCTTTTTCGTTTACGCTGGGTAGCTGCTTCAGGTTCTGGGTGCCGCTGCCATAATTTCGGCCGAAACACCGGCCGCGTATTGGTCAAAGTTGCGCACAAAGAGGTTGGCCAGGAACTTTGCCATGTCATCATAAGCGGCTTTATCGGCCCAGGTGCTACGCGGCATTAAAATTTCGGCCGGCACACCCGGTACCTCCGCCGGCACCTGCAGGCCAAATACCGGGTCGGTATTGGTAGGCACACCATCCAGTTTGCCGTTGAGCGCCGCCCGTATCATGGCCCGGGTATGCGCCAGTTTCATGCGTTGGCCCACGCCGTAGGGCCCGCCGGTCCAGCCAGTGTTCACCAGCCACACGTTCACACTGCCTTCTTCCATTTTGCGGCCCAGCATCTCGGCATACTGGCCGGGATGCAGCGGCATAAAAGGAGCACCAAAGCAGGCGCTGAAGGTTGGCTTTGGTTCGGTAATGCCGGTTTCTGTACCCGCCACCTTTGCGGTATAGCCCGAAATAAACTGGTACATTGCCTGGGCTTTCGACAGCCGGGCAATCGGCGGCAATACTCCATAAGCGTCGCAGGTCAGGAAAAAAATGTTTTTAGGCAAACCGCCCACAGCCGGCTCCACGGCATTGGAAATAAAGTGAAGCGGGTACGACACGCGGGTGTTTTCGGTAATGCTGCCGTCGCTGAAATTGATTTGGTTTGTGCCGGGATAAAACTTCACATTTTCCACGATAGCACCCGGCCGGATGGCGTGAAATATTTCCGGCTCGGCCGCTTCCGACAGGTTAATGAGCTTGGCATAACAGCCCCCTTCGAAATTAAAAATGCCGGTGGCAGTCCAGCCATGTTCATCATCGCCAATCAGGCGGCGGGCCGGGTCGGCGCTAAGCGTCGTTTTGCCGGTGCCGCTGAGACCGAAAAAGATGGCCGTGTCGCCGTCATCGCCCATATTGGCGCTGCAGTGCATGCTCAGCACGCCGTGCTCCTGTGGCAGAATATAATTGAGAATAGAAAAAATGCCTTTCTTGGTTTCGCCCGTATAGCCGGTGCCGGCAATAAGGATGGTTTTGTGCTTGAACGAAACAATGGCGGCATTATGCTGCCGGGTGCCGCATTCGGCCGGGTCGAGGCGGAGGTCGGGTGCCGAGATCACATGCCAGTCGGGGACAAAATCGTCCAGTTCTTCTTCGGTAGGGCGCAGAAACATGTTGTAGGCAAAAAGGTTGGTCCAGGGCTTTTCGGTAACCACGCGGATGCTAAGGCGGTACTGCGGATCGGCACAGGCGTAGCAGTCGCGGATCCACATCTCGTCTTTGCGGTTTAGGTAATCCATCATCTTTTTGTGCACCAGGTGAAAGTACTTTTCTTCAATAGGCAGGTTAAAGCTGTTCCAGTGTACGGTGTTTTCTGTGACTTCGTCCTTTACAATGAATTTGTCTTTGGGAGAGCGGCCGGTAAACTCGCCGGTGCGAATGGCCAAAGCGCCAGAGTCGGTCAGAACGCCTTCATTGAGACGGAGGGTGGCTTGCACCAGTTCATCGGGTGTGGACTGATAGTGAATGTTGTCTGAGATGTGCAATCCCAGCCTCGCCAGGCTTGCCGGCGAGAAAGAAATGGTAGGTACTGACATAGTAGCAATCGTTTTTGTTAGGCGACAAAGGTAAGCTGGAAAATTCTGAAAGCCTATCGTGGTGTGCTCTTTACACGAAGCAGCGAACGGCTGGTTCAATCGTTAACCATCGAAAGCGGCCGGCCGGTAAAAGCCGGCTTTTCCAATTTTTAATTTTGGCCTTTCACTTCTGTTATTTCGGTTACTTTGCGCCTACTGAAAATTTTTGCCTGCATGAAAAAGCTGCCGTTGAATCCCGGGTTGTTTACCACTAACCGAAAACGTTTTACGGAAAAGATGAAGCCGGGCAGCATTGCCATTTTTGTGAGCAACGACGAAGTGCCGAGCAATGGCGATGCGCTTTATACATTTAAACAAAACAGCGACCTTTTTTGGCTGACCGGCGTCAGGCAGGAAGACTCCATGGTGGTGCTTTTCCCCGACAACCCCGATAAAAAATACCGCGAAGTGCTGGTGCTGGTGCGGCCCAACGAGCTAAAAGAAAAATGGGACGGCAAGCGGCTGCGCAAAGAAGAGGCAACTGCTATCAGCGGCATCGGCACCATTGTTTGGCTCGACAGCATTGATGCCCTGCTGCAAACCTGGGTGCACCTGGCCGATACCATCTATCTCGACACCAACGAAAACGACCGCAAGGCCAGCCTCGTTCGCACCCGGGACTACCGTTTTGTGGATGAAATGAAGGCACGTTATCCCCTGCACCAGTACGAACGGGCGGCTAAGATCATGAAAAGCCTTCGGGCAGTAAAAACGGCCGATGAAATTGAGATCGTAAAAACGGCGGTTGATATCACGCATAAAACCTTCCGGCGGGTCATGCAGTTTTTGCGGCCGGGCGTGATGGAATACGAGATCCATGCCGAGATCGTTCACTCTTTTCTCAGCCAGCGGGCCGATGGCGAAGCTTATAACAGCATTATCGCCAGCGGCAACAATGCCCGTACGCTGCATTATGTTTCGAACGATGCGGAATGTAAAGACGGTGACCTGGTGCTGATGGATTTTGGCGCCTCGTATGGCGGCTATGCGGCCGATCTTACCCGTACCATTCCCGTAAACGGAACTTTTACCCAACGGCAAAAAGAAGTGTACAACGCCTGCCTTCACCTGCACAACTACGCCAAAAGCCTGCTGAAGCCGGGCATCTCCATTGTTGATTATACCGAAAAAGTGGGCGACGAGGCCACTGCACAGTTCATGAAAATCGGGCTGCTGAAAGAAGAGGATTTTAAGAACGAAGACCCCGACAACCGGGCTTACCGCAAATACCTGTATCACGGCATTTCGCACCACCTGGGTATTGATGTGCACGACCTGGGCACACGCACCGAACCCATCGAAGAGGGCATGTTGTTTACCGTGGAGCCGGGCATCTACATTGAAGAAGAAAATTTTGGTGTGCGAATTGAAAACAATCTCTGGATCACCAAAAACGGCAACGTTGATTTGTTCGAAGGCATTCCCATTACGGTGGAAGAAATAGAGGCCGTGATGAAAAACAACAAGGTGCCGAATGCTGTTATATAGGGCTGCTGCAGCCCATTGCTTTAAATTGAATGAATGAAACAGATACCGAACTTCTTCACCCTGCTCAATTTGTTTTTTGGCTGCATTGCTATTGTTATGATTCTGCAAACGGGCCAGAGCCTGGTGGTGCTGAACGAGCAGGCAGGGACCTATGAGCCGTATTTTCCGGAACGCATGGGGTGGGGAGCGCTGTTTATCTTTTTTGCCGCGGCGGTTGATTTCCTGGATGGTTTTGTGGCCCGCCTGCTAAAGGCGGCCACCGATAAAGGCAAGCAGCTCGACAGCCTGAGCGATGTGGTGAGCTTTGGCGTGGCGCCGGGCATGATCCTGTACCAGTTGCTGCGGCTTGGTTTTGCCCGCAACGAAGGCGGCCTCGATACGTCATTTGCCTACCTGCTGCCCGCCTTTATTTTTACCTGTGCGGTGGCCTGGCGGCTGGCCAAGTTCAATGTCAGCAGCAACCAATCCGACAGTTTCAAGGGCGTGCCTTCGCCCGCAGCCGGCCTGGTGGTGGCTTCTTTCCCGCTCATTATCTGGTTTTCCGACACCGATCCGGATAGCTGGAAAACGGGCCTGCAGGTGCCGCAATACCTGATCAATGAATGGCTGCTTTATTTCACCATTGCCGCACTAAGCTATTTAATGGTTTGCAACCGCACCTTTATTGCCATTAAGTTCAACGATTTTTCATTTCGCAACAACGCCCTGAAGTATGCCCTGCTTTCGCTTTCGCTGGTGCTGCTGGTGGCCTTGCAGTGGCTGGCCGTACCGGTAATTTTCATTGCTTACCTTATTTTTTCGGCTTTTTCCAAAACGCCACCGCCGGTGGTTAACCGCACCGATGACCCTACGCTGGATGTGACGGCGTGAGGAAAAGCAAGTAGAAAGTAGCCATTGTGATTCACTTACCACACTTTTTCAAAGTTCGTTAGGGCGGAAAGCGAAAGGGGCCACAGGCAGAAGGCGGAAGCAAATCAGCCTTTTAATGCACTGGTACCACTCGCTACTGGCTACTCACTACTCGCTGTTTGCTATTCCTTACATTTGCGGCACAAAAAGCAAAGGGATATGAAATATTCAGTACAGGTGCAAGTAATGCCGTTGAAGGAGTTGCTCGATCCGCAGGGAAAAGCGGTGCTCGGCGGGCTGAAGAATCTGGGCCTTGGCGCCATCGAAGACGTTCGGGTGGGCAAGCATATTTCGCTGCAGATAGAAGCTGGTTCGGAAGACGAAGCCCGGTCGCTGGCCGAAGAGGCGAGCAAAAAGCTGTTAGCCAATCCGGTGATGGAGTATTATGAAATAACGGTTGGTTCGTTGCATAGTTAATGGGTTGACTGGTAACGTTTGCCGGTTTCAACTGACCAATCAACCTTCAACTGATCAACGAACATGCTCTACCTCGTTCCCACACCCATCGGCAACCTCAAGGACATTACCCTCCGTGCATTGGAAGTGCTGCAGCAGGTGGATGTCATTCTTGCGGAAGATACCCGTACCACATCCAAACTGCTGAACCATTACCAAATCCAAAAGCCGCTCTCTCCCTACCATCAGCACAACGAACACAAAATTTTACAGCACTTGGTAGACCAGTTGCTCACCGGTAAAACCATGGCGGTAGTGACCGATGCCGGCACGCCGGGCATTTCCGACCCGGCTTTTCTACTCGTTCGCGAATGCATTAAAAACGGTATAAAAATCGAAAGCCTTCCCGGCGCCACTGCTTTTGTGCCGGCCCTTATCAACAGCGGCCTTACCACCAACCGTTTTGCTTTCGAGGGATTTCTGCCCCTGAAAAAAGGCCGCCATACGCTGCTCACCCAACTCGCCACCGAAGAGCGGACCCTGATTTTTTACGAAAGCCCGATGCGGCTGGTAAAAACGCTCGAAGACCTGATGCAATATTTTGGCGCCGGGCGCCGGTGCTGCGTGAGCCGGGAACTGACAAAAATGTTTGAGGAGAATGCCAGGGGCACCTTGCAGGAAGTGCACGATCATTTTCAGCAAAAGGCCGTGAAGGGGGAGATTGTGATAGTGGTGGAAGGGAAGGAGTAGGGGATGTAACCGGCTAAGGTTCGAGATTTTTTTAATAGTTAATCAGGACAAGGGAACAGTTATTTATACCGTAAGTTCAAGCGGGGCGCCATAGACTGGCTGGTGCGCAAGTGGAAAGAAAAGCCCATGTTCTTTGTTCATTGGCGGCAGACCCGCCGGTTTTGCTATTACAATCGCATAGCAGGGTAACTTTTGGTGTTCCCCAAATATTTTGTACTGAATAGCAGCAGTCCGTAAAGTTTGCCGAACATGCGCTTAGTTAGAAAATGTCTCAATTAAACTGCTCATTAGGGATGTAAGGTTGTAAGACCAATTACTGCTTACGTGAAACGGCTTGCTGCTGTGCCGATATTATATGTTTCGTCAGCTTGGCAACCGAAGCAGATTGAAAAACCAAAGTACCACGCATGTTAGCCGCATCTTTTTAGCTTATTTCAGAAATGCCCTAATCAACCTTTCGGTTTCTTTGGGATGGGTAAGAAAAGTGTAATGGTCAGCACCGGGTAATTCTTTTACAATACCATCGGGCTTTTCAGTTTTAAAGCGGTTCATTTCTGTTGTATAATAGGTTTTCCAAGCCGGCATAAAGATGTTCACTGCTTTTTGTTGGTTTGTTGAGTCCATGTAAGGAAAAGAGGCAAACCATTGCTGTGCGGTATTGCGTTGCCCGTAAATGGCTAGTGCGGGGCATTTTACACCTTTATAATCCGGTAGGCGCACTCCCTTCACGATAGCTCCTGACACTTTTGGCGGCGTGACAAATTTTGTGCGAAATCCATTGGCTGAGAAAACATACTGATGACGGAGTTCATCTTCAGGATACACAAATCCCCTAAGTTTTTTTTGGTCTTTGTTCAAGTCCTTAACAGTAAGACTATCCTTTGCCATTCCTTTGGGAAAGCCTGGAAAGGGAAGTGCTCCTAGGTTACTGTGATCATAAGCTGCGTCAAGGTAGACAACTTTTAAAATCCGATTGGGATACTGTGAGGCAAAGGTGGTAATTTCATCTCCGGCAATGGAATGACCAATTAAAATCACTTTATCAATACCCAAAGCGTCAATGACGGAAACAATGTCTTTCGTTAGTGTGTCAATGCCGTACCCCGCACCTGTTTGTTCGGAGCCGCCGTATCCCCTGCGGCTCACGCCATACACATGAAAATTATCAGTAAATCTTGGCGCAAAACCGTCATAAACATGTGCGGTATTGCCTAATCCTGTTAAAAACAAAATAGCTCTTCCTTTTCCGCCCCAATCCACAACTTCCAGTTGATTGGCGGTACTACCAACAATGCTTTTAATCTGGTGAATGTCTTGTGCATGAATAGCAGCTTGGAAACAGAAGGAAATTCCAAATAAGAGAAGGTAACGTTTTAGTGCTCTCATAAAAATGTTTTGGTGATTGCTGGTTGCGGCTAACGTAGAACAGCTTTGCGAAGGTTGGGCATTTATTGTTCGTCTGCTTAACGCTTGCACAGAAGCCAAATAGTGGTTTACAGTTTAAATTTAGTTCGTCAGCCCAACTTTTGCAAAGCATCTATGTAAAAGCGGTAATTTAAGAGTGACTAAAATTCATGGATTATGAAGGCTCAAACTACCGCCACGCCGAAGTTATTCATTGGCATCGACATCCACAAAAAGCAATGGTCAGTACACCTCAGAACAGACATTTGTGAACACCGAGGCTTTGCAATGCCACCTTCACCGGACGCCTTGCTTCAATACGTGCAAAAGCACTTTGGTGATCATGAGGTTTCCGTAGCCTTTGAAATTGGCTGCTGTGGGTTTTGGGCGGCCAGAGAGATGCTAAACTTTGGCTGGCAAGTCACGGTCGTTAACCCAGGCGATATAAACCGTAGCGACAAGCACCGCTACCAGAAAACAGATGCAATCGACTCACGGCATCTTTGCCGGCAACTGCAAAAAGAAGAGCTCCACGCCATCTACCTCCCCACCGAAGAGCAGGAGCAGCTATGTAGTCTTCTTCGGCAGCGCAACCATATTACCAAAATGCTGCGTAAAGAGAAGTGCCAGATCAAAGCATCCTTGCTTTATGCAGGTGTCCACATCCCTGAGCAGTATGATACGCCGCACTGGAGCCATGCTTTTCTGGACTGGCTCAAAGCCTTGCCGTGGACCTATGCAACCGGCAAAGAAAGCCTGCTGAGTAAACTGCGCATCCTAACGGTGCTCAATCACGAGTACCTGGGCGTGGCCAATGAGTTAAGAGCTTGGTGCCGTAGGCATCACAAAAGGGAATACTACCTGCTAAAATCCATTCCCGGCATTGGTGGGTATCTGGCGGC
The DNA here is from genome assembly GCA_965365435.1 of uncultured Flavisolibacter sp. GTDB lineage: Bacteria > Bacteroidota > Bacteroidia > Chitinophagales > Chitinophagaceae > Flavisolibacter. Next base: position 11,663 of record CBDUBQ010000082.1, read on the forward strand.
GGCCGTCTTGGCGGAACTTGGGGATATCAGGCGCTTTCAAAACGAGCGGCAGCTTTCCAACTACATTGGTCTTGTGCCAGGTATTCATCAAAGCGATGAAACCAGCAAAAAGGTGGGACTGACACCCCGCAGCCGATCTCTTCTACGCAGCTATCTTATTGAAGCTGCCTGGATTGCCCTGCGGCGTAATCCCGAGCTGCAGGCCTACTGTAGGCTCCCCTGTTTTTAGTGCCAGGGTCAGTTAGAGTTTTCAAATGTAGATT
>CBDUBQ010000083.1:0-11724 GCA_965365435.1 uncultured Flavisolibacter sp.
AATTTCTTAGAGCTCATGCCGAGCAGGTAACCAATTTTGTTGGGCAGGGATTTAAAATACCAGATGTGTACCACCGGTACCACCAGCTTGATATGTCCCATGCGTTCGCGACGCACTTTCTTCTCCGTCACTTCCACACCGCAGCGGTCGCAAACAATTCCTTTGTAACGAATGCGCTTGTACTTACCGCAGGCACATTCGTAATCTTTTACAGGACCAAAAATCCGTTCGCAGAACAGGCCATCACGTTCAGGCTTGTACGTACGGTAGTTGATGGTTTCAGGCTTAAGGATTTCACCGAAGCTCTTTTCCAAGATGCTGTCCGGCGATGCCAAACCAATCGTGATCTTCGAAAACGTTGGTCTTGGACGATTGTCTCTTTTATTAAAAGCCATTTTTAGATATTTCTAATTTGAAGATTTTTTGAAAGAAGCTGTGAGAGAAAAGCTGTGAGCCTTGAGCGATGAGCCATGAGCAAAAAAAGCTCACAGCTCACGGCTCATCGCTCGTAGCTTATTCATCAAACTTAAGGTCCAGACCCAGGCCCCTCAATTCATGAACCAATACGTTGAATGATTCAGGAATGCCGGCGCGGGGAATGTTGTCACCTTTTACAATGGCTTCGTATGTTTTTGCACGGCCAATGATGTCGTCCGACTTAATGGTTAACAACTCCTGCAGGATGTTGGACGCACCGTATGCTTCCAGGGCCCACACTTCCATTTCGCCAAAACGCTGACCACCAAACTGCGCTTTACCACCCAGCGGCTGCTGTGTGATGAGGCTGTAAGGTCCGATAGAACGGGCGTGCATCTTATCGTCCACCATGTGGTGAAGCTTGATGACATAGATAACACCCACGGTTGCTTTCTGGTCAAAACGGTCGCCGGTTTCGCCGTCATACAGGTAAGTGTGACCGTACATCGGGATACCAGCATCTTCGCAGAATTTGGCGATATCGTCGGTGCTGGCACCATCAAAGATCGGCGTGGCGAACTTTGTTCCGAGTTCAACACCAGCCCAACCAAGTACCGTTTCATAGATCTGTCCGAGGTTCATACGGCTGGGTACACCCAATGGATTCAGTACAATGTCAACCGGGGTTCCGTCTTCCAGGAACGGCATGTCTTCGGCACGAACGATCTTGGCAACGATACCTTTGTTACCGTGGCGGCCGGCCATTTTATCACCCACTTTCAGCTTGCGCTTTACAGCCAGGTAAACCTTTGCCAGCTTCAGTACACCGGCAGGCAATTCGTCACCAATGGAGATGTTGAATTTCTCCCGCTTGTAGCGACCCAGCTCTTCGTTGTATTTGATGCTGTAGTTGTGCAACAACACGTTGATCTGCTCATCCACCTTTGCATCACCCGTCCAGCCCAGCGGGTTTACGTTCATGTAATCAATCTGCGAGAGATTCTTCTGCGTAAACTTGGCGCCTTTGCCAATCAGCATCTCACCAAAGTTATTGCTGACACCTGCCGACGTTTTTTCTTTCAAAAGGGTTTGCAGTTTGTCGAGCAGCACTTCCATCAGTTCGCTCACCTTTCTTTCGTGATCTCTCTCCTGCTTTTCCAGAGCCGCCTTTTCACGCACCTTGGCATTTTTGTCCTTCTTGGCACGCTGAAACAATTTCTTGTTAATTACCACACCTTCCACACCATTCGGCGCTTTCAGTGAAGCGTCTTTGGCATCACCGGCTTTATCGCCGAAGATGGCCCGCAGCAGCTTTTCTTCCGGTGTTGGATCAGACTCACCTTTAGGGGTGATCTTACCAATCAGGATATCGCCTTCTTTGATTTGTGCACCAATGCGGATGATGCCGTTTTCGTCCAGGTCGCGGGTGGCTTCTTCCGAAACGTTCGGAATATCCGGCGTCAGCTCTTCTTCACCCAGCTTGGTATCACGTACTTCCAGTTCATATTCGGAAATGTGAACGGAGGTAAACATATCTTCTTTCACCACTCTTTCGGAAATAACGATGGCATCTTCGAAGTTGTAACCTTTCCAGGGCATAAAAGCCACTTTCAGGTTTTTACCCAGCGCCAGCTCACCGTCTTTGGTAGCGTAACCTTCCGTTAAAAAGTCGCCTTCTTTCACCCGCTGGCCTTTTTTCACGGCCGGCTTCAGGTTAATGGATGTTTCCTGGTTGGTTTTGATAAATTTCGTCAGCCGGTAAACCTTCAGGTCTTCTTCAAACGACACCAAACGCTGCTCGTCGTTGCGGTTGTAACGAACGTGAATTTCGTTCGCATCCACATACTCTACCACACCTTCGCCTTCGGAGTGAATCTGGATACGGGCATCACGGGCGGCTTTACCTTCCAGGCCCGTACCTACTACCGGTACATCCGGACGCAGCAACGGAACTGCCTGACGCTGCATGTTTGAACCCATCAGGGCACGGTTGGCATCATCATGTTCCAGGAACGGAATCAACGAAGCCGACAGCCCAACAATCTGGTTCGGGGCCACGTCCATGTATTCTACTTCCTCTTTATTCAGAATAGGGAAGTCGCCTGTTTCGCGGCTCACGATCCTGTCTTCTGCAAAAGCACCATCACCATTGAGCGGTGTATTGGCCTGGGCAATTTTAGCCGTGTCTTCTTCTTCGGCGCTCAGGAAAGTCAGCTTTTTCATCTCCACTTTACCGGCGGTTACTTTGCGGTAAGGGGTTTCAATAAAGCCCATCTCGTTGATCTTGGCATGTACGCAAAGCGTAGAGATCAGACCAATGTTTGGACCTTCAGGCGTTTCAATCGTACATAAGCGACCGTAGTGCGAGTAGTGTACGTCACGTACCTCAAAGCCGGCTCTTTCGCGGCTCAGGCCACCAGGCCCGAGAGCGGAGATACGACGCTTGTGGGTAATTTCACTCAGCGGGTTTGTCTGGTCGAGGAACTGCGACAACTGAGAGGTACCAAAGAAAGAATTGATCACACTCGACAATGTTCGGGCGTTAATCAAATCCACCGGGGTAAACACCTCGTTGTCGCGAACGTTCATGCGTTCGCGGATGGTACGGGCCATACGGGCCAGACCAACGCCAAACTGCGCATACAACTGCTCGCCCACCGTGCGTACACGACGGTTCGACAGGTGATCAATATCGTCAATCTCCGCTTTGCCGTTCGTCAGGCGTACGAGGTATTTAATAATGAGGATAATGTCTTCTTTTGTCAGCGTCTTTTGATCTTTCTCGGCATGTAAACCAAGTTTGCGGTTGATCTTGTAACGACCCACTTCGCCAAGGTCGTAACGCTTGTCGGAGAAGAACAATTTGTCAATGATACCACGGGCCGTTTCGTTATCGGGCGCATCGGCACCCCGCAGCTGGCGATAGATCACCTGAACCGCTTCCAGTTCAGAGTTGGAGGTATCTTTATTCAGCGTATTGTAGATGATAGCGTAATCGCCACCTACATCTTCTTTCTGAACGAAAATGGATTTGATGTCCATTTCGGAGATGGTGTCAACGGCTTCTTCATCCAGCACCGAGTCCCGCTCCAGTACCACTTCGTTCCGCTCTATAGAAACAACCTCACCGGTATCTTCATCCACAAAATCTTCTACCCAGCTGCGCAGCACACGGGCAGCCAGGCGGCGGCCAATAAATTTCTCCAGGTCTTTTTTGTTGCCTTTAACCTCGTCGGCCATGCCAAAAAGCTCAAGGATATCTTTATCGGTCTCGTAACCGATAGAACGAAGAAGGGTCGTTACCGGGAACTTTTTCTTACGGTCAATGTACGCATACATCACGTTGTTGATGTCGGTAGCAAATTCCATCCACGCACCTTTAAACGGGATCACACGGGCAGAGTAGATCTTGGTGCCATTGGGGTGAATGGACTGACCGAAGAATACACCCGGCGAACGGTGCAATTGCGAAACCACCACACGCTCAGCACCATTGATCACAAAGGTGCCACGGGGGGTCATATAAGGAATATTTCCAAGAAAAACGTCCTGAACGATAGTTTGGAAGTCAATATGCTCCTCATCGTTACAGCTTAGCCGGAGCTTTGCTTTCAGGGGAACAGCATAAGTGAGGCCACGCTCCATACACTCTTCAATGGTGTAGCGGGGCGGGTCAATAAAGTAGTCCAGAAACTCCAGAACAAAAATGTTGCGGGTGTCCGTGATGGGAAAGTTTTCCTTGAACACACGGAAAAGGCCTTCTACATTTCGTTTGTCGGGGGTGGTTTCGAGCTGGAAGAATTCCCTGAACGATTGGATTTGAACCGCGAGAAGATCAGGGGTCTCGGCAAGATTTCCAATTTTGCCGAAATTGATCCGTTGATTCGTCGTTGTTGTTGACATATATTTCAAACCGGTTTTTAATGTCCGGACGCAGCAAAAGCTTCCCAGGCCCCTATTCCTTTTCGAAATAAACGCTTGGAAATGAGAAATTTAAATCCGAATTTGCGACGTCAAGATTGTTTTTGGCCAAAACTAAAGGACAGCAAAAGTAACTATTTATCCTTCACGAGCAAGTTTTTGTGCGTCACAAAGATTACGCCATAAATATTTTTTGTATTTTCTTAATAGATGGTAACTTTTTACCATGTTGCCAAAACACCTGCTAAAAGATTATTTTTCCTTCACCCGCAAAGACCGGCTCTTTACGTTAACTGTCGTGATCATCATTGGCGCCAGCCTGCTTGTGCCCCGGTTGTGGGCACCTGCCCCACCGCCATTGAACCTTGGTGCCGACAGCGCCCTGGTGTTAGCGATGGACACACTGCAGCAGCGGCAGGCCCGGCGGCCCGTTTACACAAAAAACGAAAGCAACCCGGCTTACCTGTATGAGCGTTCGGTAACGAACGGCTTCTCAGAAGGCGACCTGTTTGCATTTGACCCAAATACAGCCTCCTTTGACGACTGGCAAAAGCTGGGACTGAATGCTAAAACCAGCAGAACGATCACCAACTATGTGTCGAAAGGTGGAAGATTCTACAAGCCGGACGACCTGTTGAAAATATGGGGCCTGCCGGAGGGCTTTTACGAGCGAGTGAAAGGTTATGTGCGCATTGCCGGCACCAGAAAAGAACATCCTCAGTTTGAGGCTGGCAACAAGCCGGCCTATGTTCGCGAAGAGCGTAAGCCATTGGTCATTGCTGCTAACGACGCCGATACGGCTGCCCTCATTGTCCTCCCGGGCATTGGCAGCAAGTTGGCAGCACGGATCATTAACTTTCGCGAAAAGCTTGGTGGATTTTATTCGGTGGAACAAATTGGCGAAACCTATGGACTACCCGACAGTACGTTTCAAAAAATAAAAGGTCGGCTGCAAGTAGATGGCGCGACACTGCGAAAGATTGCCATAAATACCGCAACGAAAGACGAACTAAAAGCACATCCGTACATACGCTGGAACCTGGCCAATGCGATTGTGGAGTATCGCAACCAGCACGGCGCATTCAAAAGCCTGGAGGAGTTGAAGAATATTGTGCTGATTGATGATGCCCTGCTAAAAAAGATCGCACCCTACCTGGAGCTCTGAATTTGCCCGAAGTTTTCTTTTCCGATTTAAATGGCGCAGGTTAATTTCCCTTCATGAAAAAATTAGGTCTAGTCCTCTGCCTATTCGTGGCCATTGCCGCAACGGCACAAATCAGGTATCCCGATAGCTGGACGGAAGGGAAATTTGTGGCCGTTAATAGCGCCAAACTTTGGGTGGTCACTGTGGGCAAAGGCGATCCGCTTATCCTCATTCCCGGTGGACCTGGCGGTGCTCACCCGGGCCTCCGCCGGTTTGACACGCTGGCGGCCAATCATCAATTGATTTATTTCGATGCCCTTGGAAGAGGTAAGTCCGATACGGCAAAGAATGTGAGCGAATACACTATCGCCAGGGATGTTGAAGACATTGAAGGGCTGCGAAAGGCGCTGAAACTTGGAAAAATCAATTTGCTCGGACATTCTTATGGCGGAGTGGTAGCACAAGGGTATGCAGTGAAGTATCCGCAAAATGTCAGCCACCTGATTTTGGCGAATACTTTTCATAGCTATCTGATGTGGCAGGAGAATGATGATAACAGCAATCATGAAATTCGTACGAATTACCCCGAAGTCTGGGATAGACTGATGAAAATAAGAGAGAAAGGATATGTGTCGAGCGACCCGCTTCACCAGGAAATTTATGGGCAGGTGCCATACGGGTTTCTGTACGCTTACAATCCCGACAACTTCCGGAGCCGTGGCGCAAGGCCCTATCCAAATGCCATGAATACAAAACTGTATTACCAGATGGTTGGCAAGGACGGCGATTTTATCGTAGGAAATGATATTGGCAATTTTGACTTCCGCCGGCAATTGAAAGACCTGAAAATGCCGGTGCTGATTTACGGCGGACGTTACGACCGGGTGGCCGTTCCGTGGATGATGGTAAAGTACACAGAGTATTGTCCGCAGGCCAAATTTGTCATGTTTGAGCGTTCGGGGCACAATCCGCAGGTAGAAGAGCCGCAGTTGCTTTTTTCATTCCTCAATGATTTTCTCCGGAAATAACAAACAGAAACGCCCCGCAAAAGCGGGGCGTTTCGCTATGTCGCAAAAGGGAGATTAGGCAATTTCCACTTCAGCACCAGCTTCTTTCAGCTTGTTGGCGATGTCTTCAGCAGTTGCTTTGTCAACACCTTCTTTAACAGGCTTCGGAGCGCCATCAACCAGGTCTTTTGCTTCTTTCAGACCCAGGCCAGTCAAATCTTTTACGATTTTAACGACGTTCAGTTTGCCGGCACCGGCAGCCTTCAGGATTACGTTGAAAGAAGTTTTTTCTTCAGCAGCAGGAGCAGCAGCGCCACCACCAGCAGCAGGACCAGCCACTACTGCAGCAGCAGCAGGCTCAATACCATACTCTTCTTTCAGGATCTTTGCGAGTTCGTTTACGTCTTTTACAGACAGGTTCACCAGTTGTTCGGCGAATGCTTTTAAATCAGCCATTTTACATTGTTTTAAAAACCGCCTTCATAGCTTTTGCTCCGGCGGAGGTTTATAAAGGTGTCTTCACTTGTACCCGAAGACTTGGGAGTTGAAATTGATGGGCGAGTGGATGGATATGCAGATCTGCGGGTTTTAAACCATTCGCTTATCTGCGCATCTGCCCATTCGAATATCACGAAGCTCTTTCTTCCAATGCTTTCACCAGAGCAGCCAGCTTGTTACCGGCATTAAGCGCCGAGATAACATTCTTCGCAGGCGACTGCAACAGGCCAATAACTTCGCCGATCAGGTCTTGCTTGCTCTTCAACGTTTTCAAGGCATCCAACTGGTCGTTGCCGGAGAACACATCACCGTCAATGAAAGCCGCTTTCAACGCCGGAAGCTCTGTTTTGCTGGCACCCCGGAAGTCGGAAATGATCAGCGCTGGTTCTTTTGGATTTTCGGAAAACAGCAGTGCTGTGACGCCGTGCAGCGAGTCGAACATACCGGCAAAACGCTCTTCATTCAGCCCTTCCAGTGCCTTTTTGATGAGGGTATTCTTGGCCACTTTCATTTCTACCTTCTTGTCGAAACAAATGCGACGCAGCTTGCCTACCTGGTCAACGCTCAGTGATTCTGTATTGGTTACATAGAAGTTGTTGTACTGAGAAAACTTCTCCTTCAACGATTCTATGACTTCATTTTTTTGTTCTTTGGTCATTGCCTTTAGTTTGTCATCCCACACAAACAGCCACAGGCTGTGCAGTGAGGGATCTGTTTAGTAATTAGTGAACAAAAGATTTTGTGTCAATGGTGATGCCGGGGCTCATGGTCGAAGCCATTGTCAGACCCTTCAGGTAGGTGCCTTTTGCCGTCGCGGGCTTTGCCTTGATCAAGGCATTGATCAATTCCTGTGCATTACCGGCAATCTTTTCGGGCGTGAACGACACACGGCCGATAGAAGCATGGATGATACCAGCCTTGTCAACTTTAAAAGCGATTTTACCACCCTTTACCTCGTTAACCGCACTCGCTACATCGTTGGTAACAGTGCCTGTCTTCGGGTTGGGCATCAGGTTGCGGGGACCAAGGATTTTACCCAGCCGACCAATCTTTGGCATAACGGCAGGCGTAGCCACAATAACGTCAACGTCGGTCCAGCCGCCTTCGATCTTTTGTACAAACTCATCGAGACCTACAAAGTCAGCACCGGCGCCTTTGGCAGCGGCTTCCTGGTCGGGGCCGCAAAGCACCAATACTCTTTTTGTTTTACCAGTGCCGTGGGGCAGGGTAACGGTACCACGGATTGCCTGGTCCGCTTTTTTGGGATCAACGCCCAGGCGAACGTGAATATCTACAGAGGCATCAAACTTGGTTGTGTTTACTTCTTTCACCAACGTTGCGGCGTCTTTCAAAGAGTAAGTTTTGTTTGCATCAACCTTTGCGTTTGCTGCTTTTCTTTTTTTAGGAATGAATGCCATTGTCAAATTCGTTTAAGAGGTTCGAAATTATTTTGCAGGGACTCCTTCTACGGTCAAACCCATGCTGCGGGCAGTGCCGGCCACCATCGAAGCAGCGCTTTCCAGGGTAAAGCAGTTGAGATCAGCCATCTTGTCCTTGGCGATTTCTTCTACCTGTGCCCAGGTTACTTTGCCCACTTTCTGGCGGTTAGGCTCTTTCGAACCGCTTTGAATCTTGGCGGCATCTTTCAGCTGAACGGCTGCGGGAGGAGTTTTGATGATAAAGTCGAACGACTTATCGGAGTAAACGGTCAGCAAAACAGGAAGCACTTTTCCCATTTTGTCTTGTGTCCTTGCGTTGAACTGCTTGCAGAATTCCATGATGTTAACACCTTTGGAACCCAACGCCGGACCAATTGGAGGTGCAGGGTTGGCCTGGCCACCCTTGCACTGAAGCTTTACATAGCCAGTGATTTCTTTTGCCATTTTTCTTCTGATTTATTGGTTCAAGCGACTTTTCGGTTATCTACTCAGTCTCCCAAATTCCTCAATATTCCGTACTACGGAAATCTCTAAAGAACTCTTTGGGGTCGCAAATGTACAGGTTTAAACCGAAAATGCGCCACACGGCACAGGAGATATTTGTTAAGGGCTCCTCAACATTGATCCGCCATATCCGCAAAACGCCGGCAGTGCCAAAAAGCAAAATGCCACCCTCAACGGATGGCATTCAACCTATCATTAAGATTTTAGCTCAGCTTCTCTACCTGCATGTAGCTTAACTCTACTGGTGTTGAACGGCCAAAGATTTTTACCGTCACTTTCAGTTTTTTCTTCTCATCATTTACTTCCTCAATGGTGCCATTGAAGTCGTTGAATGGCCCTTCGATGATCTTAATGGTTTCGCCTACGATGAACGGCTCGCTCATGCTTACCCCGCCAGCCTCGGCCATCTCGTCCATCTTGCCCAGCATTTTATTTACTTCCGCTTTCCGCAGGGCAATGGGATTTTCCTTTCCGAGGAAATGAATAACGTTTGAAGTATTTTTGATCACCTCGCGAAGGTCATCGCTCAGCTTGCCTTCTGCAATTTCAATCATCACATAGCCGGGGTAATAGTTGCGTTCCCGCATCACCTTCTTCCCGTTTTGCACTTTGTACACTTTTTCTACCGGCAAAAAAACCTGTTTCACGATCTCGCTCCAGCCGCCGCGGGACACTTCTTTATCCAGGTATTCTTTTACCTTTTTTTCCTTACCGCTCACCACCCGCAGCACATACCATTTGGTTTCCTGCTGCTGTACTTCCGGTGTATTTTGGGCTGTTTCTTCCATCCTTAGAAAATTTTGTAAATAAACTTCAATCCGGTGGCCGAAACCAGGTCCATAACAGCAACAACAGCGGTGATCAGCAAGGTTGCGGCCAGCACAATCATGGTTGACTGCTGCAACTGCAACCAGTTAGGCCAGGTCACTTTTTCCGCCAGTTCTTTGTAGGAGTCACGGAAGTAGTTTGAAATCTTGTTCATGTTCAGAAATTGGGTGGTTAATTAAGCCAGAGGCTAAGGATAAGGCAGCATTGCATTCAACCTTAACCTTAGCCTCTTTTGTGTTTTGCACGGGCAGAGAGATTCGAACTCCCATCAACGGTTTTGGAGACCGCTATTCTGCCATTGAACTATGCCCGTTTGAAAGCTAAGAGCTATTAGCGGTTGGCTAATAGCTCTTAGCAATATGTCGCAAATATAGTATTATTTGCTTAGCCTTTCGGCCAGTAGCTAAAAGCTAAAGGCGGAGTGCTTATTTTAAGATTTCGGTAACCTGACCGGCACCAACAGTACGGCCACCTTCGCGGATGGCGAACTTCAGGCCTTTTTCCATGGCGATCGGCTGAATCAGGTGTACAGTCAGGTTGGTGTTATCACCAGGCATTACCATCTCGGTACCTGCAGGCAGTTCCACCTCACCGGTAACGTCAGTTGTACGGAAGTAAAACTGAGGACGGTATTTTTGGAAGAACGGCGTATGACGGCCACCTTCTTCTTTGCTCAATACGTAAACTTCGCCTTTGAAGTCGGTGTGCGGCGTGATAGAGCCGGGTTTGCAGATAACCATACCGCGGCGGATTTGCGTTTTTTCAATACCACGCAGCAACAGACCCGCGTTGTCACCAGCTTCACCTTCGTCGAGAAGTTTGCGGAACATTTCCACACCGGTACAAGTAGAAGTCAGGGGAGCGTCCATCAGACCTACGATCTCAACAGGCTCACCAACTTTGATGCGGCCTCTTTCGATACGGCCTGTAGCAACGGTACCACGACCGGTGATGGAGAATACGTCTTCCACCGACATCAGGAACGGCATATCCACCGGACGGGGAGGCAGCGGAATGTAAGTGTCAACTGCTTCCATCAGCTCTTCTACCTTAGCCACCCACTTAGCTTCCCCAGCCAGGGCGCCGGTAGCAGAACCTTGAATGATGGGCGTATTGTCGCCATCGAAACCGTAGGAGCTCAGGAGGTCACGGATTTCCATTTCCACCAGTTCCAACAGTTCGGGATCGTCAACCAGGTCAACTTTGTTCATGAATACCACAATACGGGGTACACCCACCTGGCGGGCCAGCAGGATGTGCTCTTTCGTTTGCGGCATAGGACCATCGGTAGCCGCCACAACCAGGATGGCGCCGTCCATTTGTGCAGCACCGGTAATCATGTTCTTTACGTAGTCGGCGTGACCAGGACAGTCAACGTGTGCATAGTGACGGTTGGCTGTTTGGTATTCTACGTGCGCCGTATTGATAGTGATACCACGCTCTTTTTCTTCGGGTGCACCATCAATTTCATCGTATTTTTTTGCCTCTGCCAAACCTTTCTGAGACAGAATGGTCGTAATAGCAGCAGTCAAAGTGGTCTTACCATGGTCAACGTGACCGATGGTACCAACGTTAACGTGGGGTTTATCCCGCTTAAAATTCTCTTTTGCCATCTTATCGGTTTTTAGTTGTGGGGTTTTTATTTTTGTTTTCTCCCCCCGAACCAACTAAACGTTCAGAGGAAAATTTTTAGCTAAGAGATCAAAGGAGTGAAAGCGCTAAAAGAGAGTTTCTCTTTGTTTTTCTTTCCTCATTTACGCTCTTAGCTTTACTTTTTTATGGTACCGGCAACAGAATATCAAATGATCTTCCGTTGCGTCGCACACTTGTACACTTTGTTCGCCGGGCAGCAATTTTGCCGGTTGCCGGTAAAACTGACGGGCCCGAAGAAAAACGATCCCCGGCCCGGCCTTGAGCCGTTATGGGGAATTGAACCCCAGACCTCTTCCTTACCAAGGAAGTGCTC
>CBDUBQ010000084.1:0-11454 GCA_965365435.1 uncultured Flavisolibacter sp.
GTCTGTCAATCTCATCCTACAAAATTACTCAAGCCTATTTATGAGACCACTTGTACTAACTTTTCATCCATTCCTGTTATTGATCGAAGCACTGCATATACCGTAACTTGGGATAATTCAATTCCATGCGATTCGATTGAAATAGGGATACAAGGTGGCAGCAAAGTTGTATCCAGTGGAATGATCTCGGGCAACAGATCCTCGTACACTTTTTCCCCAATACAGTTATCCGTTTTCGAACCATCTGTTATATTTAACTATCCTGGTTCGATCCTCACAAACGATTATTTAGCCATTCAAGCAGCTATTGTAAAAAAACAGCAGATCTCCACCACGCCAGTTGAACTTTACAATATGGCTGAGAGAGTAGTGAGTGTTAAGATACAATAGCCTTTGAAGCTCTTTTTCGCCCATCCTAAAGCGGCAAGCGGAAGTAGCGAAAAAAATTACCTGCCACAAACCGAAAGTAGCCGTTCGATCCTGAACGGCTACTTTTCTTCTACCCTTCTCTATAGCATTTTTTTGCGCACTTCGTTCCAATAGGCTGCAAAAAATAATTTCATCATTTGTTTGATAAATGCTTACAGTTTTGCGTAAGTCTATTGTGGATGGCCAATTATTGAATGGCATTTTGAATAACGGCTACCGGCGTTCAGCAGCCGGCGGCTTTTTTATGGCGATGCACTTTCAATTCACCTCAAACGTTATCCACTTACTGCCACAGCCGCCGATATCATCAATGCCATGTACCAGTATGGCATAACGGCCTGGCAGATCGGAGGTATAAAATGAAATGAATTTGGTGCCCGACTGATTAGTGATGACGGAGGGCTGCCAGTGCAACACATTCCGCCGGTCGGGTTCACGGCTTTTTATGGAGGCAGCTTCGTCGTAAACAGGCGCATAAAATTCCCGCTTTAGTTGCAGTCCATGATAATCTATTAGCACCACACCCGGATCGGGATCGAAGTTGGCTAAATCGCCCTCGTAGGTTCTAAAACTGACAATGCCGTTATTGGTGGTATGGCCCCAGTAATATTTGCGCAACACCACGTCAATCTTTTTCAGTTTTAGGGGATCAAAAGCCATGAGCTTATTTGCCGAAAAAACCGGGACGCCATCGAGCAACAAAAGCGGGCCTTCGTTGAAATACTGCCGGTAAGGAAGGTTTATCAGGTTCAGCCGGAAACTATCCCTTTCCCGCCGAAGCTGCGCACCCACCACCACCTCGCGGATCACTTCTTCCATGGTGGGAAAACGGGTGAATTCGTCTAACTGATAACTGCCGTCGGGTTGGCCGTAAAACACACCCGTATCACGCCAGTTCGGCAACCAGAGGCTGTTGGCCGATGCGGATCGGAATACATTTGACACCTGCACGTTTACGTGACGGTTGTACAGTTCACTTTTCCACTTTTGCCAAAGAGAAAAGGCCGGTAACGGGTAAGACGATGGCGCTGGCGCAAATGGTCGCGAAAGTTCGATTTGCACCGTGTTGTCGGCTCCTGCCGCCTGTGCCACGAGTTCCATTGGACCATAGCTATTTTTCAGCACAAAGGTTAGCTCCCCTTTTTCATTGCTAATGGCATTGCTCACCTGAAAGCGCTCGGCCGGCACCGTTAAAAAACAAAGCCGGTGCGGCACCGGATCGCCCGAAATTTTACTGACGATCCGGCCTTTTACCAAATGCCCTTCGTACTCCGGCAAATAGCGAAGAGCAGGTTTTTGTTTGGCTTGAACCGCCGCCCAGGTAAACCGCCGCCAGCCGTGGGTGAGCATGAGATTGTCCATTGCCTCATCGGTTTCTTTGGTTGCCGTTGAAAAATAATACAGGGGGCTTTCCACCTTTCCTTTGAATTCGCTAGCAAGCCAAAACGATGGTTCAATGAAATTATCAGGCAACCCTTGCAATGAATCGAGCCGAAACACAGACAAAGAAAGATTGGCGGTTGCCGGCTCTCCCCGCTGGCCGGTTGCCGACAGTTCCACGTTCACTTTAGTGCGGGTTGCATATACCGGTGCCTCTGTTTTCAGGCCTAGTTTCAGTCTTTGCAAAGGCCGTTTATAGTATAGCCGCTCACAAACCGGCTGCCCCTTTGCATCAAAAAGCGTAAAGGTGGTAATGCCTTCCCCGATGCTGTCTTTGGAGAGCAGCCAGCCTGCTGTGCTAGTCGCCAGGTTTTGGGAAGAAGAAAATTTCAACCCGCCTTTTGTATGCGCCAACAGGTAAATGGTTTGGCCTTTTTGGGTTTCATCAGCGGCAGCACTCACCTGCAACTGTCCATCGCCAATGTCTGAAACCTGTAAAACATATCCCGTTTTTTCAACAGCCGGCAGGCTGCCAACAACGGTATCGCCATTGGCCAAATGCACTACGGCTTTATACGTCACGTTTGTTTTCGGCGTCATCGAAAGCCGTCCTATTCCAAATTTTAACGGGCGAAAACGGGCGACCGTATCTTTTCCATTTCCGATCAGGTATCCTTTGCCGTCCACTCCCCGCCCATTTTGATCTACCAGCTGAAAACCCAACCGGGTTTGAATGCCATCTACCAAATTGCCGCCTTCGGGGAAGAACCGGAGAGAATATGCCTTCTTTTTTTCAAAAGACGCCCAATCCGGTTGACGCGTCGTATTCACCACTTGCAAAGGCAAATGAAAGAAAAAGGTTTCGTCAAAATTTCTCATCCAGGCGGTGTAGGCCCGCAACAGGTAATTTCCCGAGCGCATCGAAGCTGGTAGAACAAATGACCCATCGCCGGTTCCCTGGTTCAACGCCACCATGGCCAGGAGTGCCGGCTTCAACTGGTCGTCGAGCAATTCCACATACAACACCTTACTCAGGTCTATTGGCTCATGCGTTGCGGCATTCACCACATAGGCCTTAAACCAAAGCGTTTCGCCGGTGAGGAAAAAAGTTTTATCAGTATGCAAAAACACCTTTTCCTGCACCGCTTCTTTTAAATAATTCTCCAGGCCAACCTGCAACGTGTCCAAAGCCGGCGTTTGCGCTTTTGCGCCAGAAACGATCAAACCCGAAAGCAGGAAAAGGCACCAACGTTTTGCTGCCTTCTTAGCAAATTGTAAAAACACTGGGCTGGCTTTTTTCTCCATCACCAAAAAAAAGGTTTTTGATTCGTGCCACCGCGCCTTCTGCAGTCGAGGCAATCTTTTTTGGCGATCCTGATGCCGGACGGCGAAACAAAATGCCAGGGTTCATAGGTGGTATCGGGATAATTCCAACGAAATGGGTCCTGCGGGTCCTGACTGATGACGGCCTCACCACAATACAGGTTGGGAACAGGGGGCTGCCAATTTGTAAGTTCGGCACGATTGATAAAAATTCGTTTCTCCTCTACGTTACCGGCCGATATAAAACCAATGACCGGTTCGGCGGCATTCGACACATTGTACAAATTGCTGCTTAATTGCCCGGGTTGCGCATCGAAAAGGGTGCCGAGCGTTTGCGAATTTTTGCGAAGGATATCCCAGAACCGGTAGGCTTCTTCGGTAAGGGCATACTGCCGTACCAGGGCGCTATAGCGGATCGCTATTTTTTCCGAATTTTTCGGGATAACGGCAACCGGGAATTGAGCAATGACATCTTCATTTAAACGGACCGACGAAGCCAAGACAATTTCGGTAGAAAGCATCGTTTGCCAGCAGTTGGTGGTTTGGGTGTTGATGTCTTTTTGAAAAATAACGCCGTTGCTTAAGCCCAGCCCAAAATTGCCTTCCAGCGGCGCACGGTAATGCCAGGTCTCCACGTAGTCCCACCGGTAATACCTTGCGTTATTCGTCGGGTCTTTGGTGTCCACATAAATGGTAACGTCCTCATTTTGCTGCCAGCTTAGATTCTCAATCGGTGGTGTTTTTTTCGCGGTTACGTAGTCAGAAAGGTAAGTGGAACCATCGGCTGTGCGGATGCGTAGGCGATACTGGTCGGAGTAGGTTAGGCTTAATGGATTGGTCGCATAAAGTCCGGCGCTTTGTTCCTGCATCGGATAAGATGCTCCACCCCTTGCTTCAATACTTACCTCGGCGCCCCTTTCCGGATCTATAGCCAGTGAATCCAATAAATTTTTGGTTTTGGACAATTGAAACGATGTTATTGACCCGGTTTGCATATTAATGATACCGTCAACCACCAGGTAGCGGTTGGGAGCCTTTATAGCGGGCGGCTCGTATGACTCCCGGCATCCGGCAATGAAAAACAGCAGTATCACAATGGCCTTTATCCGTTGCATGTTGCGGGCATTTAAAATCGAATGGTATAGGTGACAAATGGGATCAGGGTTCCGAAAATGGAAAGCTTGTATCCTTTCACATACCCGCTTTCCTGGATGAAAAAAATCGAGTACACATTTTTACGGGCGGTGATGTTGTAAATTCCAAAAGTCCAGTCGTTGTGGGTGGCCTTGGTCAGCTTATGGTTTCCGGCCAGCGTAAACGACACATCGGCCCGGAAATAATCGGGGGTACGAAACTGGTTTCGCTGCGAGTAATAAACCCGCTGTGCGCCGCCAAAATTGAAAACCGCCAACGGAAGCGTGATTGGCCGGCCCGTACTGTAAGCCACGCTGAGCGACAAGGCATACCGGTGCGAAAACTTGTATGTGCCAATAAGGTTTGCGTTGTGTGGCTTGTCAAAATTGGCCGGGTAATAAGCGCCGCCGTTGATCTGTTCACCGGCAAGCGAATCATTCGATTGCAGTTGAATGCGTGAAAAGGTGTAACTCAGCCAACCGGTTAAGCGGCCCGAATTTTTTCTGACCAACAATTCGGCTCCATACGCCTTTCCGCGGCTGTCAATCACATCGGTTTCGATGTGATGATTCAGCAACAATGAAGCGCCGCTCTTATAATCGAGATAATGTTTCAGGCGCTTGTAATACACTTCCAGGGACGTTTCAATGGTGTTTGCACGAAAGTTACGGTAAAAGCCAAGCGAGAGCTGCTCGCCTCTTTGCGGCTGTAGGTAACGATCGCTCAGCTTAAGCACATCGGTGGGCGAAATAGAATTGGTGTTGGATAGCGTATGAACATACTGTGTCATCGTGTTGAAGCTAAATTTCACCGACGAATGTTCTGCGAGTGCATAGCGGAGCGACAGCCTCACTTCCGGACGGCTGTGGGTTTTAATCACGTCGCCACCTTGGTACGAAACGGTATCCAACAGGGTATTGAGGTCCTTCGGCAATCCTTCTTTGTAACGATAAACATCGCGGGGGCCCAGGTATTGAAACAAAGAATAACGCAGTCCGGCGTGCAGCGAAAGCCTGTCGGACAGGTTGTACTCATCGCCCAGGTATAAGGCCGTCTCCAGCCCCTGCTCATCGTTTACTTTTTCGGGCGTTACCAACGAACCTTTTCCTAAAGGCGCCAGGCTGCCCGGCTGAATTTTGTAAAAAATCGAAGAAAGCCCAAATGAAACCTGATGTTTCAGGCTGGGCGTGTAGGAAAAATCGGCCCGGAAATAATTCTGCTGAATGCCCGACGAAAGACGGTAAGCATTCACGACATTCGACGCACTCGAAATCGCATACTGATACCGGTCAATCCCAACGGTAGCCGTGCCATGCAGTTGGTTGTTGAAATTATGTTTCCATTTTACATTCAGGTTACGGTTGCCATAGCGGTAGGTGGTATCACCATTCAAAACAAAACCATCATGACTAAAATAGCCATTTACAAAAAGGCTGTTTTTTGCGTTGAGAGTGTGACTGACATGCAGGCTGGCATCATAAAAACTGGCCTTGCTGTTTTGGTAAGCACTGTTGGGAACCTGGCGAAGCAGCCAGTTGGAATAGCTGCTCCGGACACCGGCCACAAAAGTTGTTTTTTCTTTTGCCAATGGCCCTTCGATAGTGAACTTACTGGTAAGGGGCCCAATGCCCGCCGAGCCACCAATCTTTTTGGCGTTGCCTTGTTTGGTAGTTACGTCCAAAACAGATGAAAGGCGTCCACCGTATTTTTCGGGAATAGCGCTTTTGTACAGTTCTACACCCCGCACCACATCGGGGTTGAAAGCTGAAAAAAAGCCAAACAAGTGCGAAGGATTAAAGATGGTGGCGTCGTTCAGCAAGATCAGGTTCTGATCGGCCGCGCCACCCCGCACATTAAAGCCGGTATTGGCTTCGCCCACCGAAGTAACGCCCGGCAGCGTAAGCGTGGCCCGTAATACATCGGCTTCGCCAAAAATCACGGGAATTTGTTTGATGGTTTGAATGGACATACGGTCTTTGCCCATGCTTAAGCTAAGCACATTGGAAAGCCGGGTGGCCTTTACCACCACTTCCTTTAAACTGGCCACATAAACCCCCAGGTCAATGTCCAGTTTTCCGTCGGCATGCAATAGCACCTGCCGGCTGGTGGCTTTCATTCCATAACTGTTGACCTGCAAACGGTGCCGCCCGGCTGGCAGTGTAATGGCGTAATAGCCCAACTGATCGGTCAATACACTGGCCGATAAACTATCAATGGCAATGGATACACCGGCTATCGGTTCGCCGTTGCGTTCATCCCGCACATAACCAACCAGGGTTACTTTGCCCCTGGGCATCGTGCCGGGTGCGCCTATTTCGAACAATCTGTTTTCGGGCGAAATTTTTAATTTCCGGGCCGACGGTTTTTGTTCCGCAAGCGATGCTTCCGGTAGGTTTACTGCGACAGTGGTTTTTGCCCGGTCGAAAAATTCCGCTGGCATCGCAGCAATCATTACGGGCTGCTTTACCACGTAAATATTAGCTGACGAATCCAATACAAAGTTGAAAGCCGTATTTTGAAACACCTGGTCCAATAAGCGATTGACCGCTTGCTTTTGTGGAAGCAGCGTCACGCGAAAGCTATCCAGATCGGCCGTGTGGTAATAAAACCGGTACCGCGTTGAGGCCTCCATGTATTGGACAAATGCGGGGAAAGGTACTTGATCGAACCGCTGGGTGATGATGGTTGAATCCTGGCCCTTTGCTTTGGCCCAAAAAATAACCAACACCAGAAACACCAATGTTTTTCCTGCCGGTAGCAAAGCAGACATTCTTATTTTTTCAACTGCGACCAAAAAGCAACGGTTTTAAGAATAAATAACTCAGGGTCGTTTTTGAAATGAAACCCATTGGCTTTCCAAAAGGCTGAAAGCGCCCCCCTTTCGTTCCGAAAAATCGCCAAAAGGTCTTTTTCCCTGCTTACCGGGAAATAAGTTTGACTGCGCCGAATAAAATAAGTGGTACGCGTTGAAAAACTATCCCGGCTGGCAGCATTCAGCCCGCGGGTAACAAACTTCGACCGTTTAGCAAAAACTTTCACCTCACCATCAAACAACCGGTCGTAAAAATCTTCGGGCAACGTATTGCGGCTGTTGGTGTCGGTGGCGAGGAAAACGAATGTATGTCCGGCAAGAATAAAGGAATCCACCTTGGTTTTCTCCAACCGCCATCGTTGGTTTTGCGGCCCTCTGGTCAACACTGCTCCCTGCACAAGATCAAGCGCAAGCGGTACCTCGTGATACAGTACGCCTTCATACCCAAGCTTACCCATTTGAAAACCCTCTTCGTTCCAAAACGCCGTACCACTAACAAGAGGGTAGGCACCGTCGTATTCGGCACCGTTGATATACCGGGCCGTAGCGCCAAGCTCATTTATGTATTGATAATAAACCTTCCTTAGTGGATCTGAATCTCGTGCGCTTTTCGACTGAGCACACAATGACATAAAAACGAACAATAAGCTAGTGCCAAATAGCATCCGAAGAAGAAGACCGTGATCCTTACGGCGGGAAAAAGATACCGGCAAACGAAAAGGAAGATACATAGCAATCAACTTCCTATGAAATTAGTGGAAATCGAACGAATTGTTTTTTCGTTTGGATAAATGGCAAGGCGAAGCAGGTAGAGCAGGCAACATACCGGTATAACTTTTGTCTTTAACCGTTTGCTCATTCGTGGAATGTTTGGGCGTAACAGGTTGGCCGGCGCCGTATCAACCTTTTGTTGATCGAAGAGGTGCCAAATGCATTCCGTCCCGCCGGCAGAGCCAGGTGCAACAACTTCCCGGAACAAAATGCTCCGGCTGAGGTTTCTTCCACTGTACCGATAGCATTTATGAACAAAGCGATCAGGGGAAGAGGCGCTACCTACCGGAACCTACCCGCTCTTTTGCAAATAAGATCAACCCGCCGTCAAGGTGCACTTGTTGTTTCAGCCGGCACCCTAAGCGTCGAATAGCGGTAGCAAAGCAGGTGTAGAAGGCCCCCGACTCCGTTAGGAGTAAAAAAGCGACGACTTTGGACGGCGGATGAGAAGTACATCACCCACGCGGAAAGAAAACCTCAAATAGCTCTGCACTCTTCCTTGGATGACCCATACAGCTTGAAAACGCTTTGGTGTAATCACCCCAATTTTCAGCCATATTTTGTTTTTGTCATCACAAAAAAACCCCCGCTGAAACCAGCGGGGGAACAACTAAAAACAGAGCCTTCTACTTCGGTTCCGTAGTCAACATCTACAGAGCCAATGGCTACATTGAAACAACGGTTAATCCGGCTTTTTGCCGTCTAAGAACGTATTGATGGTGCTGATGGTAGCGGTGTTCTTTCCATCTGGCTTCACGGTGTAATTGCTGTAAAAATTCTCCACGGCCGATGTGCCCTGGTTCAACTCCATGTTGCGGCGGATATAGGCCGGCACGTTTTCATACTCATTGTTCGGATCGGCCGCATTGAGGTTGAACGACAGGTTGCGCAACTTTTGCAGCCGCTCGGTGGCCCGCTGCTTGTCGCCGGTGGCTTGGCCAGCCTGGGCATCGTCGGCGCTGGCCGTTGGTGCCTGCGGCTGCTGGTCGGTGGGCGTTTGTTCGGTTTGGCCATCGGTTTTTATTACCAGGTGCATGTCAAAGCCCTCTTCCTGCCCCTGCTTCAGCGGCGTACGATTGGTGCTGTCGCCGGCGCCTTCGTTCTTGTTTTCGGCATAGATGTTCGAGGGCCGCGACAGATAACCTCCGGCCGCCGACGGCGAGCCGGTGTTTTTTCCACCCAGCACATTTTGCCGCAGGGCCTCAAACTTATCTTCGAGTGCTCTTTTCTGCTCTTCCAACTCCCGCTTTTCACGCTCCCATTCCGTTTCCGCCTTCGGTTCCTCGCGGAATTTCATTTGCATTCCCTGGACAGCGCTATCCTCTTCTTTCGGCTCTTCTTTTTTGGCGGTGTTCCCCAGTTGAAAATATTGCAGCGGCGCTTCTTCTTTTTCCTCCCGCAGCATCACCGGTGGCGGTACCATTTCTTCAGCAATGCTGTCTTCATCAATCAGCGTGGGGGCCAGCACGTCTTCTTTTTTAGCTTCCACCGGCGCTTCCGTTTTCGGCTCAGCACCCAACGTCATCATAATTCTTTCTTCCTGGGGCTGCTGTTTGATGGCCACTTTTTTCACAAAGGGGTCTTTGTGCTCGAAGCCGGTGGCAATAAGCGTAATGCCCAGCTTGTCGTCAAGGCTGTTGTCGTAGCCAAGGCCAAGTATTACATCGGTGCTTTCGCCGGCCTGGCTCAGCAGGTGCGTTTGAATAATCTCCACTTCGTCCATCGTAAACTCATGCTCGCCTTCGGCCGAGTTGATGTTGATAAGAATCCATTTGGCACCGCGAATGTCATTATCGTTCAGCAACGGAGAATTGAGCGCTTCTTCAATAGCACGCTGTGCCCGTTCTTCGCCCGAGCAGGCAGCATTGCCAAGAATGGCCACACCGCCATTTTTCATCACCGTGCATACGTCGGCAAAGTCAACGTTGATCTGGCCGGTGCTGTTGATTACATCGGTGATACACTTGGCCGCCGTGGCCAGTACATTATCGGCCTTAGCAAAGGCCTCCCGCATTTTCAGGTTGCCAAACTGGTGGCGCAGTTTATCGTTCGAGATCACCAACAGGGTATCTACATAATTCTTCAGGTTTTTAATGCCTTCTTCCGCTTGTAGCTGGCGCTTTTTTCCTTCGTAAGAAAAAGGCGTGGTGACAATGCCTACGGTCAGGATGCCCAGGTCTTTGCAGATCTTTGAAATGATGGGCGCTCCACCGGTTCCGGTGCCGCCGCCCATGCCGGCCGTCACAAAAGCCATCTTGGTGTTTACCTCCAAAATGCGCTTAATTTCTTCCAGGCTTTCTTCGGTTGCCTGCCGGCCAATTTCGGGATTGGCACCGGCGCCAAGGCCCTGCGTCAGGTGCGGCCCAAGCTGCACTTTATTGGGTACGGGGCTCAGGGCAATGGCCTGGGCATCGGTGTTGCAAATGATGAAGTTGACACCTTCTATGTTCTGGCTGTACATGTGGTTCACGGCATTGCTTCCGCCACCGCCGATACCAATGACTTTTAATATGGAGGATTTTTCTTTGGGCAAATCAAAATGAATCATAAAATAAGGTTTGTGTTGTTACAGTTAAATGCAAAACGGGTGAATGATGTTGGTGGTGGATGGCTGTGTCAACCGGCAATTGGCAATCAGCAATTGGCAAATGTTGCCTGCTGCCGGTTGCTTATTGCCCATTGGCTCAAAACTGGCTGTCTTCTTCTTCCTTGAACATATCAATCAGACTGTTCTTGAATTTGCCCCAGAAGTTGGAAATGCCTTTTCGAGGAGCCGTCTTCACCACAGTAATGTTCGACTCCTCATCTACCAGTATTTCATCGTCCATGTCATCGCCCTTCAGACCCTGCGGCACTTCCACTTTTTTAAACGTGGTGTCGAATTGTTTGCGGTTGTGCTCAAAGTCATCGTATCCTTTCAGGATGAGGCCAAGACAGGTAGCATAGGTCGGTTTTGCCAGTTCATCAATATGGTTCGGAGCCAGGTGTTCGTTGGGCAGGCCAATACGGGCATTGAGGCCTGTGACATACTCCGTCAACTGAATAAGATGCTTCAGCTGCGAGCCGCCACCGGTAAGAATAATGCCGCCATTCAGGTTTTTGTTGTCGAGGCCCACCTGTTTTAAATGGTAGGTCACAAAATCCAGGATCTCGCTCATGCGTGCCTGGATGATGTGCGCCAGATTTTTTACAGATATTTCTTTCGGCGGCATGCCCCTTAGCCCCGGAATGGTGATATAGGCATTGGCCTTGGCTTCATTTGCCAGGGCGCTGCCAAACTGCACTTTCATTTGCTCGGCCTGCGTCTTTAGCACACCCAGCCCGGTTTTAATGTCGTTGGTAATGTTTTCGCCGGCAAACGGAATAACGGCGGTATGCTTCAGAATGCCTTCGTAAAAAATGGCCAGGTCGGTGGTGCCGCCGCCAATGTCAACAATGGCCACGCCGGCCTCCAGGTCTTCCTGTGCCATTACCGCCGAGGCCGAGGCCAGGGGTTGAAGCACTAAGTCTTTTGTGTGCAGGGCCGATTTTTCCACCGAACGCTTGATGTTGCGGATGGCGTTTTTATCGCCGGTGATGATGTGGAAGTTGGCGCCCACTTTTAC
>CBDUBQ010000085.1:0-10350 GCA_965365435.1 uncultured Flavisolibacter sp.
TGATGTATGCCACCAAAAAGTTTTCGCCGCCCGGCCACTGGATGAATATTGTGGGCATTGCGGCCCAAAAAGCCGGCGCCGATTTCAACAAGACCGTGGCTGCCTACACCGAAACATCCATCGCTTTGTTCGATGGGTTTGTGGCCTGCTGGAAAGCCAAGTACCAGTACAACACGGTTCGCCCGGAAACGGTCATCAACAAACTGCTGGACCCGGCCTGGCAACCTTACCTGCAAACACCACCTTTCCCTTCGTATGTCAGCGGCCATTCGGTGATTTCTGCCGCTTCGGCCGAAGTGATGACCCGCTATTTCGGCGACAATTTTGCCTACACCGATTCGTCGGAGCGGGAGTTCGGCATCAAAGACCGGTCCTTTAAATCCTTCCGCGATGCAGCCCAGGAGGCTTCGTTGTCGCGCCTGTATGGCGGCATTCATTTCCGCTGCGACCTTGATCGGGGCAATGAAGTCGGCCGCCGGATTGGCGAGCACATTGTAACGACCCTTCGGCTCAAAAAAGAAAGGACAACACTGACCGCCAACAAGTAAACGGTTGCCTGGCTTAACATCTACCGACATTTCTTTCCACCGCTAACAGGGGATTTGCCGCCAGCCACCCCTAAACCGCGTGGCATTCAACACAAAACCAAAAAAGATTTTTATGAGACAGTTGCTGCTTTCCGCCATCATCATATTCATTGCCTGGGCCAAAGCCAATGCACAAGGCTGCGTAGCCATCCGCAGCAACGGCGCTACCTGCACCATGACGGGTTATCATTTCGATGCCGGTCATAAAGCTCCGCAACAGCCAGCCTGGAACCTGGCCGTCAACAGCCGCTATTTCAAATCATACAAACATTTTGTAGGCTCCGAAGAGCAACACGAAAGGGTAGAAGCCGGTACAGAGGTGATCAATCATTTTACATCGGCTGAGTTTGGGCTTACCCGCAACATCAATAACCAATGGTCGGTGGCCGTTTTTCTGCCCATCATCAATAACGTGCGTTCGTCCATGTACGAACATTACGGCAACACCAGCAAGAACCCCAATGCCCGCCGCATTACTCGTTCGTTCGGCCTGGGCGATATTCGCCTGGCGGCTTACTACTGGGTGGCTGACCCAGCCAAAATGCCAAAGGCAAACCTGCAGGTGGGCGCCGGCCTTAAGCTGCCGACGGGTGATTATCGCGTACAGGATTATTTCTGGCGTAACGATTCTACCAAAGTCCTGGGCTTTGTTGATCAATCCATTCAGTTAGGCGACGGCGGCACCGGCCTGACCCTTGAAGCCAACACCTACCTGGTAGTGTCGAAGCACACCAGCCTTTATGCCAACGGCTTTTACCTGTTTAATCCGCGGGAGCACAACGGCGTATCCACTACCAGAGGCGGCACACCAAGCGCCGCACAATTGGCCTATGGCAGCGATGTCATGAGTGTACCCGACCAGTTTATGGCCCGCCTGGGTGCCTCGTTCATGAGTGGTCCGCTGAGTCTTTCGGGCGGTTTGCGCATGGAAGGCGTGCCGGCCAAGGATGCCTTTGGCGGCAGCAATGGCTTCCGCCGGCCGGGCTATGTGATTTCGGCCGAACCGGTAGCAGCGTACCGGGTAAAGAAAACACAGTTTTATGTTTCGGTACCGGTAGCGCTGGAGCGGAATCGCATTCAGAGTGTGCCGGATAAAATTCGCACAGCCAAAACCGGCACCTATTTTAAAGGCGATGCAGCCTTTGCCGATTATTCGGTGAATCTGGGCGTGACGTTTTCATTATAGTGTTTACCGCCATCGGCAAAAGACGCTAACCACCCGGTGCAAACAGCCTGCCCGAAAACAGCAATGTTATTATTCGGGCAGTGCTTCTTTTCGTTTTTAAAACCGGCGTTTCTTGTTTTCATTCATCTGCAGCCGCTATTTAAGAAAAACCTTGAAAAATGCCTGTATGCGAAAATGGTTGGTGCTGATCTTAACTGTGATAGCGGGTTCGTTGGCAGCGCAGCCGGTTGATACGGCTTCTGTAAAAAACCTGAAAGAAGTCATTATAAAAAACTGGCAGCGAAAAGGCGTCACCCGCCTCCCTGACGAGCAAAACGGTTTTCTGAATGCGGGCAAGAAAAATGAAGTCATCAATCTTGCCGGCACCAATGCGAATATTGCCGTTAAAACAGGGCGGCAGGTATTCTCCAAAATTCCGGGTGTGTTTGTCTATGACATGGATGGCAGCGGCAATCAAATCAACATTGCCACCCGCGGCCTCGATCCGCACCGTAGCTGGGAGCTGAACAACCGGCAGAACGGCGTTATCACCAACTCCGACATGTATGGCTACCCGGCCAGCCACTACAGTGCACCCATGGAGAGCTACGAGCGGATCGAATTTATCCGTGGCACCGGTTCGCTACAGTATGGCAGCCATTTTGGCGGCATGATAAACTACATTACGCAAAAGCCGGACAGCAGCCGGGCCTTCGGCTTTGAAAGCATCAACACCGTAGGCTCGTTTGGGCTGGTGAGCAGCTACAACAGCATCAGCGGTACGCACAAAAAATTTTCGTACCGGGCTTACTATTACCGCCGCCATTCCGACGGGTACCGCCAAAATAGTGAAAGCAATGCCTCCGCCCAATTTGTGCAGTTGAGCTACCAGTTGCTGCCCCATTTATCTATCCGGGCCGAACTGGGCCGGTCGAAGTACCGCTACCGAATCCCCGGCCCGTTGAACGACAGTATGTTTGCGGCCAATCCGCAATTGAGCACCCGGAGCCGCAACTACTTCAGCCCCGATATTTACCTGCCGTCGGTTACGGTGGACTGGAAGCTGTCACCCTCCACCAAACTGCTGCTGACGGCATCGGCGGTGTTGGGCACCCGCAACAGTGTGCAGTTTGATGCGTTTGCCACCGTTCCGGATACGGTGAGCCGCCTGACAGGGCAATACAGGAACCGGCAGGTGGATATAGATAACTTCAACAGCCGTCACGTTGAGTTGCGGTTGCTGCACCAGTACAGCATTGGTGGCCTGGCGGGCAAGTTGGCAACCGGTTTTTTGTACATGAACAACCGCCTCCACCGCCGCCAGCTTGGGCGGGGCACTACCGGCACCGATTACGATCTGGAGGTGGAAGGTAGCTTTGGCCGCGACCTCCATTTCAAAACAGGCAACCTTGCTTTTTTTGCGGAGAACAGTTTGCAAATCCATCGCCGCCTGACGGTATCGCCCGGCATACGGATTGAGAACGGGCAATCGGACATGAGCGGCACTATCACTTATTATACGCTACATCCTTTGCCCACGACCATCCGGCACCGGTTTGCGCTGGCCGGCATTAGTGCACAATACGGGCTTAACAACGAAAACATGTTGTATGCCGGTTTTTCACAGGCCTACCGCCCGGTGGTGTTTAAAGACGTTGTTCCTTCTTCGGTGTATGAACAGGTGGATAAGGCCCTGAAGGATGCTTTTGGCTACAATGCCGAAGCTGGTGTGCGGGGCAAACTCTTAAAACACCTGCAGTATGATGTTTCGTATTTCAATGTGCTTTACAAACGCCGGATGGGCACGCAGGTATTGCAGGACGGTTCGGGCCAGCCTTATATCTTTCGTACCAATGTGGGCGATGCCTGGATGAGTGGCGCCGAAGTTTTTGTGCAATACAAATTTCAGGTGGCCAGGCAATGGTTTGCCGGATTGTTTACCTCTACTTCGTACACCCATGCCCGGTACCTCAATGGACGGCTTGCCGATGCGGGCAGCAACAAGTCTATCCAGGGCAATAAAGTGGAAGCGGTGCCGGACTGGATAAGCCGGAACGGTGCAGAAGTGCTGTACAAGGGTTTTAGCTGCACGTTGCTCTACAGCTATACCTCTTCTTCTTTCTCCGATCCGCTAAATACCGTGGTGCCTTTGCCAACCGGCGCCCGGGGTTTTACACCCGGCTATGGCCTGTGGGACATCAATGCCTCGTGCCGCGTGACACCAGCCCTAAGTGTTAGAGCAGGCATCAGCAACATCTTAAACAAACAATATTTCTCCAAGCGGCCTACTATGTACCCGGGCCCCGGCATCTGGCCGGGCGATGGGCGGAATGTGCATTTGACGGTGGAGCTTCGGTTGTAGAAAGGAACTTGTGGTCGGAGACTATTTTTTCGGCTGGCTACCGATTTTAGAAAGGGTGATGTAGGTGAGCTTGCGCCCCGGTTTGGTTGTTGGTGCCGCCATGTACGGGGTGCCAAAAAGAGGCGGTAACCTTTCCATTGGCTACCGGTTTTTTCTTTACAACATTATGATAGACATGTTCTTTTGTTTCTTTCATTAAGTTGATGCGGGAACGTTCGGCCAGTTTTCACCCCGCCTGATTCTGCTGATTTGCATGTCCGATACTTTGAAAATCTTTACCAGTTGTTTTACCGGTTTGCCTTCATTCAGCAGTTTTTTTAGCAGCATTACTTTCGTCACTGTTAGCTTGGCTCTGTTAGGATTCGATTGTTGCCGTTGCCTTCTTTGCTTTTTGTCGTTGATGACAAGGGGACTGCTTTTTTGGTGTTCGTAATTTTCTTCCGGTGTCATCCATTTCAGGTTAATTGCCCTGTTATTGAGTTTGTCATGGTCACGATGGGCAACAATGGTTTGTGTTGCTTTTGGTGGCGGCAGAAAGTATTCCGCAACAAGCCGGTGAATAAGCGAATGATGATTGATCGCCCGTTCTTTCAGGTCTTGCTGAAACTTTTTGCTCACTTTCTTTTTTAGGGTGTCCAGCAAAAGGCTCGTCTCTTTTACTACCTGTTTGCTTTCCCCTTCGGCTATCTGCGACTTCAATTTCCTGGCAAGCTTAAACGTTTGTTGCTTTAGATGCTGAAGTTTGGCCTCTGTCTTCTCGTCTCTCGGTTGGTAAAGTTTCAGCCGCACAATGCGGTAACCGTTGACCATAGAGCCTTTGATGATATTGCCGTTCGAAATTTTATTGAACGTCCGGAGTCGTCCAAAATTGGAAACTTCAAGGCGAAAATCGTTGGTGAACGAAAAGTCAAACGTCACCGTTTTCCATTGTTCACCCGGAAAGTCTTTTGTCATCTGTCAAATATAGCTCTTTGGATTTTTTGGGGGGCCCACCCGGCATAGCCACTAACAGGTAAGTATTGGCGAATTAGCGGCATTCATTGAACAGAAAGCCCGTAACCTGTGTTCTTCATTGATCTGCCTGGCGTTTGGTTCAACATTGAACGTCATGCTGACGCTGAAGTTGATAGATTCAAGTAGCTGATGTTTTATTCTTAGTGCCCCACTGACGCCAAACAGCTATGATGGACAGTATTTTTAAAAATAGGTGGCTGTCAAAAGCCAGAGTCCAAAGCCAGCACGGAGCCGAACCAAAATATGACCCAAACGAAGTCCAATAGGCCATTGTTTTTCCTCGAAAAGGTCTGTCAAACTTTTGCAGGAGCAGCCAATTCCGTTTTGGTTACTTGAAGAAATGTCGAGCGAAGGATTTAAAACAAAACGAGAAGCAACAACCTATTCTGGAGCGGCCGGAGTGCCGAGCCTTTCGCGAGCCTGAAGCGGGGTTCATGAATAATGCTGTGATAAATTAAGTGGTGCAGTAATCCGAATCCTGTCCAAATTGCAAATGCCTTAATAGTTCTTAAAGAAACGGACAAAAAAAACATTAAGAAATGAGTTCCAGAATCCGGCTTCTTCATTTCCATCGCTGGCCGGTTTCATTGTTAAAATTGCCGGCTTTTCTTTATCTATTCACTTCTGCCGCTTCCGGAGTGTTAACTAGTCACCGCGAAACACGATTCATTTCCTTCAACAGCTTTTTTATTCTCCCGCCTCTTCTGCTCCCGATGCTGATCGGCTATGCACATTCCGCTCTATCTTTAATCAACCAGTTTTCACCAATCATTCGCTTGCATGAAAAAACTTCCCATCCTTTTTTGTCTCGTTGCCGGCTTTGCCCACGCACAAGTCACTCCCACGCCCGATAAAATCTGGGGGCCACTCTTTAAAGACGTGCAACTGACTATGGCCCTCGGCGACAACAAATCTTTTGTGGACATGGTACCAAAAGCGCCGCCGCAGGACATCCTGAAAAAATATAGGCGTGTCCGGAAAAAGGACAGTGCCACCCTGCGGGCTTTTGTGTTCCAGAACTTTTACCTGCCCGGCACACCACCGGCGCCTTCTACTGCTGGTGCTTCGTTGCAGCAGCACCTGTCGGAATTGTGGGGCGGGCTAACACGGCCAAAGGATACCGTACGCCAATGGAGTTCGCTACTGCCGCTGCCCGGATCGTACGTGGTGCCGGGCGGCCGCTTCCGGGAGATTTATTACTGGGACAGTTATTTTACCATGCAGGGACTGGCGGTGAGCAACCGGTATGATCTTATTGAGGACATGCTCGATAATTTTCAATACCTGATCCAAACCTATGGGCACATTCCCAACGGCAACCGCAACTACTACCTGAGCCGCTCACAGCCACCCTTCTTTGCGCTGATGGTGGGCATGCTGCACGAAAAGAGGGGTGACGCGGTGTATAAAAAATACCTGCCTGCCATGGAAAAAGAATACGCTTTCTGGATGCAGGGCGCTGAGGGTCTTAGGCCGGGGCAGGCTTCCAGGCGTGTCGTGAAATTGCCCGACGGCTCGGTGATGAACCGCTATTTCGACAACAACAATGCCCCGCGGCAGGAAAGTTATGTGCAGGATGTCACCACTGCTAAAGAGTACACCAATAAAGACAAGATGGTATTTACGAATCTTCGGGCCGGCGCCGAAAGCGGCTGGGATTTCAGCAGCCGCTGGTTCCAGGATACGATAAACATCAACACCATCGAAACAACGAACATCATTCCCGTTGATCTCAATTCGTTGCTGTATGCCTATGAAAATGTGCTGATGCACGCCGCCAAAGCTGCCGGGCAGGAGGCAAAATCGAAAGCTTATGCAGCCAAGGCAGCGAAGCGCAAAGCAGCCTTGCTGAACTACTGCTGGAACCCGAAACTGAATTATTTCTTCGATTATGATTTTACCGAAAAGCAAACAACCGATAAATGGACACTGGCCGGTGTAATGCCGCTGTACGTAAAGGCAGCCACGCCAGAGCAAGCTGATGGCGTGGCCGCCGCCGTACAGGAAAAATTTTTGCGCGACGGGGGCGTGGTGACATCCATTTACCGCACCGGCCAGCAATGGGACGCACCCAACGGCTGGGCGCCGTTGCAATTTGTAACGGTAACAGGGTTGATGAATTACAGCAAGGGCGACCTGGCCCGCACGATTGGCGAACGCTGGATGGCCGTCAATGAAAAAGTGTTCCGCTCCACCGGTAAGATGCTGGAAAAATATAACGTGGAGAACATGGACCTGGAAAGCGGTGGCGGCGAATATCCCACCCAGGACGGCTTTGGCTGGACCAATGGCGTGTACCTGAAATTTTACGAACTGTTTAAATCCAAAACCGCATTCTGATGGCCGTTAGCGCACCCACCACTGCCAGCGCCGTTCGCAAGCCGCTGCTTTCATTTTCGCAGATCATCAACATGAACATCGGTTTTTTCGGCATTCAATACAGCTTTGGCCTGCAGCAAAGCGCCGTCAATCCCATTTATGATTTTCTGGGGGCGGCACCCGATGAAATTCCTTGGCTCAACCTGGCAGGGCCTATCACCGGGCTGGTGGTGCAGCCCATCATTGGCGCCATCTCCGATAAAACCTGGCACCCCCGCTTTGGCCGGCGCAAGCCTTTCTTTTTTATCGGTGCCATACTATGCAGCCTGGCCCTGTTTCTTTTTCCCTTTAGTTCGGCGCTTTGGATGGCGGCCGGCCTGTTGTGGATACTCGATGTGGGCAACAACACGGCCATGGAGCCTTACCGGGCCTTTGTGGCCGATAAGCTCGATAGCAGCCAGCAGGCCACCGGCTTCCAGGCGCAAAGCTTTTTTACCGGCTTTGGCCAAACACTGGCCAACTTTTCCCTTTTTCTTTTTCCCATGATCATTGTGGGCTACACCGGAAAAATTCCCAACTGGGTGTTTGCTTCGTTCTTTCTCGGCGCCGTCTGTTCCATTGGTTCGGTGTGGTGGAGTTCCCGCACCACGCCGGAGATTCCACCAACCGACGATGAACTGGCCGCCATGAAGCAGGAGCCGCTAAGCATTCTTACGCCTTTTGTAGAGATACCCAGCGCCATCCGCGCCATGCCACGGATTATGTGGGGACTAGCCCTTGTTTATCTTTTTCAGTGGTACGCCTTGTTTTGTTATTGGCAAAACAGCTCCAAAAGCATTGCCCTGTCGGTGTACAATACCACTCCCGAAAACAAACCGTTGTACGAAAAGGCGGTAAGCCTTGCCGGTTCGGTGAACGGCTGGTACAATATTGTGACGTTTCTTACCGCCTTTGCGCTGGTGGGCTTTGCCAAAAGGTACAGCCCCAAATGGGTGCACTTTGCCTGCCTGGTGGTGGCCGGCCTTGGCTTTATTGCTTTTCCGTTTATTTCCTGGACGCCCTTGCTGTACGTGGCCATCTCCGGCTTTGGTATTGGTTGGGCCAGCATGATGGGCATTCCGTACCTGATGGTGGTAAAAGAAATTCCGAAAGAACGGTATGGCGTGTACATGGGCATCCTCAACATGATGATCGTGATACCGATGTTTATTCAAACCATCACCTTTGGCGCTATCCTAAGAAATTTTCTGGATAACGATCCGCGAAAGGCCATCTTGTTTGCCGGTGTGTTGTTATTGATAGCGGCTCTTGCCACCATCCGGCTAAAGCCACGCAAGGGAAGTCTGGCGGAGCAAACGGTGGATTTGCCCACCGTGCCAGTGGGTGGAGTGGAAGTGCCATTGCCGGGGAAATGACCTCGCCCCCGGCCCCTCTCCAGGTGGAGAGGGGAGTTGGCGTCCGAAAATTTGAAATATTTTTCCATAGGTAGAAAGGTGTTTTCGAAGGATATGATTTTGGGCTCCTTGGATAGGGGAGAATGGTCTAAGAGTTCTATTGTGGCAATACTTTTCGTCAAAAAAATTTGTTGTTATGCGTTGCAAGTATGATGATAGTTGTTTATGGGAGCGAAAGCTTCGGTTTTTGAAAATGCACGGGCTCTCCGAAAGAATCCGACCGTAGCCGGGGACTTGCTTTGGCAGGAGCTCCGAAACAGGAGCCTGCTGGGTTTGAAGTTTTGAAGGCAGCATTCCATCCATTACTAGGTGGTCGATTTCTTTTGCAGTGAAAGACGATTGGTGATCGAAGTGGATGGGAGTGTTCACAATATGAAAGAACAAAAGGAATATGATGAAGCAAGAACAAGAGACTGGCAAGCATGGGCATTTATGTCCTTCGCTTCACCAACGATGAAGTAGAGAAAGACATTAATGGCGTGTTGCAACGCAAAACTGACTTCGTGAACAAAAAAGAAAACTCAAAATCATAAACGACCCCGGCCCCTCTCCACCTGGAGAGGGGCCGGGGGTGAGGTACTATGGACTTTGGACACATACCATATAAACAACTCGACACCGTCAACTTCTCCCTTCCGCCCGAACCGGATACAAACCGCCTGATCCTTCCCGGAACCCGTGCACCTTCGCCGAAAGTTTATGTTGGTGGCCCCCGCTGGGGAGTGAAAGAATGGGTAGGCAAACTGTATCCAAAAGGCACGAAGGATAGCCAATTTCTGGACGAATATGTAAAGCAGTTCAATTGCATTGAGCTCAATTCCACCTTTTATAATCTTCACGACGAAGGCCCCATTGCCAAATGGTCCGAACGTGCGGCCGACCGCGATTTTCGTTTCCTGCCAAAGGTGTTCCAGGGCATCAGCCACGAAGGCAATTTAACCGACAAACAGGCCTTGATGCAGGCCTTTCAAAAAAGCATTTCGGCATTTGGCAAGCACCTGGGGCCAGCCTTTTTGCAACTGAGCGATGGTTTTGGGCCGCAGCGGAAAAAGGAGCTGCAGTATTTGATCAACACGCTTGCAACCAGCCTCGGTTTATTTGTGGAAGTGCGCCATGCCGGGTGGTTTCACCCTGCCGAAATGGAGTGGCTTTCGGAAATGCTTCATGCTGTAAACAAAGGGCTCGTCATTACCGACACCGCCGGCCGGCGGGATGTTTGCCACTTGCACCTGGCAATACCAAAAACAATGGTGCGTTTTGTGGCCAACAATCTTCATCCCACCGATTATACGAGGGTTGATGCCTGGGTAGATCGTATTGCTTTTTGGATAGAGAACGGCCTGGAAGAATTGTA
The DNA here is from genome assembly GCA_965365435.1 of uncultured Flavisolibacter sp. GTDB lineage: Bacteria > Bacteroidota > Bacteroidia > Chitinophagales > Chitinophagaceae > Flavisolibacter. The sequence continues at coordinate 10,256 of CBDUBQ010000085.1, forward strand.
TTTTATCATCCACATGGAAAACGAAAAACATTCGCCGGAATTACAAGTGGTCTCATAAATAGGCTTGAGTAATTTTGTAGGATGAGATTGACAGA
>CBDUBQ010000086.1:0-10186 GCA_965365435.1 uncultured Flavisolibacter sp.
CAGCCCCAAAGACAACAACAAAACCCCAATCCCCCAAAAAATGTTACTGATCCGTTACTTCCTGTGGGTGATTTTCCTGCGCTATAGGCGCTTATCGGTTCCAATTGTGGTTGATTGGCTTGCCGTCAAGTGGTTTTCGGTTTTTGAAGCGGTCAAACCCTGATGAATTGGTTTTTTCGGGTTTGTCAGTCTGAAAGGTCATCACCTGCTCGCTTTGATTTGTCATCACCTTTTCAGATTTGTCATCACTTGATAGTGTGGTTGTAATGACCTTTTTCTTGGTCAGCTTCTCTTCCCCTGCCAGTCGTAACCAGTCAGCCAGTGACATCCGGCATTCCTTTGCAGCCAGTTCAAATTGTGCCTTCAACTAATCGGATAACCGTAACTGGAAATATTTGTTATGCTACATTAGTGGGTAATCTATCCGTGAACTGCACACGAACCAATTTTGAAAGATTTTTCCTATCTTAGCTTTCAGCCTTCGGGTTGTGTCACTTTCAGTTTAGGTTCGACCAAAGTGATTGTCGTTGAGAATATCCACTTCTCAGACGAATGGTTTCTATGAATTTTCTACCGCTTGTTCTTCTGTTGCAGTTGCAGCAGATTGTATTATTCATGGATTTAAAACATTTGTTTGGATGCTGGACAATAACATTAATGGCAATAACAACAATAGTCAGCCGACCTATATCATCAACGGGCCTGTTTACAACATCAACGTGTACTTAGGCAACCAACCCCCGCAACAAGACGGAAAGAAACCTGAACCAATCAAGGAAAAGAAGCCGTTGATGGATAGACTGAAAGCATGGCTTGGCCTTGGTGATTCAGCAGTTGATTTCATCAAGAAGCTATTCCTTCTCATCGTCACTTTGATGACCACTGTCCATGCAGCGTCTATGTCAACTCATCAATTTATAAACAAATTGAGTTCATTTTAAAGGGATGATAATGTAGGGTACATAAGTTTCATCCTTATGCCTGCATTTACTAGCATCTAATTCATAAAATTTAAAATCAGTCGAATTTTCCGGTAACGTATTATAAACAAGCGCATTTTTCTTCCATTCAACTCCATAAGTTACTAACTCTAAATCACCATTCGTCAAGAATTCACCAGAACTCCTTTGTAGCCCGCACCTAACTTCTGCTTCAAAATGAATTTTATTCGCAAAAATATAATACGATTGTTCCCGTAGCTTTTTAGGTATGTGGGGGCGTAATGTTGAATTTTTCGTCAACCAATCCCAAACACTTGGAGATGAAATGATGTTTTCACACGAATTCACAAAGCTTAAACAAGAGCCATCTTCATATAACCGAAGAAAAATAGTTCCAATTTTACTTTTTTAACAAAATATAACGCTATTCATCTTTACTAAAAGTTTGTTTATCAATCCCTATCGTCCCATGTAACTATCCACATCAGGTTCACCAAAGTCATAATCATCATAACTTCCCATCTGACCATCAGTCAACGCATCAAAGTTGTCACGAGCATAAGTTCTTTTATTGTAGAAATCAAAATTGTATAATTTCTCCTTCTTCAGCCTTCTAATATGCAGTTTCAGTCCTCCATGCACAGAGTCATCAAAATCAACATTTGTCTGGCCGGACTGCCTAAACAGTTTATCTTTTATTTCGTTCACTGCTTCATCTAACTCAATATCAATATGTATCTCAGCTTCTTCAATATGAAAAACCTTAAAAGCAATACTTAAGAAGTCGATACGTTTTCGCCCTTCAAATTTTGCGATGAGGTAAGGCACATGTGGAAACAAGCGTAAACACCATCCATCAATTTGAGAAAGACGAAGTTGATAATTACACGCCAAGTAGTAATACTTTGCCACATCATCTGAGCTAACACCGAAATATTTCAGTACGGTTTCGCGCAAATCTTCTACAGTGTATTTCAACCTATCATAGCAAATGTCCATAGGGCTAATTTACGCAATAATCCTTCAAGGCAGAACTGATAGATAGGCTGCTTTCGCTACAAGAATATTCCGCAATAAATCAATCGAGAATGGCCGTGCAAAAAAATTCATGTCAGATACTAAAGCTTATAAAACATACAACCGAAAACCGCTGTAGTGATTGAACCAGAACGGATTTTGGTGGGTTAAAAGAAAAAAAAGCCGCATTGGAAAACGCATTGAAACTGCATTTTTAGCGCCAAAAACCCAGAAAACGGAAGATTGGAGTGGGAGGGAAGCAACACTTTGACCGCCACACTGAACCCAATGCCAGCATAGGTTTGATAAGATTTTGATGGTTGATTGACCTTCTATCCCGTGCCAGTCTTCGACTGACTACGGATCAGAAGGTTTCAGGTTTGAATCCTGACGCGGTCACAAATTAGCAGGCAGCTTTGGCAAAAACCAAAGCTGCTTTTTTTTGCCTTTACTTTTTTCCCGCCGTGCCCTGCCCAAGCATTGCACCCGCTGGAAGCCCGCCGTACAAACTTGTAAGCCCACCTATCTTTAACGCATGGCATTAATAAAACAAAGCGTGTGTGCCGGTGTGGAATGGATTGACGTTACCGATCCGACCCAACACGAGATGGAAAAACTGGCATTGGAATACAATTTGAACGCCTACACTGTCCGGGATTGCCTGCAGCCCGAGCATCTTCCCAAATACGAATTTGTTGACGACGTTCATTTTTTAATCCTTCGTTTTTATGCCCACTCCATCAATGGCCAAAAATCAACGATTCAGGAGCTGACCAATAAAATAGCGATCTTTCATACTAACAGTTTTTTAATTACCATTCACCAGGCGGAGGCGAGGTTCCTGGAGGTAATCCGCAAACGTTACGTAAGCAATGCCAAATGCGATACTTCGACTTCCCTGCTCTCCAAGGTGGTGTGGTGGGCATTGGAGACGTATGACGATCCGGCCAGCCGCTTGTCCGAACAGGTGGATTTTTTCGAAAACCAGGTAATGCTGAAAAAGACAGCCCGGGATTACATGGAAAAGCTCTTTTACATCAAGCGGGAGTCGTCGCTGGGCCACAAGGTCTTGCTGCTGATGCTGGAACCGATCAATCATATTTTTGCCGGTGCCGGCGAAGAAGTGGAAATGCAAAATGTAAGAGACCAACACCTCAAAATGCAAACCTTGTACGGGCAGGTGCTAGAAGAGGTTACCAACCTGATGAACATGTACATGTCTTACCAGGCCCAGCGCACGAATGAAGTGGTGAAAGTGCTTACGCTGTTTTCTGTGTTTTTTATGCCGCTCACTTTTATTGCCGGTATTTACGGAATGAACTTCGACGTCATGCCCGAATTACGGCAAAAATGGGGTTATCCGGCCGTGCTGTTGCTGATGGTGGTGGTGTCGGTCGGCATCTATTTTTATTTCCGGCGAAAAGGCTGGGTGAAGTAAAGCGGCGTCTTTGGGCTTCGGCAGGTCAAATGACCAGGCCTTTTTCTATTCCATGCGGTGAAGCTCTGCTGAAAGCAGCGATGATGCCTTATCCCTGACATTCGTCTTTTTATTTGCTACTCCTGGCGGCTGGCAACTACTCTTTTTGCAGTGCTCACGATTTTTTCCGCCAACAAACAACCCAACGGTGCCAAAGCGGCAAACGTCGGCCTATGCCAACGAAAGCTGAAGTTTCTTCTACTTCCACCCTTTACTTTCCCATAGGCAATGGAAGGTTCCGCCGCAATCTGTTGAAGAGATCGCAGCTTTCCGTTCAGCATCGCCCCAAAAGCGATCCTTACCAAATCTTTAATAAAAAACTTTTTCATTTTCGCCGCAAAGTGGATTTCCCGGCTTAATTTGAAAACGATTTAGGACTCGTCCCTATCGTTCACCATCAAACAACACACTATGAATTGGAGAGATGTATTGTCGGTTTTGTTGGGTATTAAACAGCCAAAGCCGGTTTTGATACCGGTACCGAAAGGAAACAAGCAACCCGTAAAAAAATAAATCCGCTACAATGAATGTAAGCCCCGCTCCCGCGGGGCTTCTTTTTTTATCTTCATGCCCTAAGCATTATGAAACGAATCCTCTTTCTTCTAATCCTCCCGGTTTCTGCAATTGCCCAAGGTTTTTCGTCGGCCGATGTAGCCCGCTGGGAGTCACAGGCCAAACGGGTAAACATAATAGAAGACAACTGGGGCATACCCCATATTTACGGAAAGAGCGACGCCGAAGCCGTTTTTGGTCTGCTGTACGTACAATGCAGCCAAAACTTCTCCCGCGTGGAAAGAAACTACCTCGAGATCATGGGCCGCCTTTCGGAAGTGGAAGGCGAAACCCGGCTGTACGATGACCTGGAAATGCGGCTTATTTACGACACGGTGGCAGCAAAACAAGATTATGAGAAAAGTCCGCCGTGGTTTAAGGCGTTGCTCAACGCCTTCGCCGATGGTGTTAATTATTACCTCTACAAACACCCGCAAGTAAAGCCGGCAGTGCTGCAGCGCTTCGAGCCCTGGTTTCCTTTGCTGTACACCGATGGCAGCATTTCGCCCACCCAAACCGGTGGCCTGAACGTACGCGACCTGCGGAATTTTTACGAAGGAAAGGACGCTGTAACTTCCCAGGGAAGGCCCGAACTGTCGGTGAACGAATTTAAAACAACCGGATCGAACGGCTTTGCGCTGGCACCCTCCCGAACGGCATCGAAAAACGCCATGCTCTATATCAATCCGCACGTGACGTTTTATTTCCGCACCGAAGTGCACCTGGTGAGCGAACAGGGTCTGAACGCCTATGGGGCGGTCACCTGGGGACAGTTTTTCATTTACCAAGGGTTTAACGAAACCTGCGGTTGGATGCACACGTCGAGCTATGCCGATGTGGCCGATGTATATCTTGAAACCGTGGAAAAGCAGGGCGCCGGGTACCGCTATCTGTACAACGATAAAAACAAGAAAGAAGGCGCCGCCAACTGGCGTGAAGTGGCCACGAAAAACATTACCATCAGCTATCGCAGCGGGAACGGGCAAAAAGAGCGAAGCTTTCCGGCGTACTTTACCCACCACGGCCCGGTGATGGGAAGGCAGGATGGCAAATGGCTGACCCTGCGGGAAGCCAATCGTACCCTGGCATCGCTGATGCAGTCGTGGCTGCGCACAAAAGCAAGGGGACTGGCCGATTTTAAAAAAGTAATGGACATGCGGGCCAACAACTCCAACAACACCGTGTTTGCCGATAACGCGGGGAACATTGCCTACTGGCATGGCAACTTCATGCCGCGGCGCAATGTCCGGTATGACTGGACGCGGCCAGTGGACGGCTCCACCGCCGAAACCGAATGGCAGGGGCTTCATCCGGTGAGTGAGACGGTGCATTTATTTAACCCCAAAAGCGGCTGGATACAAAACTGCAATTCAACTCCGTTTGCGGCGGCTGGCCAAAGCAGTCCCCGTAAAAACGATTACCCGGCTTACATGGCGCCCGATGGCCAGAACGGGCGTGCCCTGAATGCCGTCCGTTTGTTGAAAGACGCGAGGGACCTTACCCTCGATGGCCTCATTCGCATTGGCTACAACACCCACCTTTCTGCCTTCGATGTTTTGCTGCCGCCATTGTTTGGCGCCTTCGATTCGTTGCCGGCGGCCGATCCGCTGAAAGCCGCGCTGTTGCAACCGGTGCACACCCTGCGAACCTGGGACCGTTCGGCTTCAGCTTCGTCGGTGGCCACAACCCTAGCCATTGAATGGGCGGCCCGCTTGGGTGCCAGGGTGCCGCCGGCGCCCACTCCCGAAGCAGCCACCAACGCCGTCGGCAACTTCGACTATATGGCAAAGAATATTTCCGGCGAGGAAAAATTGCGCTTGCTGCAAACGACCATCCGGGAACTGGAAAACCTGTATGGCACCTGGCAGGTAGCCTGGGGCGATGTCAACCGCTTTCAGCGCACACCCAACGGAAAATTCGACGACAGCAAGAGCAGCCTGCCCGTTGGCTTGGGGCCCGGAACCTGGGGCTCCCTGCCTTCTTACGTATCGCGGCGTGCCAACACGAAAAAACGCTACGGTTATTCGGGCAACAGCTTTGTGGCCGCCGTGGAGTTTGGCAAAAAGCTGAAAGCAAAAACGATCATGACCGGCGGCGAGTCGTTCGACCCTTCATCGCCGCATTATACCGACCAGGCGCCGGGATTTGTAGAGGGCAGGTTCAAAGACATTCATTTCTACAAAGAAGATGTCATGAAGCATCAGAAACGGAGCTACCGGCCGGGCGAATAAAAGCAGCAACGGAAAAAACAGAAAGCACACAAAGGCATCGGCAGTATTTGCGTTTCGGTTTTGCCACCTTTTCCGTTAGGTTTGCAGGTTCTAATCGTTCGCTATGTCCGAGTTTTTCAAAGACAAGGTGGTGGTTGTCACCGGTGGCACCGAAGGCATTGGCAAAGCCCTGGTGGAAAAGCTGCTGGTTTTGGGCGCCAAGGTGTCCACCTGCGGCCGCAACCAGGATAAGCTGTACCGCCTTCAGTCCGGCTTTCCTTCGTACCCGCTGCATGCTGTTATCGCCGATGTCAGCCAGGAAAATGACTGCCGCCGGTTTGTGGAGTCAACCCTCACCACTTTTGGCGGCATTGATATACTGATCAATAATGCCGGTGTATCCATGCGTGGCTTGTTGAAGGACACGGCGGTGGACGTGATTGAACGGGTTATGCAGATCAATTTTTTTGGTACGGTTTACTGCACCAAATATGCATTGAACAGCATCATTGAGCGCAAGGGCACCATCGTGGGTGTATCGTCCATTGCCGGCTACCGGGGCCTGCCCGGCCGCAGTGGTTATTCCGCTTCCAAGTTTGCCTTGCAGGGATGGCTCGAAGCCATTCGCACAGAGCTGATGGATGATGGCGTGAATGTGATGTGGGTTTGTCCCGGCTTCACGGCATCTAACATTCGCAACGCGGCGCTTAATGAAAAAGGGCAGGCGCAAGGCGAAAGCCCGCTGGATGAAGGAAGCTTGATGACCGCCGAAGAATGCGCCGACGAAATGCTGCATGCCATCCGCAAGCACAAGCGCACGCTGGTGCTGACCTTTACCGGAAAGCGTACCGTTTTTATGAACCGGTTTTTCCCTTCGCTGGCCGACCGGCTTGTCAAAAACTTCTTTTTTAAAAATGGCAAATTGGTAAAATAAAAAAGGGGAAAAACCCCGGCCTTTTTTTATTCACAGCCCTGTTTCGTTCGGTTTTTATTTTTGACTTTTACATCTGTACACGCTACCCATGCCGCTGCTTACCCTGACATCGGATATAGGAGAACAAGACTATCTTGTTGGTGCCGCGAAGGGTCGTTTGCTACGCATCAATTCCGAATTTCAGATCATAGACATCACCCACAAACTTTCGCCATTTAATTATCCACAGGCATCGTACGTATGCCGCAATGCCATAAAGAATTTTCCGGAGTTCACGTTTCATATTGTGCTGGTCAATCTTTTTGAGTCGAAGCCAGAGCAGTTGTTATTTGCTTTTTACAAAGATCAATACATCATTTGCGCCGACAATGGGCTGCTCAGCATGATCACCGAAGAAAAGCCGGAAATGGTGCTGGGCATACCGCTGGAAAAATCGGCTATCAAAAACACGCTCTATTGCATTGATATTGCTGCCAAAGCCATCACGCAACTCACCAACGGCGAGCCGGTGCAAAACATCGGCATTCCCGACCCGGCTTATCTGGAAAAACATCCGCTGCGGCCTACGCTCGGCGAAGACTGGATGGAAGGCCAAATTATTTTTATTGACAACTTCGAGAACGTCATCGTCAATATCACCAAAGACCAGTTTGAACGGCAGCGCAAAGGCCGGCGCTTTAAGATCGTTTTCAAACGCGATGAAATTATTGAACGCATCAGCGGATCCTATGCTGATGTACCACAGGGCGAAAAGCTGGTGATCTTCAACAGCGCCGGTTATATGGAAATCGCCATCAACAAAGGCAATGCGGCGGGATTATTTGGCCTGAAGGGCTACAGCGAAAGCAACGGCACTATGCCCAATGTGATGCAGACAAGATTGTTTTATCAAACCGTGAAGGTGTTTTTTGATGCGTAGGCCGGCTTGTTATCGTAACAAAAAGAGGGCGTCCGGAAGGACGCCCTCTTTTGTATAAAACACATCATCGCTTACCGCTGCACCACCAGTTTTTGCGTTTGCCGCAAACCATTGTCCTCCATCTCCAGCCAATACACCCCATTGCGGAAAGTAGAAATGTTGATGGTTGTGGAGCTGCTGTTCTGGACACCCACATTCCACGTCGTCAGCAGTTTTCCGGCCACATCATACACCCTCAACAGCGCCTGTGCCGAGGGCACCTGGTTGTAGGTCAATTGAATGGTGCTGGCCGCAGGGTTTGGCAAAATAGCAAAGCCAAAAGCTTTTCCATTCCCGATTTTGGCCGACGCTATGTTGGTGTAGCGGAAGCTGTTATCGCTGTTTATCAGCTTCAGCCGGTAGGTGTACAAAATATCCGGTTGCGCCGTGCGGTCATCAGCCGAATAAGCTGTTTTTCCGCTGGTGTTGCCTTTTGCCATTGCTTCCGTGATGGTTCGGAAACTGCGTTCATTCTGCGCCTGCCGTTCCACTTCAAATGTCACGAGGCCGGCTTCGTCAATCGTTGTCCAGTCGAGGCGAATGCCATCGCGGCCGGCTTTTGCTTTCAGTTCGGCGGCTTGCACCGGCAGCACGGCACCAGTGCCAAACACAAAGGTGGATGCCGAATCGGCAGCCTGATCCAAAACAGCCATGAAGCCCGCATCGGAAGCCGCAAGGGCAAAGGCGCTGCTGCTAATTTCCGTACGGTTGGTCATAATGTGCACATCGTCCACGTACCAGCCGTCCTGCCGCGTACCCACATCCTGCACAAAGCGGAAGCGAATACGAATATTTTGCCCGGCATAATCGCCCAGGTTGGCGATGGATGTTATGTAGCCGGCGCTGGTGCCGGTAAACGCCCATTCGTTGGTGTAGTTGGGCGTATTGGCCGCCGGAATTATTCCGTTGTAACCATTCTTCACAAACTTGCTGTTGGGCAGGTAGGTCCAGGTGGCACCGCCATTGTTCGACACTTCCACTGATCCACCGTCGAAGCCGGCTTCGGTATTATAGAAGTGCACAAACACCAGTTCGGCGCCTCCCGCCGGGATAGCAACATCATTCGTCATTTGCAGGTAATGATCCGAGGCCGGCAGGTTTGGATCTGTATTTTCCACGTACCAATGATTAGCGCCGCTGAACGGTTTATCGGTGCGCAGCGTCCAGTTGGCGGCGGGGTTGGTTGACACCGTCGTCCAGCCGGATGTTCCGTCCTCATGATCGTCGTAGAAGAGTGGCGTGCCGCCGGAAGGAACATTCAGGTTTCCGGTAACCGTAAACAGCTTATCGGCAGTGCCTGTAAGATTGGTGATCCATTTCACCACCTGCTTATCACCAATGGCGGTAATAGACGAAGCCGCAGGATTTGTGCCGGTGACATTGATAAATTTCGAAATGGTGTCCACTACCAGCAGGTTATTAATGTTGGTGGCAAAAGCGTTGCGTACGCGAATGGTATCGGTTTTGGCGCCGCCATTGAAGGCTCTCGTTGGCGCCTTTACATCTACCGTCACGTTAATCTGGTTGTTGAGGCAGGCCGGTGCCAGGTCAAATCCTTCCACCTCATCGCCCACGCCGTTGGAATTGGACCGGGCCGAAAAGCCTAGGCCGAATCTGGCAAATGCCTTCCAGATAGCGCAACCATGAGCGCCGCCGTAAAGCAGGGTATCGGCCGCCAGGATGGCATCGCGTTGCTGCTGAAAAGTGGGCCCTTCGGGCTGCAGCTTCAGGCCTTCCATCACCAGCCGCATAGCCACATTGTTGCCACCCGCGCCGGCAGGAGGCGGGCCCGGCACGGCCGCCGGTGTGGCCGCGTTGTACATGTCATCGTTGAAGCCATAGATGTCAATCAGGTTCTGCTCCATGTTGTAGATCATCTGGCACCAGATGTAGCCCACCCCGTGCGGTATGCTGATGACCGGGTTACTGACATCCTTATACGTAAATGCGGGCGTGGCGGTAACGCTATACCGTGTAGGCCGTATGCCCATTCCATCCTTTGGCTCGTACGTAAGGTAGGTGCCCATGCCTTTTTCGGGCAAAATGCCCTTTGGATGGGCGGCATTGGCGGGCAACAGATCATTGGTGCGGGTGATC
>CBDUBQ010000087.1:0-9913 GCA_965365435.1 uncultured Flavisolibacter sp.
CCCACAATATTCATCCAGTGGCCGGGCGGCGAAAACTTTTTGGTGGCATACATCACATGGCCGGTTACATGGAGGTTGAAGGGATTGTCGTCGAAAAATTCGGCAATGTGCTTTTGCTCTTCCGTCAGGTTTTCGGCAATTGTTTTTACCTCCATCACTTCTTTGCAATAAGCCGAGGTGGTGTCTTTCATATTGAACAACGGCGGGGCTGGCGGTAAAAATTGCGTGGCCGAATCGAGCAGCAACGGGCGGATATCGTACCAATGCGGCTCCAGGGCCTGGGCATACATCGGCGGCGTAGGAATCCAACGGCCTTCTTCCTGCTTTACCGTAAACTTTTCCGAGCTGCGGGTTTTTGCATAGTTATCGCCTTTGGACCATTTCAGCACGGTAGCCACCACTGTATCGCTGTAAGCTACGGTGGCCTTCAGCCGATCGGCCGGCATGCCGGCGCTATCGGCGCCATCTTTCAGTTCGTTGTAGTAATCCATCAACACGCCTTCCGGAAAAGTGACGGCATTGCCCACTTTTACAAACGAAAGCAAGGCAGCCAGGCGGTAATCAATGGCTTTCCCGGCTTCGGGCCGGGGCATTTGCGGCAAGTGCCGTATTTGCCCGCTCAGGCTTTGATAAGAAGAGTCGCCAGCCACAATGCATTCGTAGGCGGCGATGTTGGCGTAGGCGTAATTCCGGGAGGCAACGACCGGCGAGAAGTTGTTGTACAGCACAACATCATTCAGGCGCTTCACCGTTTTGGCATAGAGCAGCGGATCGGAGGTATATTTTGCGTAGTCTTTTTCTTTACAGGAGGCCAGGCATGCGGCCATGGCCAGCATGATGAGCAATCTTTTCATAAATCTTTACAATTTCAACAAGAGGAAAAATCAACCGGAAAAGTTGATGTTAGTTAAACGGGTGTTTAAGCAGCCTGCGGAGGGCGCTCCTGTTGACGGGTAAAGCCAGTGAAAGAAGAGGATTGGTTTTGCCAGGTGAAGGTTAAGACAAGCGCAATAGAAAGTGGCGCTATTGCTTCAAACGACTGGCAGTAATCGGGCAGCGAAATTTTCAGTGTCGTAGCGCCTTTTTTTGTTGGGACCGAAGCCTGTCCGTCGGCGGTTGCCTTTGTCAGGTCGGCTTTCAAATTTTGGATGGCCGTCTTGGCGCCATTGGGCAAACAAAGCAATTCCAGCGTGTCGTTGTACACTCTTTTTTCCACGTACTCGTAGGCCACCCCATCAACCGTGATGGAGCCGTACGCCCTTTCAAAATTGGGGGAAGACGAGTAGTAAGGAAGATTCAGCTTTGTTTTAATGGAGATCAGGTCTGCTTTGCTGTAACGGCGGTTGTCCACTTCTTGCTCAATCGCCATTTCGCTGCTTCGCTCCATGTAAGTCATTACCAAGCGGTATCCATAAAAATTGAACACCAGCACAAACAGCAGTAATATGGCAGACAATCGCTTCAAGCAGTGCTAAAAAGTAGGGGCAATATAGGAAAATTATGACTTTGAGAACGAATGAAGAAATTTTCGGGTACCTGGCTGGGCATTTTACGAGCCGTTTGCCGTTAACCTGCACCGCCTGGTCTGCCGGGGGGTATAATTCACTCGTCTTGCAGGGATCGTTGGTGCCATTTGATATAGGGCTGGCGGCCAACTAATATTCCCGAGCTATGCACCTTTCGGTTCCTGTAGCAAGTTTCTACAAAAATTTCGCTGCTACGCAGCTAATTCAGGATTTCGGCCAACCCATTAGAAAAACCAGATCGTTGTGGCGGGCAGCCTCGGTTCGCCGATTGAAAGCCGGCATTCACCCACATCATTTCTCTGACAATATTTTCAGGTAGACCTTTTAACTCAGAAAGGCCAAGATTGCCATATTTTCAGAAAATCGTTGTATAAATGACGGGGCGGGCAATGAATGATTTCAGATAGTTGCGCATCTTCTTTAACAGGATAGAATTTTTAGTCAGACCAGGCTGCTACCGAAACTTTTCATCAATGGAATCTCTTCTTCACCGCAACTGGAAACTCCAAAGCTGCCTAGCACCGCCAAATTTGTAGCAGTGCCAAACACATTTAAAGCTGCGTAGCAGCGAAATCTTTGTAGAAGTGAGCGATGATAGAAACATCAAGGTGCGTAGCACCGCAAAATCCAGGAGAACAAGCCAACCAGAAGCCGCTTTACCCTCCGGCTTTCACATCACCGAAAAATTGAAACAAGTATTTTTCATCGAACTTTATCTGCGCCTTTTCCAGCATTTCGAAATACTCTTCCCGAAAATTCTTCTTCCGGTGATGTTCTTCCTGGTTTAAGACATACTTCACCACTGCATCCACCTGCGAACGACTGTGTGTAAAAGCGCCATAACCTTTTTGCCAATCAAACTTTGTGGGCGAAAATCCTTTTCCATTGATCCAGGCATTGCTGGAAGTCTTGATCTCTTCTACCAAATCAGGAATGAGTTGATTTAGGGAATAGCCGATAAACAGGTGGATGTGATCGGGCATCGCCCCAATCGCCAGCAATTTGTGTTTGTAGGCTTGCACAATGCCGGTTATATACCGTTCAAGGTCATTTTTCCAGGAAGAAAGAATCAGTGCCTCACGGTGCTTTACCGCGAATACAAGGTGGAAATAAGCCTGAGAGTAAGTATTAGCCATCATGAAACAGTATTGCTATGAATCAGCGACCTGTGTGTTTTTGCTCGTCAGGCGCTATCAGAATATTGTGAAGTACGGCCAAACCTTTTCTCCGGTACTGTCTCTACCGAACTTTCGGTGCTATGCACCTTGTCTTGCAGTAAGTGGAGACAAATGTGTCGCATTCCTTGTCCGTTCAGTCGCTTTTTTTCCACCACGTTACTGATGAATTCAGATTATAGATTACTACTTATTTGTAAACGTCTTTTTTTGCGGCCCCACGCCGGTGATCGTTACACCCGTCCAACCCTTTGGCAACACTGTTTTAATTTGCGTCAGCCCGTTCGGCGTAATCTCTACGCCGCCAAAACCCATGATCACTGCCTGCAAAATACCGCCGGCCCCGGTGGCAAAATAAGGGTTGGTGCCGCCTTTGGTTTCGGCTATCACCCTAAAGGGCGGCAGCAGGTTGGGCACATAGGCGTCCTGAAACCAATGAAGTGCCTTCTCACGATTGCCAATGCGGGAATACAACAGGGAAAAAACACCCTGTGTCATCGCCGGCGTGCCTTCGTTGGGCACACGGGTTTCGTAATATTCCAGGTCGCGTTGAATGGCTTTTGGATCGCTTACTTCTTTCAGCGGGTAAGCCAGCAAGTTTACATCGGCCTGCTTGATGCCTTCGCCTTTGTAAGTGGCATGTTCCTGTGTTACGCCATCGGCCATTTTCAGGATGGGAATATTTTGGGCTACAAGCTGCCAATCGGGATTCGGCGCTAACCCCAATAGCGTAGCCGCTTGCGTGGCCAATTGCAGGTTGGCTTTGGCGGCAGCATTGGTGAAGGCGTTATTGTCCACATTTTCGGCCCACTCATCGGCGGCCACTACGTTTTTAATATCGTAGCGCCCCGGACCATTCCGCTCTACTCTGGAAGCCCAAAAATCAGCGGTGGCGGAAAGAATCGGCCAACCCCTTTCGCGAAGCCATTGTTTGTCTTGGGTAACGGCGTAATAGTTCCAGGCAGCAATAGCCACGTCGGCGGTTATGTGATGTTCGAAGGGGCCGCTTAGGGCCCAAACCGGTGTTTCTTCCACGCCCGTATCGGCACTCTCCCAGGGAAACATCGCTCCTTTAAAGCCTTTGGAAAACGCGTTTCGTTTGGCTGCTTCTAACCGTTGAAAGCGGTACTCCACCATGCTTTTGCCCAGCTCGGGACGCATCACCAGCAAGGCCGGGTACATCCACAACTCCGTATCCCAAAACACATGGCCGTTGTAACCCAAACCACTTAACCCCATCGGCGAAGGCGAAAGGGCTGTGCCTTCCCGCACAAACGAATACAGGTGGTACAGCATGCTGTGCACGTCCTGCTGCGCCTGCGCATCGCCGCTGATCTGTATATCGCTTTTCCAGAGTTCATCCCATCCTTTGCGGTGAAAATCCAGCAGCCGTTCGCGGCCTTCCAGCTTGGCATAAATGGTGAGGCGTTCGGCTTCATTCAACGGATCGTCGTGGTGAGCGGAAGTAATAGACGAACCGGCAACAGAAAAACGGTAGGCCTGCCCTGCCCGAAGCTTTTTGGTAAACTTCATCAGGTGCATGTTGTTGTCCCACATTTCATGAATCACCCGTGGTTCTTCGCCGTGATGCTCGGAGAAAAGAAAGGTATTGGACGCACACATCAGCAATTTGCCGGTAGGCGATTTGGCCGATGATGTCAGCAGGCTGATGACCACATGCGGCCGGTCTATTTCGTTGTAATAATTCTGCACATCACGCAACGCATCCGGTGCCTCCATCACGCTGCTGCCGGTGACGGCAATGTCTTTTTTGGGCGTGATGGTGACATCCATCAGCACGGTAAATGGCAAATGCCGCAGCGAGTAATAGGTATAGCTGACCGTGGCCTTGTCGGCATGATCGAACGACGTGGTGAAAGAAGCGTTGCGCATATCCAGCGATTGCCGCATATTAGCCACCGTGCTGCGCTCCATGCGACGGCCATCAATCTCCAGATTCATGTTCAGCAGGTTGAAGCTGCGCAGGAAATTCGACACCCGACCACGACCGTAGGAATCGTAGGCGCCGGCCAGCACCACGTCTTTTACTTTGAATGGTTCCGGCGACGATACCATGCCGATCATGCCATTGGCCACCGTGATGCCATAATAATTATTGGGGTCAATGTTCGTGGCTTCTATTTTCCAGGGGTCTTGCGCCGCCACGGCAAGCAGGGTAAAAGAAGACAATAAAAGCAGCAACCATTTCATACGACAATCAATTGAAAAGCTAAAAATAATTACTTTGCCCTTATGAGAAGATGGATTGTTCCGGCCCTTGTTTTTGTGGTAGCCCTGGCAGCGGTTTATGTGTTTATTCCAAACAACCAGACCCTGAAAGAAGAAATACGGATAGCCGCCAATTCAAAAGCGGTGGCCCGCAACCTGCTCGATGAAAAAACCTGGCAACGCTGGTGGCCCCAGGCCCAGGAAACCACCGGTGCCTCCGATGCGTTTTCCTTCGGCGGAAAAACGTTCCGCATTGCCGAAAAAAAGCTCTCCTCGTTTGTCATTGATATCAGCAATGGCGAAGACACGCTGAAAACAGAAATGCTGGTGGTGCCGGCACACCCCGACACACTGCAAGTGTTTTGGGTAGGTGCCATGCCAGCCGGTGCAAACCCGGTCCGCCGCCTGAAAAAAAACAGTTGGGTCAACAGCGTGGAAACAGACATCGAACTGCTGTTGCAAAAGCTGAAAGATTTTTATTCCAACGAAAAAAATCTTTATCGTTTCGACATCCGCGAAGTGGCCGTAACTGATTCTACGCTGATCTCGACGTTTACCACGGGTACTGCATACCCTACCACTGCCACCATCTACCAGCTAATTGATAAACTCCGGGCTTATGCCGAACGAAACGGGGCCATCGCATCGGGATTTCCCATGCTAAACATCACTCCGGACCCTGACCAGGGTTACCTGACCCGTGTAGCCCTGCCGGTGAACAAGGTGCTGCCGGGTGAGGGAGATATCAGCTACCGCCGGATGCTGGGCGGAGGCAACATCCTGGTGACCGAAGTGAAAGGCGGCCCCCGCCAGATTGAAAAGGCATTTGGCGTGCTGCAGGAATACATGAGCGAACATAAACGTATTCATCCGGCCATACCTTTTCAGTCGTTGGTGACGGACCGCCGCCAGCAGCCGGATACAACCCAGTGGGTGACGAAGATTTTCTGGCCGGTCATGTAAGACCAAACCGCCATCGAAGTGCGCTCGTTGTTTCAGCCGACGCCGTCGGCGTCGCATAGCTGTACAAGGGTAATGGCAGCGTAAACGCGACTCCGTCAGGCGTCGAACAGCGACGATCTAACGGCGGCTTAGGATGAAACCAACCAAACGAAGAAGACCTCAAATAGCGCTGTACCCTTCCCTACGGGATGAACCATAAAGCTTGGTAGCGGTTGGATATAAACGCTGGGGCCATAGACAAAAGCGATGCAGCGGCCCGAGTAGTAAGAAAAAAACCTGTCAACGTTTTTGCTACCTGCGGGAGTAATGACGGCTATAATGGTGATTGCTTAGCGTTGCAAACGAATGAGCTTTACACTGTCGTTATTTCTCGCCAATACGTAGGCCGGTCTTTTTCCCAAAACAATGGGTTGAATGTGCCGCACCTGGCCTTTCACCGGGGCGCCCGTCAGCGTATTGGCCGAAAAATTTCCGCCGCCCAGGTTCATCAGCAGCGTGCCGTAGTCGGCATCATAATAACCCATCTCAATATTGCTGTCGTAGTAATTGCCCATCAGCAACACATCGGGACGGGCATCGTTATTGGCCTGCACCACCACCGCACCCTTTAATACGGAAAATTGCGCCGCCTGCGGCAGGGGCTTAGTTTCAAACGACAAATTTCCCTTGTTAAGCAATAGCGCACTGGCAAAATAATCCGCCGCCAACACGGTCGCCTCGCTTAGCTGTTTTTCCCCGAATAGATCGGCTAAAGAAGCTTTGGCCAGGTCTTCGGCATAAAGAAATTTTTTCTTTAAAACGGGCAATTGTTTTTCCAGTTCGGCTTTGCTGGCAAACGGAATCTCTTTGCCGCTGACATAATACGTCAGCACCTGCTCTTTTTTGCCGTTGCCATCAAAGTCGTTGTAATAAAGGCGCACCGGCTGCCCGGCGGTGGCTTTCAGGCGGCTGTTCAGGCCCAGGTTACCGGCAATGAGGTCTGTTTTTCCATCGCCATCCACGTCGCACGGCAGCAAAAAGTTCCACCAGCCCTTTTTACCGCTCAACTGTTTTTTGGTAAAGCGGCCTTTTTGGTTGATAAAAGCCGTTGGACTGCCCCACTGCAGCGAAAGCAGGAGATCTTTTTGTCCGTTGTTATCCAAATCATACCACAAGGCATGGGTCACCATGCCGGCAAAGGCCAGGTCGGGTGCGTACTGCTTTGTTGCATCGGTGAAGGTTCCGTTGCGGTTGTTGAGCAGCAGATACGACTGCGGCACCTCACCATAAGCCCAGGGCACCGACCGTCCGCCCACAAACAAATCCGGGTAGCCATCGGCGTTTACATCGTTGGCAGCAACGCAGGAGGCTGTCACAAAAATGTTTTGAAAAGGATTGCTGGCCTTCGCCAGGTTGCCTTTGCCGTCGTTGAGGTACACCCGCGGCATATTATGGTAATCGGGACCGTAAAACTCGTTGCCGCCACTGGCCACCACCAGGTCAAGCGTGCCGTTTTTATCTATATCGGCCCAGCAAGCGCCGGTGTCTTCATAAAGGCTATCGGCCTCCAGAGCCGGCTGCGCCGTTTGCACAAACCGGCCCGAAGCCTGCTGGGTAAACAGCACGGCTTTACGGTCGCGGGCATTGCCCAGAAAAAGGTCTTCCAACCCGTCGCCGTTTACATCGGCCGCCGCCACGGCCGGCCCTTCCGTAGAAAGCATATGTGGCAGCAGTGGCTCGCGGTCAAATTCCACAAAACGGTTTTCGCTATGGCGGAATAAAAGGCCTGCCTGCGTTGTCAGGTCTTCAGCGGCAGGCACAGCGCCATCCTTTTTTTGCTGCAAGAGCGTAAAATCAAATACCGGCAAACCCCTTTGGTAGCGCAGCGTTACCGCATCGGGCCGCGCCGGTACCGGCACTTTTTGGCAGGTACGGTCGGGCCACACCAGATAAAGCGAATCCACACGGGTGTTCCTTAATCCAACCAACAGCGGCACCTGCATGCTTGAAAGAAAACCTTTTACCGGCGAATGCTCATAAGTTCTTACATGGCCGCCGCTGAACAGCACCACCCGTGCCCCAATGGCATTGCGGTTGGTTTCCGGTCCCTGCAGGGAAAGTTTCAGCGAGCTGCCCGGCGCGGCATCGGCCGATTTGTTCTGATATACCGTGGCCGCATTGTCAATGTTGTTAACCACCACATCCAAATCGCCGTCGTTATCGAGATCGGCATATACGGCACCGTTCGAAAACGTGGGAACATTGCCCTGCACCCTTGCTTCTTCATCCCTAAAAACCAGCTCACCGCGGTTGCTGTAAAACTTATTCGGGATCTTTATTTCCGGGAATTTTTTGATCAGTGTCAGATCTTTTCCCTGCATGTCGTTGGCCGTGATCTTTTGCTGCACCTCGCCACTTGACACGAAGTTGACATAATCAATATCGTTCATGCGCTTGGGAATACCGTTGGAGATGAACAGGTCTTTCAGGCCGTCGTTGTCAAAATCCATCCAAAGCGGCGCCCAACTCCAGTCGGTGGCGGCAATACCGCTGTACAAACCAATCTCGCTAAAATGGCCATTGCCGCGATTGTACTGCAGGTTGTTCCGGGTAAACTGGTACGAATATCCCATGCCCACTTTTTCATGAAACAGGTCGTAATTGTCTTCGCCCAGCGACCGTTTCAGTATGTACGGATCGGAGGGCAGCATGTCCATGGAAATGATTTCCGGCCATGCATCATTGTTGATATCGGCCACATCCACGCCCATTGAATACTGGCTGGTGTGCATGAGGCTGCGCGGCGCTTCATCCACAAAGGTTCCATTGCGCTGGTTAATGTAGAGGTAATCGTTTTCGTGAAAATCATTGCCGATATAAAGGTCCGGGTAGCCGTCGAGATTGATGTCCGACACAGCCAGCCCCAAACCATAACTGATAGAGGTACTGTTGATGCCTGTTTGTTTGGTGACATCGGCAAACGTTGTCCCGTTATTCTGGAAAATGCGATCGCCCGACAGGGGGTCGTAGGTGCCGTTGAAAGCGGCCCTTGGCCGAAAATTATTGTTTTGATGCACCGAATGGTTCAGGAGAAACATGTCGAGGTCTCCGTCGTTGTCGTAGTCGAAAAAGGCTGCCTGTGTGCTAAAGCCCGAAAAGTCGAGCCCGTAGTCTTTGGCCTTGTCGGCAAACTGCGGAACGCCGGCCTTGTTCACACCGATGTTGATGAGAAATTGGTTACGGCTGTGCAGTGTTTCGTACTGCCCCACGCGGCATACATAAATATCCAGCAGGCCATCGTTGTTGATATCCACCACCGAAACTCCCGTTGACCAGCCGCCGTCGTGCGGAATGGCCGCTTCCTTTGTGACATCTCTGAATTTCAATGCTCCCTGGTTCAGGTAAAGTTTGTTTTGCTCCTGGTTACTGGCAAAAAACAGGTCTGTTTTTCCATCATTATTAAAATCGCCGGCACCGATACCACTGCCGTTGTAGAAATACATATACTTGAACAGGTTGAAATCCTGCGAGTACGACAGGCGATTGTTGAAATCGAGACCGGTTTGCTTTGCGTCCAGCACAACAAACAACGGCGGTTCGGCCCCCTTCTTGTTGGCGCAGCTCCACAGCAGGCAGCATACGGCACACCATCCCGCTAACGCAATTTTAATTTTTTTCATTCTTCTGTTTCATCCCATAGAGCAACGGTGCCTCACCGTTTTGGGTGATGAGTAAATGTTTCCCTTTTTCTGTTGTCACACATTCAATGCTTTTTACCTGGCCCGTCAGCCCCAAACCCGAAGCGGTGTAAGGCAGCCAGGAAAATTCACCGGTGCCGTTGTTGAGAAAAACATCGCCATAACTGGCATCGAGCCTGCCAAACTGCGGTGGAAAAGTAAAAAGATTGCCGCCGGTGATGATATCAGTCTTGCCATCGCCATTCACGTCTATTGCACAAGCGGCATTCATGCTGGAAAGCTGTGCCCGCAGCGGCAGTTTTTTCACCTGGAAGGTGCCATTGCCGTTGTTGACAGCAATGAT
>CBDUBQ010000088.1:0-9829 GCA_965365435.1 uncultured Flavisolibacter sp.
CGCATAACACAAAAAAGGCTGTATCAAATCGCCTTTTGATACAGCCTCTTTTTTGGGAAAAAATTGTGGTGCTTATTCAGCAACTACCTCAAGATCAATCTCCGCCGTTTGGCCATTGCCAAAATCAACGGTTGCCTTAAAGGTACCCAGTTCTTTTACTTCGTCGTTGATCGAGATCTTTTTGCGGTCAATGTCGTAGCCCTTCTGGTCGCGGATGGCACGGCTCACCTGCAGCGAAGTCACGCTACCGAAGATCTTGCCGCTGGTGCCGGTTTTGGCGCCAACCCGTACAGGACCTTCTTTCAGCTTTTCGATAACGCTGTTGATCTGGGCCAGCATGGCGTCTTCCTTTTTCTTAGCCACTTTCAGGCGCTCTTCCAATTGTTTTTTGTTAGAAGGATTGGCTTCCACAGCAAAACCCTGCGGAATGAGAAAGTTGCGGGCATAGCCATTCCGAACCTTTACGAGCTCGTTTTTGCCACCCAGGTTATCAACGTCTTGAATTAAAATGATGTCCATTGTTTATTGAGTTTTTCCCAATGAATCGGAGGCTTCACTGTCCCCCTCCCAAAGGGAGAGGTTAGGGGTGGGCCTTTCTTATTTCAACAGGTCTGTTACGTACGGCAACAGCGCCATTTGACGGGCTTTTTTGATGGCGTCCGACACCTTGCGCTGATACTTCAGCGAGTTGCCGGTGATGCGGCGGGGCAACATCTTGCCCTGCTCGTTCAAAAACTTCTTCAAAAACTCCACGTCTTTGTAGTCAATGTATTTAATGCCATACTTTTTGAAACGGCAAAACTTCTTTGGCCGCTTTTCCTGCTTAATGGCCGTCAGGTACTTAATTTCATTTGCTTTAGCCATTGTTCACCTCCTCGAGTTTTTCGGTTCCTGTCGGCAGGCCGCTGCGCTTCCGGTTGTTGTACTCAACGGCGTATTTGTCAAGCTTTGTGATCATGTGACGCAATACAGATTCGTCACGCAGAAGCTGGATTTTCAGCTTCTCATTGAAGTCGGATGACGCCTGATACTCAGACACCCAGTACAAGCCGGTTGTCTTTTTTTGTATCGGGTACGCCAGTGATTTCAGGCCCCAGGCATTTTCCGCCACCATCTGGCCACCGTTGTCGGTTACCAGCGATGTGAACTTGCGCTGTGCGTTCTTGAACTCTTCGTCGCTCAGAACGGGGGTAAAAATCACCATCAATTCGTAATTGTTCATTACCCTGTTTTTTGATGAAAAAATTTGATTAATTCCCGCTGCCTTTCCGGGCAAAGCCTTTACAGGCTTGCTTGCGGGAGCGCAAAGGTAGGGGTTCGGGGCCAGATGGCGAAAGGCCGCCCGGCGATTTTTTACCGGCGGGCTGTTAAAATCACGGCCTGGCGGGTAATGGGCCGGCAAGCCGCAGGTGATGGTACAGGGTTGGCTGTATAGATGCGGTGGTTTGATGGCCGGAATTTACCCGGCAGAACCATTTTACCCCGACAATCGTATATTCCTTGTTATGCGGATACTTTTTTTATTCCTTACAATCGGTATGGTGCTCTCCTGCAGCCGGAGCAGCAGTTATTCTGCAGTGGCTCCGCCGGTGCCGACGCCGCCACCCGCCACTTCGGCAAAAACCTACCTGGCCCTGGGCGATTCTTACACCATTGGCCAGTCGGTATCGCAACCGGAACGGTTTCCGGCGCAAACAACAGCCCGCCTGCGGGAGCAGGGCCTCGCCGTAGCCGACCCGGTTTACATTGCCCAAACCGGCTGGACCACCCGCAACTTACAAAACGCCATTGCCGCCGAAAACCCTCCGCCCACCTTCGATGTGGTGTCGTTACTCATTGGTGTCAACGATCAGTACCAGCGTATGGATACCGGCGGCTATGCGCAGCGTTTTACGGTGCTGCTGGAAAAAGCCATTCAATTGGCCCGCGGCGATAAAAGTCATGTCTTTGTTCTTTCCATTCCCGATTACAGTGTAACGCCTTTTGTAACCGACGCCGAAAAAGAAAGGGTGCGGCGCGAGGTGGACCTATTTAACGGCATCAACAAACGGATTACCGAAATATTTGGAATAAGCTACACCGATATTACCCCTTCGAGCCGGGAAGGAGCAACCAACCCGGCGCTGATTGCCAGCGACGGGTTGCATCCTTCGGGCTCCGAATACCGCAAATGGGCGGAAATGCTGGCGCCGAAAATAAAGGCCGCCTTACAGTGAGGCTGTTTTTGCCGTGGTTTTCTGCGGGCTGGTGCCGATGGTGGCAATGAGGTGGCCATTGGGTAATTCTTTGGAAGCGTAATACAATTGCAGGCTCCGGCTTTCCGCAGGCAGGTCCTTTCGGCCAAACTCCATCCGCGATGTATTGCCATCGGCATCCCGGAAACGGAGCGTTTTCACCGTTTCGTTCTTTTCATTGCGAAAAACCAGCGTGCGGCCGCTGCCGGTTTTGCCGCAATGCGAATAAAAAACCGCAAGGCGGTCGTTGTTGTCGAGGGCCGGCAACTGAAAAGTTGGGTTGCCTTTGCTGGCATGCAGAAACTGCTGGTGCACCTGCTGTCCGTTGAGGTAAATCTGGAAAACATCGCCGCCGGGCAGCGGGGCAAAGGCGGTGGACGCCACTACGCAGAGCAAGGCAATTGGTAAAACAAAGAACCGTTTCATAACAAAAATTTTTTGAGTGAGAAAAAAACGATGAAGAAGGCTTCACCGGTTGACGATACAAAACAAAACCGAATAGGCAGGCTGGCTTTTTTCTTTTGACAAGCGGTGCTATTTCCCTGACGCACTGCATCATCTTTCTGCTGCGACGACCGGACCACACTTGCCGCTTCGGCGAAGAAGATGTGTTTAGCCACTTCCTCCTAACCGGAATGCCAGCCTATCCATCATGCCAATAAAACAACTGGCCGAAATACAGGAGGCAGACGGATGGCAGTAATCCTATTGCGTTTTATTTTCACCCGGCTAACGACACAATCCCTCCCTTACAAGACACCCGTTACAACAGACATTAAAGGAATGGCGCCAGCAGCGCCGCACCATGTTTTTAGGCTGTGCACTGCAAACGGCCTGGCGTATCCGTTTACCCTATTAAAGCAAAACTTACTGGTTCTGAGGTGGCAGGCTCAGGCACAATTTTTTTGTGCTCAAAAATCGCTTTCCACCGGAAAGAAACGAATCCAGTTACCCTGTTGAAACCTACTTAAACCATCGTTATGAGGAAATTTCTACGCTCGGCCGCAGGCTTATTACTGCTTCATTTTTCTGTGGTATTATCTGCCCAAAAACTTCCACCCCATTCCCGCATTATTTTTTTCGGCGACAGCCAAACCGAATTCGCGTATAAAGCAAACGGCAACGTGGTGCAATACCAAAACTATGGGTATGTATCATGGGTAAATGCGCTGGCGCCGGGGGTGCAAACACCCAAAGGCGGTGTGTTGGGCGTTGGGGGCGAAACAACGTCGCAGATGTTGAACCGCCTTGGCGCCATCAGCGGTTTCAATGCCAAATTTATTGCGGTGCTGGCCGGCACCAATGATCCGTTGTACGCCATCGGTCCGGAAACAACAAAAGCCAACCTTCGTAAAATTTACGATGCCGGCATTGCCAATGGCATGAAGGTACTTGCCATCTGCCTTCTGCCCCGGTTTGCACCAAATGCATATAATGCCGCTGTAGAGGCAAACCGCATCAGCATCAACAACTGGATCAAATCGCAAACGGATGTGGTGGTGATAGACGCGGAAGCAGAGCTGAATGCACCGGAGAATTTTGAGGATGGGCTGCACAATTCACCCCTGGGCGCCTACAAGTTGGGGAAGAAAGTGGCGGAGGCTGTCAACAACCTTGTTTTTTCCTGCGCACCAGGTTCGCAACTGGCCGCCGATCTGAGCCGGGCTGCCAACAGCAACCCGTTGCTGACTGGCACCACCGGCAAGCTGAATACCGCCACCGGTGCCGTAGCGGCCTATTGGGAATTAAACGCCGGCTTTGCGGGTGGCGCCACCGTTAGTGGCAGCAAAGAAACCGATGCCGATGGAAAGGAACGGCAGGTGATCAACATTTCCGGCTCATACGGCACAAACACACGAAGAGTAACGTTCAACAACTACGCGGCCTTGCCCATTTCGCTGGCGGCCGGCGATGTGGTGGAAGGTATTTCGGAGATCGAGATCCCATCGGCCATGACCAACATCCGCGGCATCTATTTAAAAGTGATTGTGTATGATGGCAACTGGAATTTTTTATCCGATGGTTGCTCGATGTTTCCCACGTCGAACAAGCCATTGAACATACCTGTTGGAAAATACATTCTCCGCACACCGCCTATGACCATCGGGGCTGGTACGGTCGGGCAACTGATCACCCAGGTGTGGATTGAATTTAATAACACCACTTCGGTGGTACCGGTATCGGCAACCGTTAAACTTAGCAGTGCCGGTGTGCGCCGTTTACCCCTTGCCAATGGGCCGCTGGCAACGATAACACCGGCGGGTACGATAGCTATTTGCCCCGGCGGCACGCAAGTGCTATCTGCCAATACCGGGAGCGGTTATACCTACCAGTGGAAGCTGAACGGAGCAAACCTTTCCTCCGGAAGCGGCTCGGCTTATTCGGCCACTTCCACAGGATCTTATACAGTGGCCATCTCCGCGCCGGGATGCTCGGTTCTTTCCGATCCAACGCAGATTGTTGCGGCAACCTGTACGACCAATACCATAGCTACAGGCAGCGTGGCAGCAAAGCTTTGTGCCGGCAGCACCGTGCAGGTGCCGTTTACGGTGAGCAATGGTTTTAACAGCGGCAATGTGTTTACGGCGCAGCTTTCCGATGCCGGCGGCTCTTTTGCTAACCCGGTTTCCATTGGCTCCCTGGCCGGTACGGGTAGCGGAAGTATAACCGCCACCGTGCCGTCTTCTATGCCGCAGGGTACAGCCTACCGGATACGGATAGTGGCCAACAACCCGGCGGCAACCGGCACCGACAACGGCGCCAACATCGCCATCTATTCCACGCCCGTTCTTACCAGTACCTCAACGCCACCGGCCATTTGCAACAATAGCCTGCTTGCTTACACGCCAACGGCCACGCCTGCGGGAACAACCTTTGCCTGGAGCCGGGCGGCGGTGGCCGGCCTCACTAACGGAGCTGCCTCGGGCACTGGCAACATCAGTGAAACGCTACAGAACACCAGTGCCGGGCCTATATCGGTCAGCTATCTCTATCAATTGAGCAATAACGGTTGCACCGGAAACGCCTACCCGGTGACGGTGACGGTAAACCCGTCGCCGGTGGCCCGCAGTAAAAACATCAGTGTCAACCTGGGCACCGGCGGCACGGTCACCATCACACCGCAGCAGGTGGATAACGGCTCAACCGGCTTTTGCGGCAGCCTTCAATACAGCCTGGACAAAACACAGTTTGGCTGCGCCAACATTGGCAATAACAGCGTGACGCTTCGTGTGGCAGATGCGGCCGGGAACGTGAGCACTGCTACGGCCATCATTACCGTCACCGACCCCACTGGTGTATGCCAGGTCAGCACCATTACCACCGGCGCTATTGTTGCAAAGCTGTGCAGCGGGCAAGCGGTGGACGTGCCTTACAGCGTCAGCAATGCCTTTGGTGCCGGCAATATTTTCAGGGCACAGTTATCCGATGCCAATGGCTCATTTGCCAACCCTGTCGTCATCGGTTCCTTAACCGCCACGGGTCCGGGAATCATCAAAGCCGCGATTCCCGCTGGCACGGCCGGCGCCACAGGTTACCGGATAAGGGTGGTGGCCAGCAGCCCCGCTGTTACCGGCACGGCAAACGGTGCCAACATCACTATCTCCCAGGTGCCGGTGCTGACCAGCACCCTCTCACCCCCGGCCGTGTGCAACAACAGCAGTTTTGCCTATACGCCAACCGCCACACCAGCCGGCACCACGTTTACCTGGAGCCGGGCAACCGTCAGCGGTATTTCCAACGCGGCTAACACAGGCAGCGGTCCGGTGAGCGAGGTCCTGGTAAATACAACCGCTGCACCTGTGAACGTTCCCTATACTTACCAGTTAAACAATAACGGCTGCACAAGCCCTCTGAATAATGTTGTGGTCACCGTAAACCCGTCGCCGGTGGTGCGTACCCGCAACATTACGGCCGACCTGAATGCCAGTGGCAGCGTGACCATCACGCCGCAACAGATTGACAATGGCAGCTCGGGCTTCTGCGGACCGCTTCAGCTCAGCCTGAGCAAATCTGTATTTACCTGTACCAACCTGGGAGTAAACACCGTGACGGTGACAGCCAGAGACCAGGCGGGGAACAGCCAAAGTGCTACAGCCACCGTAACGGTGAGAGACGTTGCGGGGCCTGTTATCGGCAACGCTGCGGTGTCGGCAACGGTACTGTGGCCAGCCGACCAGCGAATGAAACGAGTAACGGTGAGCTATACTGTTTCCGAAAATTGCGGCGGCACGGTGAGCCCTGAGCTTTCGGTGCGGAGCAATGAGCCGGTGAGCTGGGCTTTTCTTGGCGACCGGTCGCCTGATTGGGATACCGGCGATAAAGACGACATTCAGTATAATGGCAACAAAATCACTCATACCCTGCGGTTGCGGGCAGAACGAAGTCCGTTCAGAGAGGGGAGGGTTTATACCATCACTATTCAGGTGACTGACGGCAGGGGCAACCGCACCACCCGTGAGCTGCAGGTAAGCGTACCCTTGTTGGCTCCAAGTTCAACAAAGGCGGGCGCCAGGCTGCTGGACGAACAGCCGTTGATGGCGCAAGAAAGCGGTTTGCTGCAGCTATCGGCGCTTCCCAATCCATCGGGCAGCCATTTTACCATTGTTTTGAAAAGCGGCAGTGCGCTGCCGGTAACCCTGCGGATACTCGATGCTTCGGGCCGGCTGGTAGAAAGCAGAAGCGGCCTTGCGGCCAACAGCAGCCTGCAAATTGGCCAGTTGTTCCGGCCCGGGCTTTACCTGCTGGAGGTGGAACAGGGCAGACACAAATCTGTTTTGCGGCTGTTGAAAGCGGCGCCTTAGGGCCGTATAGCTTTGCTGCAAAAAGGGAGGCGCCGGAGGCGCCTCCCTTTTTGCTTTTGGCAAAATCCAATCACCGGCCGCCACTATCGGCAGGTGAACGGCACTTTTGTTGCAGCCTCTTTCACCGCCACCGCTATGCCGGCCGGCCGATGCCGCAACAGGAAGAGATAAACCATTGTGATGTATCGCCTTATTTGCCTGGCAGGAGCGGCTGGAAAAACGCGAAACCGATATTTTTGAATGGTAACAATTGACCCCTAAGAACTACATGATCACCAATGAAATAAAGCCATTGCCCTTCCTAACCGGCGGTGGTTTGATGGGAGAAATGATCCGGTCGAAAGATTGGCGGAAGTCGCCAATTGGTCCGCCCGAAAAATGGCCCCAGAGCCTGCAAACCGCTGTCAGCATTTTGCTCAATTCACAGTTTCCCATGTTTGTGTGGTGGGGCAGCGGCCTCATCACTATCTACAACGACGCTTATTGCCCGATAGCCGGAGAAAAGCATCCATCGCTTTTAGGCAAATCGGGCCGCGAAGGGTGGGCCGAGATCTGGGACGACCTGGATCCGCTTGTTGAATCGGTATTTAACGGACAGTCCACCTGGTCGGAAGACCAGAAGTTGTTGATGAACCGGCGGGGTTATTTTGAAGAAACGTATTTCACCTTTTCATACAGCCCTATCTGGAGCGAAAACGGCACAGTGGTGGGTTTGTTTTGTGCCTGTATTGAAACAACAGAAAAAGTGTTGGCAGCCCGCCGTATAGCCGAAAGTGAACGGATTCTGCGGGCCACCATCCTTCAATCGCCGGTGGCCATTTGCATCTTACGCGGGCCGCAACAGGTGGTGGAAATTGCCAACCAGCGCATGTACGAACTGTGGGGCCGCGGGGCCGAAGAACTGCTGCACCGGCCGATTTTCGATGGCCTGCCCGAAGCCCGCAATCAGGGATTGGAAGAGTTGCTGCACACTGTCATGACTACCGGTGAGGCGCAAATGGCCAATGAGCACCCCGTGGTGCTACCGCGAAACCGCCAGAACGAAACGGTTTTTATCAACTTTGTTTATCATCCTTTCCGCGAAGGCGATGGCCATGTATCGGCCGTCATTGCCGTGGCCATTGACGTAACCGCACAGGTACTGGCGCGCAAAAAAATTGAAGAAAGCGAACAGAAATTCCGCAGCCTGGTAGAGCAGGCGCCGGTTGCCATCTGCATGGTGAGTGGCACTAACTATGTGATGGAGATTGTCAATAACAGCATGGTGGAAATTCTGCGAAAGCCGGCGGCTGACCTGTTGCACCGGCCGGTGTTTGAGGGCTTGCCCGAAACCCGCAACCAGGGGTTTGAACAATTGCTGCAACATGTGTACGCAACCGGCGAGCGGGTGAACGCCAATGAATATCCGCTGCAGCTCAAACGCAATGGCGAGGTGATGAACCGGTACATCAATTTCGTGTACGAGCCCATTAAGGAGATAAATGGCACCGTCACCGGTGTTATGGCAGTGGCCATTGATGTGACCGAACAGGTAACGGCCCGCCGCCAGGTGGAGGAAAGCAGCGAAGAATTGCAGCTCGCCATAGCGGTGGCCGATCTTGGGACTTTTCGCATTGATCTGGCCAGCGGAAAAGGTACCTATTCGCAGCAGATCATGGCCTGGTTTGGCCTGCACCAGCAGGGTTTGTCCATTACAGATTTGGTGTCGCGGGTGCACCCCGACGATTATGCCAAGGTAAAAGCCGCGTTTGAACGCACCTTCCGCAACGAAAGCGAGGGCCAGCACGACATTACCTATCGCGTGGTAGATCCGGAGGAGGGGAGCTTGCGGTACCTGCATTCTTCGGGGCGCACCTATTTTACCGACGAGGGCAAACCCTACCTGTTGGTGGGCATGATACAGGACGTGACACCGCAGGTGCTTTACCAACAGCGGCTGATAGAATCGGAAGCCGAACTGCAAAACCGGGTGGCGGAGCGAACGCTGGAGCTGCAAAATCTGAACAGCGAACTGCAGCGCACCAATGCCAACCTGGAAGAATTTGCGTACGCTGCCTCGCACGATATGAAAGAGCCGATCCGGAAGATTCATTTGTTCTGCGACCGGCTGAAAGGCGAGCTGGATGCACAACTGACCGAAAGTCAGCGCCACCTTTTTAGCCGGGTGGAAAATGCGGCGCAGCGCATGAATACATTGATCGAAGACCTGCTGATGTATTCCACTATCAGCAAAGGCGTGGCCAGCCAGGAGCAGGTAAACCTCCAGGCCAAAATAAAAAACGTGCTGGAAGACCTGGAGGTGGAAATAGAAGAAAAAGGCGCCAGGATAGTGGTAGGGCCAATGCCGGTCATTACCGGCCATCGCCGCCAGATGCAGCAGCTTTTCCAGAATCTTATTGGCAATGCGCTTAAATACAGTAAGCCGGGCGTTACACCAGTCGTGCAGATCCATTCGAAAACCGTTTTGGGAAAAGACACGACACTGCCGCTGCGGCAGGAAGAGGCACAGAAAGAATTTTACCTGTTAGAAGTGAAGGACAACGGTATCGGTTTCGAGCAGGAAGATGCTGAACGGATCTTTCATGTGTTTACCCGCCTGCACGGAAACGCCGAGTACAAAGGCACCGGCGTGGGATTGTCAATTGTAAAAAAAGTGGTCGAAAATCATAACGGTTATATCTGGGCCGAAAGTCAGCCGGGTGAAGGAGCGAAATTTTCGGTGCTGCTGCCAGTTTGATGGTTTACGGTTTACGGTTTACGGTTTACGGTTTACGGTTTACGGTTTACGGTTTA
>CBDUBQ010000089.1:0-9771 GCA_965365435.1 uncultured Flavisolibacter sp.
TTAAATCCCTGCCCAACAAAATTGGTTACCTGCTCGGCATGAGCTCTAAGAAATTGGAGTCTATCGTGTATTACGAGCGTTTTGTGGTCATTCAGCCCGGCCTTCGTGCCGACAAAGGCCAGAACTACGGCGACCTGCTGACCGAAGAAGAATACCTGGACATTTTGGATGCGTTGCCGAAAGACAACCAATACCTGCCTGACGAAGATCCCAACAAGTTCATCGCCAAGATGGGTGCCGAGGCCGTGCATGACCTGCTGGCCCGTATTGACCTCGACACGTTGTCGTTTGATCTGCGTAATGCCGCCGCTACCGAAACTTCTCAGCAACGCAAGGCCGACGCCCTCAAGCGTCTGTCGGTGGTTGAGTCGTTCCGCGATGCGCAAACGCGTATCTCTAACCAGCCGCAATGGATGGTGATGCAATACATCCCGGTGATTCCGCCGGAGCTGCGTCCGTTGGTGCCGTTGGATGGCGGCCGTTTTGCGTCGAGTGACCTGAATGACCTTTATCGCCGGGTGATCATCCGCAACAACCGCCTGAAGCGTTTGCTGGAGATCAAAGCGCCGGAGGTGATCCTGCGGAACGAAAAGCGTATGCTGCAGGAAGCGGTTGACTCGTTGTTTGATAACAGCCGTAAATCCAACGCCGTGAAAGCGGAGGGTGGCCGTGCGCTGAAATCTCTTTCGGATGTTCTGAAAGGTAAACAAGGTCGTTTCCGCCAGAACCTGTTGGGTAAGCGTGTTGACTACTCTGGTCGTTCGGTGATCGTGGTAGGTCCTGAACTGAAGCTGTACGAGTGCGGCCTGCCGAAAGACATGGCGGCTGAATTGTTCAAGCCATTTATCATCCGTAAACTCATTGAAAGAGGTATTGTCAAAACAGTAAAGTCGGCCCGTAAACTGGTTGATAAGAAAGAGGCTGTTGTTTGGGATATCCTGGAAAATATTCTGAAAGGCCACCCGGTGATGCTGAACCGTGCCCCAACGCTGCACCGTTTGTCTATCCAGGCCTTCCAGCCGAAACTGGTAGAAGGTAAAGCCATTCAATTGCACCCGCTCGTTACCTCGGCGTTTAACGCCGACTTCGACGGTGACCAAATGGCCGTGCACGTGCCCCTGAGCAGTGCGGCTATCCTGGAGGCGCAATTGCTCATGCTGGCTTCGCACAACATCCTGAACCCGCAGAACGGTACGCCTATCACCCTGCCTTCGCAGGACATGGTACTGGGTCTGTACTACATTTCAAAAGGGCGCAAGTCAACCGAAGCACTGAAAGTTCGTGGCGAAGGAAAAGCCTTTTACAGCACCGAAGAAGTCATCATTGCCTACAATGAAAACCGCATTGATCTGCATGCGCACATCAAAGTGAAAACAAACGTTCGCAACGATGACGGCACATTAACCAACAAATTGTTGGAAACAACGGTTGGCCGGGTCATCTTCAACCAGTTTGTGCCACAGGAAGTAGGTTTTGTAAATGCCCTGCTCACAAAAAAGAATCTGCGGGAAATCATTGGTGACATCATCTCAATCACCAATATCCCGAAAACCGCGAAGTTCCTTGATGATATCAAGCAGCTTGGTTTCCGCATGGCCTTCAAAGGTGGCCTGTCGTTCTCTATCAACGACCTGATTATTCCTGAGATCAAGCAGGAGCTGGTGGACAACGCCAAAGGTGAGGTGGACGAGGTATGGGAAAACTACAACATGGGTCTCATCACCAACAACGAACGTTACAACCAGATCGTTGACATTTGGTCGCGTGTGGATACCCGTATCACCGAAACCCTGATTCGTGACCTCGCCACTGATAAACAAGGCTTCAACTCCGTTTTTATGATGCTGGATTCCGGTGCCCGTGGTTCTAAACAACAGATCAAACAGTTGGCTGGTATCAGGGGACTGATGGCCAAGCCGCGGAAATCAGGTTCTACCGGTTCCGAGATCATTGAAAACCCGATTCTTTCCAACTTCAAAGGCGGATTGAACGTATTGGATTATTTCATCTCCACCCACGGTGCCCGTAAAGGTTTGGCCGATACCGCCCTAAAAACAGCGGATGCCGGTTACCTCACCCGTCGTTTGGTGGATGTGGCACAGGACGTGGTCATCACTGAAGAAGATTGCGGCACCCTGCGTGGTATCGCCACTTCGGCCTTAAAGGATAACGAAGACATCATTGAGCCGCTGGCCGACCGTATTGAAGGTCGTACCTCGCTGCACAACGTTTTCGATACGCTGACCGATGAACTGCTCATTGGCGCCGGCGAAGAAATCACCGAAGCCGTTGCCAGGCGCATTGAAGATGCCGGCATTGAAACCGTGGAAATCCGCTCCGTGCTGACCTGCGAAAGCAAGCGTGGCACTTGTGTGAAATGCTATGGTAAAAACCTGGCCACTGGTTACATGGCGCAGAAGGGTGATGCCGTTGGCATCATCGCTGCCCAGTCTATTGGCGAACCGGGTACACAGTTGACCCTGCGTACCTTCCACGTAGGTGGTGTGGCTGGTTCGGCTGCCGTAGAATCTACGCTTACGGCGAAGTTCGACGGTACCCTGCAGTTTGACGGGCTTCGTACTGTAATCACTACCAACAACGAAGGTGATAAGGTGCAGGTAGTTATTGGTCGTACCGGCGAAATCCGCAACATGGACGTAAAGAACGATCGGTTGCTGAATGTTGTAAACATTCCGTATGGCGCCACCTTGCAGGTGAAAGATGGCCAGCAGGTAAAGAAAGGCGATGTGATCTGTACCTGGGATCCGTTCAACAACGTTATCATGGCCGAAGTGGACGGAACGCTGAAGTTTGAAAACGTGCTGGAAGGCATCACCTTCCGCGAAGAAGCCGACGAACAAACCGGCCACCGCGAGAAAGTGGTGATTGAAACAAGAGATAAAACCAAGATTCCATCCATTATTGTAGAAGGCAAAGAGCGGAAGAGCTACAACATGCCTACCGGGAGCCATATCATCATCGAAGATGGCGATACGGTGAAAGCCGGGCAGGTGCTGGTGAAGATTCCGCGTGTGTTGGGCAAACTGCGTGACATCACCGGTGGTCTGCCGCGGGTAACGGAGCTCTTTGAAGCCCGCAACCCGTCGAATCCCGCCATTGTTTCTGAAATTGATGGTGTGGTGACCATGGGCGCTGTAAAGCGTGGCAACCGTGAGATTATTGTGGAAGCAAAAGATGGTGTTACCCGCAAATACCTGGTGCCGCTGACAAGACAAATTCTGGCGCAGGATGGCGACTTTGTGAAAGCTGGTTCACCGCTTTCCGATGGCCAGATCGCTCCCGGCGATATTCTGCAAATCCAGGGACCGTTCGCCGTACAACAGTACGTGGTAAACGAGATCCAGGAAGTGTATCGCCTGCAGGGTGTGAAGATCAATGACAAGCACATCGAGGTGATTGTTCGCCAAATGATGCGCAAGGTTTCGATCGTGGATCCGGGCGACACAAAGTTCCTGGAGGAAGACCTGGTGGACAAGTTTGAGTTTATTGACGAGAACGACCACATCTTCGATAAAAAGGTGGTAACCGAGCCTGGCGAGAGCACCCGCATGCGGGCCGGCCAGATTGTAACGCTGCGTGAGCTGCGTGAAGAAAACTCGATTCTGCGTCGGAACGACAAGCAATTGGTAGAGTACCGCGATGCAAAACCCGCCACGTCGCAGCCGACGTTGCTGGGTATCACCAAAGCATCGCTGGGTGTGCAAAGCTGGATCTCCGCGGCTTCGTTCCAGGAAACGACCAAAGTATTGTCGAGTGCCGCCATTCAGGGCAAAACAGACGAAATGCTGGGCCTGAAGGAGAATGTGATCACTGGTCACCTGATTCCGGCCGGTACCGGTCTGCGGGAGTTCGAAAACATGATTGTTGGCAGCAAGGAAGAGTATGAACTGCTGCAAACTGCCCGCGAGGCCATGTCTTTCGACGACGAAGAATAATGAGAATGGCTAGCTGTAAATAGCGATTAGCAAGTAGTTGAGGAGCAAGAGCAGTCTTGCTCCTTTTTTTATTCTTACGAAACGAAAAATCGTTGATGGTGCGTTAGCCGCTACCGCTGCTTGCTGTTGACTACCCGCTACTCTTTTAACACTTCTCAATGCGGCGAGAACGCTATTTTCGTCTGCTAAATTTTTCGCTGGATGAAGAATGCTTCACTGATACTCAATCTGGTTTTGCTGGTGGCGGTTGGTGTACTTTTTTACCTGCATTTTTCAGGTAAGAAAAACACCGGTGGTACCAGGGTGGCCTCCACGGCCCAAAAGGGTGAAGCATCGCACGGCGATTGCCGCATCGCTTATTTCGACATGGACAGCATCAACAATTCTTTTGCCCTGATCAAAGAGGTAAAGGCCGAATTGAGCAAAGAAGAGGAACGGATCAACTCCGAGCTGGCCCGTCTGCAAAAGTCCTACAACGATCGCATTACGCATTACCAGGGACAGTCGCAAAGCATGTCGCAGGTGGAAAGTGAAAAAGCCAACCGCGACATTCTTCAATTGCAGGATAAGATCCGCACAACTAAGCAGGACATGGAGGGCCGGTACCAGGACTTGTACATGCGTAAAATGCAGGACGTAAAAGCAAAAGTGGAAGACTACCTGAAAGAATACAACAAAGACAAAGGATTTGCTTACATCCTCGCCTATGAGCCTGGTTTTATCTTCTACCGCGACAGCGGCTTGAACATCACGTCCGACATCATCAGCGGGCTTAATGGAAAATACAAGAAGAAATAGCTGACATAAAGAACTACGATGCCTTTTAAAACAGGAGAAGCCAAACGGTTTCTCCTGTTTTGTTTTTCAACAACAGGTATCGTTGGCCGGAAAGGCAAGGCCGATGATGACAGCGTTAGTTCTTTTCCTTTTCACGTTTGACGTTTCATATCTCTCCCGTATCTTCCAAAAAAATAACGGCATGCACGAAGAAGTTCTCACACCGGTTGAATCTGTTGAAGAAGATAAAGCGTTTAAACGTTCTCTTGGCCTCACGGATGCCATCATGATTGTGGCGGGTTCTATGATCGGTTCGGGAATTTTCATCGTCAGCGCCGATATTACCCGTAACGTGGGGAGTGCCGGATGGTTGATTGCGGTTTGGGTCATTACTGGCTTTATGACCATCACCGCGGCCATGAGCTACGGTGAGTTGAGCGCCATGTTTCCAAAGGCCGGCGGGCAATACGTTTACCTGCGGGAAGCGTACAATAAACTCGTTGGTTTTTTGTACGGTTGGAGCTTTTTCGCCGTTATTCAAACGGCCACCATTGCGGCGGTTGCCGTGGCCTTTAGCCGGTTTACATCTTACCTTATTCCGGCTGTAGGCGAAAAGAATGTTATCTGGGGCATTCAAAACGGTGTAGATGCCGCGGGTGTGCCACAGTATTCCTTTGCCATCAGTGCGGCGCAGCTTCTTGCCATTGTTTCCATCATTGTACTAACCTATAGCAATACGAAAGGCGTAAAGGGCGGCAAGATCATTCAAACTACGTTTACCACAGCCAAGCTGCTGGCTTTATTTGGCCTCATCATTCTCGGCTTTTTTCTTGCCAAAGAAAGTTTTTGGGCCGACAACTGGGCAACTGGTTTTACCGCAAAAAAATCAACCGGCGGCGCCGAAGGTCTCACTGCCTGGCAGGATATCGGCGGGGCTACGCTTTTAGGCGCCATGGCTGCTGCTATGGTTGGGTCCATCTTCAGTTCCGACTCCTGGAATAACGTCACGTTTATTGCCGGAGAGATCAAGCGGCCGCAACGCAATATCGGGTTAGCCCTGTTTCTGGGCACGCTCATCGTCACCATCATTTACATCTGTGCCAACCTGATGTACCTCCATGTTATGCCGCTTGATGCCATTGCCTTTGCCAACAATGATCGGGTGGCGGTGGTAGCGGCCGAACGGTTTTTGGGAACAAGCACGGGGCCTTATGTTATTGCTGTGCTGATTATGGTTTCTACTTTTGGCTGCAACAACGGTCTTATCCTGGCTGGTGCAAGGGTGTATTACACCATGGCAAAAGACGGCCTGTTCTTTCGCAAAACCGGCACCCTGAATAAGCATGCCGTCCCGGCCTATGCCTTGTGGATACAGGCAGCCTGGGCCTCACTTTTATGCCTTAGCGGCACCTACGGCGACCTGCTGACCATGATCTCGTTTGTGGTGGTCATTTTTTATGTGCTCACGCTGATCGGCATCTTCGTTCTCCGCAAAAACAGGCCCGATGCAGAGCGGCCTTACCGGGCATTTGGTTATCCGGTTTTGCCCATTGTGTATATCATCCTGGCCGTTGCTTTTTGTACCGGCCTTGTGTACGCTTCTCCAAAATATTCGCTGTACGGTCTCGCCATTGTTTTACTCGGAATTCCGATTTATTTCATTGCTTTGGCCCGCAAAAAAGCGTAGGGCAATTATGGAGAACCTTGGCCAACTCTTCCGCGATTTTTCCACCATGAAGGTGGGTGTCATTGGCGATGTGATGCTGGACACCTACATCTGGGGCGAAGTGGAGCGGATTTCGCCGGAGGCGCCTGTGCCGGTAGTTTCGCTTCACCGGCGGGAGCAACGCCTTGGCGGCGCCGGCAACGTGGCGCTCAACCTGCAGTCAATGGGTGCACAGGCTTTTATTATTTCGGTAACCGGCCACGATACCGAAAGCGGTTATCTGATGGAACTATATGCCGAAAAAAACATCAATACCACCTATTGTTTCGCCAGCAAAAGCCGCGTCACCACCAATAAAACCCGCATCATCAGCCGCAACCAGCACATGATGCGGCTGGATGCCGAAATCACAGCCGACCTGGCGGAAAGCGACGAGCAAAAACTGATTCAATCGTTCGGAAAATTTGTGGCCGAAGAAAAGCCACAGATTGTTATTCTGGAAGATTACAACAAAGGCGTGCTTACAAAAACGGTGATTGAAGCCGTGGTTTCCATTTGCCGCAAAGCCGGTGTGCTCACTGCTGTGGACCCAAAGCGGAAGAACTTTTTTGCTTACCGCGATGTGGACATTTTTAAGCCCAATTTAAAAGAAGTGAAGGAGGCGCTCAACCTGATTCAGGTGCAGGCCCTGCTGCCCGATCTGCAGCAAATTCACACCCAGCTAGCGGCCGTTTTACACCACGGTATTTCTTTTATCACCCTGTCCGAAAAAGGTGTGTTTTATCAACAGCAGGCCGAAGCCGCCATCATCCCATCGCATGTGCGAAACATTGCCGATGTGTCGGGAGCCGGCGACACCGTCATTGCCGTTGCTGCCCTCGCCTACGCGGCACGCAAAAATGTGCACCTCATGGCCGAACTGGCGAATATTGCCGGCGGCCTTGTATGCGAGGAAGTGGGCACGGCAGCCATTGACCCGGCGAAACTTTATCGCGAATGCGAACTGCTTCTTTCCTGATTTTTGTACTGCATTTGGCTTAACGAATCTTTACCATTTGCCGTTAAACGAAGGAAGATCAAAACGTTCTATGTATCATCCTTCAACAGGAACCTATTCCGAGTTAGACTGCCAGCATTGACAGTCCTGATTCGTCCTTATTGAATGCAACGAGGCCCTTCGCTTTAGAAGGGCCTCACTTTTTACTCCACTTCGTTTACAAGAAGGTCTCGCTATGCTGCCGATGGTTTCGGAAGGCCTTTTGTTTGCCGCCCTATTTCAATAGTTCAATTTGCTCCGGCTTGTTGATGTGCCGCTCAGGCGCCAGCCATTTTATAGTCGCCGCACTGTTGCCTGCTTTACGGCTGTGGCGCCAGTTGCGATGCGCCAGCAGGAGGAAAAAAACCGTCAGCGCAGACAGGACAGCGATATCCTGAAGGGTAACGCCGTCGTACAGCGGACGGTTATCGGGTGCCGGCGTAAACCCTGGCACCGCGGCCAGGTTAGCTACCGTAAAACGTTGCTGCCGGTACACGAGTGGTTCAAAAAAACGGCGGAAGGTTTGCTGAAAAACGCCCACCTCTTTTTCAAATGCCAGATACCGTTCATCGTTAGTGCCGGCCGCCCGGTTCAGATCCTGTTGAACAAACAAAGCAGGCGACAAAAAACGGTACCGGTTCAACAAGCCTCTCCGCTTTTCGACTACTGCCGTGAAAGCTGCTTTTTCTTTTTCCATGGCCAGTTCAGTCTCCAGTCGCACCCGCAAACTCACGGCGTTGCGGTCTGCCGGTTCGCCGGTAGCTGGCTTAAATTCCGGGTGTTCTTCCAAAAACCGGTTGAGCGCATTGCCCGCTTTTGCTATACTGTCGCTGATATGGCGGCTCTCGGTGATGAGGCGCAAACGCGAGGGCATGGGGTGCGCAGCATCGGCTACCGTGGTGAGTAGGGATGGCAGCACAAACACAGCCAGGAGCCAGGCCCCGGTTAGGGCTGTAGCCGTAAAGCCGGAAGAACGTTGCAGGCTGTTAACCCAATACGAGAGGGAAAACCAAAAGGCCGCATACAGTAGCGTCACTGTAAACACGGGGGCAGAGCCGGGCACGAGGGCCGAAGGCGCCACGCCGAATAAAGCCAGGCCGCCCATGAGCAACACCGAGAAATAAAGGCTGAAAAAAAGGTACCGGATAACAAAGCGGCAGGCCACCAGCCTTTTCACCGGGATGTTTTGCGCCATCAGTAAGGTAAGCGTGCCGGCTTCTTTCTCCGATGCATACACGTTGTAAGTAAAACCGATAATAAGCAGCGGCAAAAGAAAAATAATCACAAATGACAAGTCGAAACGGCCACCGGCCAGCGACTGCGGATTCTCGGGGTCTTCGTTGTGGTACAGCGCCTGTTTTTTCGACAGTGTCACTTTGTAGTAATACGGATAAAGATCGCTTTGCCCCGAGGAGAGAATAGCCAGCCCGGCAGGCGGCAACACGGCGTATCGGGCCCCCATCCGGCTACCGAAATAAAACGGATTGGTAGGGTCGCCAAAATGGCCGCCATCGAAATGCTGGCCGGGTTTGGCAGCGGCAATCTGTGCCCGGTAGCGGGCATAATCGGCGCTTTCCTGTTGGCTGGCCGCGGTCAGAGTTTGGCGCTGGGCCGATACCCGTTGGTAGCCTTCGAAAAGCGCTAACACTACTACCAACCCCGTAATGCAGGCCAGCAACAGCAGCAGGCGGTTCGCCTTCAGCAGCAGCCATTCATATTTCAGAAGAAAGAAAAACATACTTGCTTTTTTTGTGGGTGAATCAGGTAGTTTAGGCAGTATGCAGCCGGTTGGCCGTACGGCCTAAGGCAGCCAGTAGAAGGCCGCACCAAAGCAGCAGCGAAAACATAGACACGGCTTGTGGCCGCAAGGCCTCCGTCAACGATGCCTCCCGGTATTGAAACGGCGGAATTTTTTTCCAGAGCGCTTCGTCATTTTGATAGTTTTCAGCTGTACCGC
Organism: uncultured Flavisolibacter sp.; assembly: GCA_965365435.1. Taxonomy (GTDB): domain Bacteria; phylum Bacteroidota; class Bacteroidia; order Chitinophagales; family Chitinophagaceae; genus Flavisolibacter. The sequence continues at coordinate 9,393 of CBDUBQ010000089.1, forward strand.
TGTTCTGGGCAATGTCGGTGTTCATGGTTTTTGCAATCAGCCGGCGATGGGCCTCGGCCTGCGCCGAAAAATGTGCTTGCTTGGCCATGGCGGTACCACTCATGCCGGCACTGATGTGCCGCATGCTTTGTGCCGGCGATAAAAAATTCAACCAGTCTATCACACCATCCTGCCTGTTGTAGGTAGCTTCCAGTGATCCATAATTTTTGTCGAAAATGCGGTAGCCATATTCTTCACCGCGCTGCAGGTTAAGTCCGCGGATGTTCAATGGAAGTGCGGCCAGTGTTGCCACGCTGTACCGTTTCATCAACGAATCTTCAAACGTCTTTTGCCGCAGCTGTGCAGGCGTTTTGCGGTCCAGTCCCAACTCATTATCCTG
>CBDUBQ010000090.1:0-7353 GCA_965365435.1 uncultured Flavisolibacter sp.
GGATTTTTATGGAAGAAAATCAAATTAATAACCCAAACGCTGAAGGTCAGGAGACGACGCCGGCGGCTGAAAACGCAGCCCCGTCAACGTCTGCAGCGACATCAAATGCCCCTGCCGCAGAAGAAACAACAGAACAGCCTGTTGCCCAAACGGAAACCGCTGTAGAAGAACCCGCACAGCCGGTTTCGAACGTAAAAGTGGAAGAGCCGGTGCAGGAAACCGTAGCCGCTCACGACGACTTCGACTGGAGCGTTGACAAGCGTAATGTGGCGTCTTACAGCCGCGAAGAAAAAGCGAAGTACGACAAGGTTTATGAAAACACCTTTGTGCAGCTCAACGACGGCGAAATGATCACCGGTACTGTTGTTGGTATCACCAAAACAGATGTTGTATTGAACATCGGTTTCAAATCCGACGGTCTGGTTCCGCTGAACGAATTCCGCGATTTGCAGGGCCTGAAAGTAGGCGACGACGTGGAAGTGATGGTGGTGGAAAAAGAAGACCGCGATGGTAACCTTCACCTCAGCCGCAAGCAAGCCCGCATTACCCGTGCCTGGGAGCGTATTGTGGAAGTTCACAAAACCGGCGAAGTGGTTACCGGTACCGTTACCTCTAAAACAAAAGGCGGCCTGATTGTGGACGTGTTTGGCATGGAAACCTTCCTGCCGGGTTCGCAAATTGACGTGAAGCCTGTTACCGACTACGACCAGTTCGTTGGCAAAACAATGGAGTTCAAAGTGGTGAAGATCAACGAAGCCATCAAGAATGCCGTTGTATCGCACAAAGCACTGATCGAAAGCGATATTGAAGCACAACGTGCACAGATCATTGGCCAGCTCGAAAAAGGCCAGGTACTGGAAGGCACGGTGAAGAACATCACCGACTTCGGTGCGTTCATGGACCTTGGCGGCCTCGATGGTTTGCTCTACATCACCGATATTTCATGGGGCCGCATCAACCACCCGTCGGAGGTGCTGAAGCTGGACCAGAAAGTAAACGTTGTGGTGCTGGATTTCGACGACGAAAAGCGCCGCATTTCTCTTGGTTTAAAGCAACTGACACCCCATCCATGGGATGTGCTGCCTGAGACTATCAAAGAAGGTGAGGTTGTTACCGGCCGCGTAGTGAACATTGAAGACTATGGTGCGTTCCTGGAAATTTTGCCGGGCGTAGAAGGTCTGGTTCACGTATCGGAAATCACCTGGGCCAACACACCGATCAATGCCAAAGAATTCTTTAAGCTGAGCGATGAGCACACGGCTAAAGTGGTGACGCTTGACAAAGACTCCCGCAAAATGAGCCTTTCCATCAAGCAGCTTTCGCAAGATCCGTGGAGCGATATTGAAGTGAAGTTCCCCGAAGGAAGCCGTCATACCGGTGTAGTGAAAAACATCACGCCATACGGTGTATTTGTTGAGCTGACGTCTGGCATTGGCGGTATGATCCACATCTCCGACCTGAGCTGGCTGAGGCGCTATAACCACCCAAGCGAATTCACCAAAGTGGCAGAGAATATTGATGTGGTGATCCTTGGTATTGACAAAGACAACCGCAAGCTGCAACTCGGACATAAGCAATTGGAAGAAGATCCATGGAACACGCTGCAGGACACGTTCGCGGTAGGTTCTTCTCACGAGGGCACGGTTATCCGTAAGGACGACAAAGGCGCCATCGTTCAGTTGCCTTACGGTCTCGAAGGCTTTGCGCCCAACCGCCATCTTGGAAAAGAAGACGGCAAGAGCGTAGGTGCCGACGAAACAGCCGAGTTCATGGTGATCGAGTTCGATCGCAATGAAAAGCGTATTGTTGTTTCGCATGCCCGTATTTGGGAGCAGGCAGCCCGCGACGAGCAGGACGCCGCCCGCAAAGAAGCCCGTGCCCAGAATGAGCAGGCCCGTAAGGCAGTGAAGAACATTCAGCAGAAAGTGGAGAAGCCAACACTTGGTGATCTTGGTGCCCTGGCGCAGATCAAAGAGAAACTGCAGCAACAGGAAAAGAGTGGCAATACCAACGCTGGCAACGCCAATCCAGGTAATGCCGGTGCTGAGCCAACTCCCGAAGCTGGTGCATAAGTCTTCAACTTCAATTTGATATACAAAATCCCGTCAAAAGGCGGGATTTTTTTTATGCTTCGCAAAAAAACGCTAAGGGCTTTATCGTTGCGTTTTAGATAAAAAAAGGACACGCCTTGGCGTGTCCCTACAAAAGCTGTGATGTTTGCTGCAAAAAATCAGCGTGACAGACCTAAGTATCCTTTTCAGGGGGACAGAGGGCTTACTTCAGCTCAAACACGACCGTTACTTCATAGCGCATCTTCATCTTCTTAAAGTCCGCCTGCGGTTGTTCCGGTGCAGCACTCTGCGCTACTTCAGCCTTCATCCGCATGTTCGATGCAGCCATATCGCCATAATACGGCTGGTAGTATTCGCCCGGTTCGTTGATGGTAACGGCCACACCCACCTTTTCGTCAACAGCGCCGGCGAGGTACTGTGCCTTTTCTTTCGCCGCTTTTACGGCCTGTATTTTCAGGTTGCGCCGGAACTCTTCGAGCTTGCTGTGCGATGTGCGGGAAATATAAAAGTTTTGCGTGGCGTTGTCGTCCAGCAGGTCCACCAACCGGTCAATCTGGGCCGTGTTGCGAAGCGTTACCTGGTAGGTGATGGAGGCATATAGCTCTTCTTTCTTGTTCTTTTTCCGCCACCAGGGATTGTAGTTGTTGGCATCGTACCGCGACACGGTCACTGCGGTATCCGGCAAACCCAGTGTACGCACCGCCGTTAAAAAATCCTGGCGAATTTTATCAATGCCTATTTTTCCACCGCCCTTTTTTTCGTATTCTTTCAGGTAAACCTGTACATAAATTTCATCAGGGGTCACTTCCATCTCGGCGCTTCCGGAAACGGTGATCGTGCGGGGATAAGGATTACGTTCCTGTGCAAACGCAGTAAGCGATAGAAGAGAAGCGGCAAGGGCGAACATCATTTGTTTCATGGCATTAATTTTTTAGGAAGATGTGGCAAAGAAATGAATTACACAACGAATGAAAGAACGACTGGCAGGCTTAACAATTCGTAAACATGTAACTTTATTCCATTAATTTGCTTGCACATGAATTTCTGGAAAAAATTAGCTGGCTACAAACTGGTTCGAAAGCTGGTGTATATGCTGGTAGGCATTTTTTCGTACCCGGGCATTGCCATGGTCAACCGGCTGCGCATCAGCGGTACCGAACATATCGAAAACCTGCCGAAAAGAAATGTGCTTTTTGTGAGCAATCACCAAACTTATTTTGCCGACGTCATAACGTTTCTGCACATTTTCTGTGCGGTAAAATGGCGGCGGCGCAACCGGCTTGGCTTGCCGTTTTACCTGCTGAATCCGTTTTCGCGGGTGTATTATGTGGCGGCGGAAGAAACAATGAAAAGCAGCTTTATCAGCCGCCTGTTTACCCTGGCGGGCGCCCTCACCGTCAAGCGGACGTGGAAAAAAGACGGCGCCGAAGCACGGCGCGGCCTCGATCCCAGCGATACCCGCAAGATTGAACGGGCATTGAACAGCGCCTGGGTCATTACTTTTCCGCAAGGCACTACCAAACCGTTTGCTCCGGGACGAAAAGGCACGGCCCACATTATCCGGCATTGCCGCCCGGTGGTGATACCCGTTGTGATCAACGGTTTTTGGCGGGCTTTCAATAAAAAAGGACTGAAGTTTAAAAAGAAAGGAACTCTGTTATCAGTCACCTTCAAGCCGCCGCTGCAACTCGATTATGATGCACCGCCCGAAGTGATTCTGGCCCAGGTGATGGACGCCATTGAGCAAAGCAAAAAATATATGCTCATGGGAGCCCATCACTGGAAAACGGCAGAGGAAAAGGCGGCGTAAACTTCCAAACCGCCTGAGGCGCCTCCGGAGGCTGAAGGTTTAGATTGCGTTTCCTGATTTTAAAAACAGGACGTTGTTCCAAAATTCCTGTTGCGAATACATTGGATTATTTATTTTCAACCGACATAAATTTTTAAAACATTCTCCGCATTTCGGAGGCTTAAAGCCCCTTTCAGGGGATTTGGGGATCTACATTATGGCACAAAATCAAATTGGACTGGAAGCAACAGAAACAAAATCGCTCGCCGAAAAATTAAACGGCCTTTTAGCCAACTATCAGGTGTTTTATATGAACGCACGGGGGTTTCACTGGAACATCACCGGCGAAAAATTTTTTGAGCTGCACGCCAAATTCGAAGAATTATACAATGACCTGGTGGTAAAGGTGGATGAGGTAGCGGAGCGTATCTTAACGCTTGGTCACACACCCCTCCATACCTTCAGCGATTATACCGCCTTGTCAACGGTGAAGGAAGCAAAGAATATTTCCAACGGCAAAGAAGCCATGCAGCATATTCTGGAATCTTTTCGCACCATGATTGCCGTGCAACGTGATATTGCCGATGCGGCCGGCGAGGCTGGCGACGAAGGCACCAATGCGCTGATGAGCGACTATATCCGGGAGCAGGAGAAGTCTGTTTGGATGTATTCGGCTTACCTGAAATAAGTGCCCGGCGGGCTTGATTGCCGCACCGGAAAAAATACTAACTTTCTCATGGATTCGTACCTACCGGGCTGCGAATCCATTTTTTTTACCTAAACCTTTCTGCCATGAAACAGTTCAGCCGTTTAGCATTAACCGCCATTTCCTTGTTGTTTGCTGGCGTTGGCATTTCGCAGGTAACACCGGCCAAACGCACCGAAACCAAAACCAAGGTGAAAACCCAAAACCTGAAAATGAAGGTGAAAGGCGACCTCGATGCGGTGCCGCTGCCATACTCGGTCATGTACTCCTCGCAGTTTATCACCGGCGACCCGGCCAATGCTAAAAAAGTGTTGGACCTGTGGAAGGATTTTGACAACAACACCTTCGACAATCATGCGTCGGATTATGCCGATACGGCGGTGATACAATTTGCCGATGGAACCGTGCTGCGCGGCCAGGCGGCCATCCTAGATGGGTCCAAAACTTATCGCTCGTCGCTGGCGTTGGCCGAAAGCACTATTAGCGCCGTGTTGTCCACTCACAGCATTGATAAAGACGAAGACTGGGTACTGGTCTGGGCCAGCACCAAAGAAACCGACAAAGCAGGAAAATCTAAAACAATGCTGTTGCATGAGGCCTGGCGCCTCAACAAAGACGGCAAGGTGGATTTAGTAATGCAATACAGCCGCACCCAACCGCGGATGTAGGAACAGGCCCTGCCATCTGGAAACAAGGGCAGCGGCGTCAGTCTTTTTTAATAAACAAAGCTTTCAGTTCCACCGCCTCATCGGGGTTCATTTTTCCGCCCAAAATCAGGCGCACCTGCCGTCTCCGCAAAGCGCCTTCAAACAGTTTGGTCTCTTCTTCCGTTTCCGGAACCAGCGGAGGCACCTGCCGCGGACGCCGGTTCGGGTCCAGGGCCACGAAGGTGTAATAAGCTTCGTTGCTCTTGTATTTGTATTGCTGGGTAAAATCCTCGCCCCACACCTTCAAATGCACTTCCATTGAGGTGGTGAACGCCCGGCTGACCTTGGCCTCAATGTGTACGGTATTGCCTAATTTAATGGGATTCTCGAAGGAAATATTATCCACCGAGGCAGTGACCACCGGTGCATTGCAATGGCGTTGGGCGGCAATGGCGGCGGCAATGTCCATCCAATACATTAAGCGGCCGCCCATCAGGTTTCCAAATACATTCGTATCATTAGGCAGCACAATTTCGGTCATCATCGTATAGCTGTCGGATGGCTTTCTGGCAATCATCGCTTTTACATTTGCCGGCAAAGCTAAGAGAAGAACAAGGAGAAAAAGGGAGGGAAGGAGGTTACGCTCCGGCAGGCCGCTAATGCCCGTTAAACCCTGGCCCATCAAAGGGTGGAGGATGAGTGCTTGTACCTCTTTGGGCTACCGTTGAGCAATCACCGTCAGGCAGCGAATCGGGCCCTTACTCCTTTTCGCTTTTTCTCTTTCTACTCTTAGCTTTGCCCCCGCATGAACACCACGATCTCCTTCGATGATACCGCGATTGCTTTTGCGCCAAAATCCAACCAGGACCTGAAGTCCGCTCATCTGCTTTTTTCCGTGATGGGTAAACCCTGGCTGGTGAAAATGGGCACCCGGCTCACACCCTGGGCTATCCGGTCGGGGCTGCCGGTGAAAGGCCTCATCCGGCAAACGATCTTCCGCCAATTTGTTGGCGGGGAAACGCTGGAAGAAACAATCCCGGTGGTTCAGAACCTGGGCAAATATGGCGTGGCGGTCATTCTGGATTATGGCGTGGAAGGGGCAGCGGGAGAGGACGCTTACGATCATGCCCGCGACGAATTTATCCGGGTGATACAGTTTGCCGCTACGCAAAAAAATATCCCCTTCATGAGCGTTAAGGTCACCGGCTTTGCCCGCTTCAGCCTGCTCGAAAGGCTGGATGACCTAATGCATGAAGCGCCGGAAGATTCGCTCATCAAAAAATACAACCGGGCCCTGATGCATTTATCCGCCGGCGAGGTGAACGAGTGGAACAAAGTGCGGGAGCGGTTCCGCAAGATCGGCGAAGCCGCTGCCGGTTGTGGCGTTGGCTTTTTGGTAGATGCGGAAGAAACCTGGATACAGGATCCGGTAGATGCGCTGACGATGCTGATGATGGACGAATTTAACCGGGAAAAACTGGTGGTGTATAACACGGTGCAATTGTACCGGCACGACCGGCTGTTGTTTTTGAAAAAATGCTACGAAGCCGCCCTGGAAAGAAATTTTTTGTTAGGAGTGAAGTTGGTACGCGGCGCCTATATGGAAAAAGAACGGTCGAGGGCGGCGGAAAAAGGTTACCAGTCGCCGATACAATCCAGCAAAGATGCCTCCGATAAAGACTACAACGATGCCGTTCGTTTTTGCATGGATCACCTGGAAGATATTGGCGTTATCGTGGCCTCGCACAACGAATACAGCAATGCGCTGGCAGTGCAGTTGCTGAAGGAGCGGGGCTTGCCTGTTAACCATCCGCACGTGCACTTTAGCCAGTTGTATGGCATGAGCGACAACATTACATTTAACCTGGCAGCGGCTGGCTGCAGCGTAAGCAAATACCTTCCGTTTGGCCCCATCAAAGACGTGGTTCCTTACCTCATGCGCCGGGCACAGGAGAACACCTCGGTTGGCGGACAAACGGGGCGGGAATTGACGCTGATAAAAAAAGAGTTGAAACGCCGTCGCGGAAAATAGCCGCTTTGCTTATCTTGCACACCGGCAATAGGGCTGTTAGCTCAGTTGGTTCAGAGCGCTGCTTTGACAGAGCAGAGGTCGGCAGTTCGAGCCTGCCACAGCCCACA
>CBDUBQ010000091.1:0-6950 GCA_965365435.1 uncultured Flavisolibacter sp.
TGCTGCTTTTCGCCCGCCACGACCTGCTTCAAACCAGCAACAACGATTCTATTTTTACAACGACGATAAAAATTCCGCAAGCATGAAAGTGATCCTGATAGACGATGAACCACTGGCCAGAGCGGTGGTAAAAGAGTACCTCGGCCGGCACGATCATATAGAAGTGGTGGCCGAATGCAACGATGGCTTTGAAGGATTGAAGGCCATTCAGCAATATGAACCCGACCTTATTTTCCTGGATATACAAATGCCCAAGATCAATGGGTTTGAAATGCTGGAGTTGTTGGCCAGTCCACCGGCGGTGATCTTTACCACGGCCTTTGACGAATATGCCATGAAGGCGTTTGAGGCCCATGCCGTGGATTACCTGCTGAAGCCTTTTAGCCAGGAACGGTTTGACAAGGCGGTGGAAAAGATAAAGACCACCACCGGCGCCCAACAGCAAATACAGGCCACCGAAACCCTGCTGCACGAAGACATAGGCCTGCACGGGCAGTACAAAAGAGTGGTGGTAAAAACCGGCGGCAAGATCAAGATCATTCCGGTGGCCACGATCCAGTACCTGGAGGCCGCCGACGATTATGTAAAGATCATCACCGAAGAAGGGTCATTCTTAAAAAACAAGACTATGGCTTTTTACGAACGCTGCCTGCCGCAGCATTCCTTTGTCCGCATACACCGTTCGTACATTTTAAACGTGCAGGAGATCACCCGGATAGATCCTTACGAAAAAGAATCGCACCTGGCCATTTTAAAATCCGGCGCCCGCCTGCCGGTAAGCAAAGCCGGTTATGTGAGGCTGAAAGAAATATTGGGGTTGTAAGATGCAGTTTGTGGTTGGTGGTTGGTAGTCAGATCGGGTGGAAAAGGGCAGATCGTGTGGGGAGAGGTAGCCGGTAACCACAGAGAAACGGTGAAAACGGTTTGTCTTTGATTTTTGATAAAAGGAGTGGTTAACCGGCAAAGGCAACGGCTTCCTTCTTTTCTGGCCGATAGTAGTGCTGATTCCGGTTTTACTTTTGCAGTTGTTCTGCCAAACAATTTTCAGCCATGGAGTTTGTTGACTATTACAAAATCTTGGGCCTGGACAAAGCCGCTGCGGAAGAAGACATTAAAAAAGCCTATCGCAAGCTGGCCCGCAAGTACCATCCCGACCTCAACCCCAACAACAAAGAAGCCCACCAAAAGTTTCAGCAGATCAATGAGGCCAACGAAGTGCTGGCCGATCCCGAAAAAAGAAAAAAATACGACCAGTACGGCAAAGACTGGAAACATGCCGAACAGTTTGAACAGGCCCGCCAACAGGGAGCACCTTTTGGTGGCTTTGGCGGTGGCGAAGGGTACAGCGGCAGCTTCAGTGGCGATGACATGGGCGATTTCTCGGCGTTTTTTCATTCAATGTTCGGCGGAAGCGGTGGCCGGCAAAGCCGTACTACATACAAAGGCCAGGACTACCAGGCGTCGTTAGACCTCAGCCTGCGGGACGCAGCGGCTACTCACCAGCAAACGCTCACCATCAACGGCAAAAACGTACGCATCACCATCCCTGCCGGCGTGGCCAACGGGCAAAAGATCAGGCTGAAAGGATTCGGCGCCCCGGGCTTCAACGGCGGCCCGCCGGGCGACCTATACATCACTTTTCAAATTGCCGAAGACCTGCAGTTCCGGCGCCTTGATAGCGATTTGTACACCACGGCGACCATTGACCTGTACACCGCGGTGCTGGGCGGCGAAACCACCGTGGAAACCCTCGAAGGAAAAGTAAAGCTGAAGGTAGCGGCAGGCACCCAAAACGGCACCAAAGTACGGCTGAAGGGAAAGGGCTTTCCGGTGTACAAACAAGGCGGCGAAAAAGGCGATCTGTACGTGACTTACCAGGTTGCCATTCCCACCCAGCTTACCGAAAATGAAAAGGAACTCTTCACCCAGTTGGCCCACCTCAAAAAATGAATGATATGCAGGAAAGAACAACCATCTCCGTGATTGATTTTTGCCAGCATCACCAGATAGAAATTTCCTTTGTGCGTTCGCTGCAGGAGTATGGCCTGCTGCCGGCCGAAACCAGTATGGACGATGACTGGCAGTTGCCGCAAGAACAGCTCAGCCGGCTCGAAAGCCTGGTGCGCCTGCATTACGACCTGCACATCAATTTCGAAGGACTGGATGCAATTGATCACCTGTTGCAACGCCTCCAGGGCCTGCAGGATGAAGTGGCCGGCTTGCGCTGCCGGCTGCGCCTTTATGAAAACATTTAGAAGGCGGCGCCCCGTTTGTTAAAACAACATCAAATCAGGAAGAGCGGCCGGGGCAACCAGCACAAAACCAGGAGATTTGCCGCCATGCCACCCATCACAAAACGGGCATTTTTCAGCCTGTTTCTCCTTTTTCTTTTTACCCTTTCTGCGCAGGCGCAGGGCGTCAGGGTGTATGGCAAGGTCACCAGCAACCGCATGGAACCGCTGGCCAATGTCAGCATTCACCTGAAAACGTCGTCGGTGGGCACACTGTCCCGCGAAGACGGCAGCTACGAGCTGTTTATCGGGCGTGGTAACTACGAGATCATCGTGAGCATGGTGGGTTACAAAACCATCAAGCTGCCCGTAACGGTGGGCAGCGAAGACCTGCTGCAAAACATCGTGTTGCAAGACGATGAAGAACGCACCACCCTGTCGGAAGTGGTGGTGAAAGTAAAGCTGAAGGACAGGGCCGAGGAGATCATGCGCCGGCTCATCGAAAAGAAAGATAGCGTCAACAGCGCCCTCGGGACTTACTCGTACAAAGCCTACATCAAAGCCGTACAAAAAGACTCCGTCATTGCCGATAAAAAAGACTCGGTGCTGCCGGCACCCACGGTAAAAACAGTCAAGGAAATATTTTTGAAAGTGGACCGCGATGCCGCCGCCAACCGCACCAAAGAAGAACGGCTGGGCGTAAAAACCACCGGCGACGACAGGGCCTTATTCTTCACCACCACCACCGACGGCGATTTTAATTTTTACAACAACCTTATTTCCATTCCACGTTTGTCGCCAACGCCGTTTGTGTCGCCGGTGAGCGGCACCGGCCTGCTTTCCTACCGGTTCAAAACCATCCGCATTGAGCGGCGCGGCCGCGAAAAAATTTATACCATCTCGGTGCGCCCCGGTGCGCTCACCAATGCCACGGTGGAGGGCGAGCTCACCGTATCGGACAGCACCTGGAGCATCTTGTATTGCCGGTTCCGGTTCCCCTCCTATCACCTTCCCGATTATGATTTTTTTGAAGTGGAGCAGCAGTACGATCATATTGGCAACAGGGCCTGGCTGCTGCACCAGCAGGTGTTTAACTGGTACACAAAGGGCCGCGGCAAATACGTGGCCGGGCAAACACTCGTCAACTATTCCGACTACGAACTCGACAAACCATTTGCGCGGCGCCATTTTACCAATGAAGTCAGTGTTACCACCGAAAAAGCCTACAACCGCGACAGCAGCTTTTGGAAAGCTGCCCGCCGCGAAAGCCTGTCGGGAACCGAGGCCGATTTTGTACGCTACCGCGACTCGCTTCATGCCCTCACCCTCACCACCGCCTACCGCGACTCGATGGATGCCGAGATCAACCGCATTACCTGGAAAAAACTGGGCTTTTTTGGCCAAACGCTTTACAGCCGCGCCAAAGAGCGAAGCTGGTACCTGCCGCCGCTCATCTCCCTTTATCAGCCGTTTGCTTTTGGCGGCGGACGCATCAACGCTTCGGTGGGCTACCTCAAGTTTTTCCCCGACCGGAAAAACCTCTTTGTCAACACCAGCCTTAGTTATGGCCTGCGCAACAAAGACGTCAATGGCTCGCTGGAGCTCAACCGCAAGTACAACGCCTTCAGCCAGGGCTATTACACCGTGTCGGCACGGCGGGAGTTTCAGTTCATCTTTGAGGGCGATGCCTACATCAACCTTATTAAGCGCAGCAATATTTATCTCAACAACGAAATAGGCGTGGGCCACGGCCTCGAGATCGTCAACGGCCTGATGCTGCGCAATGAGCTCGGCATTGCCCTGCGGCGTTCGGTCAGCAATTACAAAACCGGCGGGCTGGTGGACAGCCTGTTGGGCGATGTGCTCGACAATAACCAGCCCATTCCGTTTGAACCTTACAATGCCCTGTATGGCAAAGTGCGGCTCGAGTACACACCCTTTCAGAAATACCGCCGCGAACCGCTGGAGAAGATCATCCTCGGCTCCAAATGGCCCACCGTGTTTGTAGAGTGGCGCAAGGGCATTAAAAACATATTTGCCTCCGACGTGGACTTCGATTACCTCGAGGCCGGCCTGCAGCAGCAGCTCAACTTCGGCCTTCTCGGCGTGTCGAAATACACTGTCAAAACCGGCAGCTTTCTTAACCAACGCGACCTGCGGCTCATTGACTACCAGTTTCAGCGCCGCGGCGACCCTTTCCTGTTCATGAACCCCCACCGTTCCTTCCAGGCGCTCGACTCCACCTTTCCTATCTTCAGGCGCTTTTACGAAGGCCATCTGGTGCACGAGTTCAACGGCTTTTTGCTCAACAAAATCCCGCTGCTGAAAAAGCTGCAGCTCCGCGAAATAGTCGGCACCGGCTTCCTCATCACGCAGGAACGGAACCTGCGCTATGCCGAGTTATTTTTTGGCGTGGAAAGAGCGTTTCAGTCACCCTTCAACCCGCTCGACAAGTTTAAGCTGGGTGTGTATGTAACCACGTCGGTGGCTAACCGGTTCAGCAATCCTATCCAGTTCAAAGTGGGCTTTACCACCTGGGACAAGCGGCGGGGCCGTTGGTTTTAGGGAAATGGTTTGGGCAAATGCCGCCGGCCCCGCACAAAGCCCAGAGCGGCACCGGGCTGTCCGCTGCTACTCCGCCACAAGGCCGGGGCACAGAGGCTTCAGCGGGGTATCCGCTGCCATCCCATTTTGCGGGAGGCAGCAAGACGGTCGCTGTTCATTCCTTTGCATTCTGCCGGCCATTTATCGCTGCCAACACCATTTGGCGTAAATTCAAAAGACCAAAACCGGCTGCCCATGCTTCCCGTTATTCAACTTTGTCCCTTCCACTACCGAGGAAGTGAAGTCATTGGCTTCAATCTCCTTCTCGACAGCACTCTTGAAAAGCAAGTTCGCCGCCTGAAAGGAATCAGGTGGTGTGGAGAAAAAAGGATGTGGTACATTCCCCTAAACCGCGAAAGCTATGAGGCGGCAATGGCCTTTTTTAAAGATGAGTTCCGTTTTCACACGGCCTTACTTCTTCAGGACCTGGAGCAGCGCAAAGCCGCCGCCCTGCTCCTTTCAAAAGACAAAGTGGGGAAGAAACGAGCGGCCTTACTTATTCAGTACCCGCTTTCAGAAGCAAACAGGCAAGCATTTCAGAATTTCCAGCAACGGCTCCTGCTCAAAGGCTACAGCCCGAACACGTTTAGAACCTATACCAATGAGTTTCACCTTTTGCTGCGCCTGCTCAATGGCGTAAGTGTAGCCACCCTGGAGAAAAAACAGGTGACCGCCTACCTGCTGTGGCTGATAGCCAAAAAAGGGTATTCCGAACAGCATGTCCACACGGCTGTAAATGCCCTGAAGTTTTACTTTGAGCAGGTAGAGGGGCGGGCGAAGGAGTTTTATGACCTGCCCCGGCCAAAAAAACCGCAAAAGCTGCCCGCTGTGCTGGCAGAAGAAGAAATCATTGCCCTGATTCAGAAAACCCAAAACCTCAAGCACAAGGCTCTTTTGATGACTGCCTATAGCGCCGGGCTTCGGGTGAGTGAACTGGTGGGTCTGAAAATAGCCGACGTTGATTCGAAGCGTATGATGCTGCATATACGTGAAGCCAAAGGCAAAAAGGACCGCATGGTTCCACTCTCGCATAAGTTGCTGCTGACGCTGCGGGAATACTTCAGCCATTACCGGCCAGCGGTGTTTTTATTTGAAACGGACAAAGGCAAACCCTACGAAAGCCGCTATGCGCAAGCAGTGATCAAAGAGGCCAAACAAAAAGCGGGTATCGGTAAGCAAGGAAGCATCCACCTGCTGCGGCACAGTTACGCCACCCACCTTCTGGAAAGTGGCACCGACATCCGCTATATACAGGCGTTTTTGGGCCACAACTCCCTGCAGACAACCATGCGCTACACCCATGTCAGTAAACTGAAAATAGAGAGCATACAGAGCCCGCTGGATAAGCTGACCTGGTAAGGCTTTACTTCGTTTTTTGGGTTTTTCAATTAGCACAAAACGGCCGTTTTGCAGGATGAGAAACCCAACGGCGTAACCGGCAAGGCTTTGAAAAACAGGAAAGAAGAGTATTTTAGCAGCAGAAAACGAAGTGATGTCATTTCGGATATTAATTGTTGTAAGCCAGTATTAGACACTCCTATGATTCAGTCGAAATTCATACATCAAATAGTTAGCCTGTTGATTGAGACTGACCAATATGAAGAATTACTACGGTCTCAAATTACACTATTGAATGAGTCAAGCTATGAGTACACTGGCTCTGGTGCTATTATATCGTTTGCGACATTACCTGCCATCAGTGACTACCGTTTACCTGTTTTGACTCGAATTTTAAACGGAGTAAGAATCGAATCCCCCAAATTGAATATTGGAGCAGATGCTAACTTGTTCGTCTCAGAGGGCATCATACATTATCTGGAAATCTTCTCGTTGGATGGCAACTATCCTGACAGTGAACCACAGACCTATCGTCTCACTCAAATCTGGGAAGGTTCACCACAAAAAAAGATTACTTCAGGAAGTCCTTAACCGGCGTACAACATGGTTTTGCTGCAATAGGTGCTGAAGAATATGTGTTGAACCAATTATCTTTATCCAACAACATAACGGAAGTGAAGCTGAAGTTTTCCAAATGCACCTACTGCCAGCAACACCTTCTGCGTTGTGTGCAACTAAACTACCAGTCATTTAATACAACTCTAAATGAACCTGTTT
>CBDUBQ010000092.1:0-6715 GCA_965365435.1 uncultured Flavisolibacter sp.
GCCGCATAACACAAAAAAGGCTGTATCAAATTGCCTTTTGATACAGCCTCTTTTCTTATCGTACCGGCGCTTAACGTCAGGCAATCATGCCAACAGAAGCAATTTTCTTTTCATAAACGAACTGCAAAAGCGGCAACGCTACTGCCCATTGCTTCTTGCCTGTTTCTTGTTTCTTATGCCGGCTTCACCCTGGTGGCTTCCTCAATCAGGAAGAGCAGGTTGCTGCGGTGTGCCTTTGATTCTTCATTGGTAGAAACCGCCGTTGCCAGCCTGCTCTTCAGCTTCAGCAAGGTGTACCGGGCGGCGGCCTTCGAAACGTCGTCGGCCGGCGAACGCTGGTCGGCCACCTGCGCCAGCGTTTTTACAAACGAGGTTTGCAGGTACTGGCGGTAGGTGTTCACGTTGCCTTTCAGGTCGGCGTCAAAGATGCCCTTTGTCAGGTCGCTCATGACATCGGCAAGGCTGTACTGGTTGCCGTACAGGCGGCTGTTGGTGATGCGCTGCATGGTAGTGGGGTGCAGAATGTGCTGCAGGGCGCTGGTGCCAACTGATGTGTACATGGCGGCCACCTTCGGGTCTTCGCTGGTGCTGAAGAAATTAAAGCCGCGGCGCTGCATTTGCAGGTAGGGCAGCAGGTAAGCATCGGCCTTGAAGGCGTCGGGGGCAAACACATGATCGGCCAACACTTTCATGGCCTTCTTTTGGGTGGCCAGCGGTACCGGGGTAAATGGTTTGTTCTCCGTTGCCTGACCCACAAAACTGCGGTCGAGATACACGCCGCCGACATAACGGCTCACGGCGCTGATCATGCTAAAACGCTGGCCCATCAGGGCATTGTAGCGGGCCCGCAGTTCGGCATAGCCTTTTCCTTCTTTGCTGTATTTTTCTTTCAGCTTCGGCATGATGCTGTTCACCAGCGCAAAACGGTCGCCGGCATAAGCAATGGCATCACTGCTCATGTCGTTCACATTCACCCGTGGATCAATAGCCTTTCCGGGCGAACGCATGTCATCGGCATCATTGCCAAAGATCAGGTCTGGCTCTGTGCTGCGGCTGAGCAGTTTTTTTCGAAACGCTTCTTCGCCGGCTTCGGCTACCGGCGTGTAGCCAAACTCTATCGCCCACATATCGTAAGGGCCAGGCTTGGTAGTGTAATAGTCGCCCTGTGCCTTGCGGTCAAGGCTGATGTTGATGGCGGGATAATCCATCACGCTGCCGGTGAGGCCTTTTTTACGGGTGATTTCTTTGTTGTTCACTTCTGCGGGGCTCAGCATCTGGCTGGCCTTCATGTTGTGGTTGAGGCCCAGCGTATGGCCCATTTCGTGCAGAATCAGGTAATAGAGAAACTGCTTGTGCATTTCCTTTACTTCGGCCTCGGGTGCACCGGTGGCTTCCAGGGTGGTGAGGCCGGCGCTGTACTGCATCTTCAGCTCATTGGCCAGCGTGCAGGAGGCGTGGTTGTGGTTGTTCATGCCGGGGAAAACCAGTTGCTGCTGGGCTGGTGCGGCAAACAGTTCGTCCATGATGGGCGTGGCGCTTCCGCTAAACCATTCCACAGTGATGTCCGAACCCAGTATCTGGCCGGTACGCGGGTTGACGAAGCTGGGCCCGATGGCGCCATAGGGCGGCTGCGCCGACGATACCCAACGGATAACATTGTAGCGGATATCGCTGGGGTCCCAGTCTTCTTTATCGCCCATCTGCTTCATGATAACGGCATTTTTAAAGCCTGCTTTTTCAAACGCCTCGTTCCATTTTTCGCCGGCTTCCTTAATGGTTTGGCGGTACTCCACCGGTGTGGTGTTTTCAATGTACCAAACGATCGGTTGCACCGGCTCGCTCAGGGCAGCCGAGGGGTCTTTTTTCACCAGGTGCCAGCGGTTGATCATATCGCGATAGAAGACCGGATCAATGGAGGTGAGGTTGTTGACTTCCTGGGTGAAGTAGCCAATCCGCGGATCGTCGAAGCGGGGACGGTAGTCGTTGTTGGGCATTTCGATGAACGTATGCTGCATACGCACCCTCACGTACCGGGCATCGGTAATGTCGGCGCCGCCGCCATTGTAGGGTGCCGGGTTGTCGTAGGCCAGGTCCACCTGTATATCGGTATTTTGCGGGAATGAACGGATTTGGTTGTACTTGGACTTTGACGGGTTCAGCATGCCCAGGTTAAAAAAAGCGCCGGGCGGAACACCCATCGGCATCAGCGGTTTCACCGGGTCCATTTTTTCGGTGAGGAACAGGGCATCGGCAGTGATCATGTAGCCATCGGCATCATCCACTGTAAATTTCTCCGACAGTAGTACGGCTTCGGGTACGTCAACGCCGGCCGTTTTGCTTACCGCATTCGTGGGATCGTAATAAAACCGGGTGTTGACCACATGAAATTCCAGCTTGTCGTAAGCCCTGACAACTTTGAACACCGCCGTGCTGCGGTGCATGCTCTGGTTCAGCGAGAGCGAGGTGGGGCCGCTGATGGAGAAACTTTGGTAAATGAACTCTTTTCCAAGTTGGTCTTTTTTTACAAAAAGCTGCACCGAACCGGTGGTAGTGTCCTGGTACACGGTGAATAGGCCTTCCATTTTCCGGCTGCCTTTTGTTTTTTCGGCCAGCGATACTTTTTTTACTTTGGCCGTGTCCATCACCGGAGGTCTTGCTGCCACCGGCGGCTTGGCCACCATGGCGGAATCTTTTTTCTGCGCCGCTGCGGGAAGGGTAGCCATGGCGACCAGCCCTACAGTACCTGCAATCAGGAATTTTCTCATTTTGCTGTGTTTGTGTGATTGAAATAGATAAAGAGGTGGTGCGATTTTATGATAAAATGCGAATGCGTTGTCTGCCGGAAAAACTTCATGTTTGGTGAAACGTATTGCGTTGGAAAGATGACCGGCTGCCTTTGCTGATAAACTAAGATAAACAGGCTATTGACAACGGTTTTTAAAGATAAAAGTTTCGGGTTTCCGGCCGCTGAAATGCTTGCCGCTGGATGAAACCGCCGATGGACGGCCCATTAGGCGGACAGGTGGTGGAGGCCGAAAGGAGGCCGCCGGTTTTTACCGCCGGAAGAAAATAAACACGGCGCCTACAAGCGTGAGAAGAATAACAATGCGGCGGTAGCTGTCGTCGCGAATCAGCGCCACCAGGCGGATACCCACAAAAAATCCGGCCGCCAGGGCTGGCAGCAGCAACAGGTCAATCCAGAGCGAAGCGGCGGTGATATTTTTCCAGAAAATGACCTGGAAGGGTAGCTTGAAAAGATTGACCACCAGGAAAAGCCAGGCCGCCGTGCCGATAAAATCGTTCTTGGGCATGCGCATGGCCAGGAAATACAGGTTGGAAAAGGCGCCGGCCAGGTTGCCCAGCATGGTGGTGAAGCCGGCGGTAAGCCCCATCACCGCCGCAAACGACGGCGACTGCGGCACCGGAAAATTGCGGCGCCACTCCAGCGCCAGCATAATGACAACTGTAAGAACGATAATGGCAGCCATGATCTTGCGGAATACCGCTTCGTTCAGATCCTGGCCAACGAACACGCCCACCAGTATGCCCGCCGCCATCCAGGGCAGCAGCTTCCAGAAGTGCCGCCACTGCGCATGGCGGTGGTAATACCTCACGGCCATGATATCGGCCACGCACAACAAGGGCAGCACAATGCCGGTGGAGGCCTTGCCGCCAAACACAATGGCCATGATGGTGACGTTCATCATATCAATGCCCTTGATGCCCGCCTTGGAAAGACCAATGACAAAGGCAGCGGTAAATATCAGTACCCAGTTTACAACCGAGGGATCAAACAAGCTGGCCATGGCCGGCGAAAGTAGGACATCCGGCCATTCAATTACCGGCGGCGCTTTGGGTGAAAGCGCTTATTGTCAACTTTGCAGAAAGTTCTTCCTGTTCTGCTACAAGCGCCGGGTTTGGATGCCAAACTTATTATTTGCCTGCTCTTTGATATAATTTTTGAAAACAGTTATGGCGATGGGGACGGGAGTAAATGAGAGCTGCGGCGTCCGGATTCGGGAGGCTGGTGCAAGAAACAGAACGTTGAAAATGCAATGCCGGTCGTTGAGGCGGTGCCACGGCTGCTACGACGACAGTTGAAGGTCTCTTTACCCATTAGCGGGACCGAGAACCGCTTTCGCTTGACATGGCATTTAGTTCTCCTTTGCCGCACCGGAAAAAATGCGGAAGGCATTAAAGACAGCCTGGTGCAAGATAGTTGCATGATCTTCGGCTGGCAGGTAGTCGAAAAACACGGCCATGCCCGAACTTTTGGCGTTTTTCAGCTTATCGGCCAGGATGTTGGCATCTACTTCCATCACCCTTGGCAACTCCGTTGGCGTGAGCCCTTCTTTACCAACCCCAATATAAACACGGGTGTTGTTTATAGCCGGTACCGGCGCAGCCAGGAGCGAACCATTATCCCACCAAAGACTGGGGCTGACGATAATGTACTGATTGAACAATGCCGGTTTTTTGAAAAGAATTTCGGTGGCCAGCAGGCCGCCCAGTGATTGACCAATCAGGGTTTTGCCGCTGTTTGTTCGGTAGTGGCTGTTAACAAAGGGCTGCAACTCTTTTTCCAGGAAAGAAATGAACCTGGCGGAATGCCCGGCAGTGGGGTAAGCCTTTTTGTCTTTTTCGATACCGGTGGGAAATGTAAAGTCGCGGCGCCTGTTGACGGTTGCAATGCCAACAACAATTGATTTCGGAACCTGTTTAACCCACTCGAAACTGTTGAATTGCACCAGGCCCGCAATATGAATAAAGTCTTCATCGGCCGATCCATCGAGCAGGTAAATAACAGGGTAGGAGAGGCTGTCGTTGGCAGCATAGCCCTCCGGCAGGTAAATGTTCAGCGTTCTTGTTTCGCCCAAAATTTTTGACGGCATATCGTGCACGATGCCGAGCACAAATGGGCGGGTAGCCGGCGGCTGGCTAGTGGTTGTTGTTTGGGCAAAAAGAAAAGAATTGGACAGCGCCAGGCAAAACAGGATCAGTAGTTTTTTCATTGCCGGATGATTATGGTAGAACCGACAATATACGGTCATTGCGGGTGTCCCGGCAAAATAAGCTGCGGCAACGGTCAGCAAATGGAAGCCGGGTCAGCATCCAACGTGAACGGCCAAACTTTTTTTGCTGTAAGGCGATAGGTGAGGCGCATGTATCACCGTTCGTCCATCAACAACCAATGTGGCCAAGCGGCTGCAGGCCGGTGAGAATAGCCTGTTCCCTTTCCGGCGGGCGGGAGGAAAAAAAGCGCCGGTAGCTGGCCGGTATAGCATTGGCTTATACGTCATGCACCTCGTTCCAGACAAATTCCTCAATCTCGTCGAAAAGGCTTTGCTCCCGCTTTTGCCCCCTGGTTTTTTCTTCAAACTTGTTGGTGAGGCGCAGGGCAAGGTTATACATTTCGTCGGTTGCCGACCGGTCCACCAGGTCGGCAAAACTTTGCGGTTTTTTTTCTTCTTCAAGGTCCCGCAAATAGCATAATACTTCCACTACCTCGAAATGGGTTCGTTGCCAGGATTCAAAACCGTTGGGAAAATCGGGCGTAGTCATCAAACGAGTGTTTTAAGTTGTGTAGCGAGGCCAAATGTAAACTTTTATCGAAAAGCCTGCCATTCTGTTCGGCGCCGGCCAAAGGCCGGCCGGAAGGCGTTTTATTGCCGGCTCTCGATCAAAAATTACAGGGCGGTTTTTGGTTTGACTTTTTGGGGTAAACCTGTGTGGGCAGAAAAAGCAAAACGGTGCCATGATGGTTGCAGGCCAGGGACAACCTACCGGCCGTACGTACTTGTTGGCATTGATCATCGGTCCAATTGCGGCTCTATAAAAATTACGCAGGTAAGGGACAGTTTCACCGGGTGGCATCACCTGGCAGTTTGGTTTGCTGCGCCGAAGGGCGGCGAGTCGGTTCTTGATCCAAGCAAATCTGTGTAGTAGCCGGTTAGGTTCTTGCATAACCCGTGACCGGTGCGCTGATCTCTTTCAGATTTGCATGCGCTTGTTCACAGACGGCGACTGTTGTTTCATTTCGTAATACACTTCTTCGTTCAGCGGGGTCTCTCCAAAGCCGGCAGCGCCTTGGAGTCTTGCGGTGAGGTGCACCACGGGGGCAATGGCGGTAAAATCCTTGTGGATAGTGCCTGCTTCGCTCCTTTAGCTTTCGCCGGTATAGATGCTGATGCCCATCGGGGCGGTAACTGTGCCTTCGTTGGCTAAGCTTGTGAGCCTGGGAGACACTGACCCGATGAGTCCCCGCGGAAGTTTTCTGATGGCAAAAAGATGCGGAAGTGGGAGACTCACCGGCGAAGGAGTTTTTTGATGCAAGGAATTTGAATGGTAAATAGACTGCCTGTAAACTGGGTAAACCATTCAAACGGTTTTGGACGAGTTTGCAAGCGTAAAACGAGAACAGGTTTTGCAAGTGTTGAAAATGTGGCAGAAACTCTTTGAATCCTCAACCGGCACCTTGTACGAAGATTTTGCTGGATGAATATGTGACCAATTCGTTGCAGGCAATCACAATTTCAGTTTCCCTTCAAAAGACCAACCCCCGCACTTTAAACCGCCCCTTTGAAAATTCCAGCGCCGGCGCCGGAAACTTCAGCACATTAAAGGCAGAAAATGCAGCCCGCAAAAATTTGCTCTTTGTTTTAATCTTAGTGAAATCAATATCCGGCGCCAGGTACCATTGGCGGTAGCGGCGGAT
>CBDUBQ010000093.1:0-6697 GCA_965365435.1 uncultured Flavisolibacter sp.
TGCGGATGGCGTTTTTATCGCCGGTGATGATGTGGAAGTTGGCGCCCACTTTTACTCCGCTGTAACCGATAGGGTCCTGGATGTTTTGAAAATTATCCACCGTAAACTCCTGCGGAATCACATCAATGATCTGGTCGCCGGCGGGGATGTAGGTCTTGTACTGATCGGCAATCAGCTGGTCAATTTCTTTTTGCGAAATCTCGTTCTCCGTATCCTGCCGCACAATATCGCCGCGGGTTTGCAGGCTCTTGATGTGGTGGCCGGCAATACCCACATACACTTCGCTGATCAGAAGGTCCGGGTTGGATGAATAACAGGCATCGAGCGCCTGGCGAATGGCCTTGATGGTTTCGTCAATGTTCAGCACCTGCCCGTGTTTTACGCCGTTGGAGTTGGCTCGTCCAAAGCCCAAAATCTCCAGCTTGCCAAACTCGTTCTTTCGTCCGGCAATGACGGCAATTTTGGTGGTTCCAATGTCAAGCCCCACAATAATTGGTTGCTCGTTGTTCATGTTGTATGTTGTTTTTAGTTGTTGACCACGGATTAACAGTATTCCGAAGAAGTTCACAGATCGTTGTCAGTAACACATTAGGGTTCTCCTTCAAAATGCTCGTTTCAGCGCACGGGACCTGTTGTTATGTTACCCGCCGCCGCTTTTCCTTTTCGCTAATAATCGTTTTCTGTTTTTGGCTGCATCACCGCTTTTGGCTTTGGTGCAGCTTGTTTTTTGTCCGCTGACGGCTTCACCACTGGTTTGGATGGTTGCGCCGTTATTTTCTTTGCTTCCAGCTGCCGGGCGGCCGGTGTTTTCGGCAGCTCAGATGGCTTTGCCCCGGCCGCCACTGCGGGAGCTGTTGACTTCTCCGTCATGGGCTTTGTGACAACAAGGCTATCCCTTGTTTCGGGCTCTACGTCAAAATCGCCGTTCGACACAGTGGCCACTGGCACTACCGCCGGCGTCGCATCGTCGGGCTCCTGTTCGGCCAGTTTCTTTTGCAATAGCTCCTCAATGTTTTTTTGCAATTGCAAAGAGTCCACCACAGACACCGGGCCTCGTCTTACCGCCACTACCTGCCCTTGAAACTGCAGGTCCAGTGCGCTGTATTTGGCAAGGCCGGCTTTTGGCACTACCTGTTTGTAAAAGACCATCAGCCTCGAAAGCTTTTCGGCCACAGCGGTGCCGCTGCCAAGCCTTATCACATGGCTGCCCACCAGCGGTACCAGCTCAAACTGGCGGCCGGGTGTTATATCAACCTGCCCGATCTGCGCATTCCAAAACGGGTCGGCGCCCACGGCCTGCACCACTTCTTTTATCTGCTGCAGCAACGCACTGTCGGCTTTGCTGAACCGCTTTGCCGCCGGAAAGCCCGTGACCACCGGCAGCCGCACACTGTAGTTTTCGAGTAGCGGCAACTGCTGACCGGCGCTGTCCAAATAAAACGACGTTCCGGCTGCGGTAAACACCCTCGCCATGGGCACCCGTTCCGAAACGGCCACGTGCAAGATGTCTTTGGTATCGAAAAACAACTCAGCGTCGCGTATCCAGGGATTCTTTTCCAGGGCCCTTTCCAGCACCGTCAGGTTGATGTCACCGATGTGTTTTTTCACCAGCTTGCCGTTGGCTGTTTTTTCCATGTTCTGCAGCACATCTTCTTTCTCCACATAAATCTTTTCGCCATCGTTGTTAATGGAAACGACCACGCCCTTGCAGGTCCGTGTTTTTGCTTTGCTGTCGGCCGACACCAGCAGCGTAATCACGCCACCGATTACGGCAAGCCAGGCAGTGTAAAAAAGGTAACGGTATATGGGTCTTTTAAATCTCAAAATCGAAACACAAGTTATTTTTCGAATTGCACGAATTGAATCCCGCTCTATCTTATTTACGGGTGCTACAGATATTCGACTCTCACGGAGTCGGGGTTCAATAGCCACCCTTATTTTTCTACAGACGTTGGACGCCGATGGCGTTCTTCCCCGCCAAAGAATCCTGTCCTACCTTAAATAATTTCCTCCAAACTCCAAACTCCAAACTCCAAACTCCAAACTCCAAACTCCAAACTCCTAACCTTCCAACGCTTCTTTTACAGGCTGCACCAGGGTATCAATGTCGCCGGCACCAGCCATGACTACCACTTCGCCAAACTCTTTATCCATTTTGGCCGCCTGCTTTTTCATCCAGCCCGCCAGCGAATCTTTCTCCAACAGCATTTTGTCTTCCCTGCCCACCTTATTCAGGATCATGTTGCTGCTAACGCCTTCAACAGGAACCTCTCTTGCCGGGTAAATGGGCAAAAGAATGACCCTGTCGGCAATGGAGAGTGCTTCGGCAAACCCATCGGCGAAGTCGCGAGTCCGGGAAAATAAATGCGGTTGGAAAACAACAGTCACCACCCTTTGCGGAAACAAGGTCCGCACACTGTTCAGCAAAGCTCTTAACTCTTCGGGATGGTGCGCATAATCATCGACCAATACCGGTGGCACGAAGGCGCCCTCGCTGAGCCTTTTCGGTGGAAGGATATATTCGAACCGTCGTTTAACGCCTTTAAAAGCTGCTAAGGCCGCTTTAATTTTTTCGTCGTCAACATCCATCTCTATCATGGCAGCCACGGCAGCCACCGCGTTCTCCACGTTGTGCATGCCGCCTATCCGAAGGCTGCAGCCAGTCAGTATTCGATCCTTTACATGGATGTCGAACCGGTAGCCGCCTTCTTCCATTTGGATATTGGCCGCAAACACATCGGCTGCTTCGTTTTGCAAACTATACTTCCAGCGCCGTTCCACACCGCTTTCCTTTAGCCTGGTCAGTCCAAATTTCCCAATCAGCAAACCCTCATTTTTTACCTTGCCGGCAAATTGAACAAAGGCGTCCTGCATCGTTTTTTCATCGCCGTAGATGTCCAGGTGATCAGCGTCCATAGATGTGATAATGGCCACATCGGGACTTAATTTCAAAAAGCTCCGGTCGTACTCGTCCGCTTCAATTACGCTGACCTTGTTGCTGCTACTCCAAAAATTGGTGCCGTAGTTCACCGAAATTCCGCCCAGGAAAGCATTGCAACCTACACCACTATGCCGCAGCAAATGGGCGATGAGGGTACACACGGTCGTTTTTCCGTGCGTGCCGGCCACGCAAATATTAAACGTTCCCTCGCTGATGGCGCCCAGTACATCGCTGCGCTTCACCACCGTGTACCCGTTCGATTGATAATACACCAATTCGGCATGATCCTTTGGCACCGCCGGCGTGTACACCACAAATGCCACGTCTTTCGGAATGGCCTCAACATCTTCGGTATAATGGATAGCCGCTCCTTCCTGCACTAACTCTTTTGTCAGTGTTGTTTCGGTTTTATCATAGCCGCTCACGCTTACGCGGAGCGAAAGAAAGTAGCGAGCCAGGGCGCTCATGCCAATGCCGCCAATGCCGATAAAATAGACGCCTCCTCCGCTTGCTTGCGGCGAGTTGATCAGGTTTTTTATGTCAGCTATCGCATTCATTTACTATCCATTTGTCTTTCTATCCGTTTCAAAACCGCTTCTGCAATCCGTTTATCTGCATCGGTCACGCCCAGAGGGGCTATGTTCTTTTTTAGTTCATTTTGCCTGGCCGCATCGGCGGCAAGCGAAACCACAGCGGGCACCAATTTGTCTTTCGCTTCGCTGTCTTTTATCACTACGGCTGCGCCCTTCTGCACCAGGTGTGTCGCATTCACCGTTTGATGGTCTTCGGCCGCAAACGGAAAAGGCACAAAAATCACCGGCTTCTTTACCAAACAAAGCTCTGCTACCGACATGGCGCCGGCCCTCGAAATCACCACATCGGCCGCCGCATAGGCCTGCTGCATGTTAGTGATAAATTCAGCCATCCAAACACCGGTGGTGGCATCCGCAGCTTTTACCCAACGAGCGGTTTCCGTTTTGCCGGTTTGCCAGATCAGTTGCAGGCCAGCTTTCTCCAGTTGTGGCAAGCCTGCGGCAATGGCTTCGTTGATAGACCGGGCTCCGAGGCTTCCGCCGATGGCGAGCACTGTTGTCTTTGCCGGTTGCAAACCAAAGGTGTGTAAGGCCGCATCGCGTGGCAGAGTGGCTACATTGACGATGTCCGGCCGTACGGGGTTGCCTGTCACAACAATTTTTTCCGGTGGAAAAAACGACTGCATGCCATCGCTGGCTACAAACACGGCGGTTGCTTTTTTACCCAGCAGCTGATTGGACTTGCCGGCAAAGGAATTACTCTCGTGAATAAACGATGGGATTCCTTTTGCCTGTGCCAGCCGCAGCACCGGGAACGAAGAGTAGCCACCCACACCAATGACAGCATCGGGGCGGTATTGTGAAAAAATTCTTCGCACCTGCAAAAAGCTTTTGACCAGCTTTAGCGGCAATCCAATATTTTTTATCAAAGAACTCCGGTTGAAACCCGCAATATCCAGCCCCTCTATTTTGTAGCCGGCCTGCGGCACTTTTTCCATCTCCATCTTTCCCTTCGCCCCTACAAACAAAACTTCAATTGTACTGTCGGCTTTTTTCAGTGCATTGGCAATGGCAATAGCCGGAAAAATATGTCCGCCTGTGCCGCCGCCAGCCATTATAATCCGTTTTGCCATGCGCTGTTTTTGCCTCCTGCTTTAATGGACATGTCAGGACCATGTCCCTACACAATTGCCGGTTTTTGTTTTATTTCCACATCTTCCTCCACGTCTTCTTCCGTTTCTTCTTCCTCTACCACCTCCACCTCGTCGTCGTATTCCTGATTGGCTTCTATGGCTTCCTGCGCTTTTTTGCCTTCCAGCTTTTCCACGTTGCGGGCCACACTTAAGATGATGCCGATAGACAAACAGGTAAAAAGAAAGCTGCTGCCTCCCATACTCACCAGCGGCAGTGTAACCCCGGTGACGGGAAACAGGTTAACGTTCACCGCCATGTTGGCCATTGCCTGAATCACCAGCGTAAAGCTGAGGCCCAGCGCCAGGAACGCACCAAAAGCAAACGGGCATTTCTTAAAAAGCCGTATGCAGCGAAACAGAAAAACGAGATAAATAAATATGATGGCCGCACCACCCATCAAACCATATTCTTCAATGAGCGTGGCATAGATATAATCGTTGTAGGCCTGCGGCAGGAAATTTCTTGCCTCGCCGTTGCCCGGACCATTTCCCAGAATGCCGCCACGGGCAATGGCAATCTTGGCCTGGTTTACCTGGTAATGATCATCGTCCGATGCATCTTTTGAACCGTACATGAAATTCTCCACACGGCCTATCCAGGTGCTAACCCTTGCCGTAAGGCGGGAAGTTTTTTCTTTTTTTGCCGGAACAACACTTGCTGTTTGCTCCGTTTCGGCTTCGGCAGTTTTGTGTTGAATAATGGCCGCGGTAATTAAAAAGGCAACCGGTATCAGCGCACAGCCGATGGTCAGTAAAAGGTGTTTGGTGCTGACGCGGCCAATGAACATCAGCAGCAGGCAACTGGCGCCAAGCAGCAGGGCCGTGGAAAGGTTGGCCGGTGCAATCAGCAGGCAGGTAAACGCCACCGGCACTATGATTGGCAGAAAGCCTTTTTTAAAATCTTTGATCTTGTTCTGCTTGCGGCTCAGCATGCGTGCCAGGAACATAAAGAGCGCCAGCTTGGCCAGGTCCGAGGTCTGCATGGTGAGATTGATGATGGGCAGGCGGATCCACCGGCTTCCTTCGTTCATGGTAACACCGAAGAACAGTGTGTATAACAGCAGGGGAATTGAAAGGAGGTAAAGAATCTTGGCCAGCCCCGAGTAAAGCGTATAGTTCACCCGGTGGGCAAAATAAATGATGACAAAACCAATGGCAATAAAGGCTATCTGCTTAAACAGGTAAACTTCCGTGTTGCCCTTGTACATCTTATACGCCAGCGAGCCGGTGGCGCTGTACACAATCAGCAGCGACACCAGGCCAAGGAGCAGCACCAGTGCCCATATCACTTTGTCGCCCCGCGTTTGCTGCAGCAGCGACTTGCCCTTGAAGTTTTGGGCGAGGTCAGAAAATCGTATGTCCTGGCTTTGGTCCATTGTATCAGTTTACGAGTTCACGGGTTCACGGGTTCACAAGTTCTTTACCGCACTTGAACCCTACTGTTTTTCGTCGGATAAGTTTCACACCCGGCCACACCAACTCGTGAACTTGTGAACGGGTGAACGAGTGCACTATAACGCTTTCACGGCGTCTTTGAACTGCTTGCCGCGGTCCTCGTAGTTTTTGAACAGATCGAACGAAGCGCAGGCCGGGCTTAGCAATACCACATCGCCGGGTTGCGAAAGTGCAAAAGCCGCTTTCACGGCCGCGTCGGCCGAGGCGGTGTCAACCAGTTTTATTTTGCCATCGAAAAACTGGTGAATCTTGGAATTATCGGTACCCATGCACACAATGGCCTTTACTTTTTCCGCCACCAGTTCTTCCAGTGTTGTATAATCGTTGCCTTTGTCAATACCGCCGAGTATCAGCACGGTGGGCTTTGTCATACTTTCCAGGGCGTACCAGGTGGAGTTGACATTCGTGGCTTTGCTGTCGTTGACAAAGTCAACACCTCTTACCGTGGCCACGGCCTCCATGCGGTGCTCCAGGTTTTCGAAGGTTTGTACGGCCTCCCGAATCTTTTCCTTCCGGATGTCCATTGTGGCACCGGCAATGCTTGCTGCCATGGTGTTGTATTGGTTGTGTTTTCC
>CBDUBQ010000094.1:0-6372 GCA_965365435.1 uncultured Flavisolibacter sp.
CCCCCACGTCCTCACAGAACCGTACGTGACAGTCTCCCGTCATACGGCTCTTCAGTCACGATGTTACCCTGAGATGCGATTGTAATAGCAAAACCACCGGGTTTGCTGCCAGTGAACGAACAATGTGGGTTTCTCCTTCCACTTGCGCACCAGCCAATCTATCGCCCCTCGCTTGAACTTCCGGTACTTCCACATGCACCACTTCACGAGCCTTCGGTTGATATGTGCATAGATGCTGTGCAGACTGCTCGCCGCATACTTCCCGTAGTAGCTCACCCAGCCTCTTACCTTTTCATCCCTTCACCGATGTGTCTCTTTTCAATGCCTTGTGTGCTTGCGAAAGGACTCATCGGTTTTTAAAAACCAAAAATCCCTACCGGCAATCTGCCAACAGGGCTTTTTTTCAATCAGTAGCCCCAAGGGTTGAAAGCTCGAACCATTTGCTTCAAGATTTACGGGATTTATGGCCTTTATTTGGAATTACCGGATAAAACTGACCAGCAAAAAGTTCGAGTTTTTCGAGTTCTGTTTTACTGTCTTAAATTGAAGCCAGGGCAGTAAATAAAACTAAATGACGTACCAGTGAGTGTCTCAACAGAAGTTGAATCAATGTAATATTTTTGCGGGAACGATCAATAACCCTCTATTAGAGATATTTATGCTCCGATAGAAGGATTTGTTGCTAACGTTGGCATGAAAATCATGCTATAGTATGACCAACTTGCTGTGCTATTAACAGCGAAGCCTTCTGCCTCATTAGCCTCCCATCAACCGAATGATCCATAACCCAATCAACTCAAATTAACTGAACCAGCTTCTAATACTTATCTAATCGCATCTTAACACGTTCCCTAACACTTATTCTTAAATTCATTTGTATCGGTCGCTTTACTAAATGAATGGCCGGCCGCAGCCTTTACAGCGCAATATGCTTTCTAAAAACTTCAAATAGATTCTAATGATAACTTCCCTCTGTATTTCACACACCATAACTATTGTTAGCTTGGTTCTTTCGCTGAGTTTCAGTTCCTTATCCAATGCGCAGAATTCCACTGGCCTGCACACTCTTCCAAAAAATGCATTTCAATGGAACCAGGAACAGCGTGAGCTTGGCTTCTTGCATTTTGACAAAATTTTTAAGGCCCGGGAAGTGCCCAACGGAAGCAATGTACTCAAGCTGCCACACGGCAAATCCATCGCCGCATTTCAGGAAGGCGGAGAAAAGGAAAAGGCCTTTAAAGATTTTGTCAATAACCAAAAAGTGGCCGGCCTGCTTGTTTTGCAGGATGGAAAGATCCGGCTGGAACACTACGGGCTTGGCCTCACCGGCAGCGGCCGGTGGACATCGCAGTCGGTGGCAAAATCGGTGACCAGCACACTCGTCGGGGCGGCCATAAAAGATGGGTATATTAAAAGTGTGGATGACTACGTGACGAAATACATCCCCGATCTTAAAGGCAGCGCCTACGATAGCGTCACGATCCGTCACCTGCTGACCATGACAACAGGTGTGCTATGGAGTGAAGCTTACGCTGACCCGAACTCCGATATCCAAAAATTCTATATTTCGCCGCTTGAACCCGGTATTGACGAGACTGTGAGCTACATGCGCCGGTTGCCATCCGGGGCTGAACCGGGCAAAAAATGGGCGTATAAAACAGGCGAGACCCACCTTCTGGGCGTACTGGTGAGTTCCGCTACCGGAAAAACATTATCTACCTATTTGTCCGAAAAGATTTGGGGCCCTTACGGCATGGAAGGAAAGGCGACCTGGAATGTAGGCCGCACCGGCGAGGAACTGGCAGGCTGCTGCCTGCAGGCAAAGCTTCGTGACTTTGGACGTTTTGGACAATTTGTGCTCGAAGGCGGACGCATCAACGGCCGGTCTGTTGTTCCCGATGGCTGGTTTGCGGAAGCCACGAAAGCACAGGTGCCGCTCTGGCCCGGCGGCGGCTATGGCTACCAATGGTGGATCTTTAATGGAAACACATTTGAAGCGCTGGGCATTCACGGACAAGTGATTCATATAGACCCGGCAAAGCGCCTGGTGGTGGTCATCAACAGTGCGTGGCCGGAGCCGGAGAGCAATGAGCGACATGCGGCTGTTGCCGCCTTTATCAACACCATTGCAAAAGAACTTGACAAGGAGAAAGCGGGATCCTAAACCCGTAACAACTATCACGGGAAACCTGTCACCGCTTTTATTTATTCACCAACTAAAATCAAAGCGCATGACCATCGTTAAACGAATACTCTTAGGTGTGCTGTTGCTTTTATTTTCGGCGGTCATTTTTTGTTTGATTGTCGTGCAAATAGAAGTGGGTAAAACGTCCTACCTGGAGGTCAGTAAAAATCCATCCCTTGGCAACAATTCCTACCTCATCAAAAACGTCAACGTTGTTCCCATGACGTCGGATACCGTGCTAAAACAGATGAATGTGCTTGTTGCCAACGGCGTTATTCAACGCATCGGCAGGGAACCGGTGCCAGAGCAGGCAAAAGTTATTGACGCCGGTGGCGCCTACCTCTCGCCAGGCCTCGCCGATATGCACATGCATCTATGGGACCGGTTTGAACTGGGTCTTTACCTGGCAAATGGCGTTACCACCGTTCGCAATTTATTAGGAATGCCGTTTCATTTGTCGGTAAAAAAAGAAATAGCGTCCGGCGATATCATCGGGCCGATGTTTTCTACCGCCTCCCCGCAACTATCAGGGCCTTATGACGAAGACCCGTTGAAAAAGCCGGTGGAAAGCCGGGAAGACGTAAAAAAGCTGGTCAGGCAATACAAGGAGGCAGGATATGATTATATCAAAACATACAACCTGTTGCCGCAACATTTGTTTGACGCTGTTCTGGAAGAAAGTACGGCGTGCGGTATACCGGTTGTTGCGCACCCAAGCTTCGAGGTTGATTATGCCTACCATTTTCACCCGGCCATCAGTACCGTCGAACACACCGAAGACATTTACCAGCAGCCACTGAACTACACATTCGACAGCAATAAACTAAAAGCAGTCGTTGCCGGTTATGCCGCATCCAACCAAACACATTGCCCTACACTGACCGTTTTTTATAACCTTACCGAAATCTATAACAAGGGGGAGGCAGTGCAAACCTCGGAACAGGCCGCGTATATCAACCGCTTTGTAAAAAACGCTTCCGACGATTACAGCCGGCACATGGCGATTCGAAAAAAAGACAACACCGCTACAGGGAGAATGAATAAACAGCACAGGTTCCATATTGAAATTGTTCGAAAGCTTCACAAGGCCGGTGTGCCCATCGTGAGCGGCACCGACGCCGGAATTGTGAATACAGCACCGGGCTTTTCGCTTCACCAGGAACTGGCCTTCTACACCCAGGCCGGTATGTCAAACTATGAGGCCCTGCAAACCGCTACGGTTAACCCGGCCAAAATGCACGATGACTATGGCGCCTTTGGAACCATTGAAAAAGGAAAGCTGGCCAACTTCATCTTATCATCAGAAAACCCGCTGGCGGATCTCAGCACGCTTCAATATCCGGTATGGGTAATGGTAAAAGGCAGGCTTCTTGATCGCTCCCAGCTAACGATGTTTCAGGAAAACGCCAAAAACCGGAACAATGAGCTGGCTACGATGATACGGGTGTTTAAATACATCTATTGGGATAAATGAACCGGCAGTGGTAAAATGCCTCATCGTCTGTTCCGCCTATTTATAAACCAAAAATTTTGTGTTACATGAAAGCAGTTCAATATAATCGTTACGGCAGTGCCGAAGTGCTTAAACTGACAGCAATTAAAAAGCCTGTGCCGAAAGAAGATGAAGTCCTGGTGAAAATGCAGGCAACGGCCGTTTCATCGGGTGATGTGCATTTGCGGAGCGCCGACCCTTTTCCGGTGCGGTTCTTCTTTGGTCTTTTCAAACCAAAGAAAAAGGTCTTGGGTTTTGCGGTGGCCGGCGAAGTTGAAGCAGTGGGAACAGCAGTAAAACGTTTCAAGAAAGGAGACGCAGTATTTGGAACAACCGGAATGCGCTTTGGTGCGTATGCCGAATACGTGTGCCTTCCCGAAGATGGCGTGCTGGCAAGGAAACCTACCGGCTTAACCTGGGAAGAAGCCGCCGCTATTCCATTTGGCGCCAATACGGCCTTGTATTTTTTGCGAAAAGCCAACATCAAAATGGGGCAAAAGGTGCTGATTTATGGCGCTTCGGGTGCGGTGGGAACCGCAGCCGTGCAAATTGCCCGGTATTTTGGCGGCCACGTGACCGGCGTGTGCAGCACAGCCAATCTTCAATTAGTAAGAGCATTAGGCGCCGGTCACGTGATTGATTACACGAGGGAACACTTTGCCGTAAAAGGTCAACGGTATGATGTGATCTTTGATACGGTTGGTAAAAGCTCGTTTTCTTCCTGCATCCGGTCGCTGACAAAAAATGGCGTCCTGCTTTTATCGGCTGCCGGCCCTAAACAGATGATAGATGGTCTATGGGTTTCCTTAACCACCAGGAAGAAAGTCGTGTCGGGCGTAGTAAGCGAAACAGCAAAAGACATGGCTTTCATAAAAGAACTGATAGAAGTTGACAAACTAAAAGCAGTGATTGACAGAAGTTATCCGCTGGCGCAAATCGCCGAAGCGCACCGTTATGTGGAAGGTGGCCATAAAAAAGGCAACGTGGTGATCGCTGTAGCCGGTATCACAGGTGAGTAAAAGCCCTGCCTGATCTGCCCATCGAAAAACTATCCAACCATTGATCACAAAAAGCACAAAGCCAATGAAAAAAAGATATTACCTGTCCATGTTCAGCCTCTTTCTCCTGACGCTGCTTTTTGATGCCGTGTACATTCCTGCACACAAGAGTATCGAATTGTTTTTGTTGTCTGGCGCCATTCACTTCGTGCTGCTTGTGCCGGTCAGTTTCATTGGCATTTACCGCTTGTACAAACCCATTGACCGCATGTTCCTGGAAGAGAAAGTTACAGTTTCAGCGAGAGTGCGGGTTCGCCGTTTGACCTGGTATTCTTCGCTGTGGATATTTGCCATGGGCGCTGTTTATTTTGCCGGGATGATCATTGCTTTATGGTTTACAAGTGTTGAAACCGGCAACGTGGAAATGGAAAAAATACCCACCTCCTTATGGCTCACGGCCATCCCTTCGACATTGTACATTTTTGCCATCCTGCCGGCCTTTATTTCCTGGTTTATCATCAACGATTTTACGCTTGACTTGAAGGCAAAATTGTTTACCCGGTTTCAACTGACCTACCCGGCCGGAAGAAAACGGATTGGATTAACGCTGCTGTCAGCATTCATTGTTTTGGGACTTTTTCCAACTATTTTAGTCACACTCGAATTGATTGTTTCGGCGGCAGGAAAACAGTACGAAAAGTTTTCGGACATGACACCGCTGCAAGGATTGTTGCCTGACCGCATGGCCATTTTCATCGGTATGATTTGCGCTGTTGTGTTTATCACCCGTTCGTTTACCAAACCCATTAATCTGCTTTTAGCCGAAATGAATAAAGTACGGGAAGGCAACTATACCACCCGTGCGGCCGTTGTAACGACAGATGAAATTGGCGAGCTGACGGCAGCGTTTAATGAAATGGTAAGCGGACTGGCCGAACGGGAATTGATCCGGGATACATTCGGCAGGTATGTAACCAAAGACGTAGCCACGGCCATTCTTGAAAAGAAAATAAACCTCAAAGGCGAAACCCGTCTATGCACCATACTGGTCACAGACATCAAGGATTACTCCACCCTGTCTGAACAATCAGCACCCGCCGAGATTGTGCAGATGTTAAATGAATATTTTACGTCGTTGGTCAGCATTATTCAAAAGCACAAGGGTGTGGTGAACGAGTTTATTGGCGATTCTGTGTTTGCATTTTTTAATGTGCCGCTCGACGATCCGGATCATGCGGTGAATGCCATCAATGCTGCCCTGGAAATAGATCAAGTGACATCAGGAAACACCTTTGGGAAAGGCCGGCGATTGATCACACGGATCGGCATAAATACGGGCATGGTGGTCGCCGGAAACATTGGCTCTGCGGACCGGTTAAAATTTACGGTGGTTGGTGATGAAGTTAACATTGCCGCCCGTTTAGAACAATTAAATAAGAAGATGGGCACCCGAATTCTCGCCGGGGAAAACACTGTTGCACTGGCGGGAAACAGGTCCTATTTCACCGCACTTGGCGATGTTCAATTAAAGGGAAAGGAGAAGCGTATAAAGGTGTTTGACGTTAGCGCAATACAAATGGCGAGGTAAGAACCGTAACCATGATGTTTTTGTCCGTTTTCCCCATTCATCAAAATGCTTCTTCAACGACATCATTTGCATCGTACGCCGATTTCCGCCGCTCCTCTTCTGCCTGTTC
>CBDUBQ010000095.1:0-5471 GCA_965365435.1 uncultured Flavisolibacter sp.
GAGGTTGTACAGCCCCAGCAACACCATCACACCGCCATAAGCCAGCATCACAATCGTCCAGGCGGTGGTGACACCCATTTGCTGTTGCAGTTCGCCCGCCAAATACACTAGGGCGCCACTCGAGAACACCTTGGCCACATTGTAAAAGGCGCCTTGCCAGCCAACAAATTTCGCCTGCTCTTTTTCCGACAGTTCATCGAGGTAAATACCATCGGCCGCCATGTCATGGGTGGCGCCGCTAAAGGCAATTACCGCCATGGCTGCAATGGAAATAGCAAAGGGCTGCGGCAGGTTTAGGCTTAGGGCCACCAATCCAAACAAAGCCCCGGTGAGTATCTGGGTGGTGCAAACAAAAAACTTTTTGGTTTTGTACATCTCCAGAAAAGGTCCCCAAAAAAACTTTAGCGTCCAGGGCCACATGATCATGGAGGTCCAAAAAGCGATGGTGGTGTCGGAAAAACCCATGTTTTTGTACATGATGGCCGAAGCCGCCGATAAGGCCACAAAGGGCAGACCCATGGCAAACCAGGTGGTAGGTATCCAGGTAATGGGGCTTCGTTTTTTGGGTTGGTTGGTATGCACGCAAGCAAAATTGGTGAAGAAAAGCCGATTCTGGCACCAAGTTAATTAAAAAATTAAAAAACTATTGTTAGTTAAAAAATATTTTTTATTAAGTTGCAGGCTCGTTGATAAGCGCCTCGTCTATTTCCTCACAAATAAATGCTGTATGAAACCACTGCATCTCGCCTTTTTCTCTCTTGCCCTGTCCCTGATTTTCGGTTGTTCTAAATCCGGCTCTTCGTCCACCGGAGGTGGAACGTTTACGCCGCCGCCGGTAGCCGACGACCCGAAAGTTCTTCGCGGCGCCTGGGTCACCACCACGGCCAGTACGGCCCTCAATAGCCGCGACAACATTAAACAGACCGTGGCCACGTTTAAAGCAGCGGGCATGAACCAGATCTTTATCGTTGTGTACAACAATGCCCGTACGGTATATCCCAGCACGGTAATGCAGAACCTCAACGGAAAGCTGATCAAAGAAGGATTTGAAGGCCGCGACCCGCTGCAGGAAATGATTGAAGAAGCCCACGCTGCAAAAATGAAGGTGTATGCCTGGTTCGAGTATGGCTTTTCTTCGTCCTACTCCGCCAACGGTGGCTCCATTGTGCAGGCAAAACCACATTGGGCCGGCCGCAACCAGGCAGGTGGCCTGTTGGTGAAAAACGGCTTCGACTGGCTGAATGCCTTTCACCCCGAGGTGCAGAACTTCCTTATGAGCCTTATTAATGAAGTGGTGACGAAATACGACGTGGATGGCATCCAGGGGGACGATCGCCTGCCGGCCATGCCCAGTGAAGGCGGCTACGAAGACTACACTGTGAATTTATACAAAACTGAGCATAACGGTGCCGAACCGCCAACCAACACAAAAGACGCTGCCTGGCTGCAATGGCGGGCCAAAAAGCTCAACTTTTTTATGAAGCGTATTTACACCGAGGTGAAGGCAGCCAAGCCGGGTATGAAGATCATTATGTCGCCCAGCGTTTATCCTTTTAGCCTGAACGAATACCTGCAGGACTGGCCCACCTGGGTGGACAGCAGTTGGGTGGATGGCATTATCCCGCAAATTTATCGCTACGACATTGCCGGCTACCGCACCACCATGATTGCGCAGAAGCAATACTTTAAAAACAAGCTGGACCTTTATACGCCGGGTGTGTTGCTGAAAAGCGGCACCTATCTTCCCACTGACCAGTTTCTGACCGAAATGATCTCGGCCAATCGCGGTGAGGGTTTGCGGGGCGAAGTTTTCTTTTTTTACGAAGGCGTGAAGGATAAAATAAATTTCTTTGCCACGCAATATTCCTTCATAAAATAGGCAATTGACAAACCACGGAGACACGAAGGACACAAAGGATCCAAAGAAAGTTCTCCGTGTAAACCTGTGCCCTCTGTGGCTTTGTGGTTAAAAAAAGTGCAATGAAAAATTATGTTCTATCACTCTTGGTATTGGCCGTAACAGCGGAAACCCACGCCCAGAAGCTCACCGATAAGGTGGATGTTTTTCTCGGCACCGGCGGCCACGGCCATGTGTATCCCGGCGCCACGGTGCCGTTCGGCATGGTGCAGCTCAGTCCGGACAATGGTAAGCAGGGCTGGGACTGGTGCAGCGGATATCATTGGAGCAGCGACAGCATTGCCGGCTTTTCGCACACTCACCTCAGTGGCACCGGTATTGGCGACTGGGCGGATATTTCGGTGATGCCGTTTATAAAAGGCGCCAGGGATCTGCGTACCCGTTTCTCGCACCAAAACGAAAGCGGACGGCCTGGGTATTACCAGGTGAAACTCGACAACGGCATTCTTTGCGAAATGACGGCCGCCGAACGCATGGGTTACCATCGCTACACCTTTCCGGATAATGAAGGATGGCTGCAATTTGACATGGGCTTTGCCATTAACTGGGACAGCCCTACCGATGCCCTGCTGCAACTCCTGAACGACAGTACGCTGATCGGCTACCGCTTTTCCACCGGTTGGGCCAAAAACCAACGGGTGTTTTTTGCGGCGAGGTTTTCGAAGCTGGTCCTGGAAAAGCAGTTCGCCTCCGAACTTCCGCAAAGCAGGATGAACACTTTCAAGGGAAAAAATGCAAAGGTCAGGCTGCGTTTTGCTACCGGTAATGGTCCGCTGACAGCACGGGTAGCCATTAGCAGCGTAAGCGCCGAAAAAGCGTTGGCAGAACTGAACGGCACCGCGGCTTTGTCGTTTGATGCAGTGCGGAAGAATGCCGATGCCGCCTGGGAAAAAGAGCTGGGCAAGATCAGGATCAGCGGAACTAAAGAACTGGAAACAAAGTTTTACACGGCGCTTTACCGCACCTGCCTGGCGCCGGTGGTGTATTCCGATGGCGATGGTGTTTACCGCAACCAGGACAGCACGGTTCGCACCGCGAAAGGAAAAAAATACACGGTGTTTTCTTTGTGGGACACTTTCCGCGCCAGCCACCCGCTTTTTACCCTCACACAACCCGACCGGCTGCCCGGCATGCTCAATAGCCTGCTCAGTTTTTATGAGGATAATGGCCTCTTGCCCGTTTGGGACCTGAGCACCTGGGAAACCAACACGATGACGGGCTACCATGCCATCCCGGTGTTGGCCGATGCCATCCTGAAAGGTGTAAAAGGAGTTGACGTGGAAACGGCTTACCAGGCCATGCTGAAAAGTGCCAACCAGCAACAAAGGGGTACGCCCGATTACATTCGTTACGGTTACCTGCCGCAAGACAAACACGGCTGGAGCGTGACCATCACACTTGAATATGCCTTTGATGATTGGTGCATTGCACAAGTAGCCAAAAAACTGGGACGCATGGCCGATTACCGGCGGTTCATGAAGCGCAGCCTGAGCTATCAAAAACTGTTTGATGCGTCCACAGGGTTTATGCGGGCCAAAGACAGCACCGGAAAATTTATCGAACCTTTCGATCCGCTG
This sequence comes from uncultured Flavisolibacter sp., assembly GCA_965365435.1. Taxonomy (GTDB): domain Bacteria; phylum Bacteroidota; class Bacteroidia; order Chitinophagales; family Chitinophagaceae; genus Flavisolibacter. The sequence goes on from CBDUBQ010000095.1 coordinate 3,496, forward strand.
CTTTCCGAACATGGTTTTGAAGGGCAATACATTGAAGGAACTGCCTGGCAGCATTCGTTTTTTGTGCCGCACGATGTGGCGGGCCTGGCAAAACTGTACGGTGGAAAAAAACAGTTGCTCACAAAACTTGACACGTTGTTTGCCACCACGTCCGAACTGCACGGCGAAAACGTATCGGGTGACATCAGCGGGTTTATTGGACAGTATGCCCACGGCAATGAGCCGAGCCATCATATCATTTACATGTACACGGCGCTGGGCGAACCTCAAAAGGCGGCTGTGCAAATCAGGCGGGTGGTGGACAGCATGTACCAACTGGGACCCGATGGCCTGAGCGGCAATGACGACTGCGGGCAGATGAGCGCCTGGCTGGTGTGGACGGCGCTGGGCATGTACCCCATGAACCCGGCGAGTGGTGAGTATGTGTTTGGGTATCCGCTGGTGCAGGAAGCTGTGGTAAAATTGCCTAACGGAAAGAAATTGGAGATCACCACAAGGAGACAGAAGGGCGGCCCTACGGGTATTCAAATGGTATTGCTGAATGGCAAGGAAATAAAGATAGCCGTGAGGCATGCGGATTTGTTGAAGGGCGGGAAGTTGGTGTATGTGGTTGGGGAGTGAGGGGGCGGAAAAGACCTCCGAGGTTTTTAAAAACCTCGGAGGTCTTTTCATTGTCTCATGTCTTCCAAAACCACTTCCGCTTTGTAAAAAATATCGTAAACAAAGATACGATCCCTGTAAACAACACCCCCTTTAAAAAACCCATCCAGGCATTGCTGTTCATGGCTTCAAAAAACGCAATTGCACCTGTCAACTGCAGCAAAGGCGTCAGCAATAAATTACCCGCTACATACGCTACCATTGGGTTACGGCCGTTTAGGCCCAAATAATGGGTAATGCTTCTCCCCCATCCTACAAGCTGCCATCCGTAAAAACCAATCAGCATAAAAAATGCAAGACCAGAAGTAACAAAATAATAGCTGTAAGTAGATGAATCTTTCCGGATACCACCTTCATACGCTTCGAAAAAAAGGCCCAAGAGCAAAAGATAAAAACCGGCTTGCCAAAACTTTTGTAGCAGGCTGTTTTGAGCCATTGCCCGCTTCAGCAAATAATGAATAAGCAGGCTGATAGCAGTTGTTACGGCCAGATTCAGCACCAGCAACCGGCCGAACAAAAACGTCACGTTGCACACCACCATCGCAAACGATAAGAAGGCAACCGGTGACAGAACCGACCGGCTTTCTTCTCCCTTTCGCTCTTCTTTCGCCGCTTGTAATAACCACTCCCCGGCAATGGTGCCGGGCAAAATGATAAACAGGTATTTCAGGTAATAAAATTTGTACATCCACGGCACCGGCGAAAAATTAAACACCGCTTCATTCCACGAACCGGCCACTTTTCCACCTAAAAAAATGGCCATCACAAATCCCAATAGCCCTATGCGTAGAATAGGTTGGTTACGGGTCAGCCACCAGATGATGGTGCCAAAGAATGCCATATTACCCAAGACTAAAATAATAATGTCAACCTTGTCCAGTTTAAAGCCTTCGCCTTTGTTGAACGGCAGCACATACAACAGGAGGCCGGCTGCTGCAAAAGCGGCTGTCTTCAATGCTAAAAAAACCGTTTTGTACTGCTCGCCCTTGTACTCGTAAAACTGCACCGCCAGCAGCCCAAAAGCCAGTATTGACCACAGGTAAGTCGTAGCGGTCGGGCTTTCGGCAATAACCCAGGCCCGCATGTGGTAGGTAAACAAGGCAAAAAAAGTGAGCAGCAAAAAACGCCGGGCGGCAATCCACAACACCTTTCCAAAACCGGCGCCTTCTTTGGCCAGCCGCGACAGCGCCAGCGGAATGGCCGCCCCCATGCTGAACAGAAAAAAAGGAAACACCAGGTCCACCCAGGTAATGCCGGGGATGGAGGGATTGAACTTGTGCGCCGGCGGTGGCACCTGCGCATGATACATCCAGGCC
>CBDUBQ010000096.1:0-4598 GCA_965365435.1 uncultured Flavisolibacter sp.
CCGGAAGAAGTGATCAAAGCCGGTGTAACCACCGAAAAAGAAGTAAACAGCATGCTGCTGTACCTGAACGTGATGAGCAAGGATAAAAGCATGAACGAAGAGTTCATCTACAACTTTGCCGACATCAACGTGCTGCAGGAACTGAAGCGGATTGATGGTGTCGGCTTTGTTGACATCATGGGTGCCCGCGATTATTCCATGCGGGTGTGGCTAAAGCCCGACCGCATGCTGGCGTACAATATTTCCAGCGAGGAAGTCATTGCTGCGCTGCGGGCCCAGAACATTGAGGCAGCACCCGGTGTGGCCGGTGAAAATTCGGGCAAAGACAAACAGGTAAAGCAATACGTTCTTAAATACACAGGTAAGTTTAATACGCCCGAAGATTACAAAAACCTAGTACTGAAAGCCGAAGAAGATGGGGGCCTGGTAAGGCTGAGCGATATTGCCGACGTGGAATTTGGAACGGTGAGCTACGACATGGTTTCCAAAACCGACGGCCGGCCCTCGGCTTCCATCATGGTGAAGCAGCGGCCGGGATCAAATGCCAAGGAAGTGATCAGCAATATCAAAACAAAGATGGAAGAGCTGAAGCAGACCACCTTTCCGCCCGGCATGGAATACAACTATGCGTATGATGTATCCCGCTTTTTAGATGCCAGTATTGATTCGGTGCTGCACACATTGATCGAAGCCTTTACCCTGGTATTTATTGTCATCTTCATTTTCCTGCAGGATTTCCGATCTACACTTATTCCGGCACTGGCCGTGCCGGTGGCGCTAATTGGTTCGCTGGCTTTTTTGCAGATGCTGGGTTTCTCCATCAACATTCTTACGCTGTTTGCCCTGGTGCTGGCTATCGGTATTGTGGTGGACAATGCCATTGTGGTGGTGGAAGCGGTGCATGTGAAAATGACCGGGCAGCACATGAATGCGATGGACGCTACCATCGCCGCCATGAAGGAAATCAGCGGTGCCATCGTCGCCATCACTCTCGTAATGTCGGCGGTATTTGTGCCGGTGGCGTTTCTCTCCGGTCCGGTGGGGGTGTTTTACCGGCAATTTTCCCTTACGCTTGCCATTGCCATTGTTATCTCCGGCATAAATGCCTTAACGCTCACACCGGCGCTGTGTGCCCTTTTGCTGAAGCATCATCCGGAAAAAACGAAAAAGGGCTGGCTCGATAAATTTTTTGCCGGCTTCAACAAACGGTACGATAAAACGGAGAAAAAGTTTGGCTCGTTGGTTGGCCGCCTGGCGGTGCGCAAACCGGTCACCATTGCCTTGTTTCTGTTCTTTATTCTGGCCACCTGGGGTGCGCAGGCAATATTGCCTTCCGGCTTTATTCCTACCGAAGACCAGGGCATGATTTACGTAAACGTGACCACGCCGGCCGGCTCTACGGTGGAGCGTACGGAGAAAGTGTTGGATGAACTGGAAGTGGTAGCCCGCAACATAGAATCGGTTGAAAATGTAAGTACCCTGGCCGGTTACAGCCTCATGAGCGAAATCACCGGCGCCTCGTACGGCATGGCCATGATTAACCTGGCTTCGTGGGACGACCGCGAAAAATCGGTGCAGGAACTCATTGCAATTTTGCAGCAAAAAACGGCCCATCTAACCGATGCTTCCATTGAGTTTTTCTCACCACCCACCGTACCCGGTTTTGGTAATGCCAGTGGTTTTGAAATGCGGCTTTTGGATAAGAACAAGGCCAACACGCTGAACCAAACAGCCGATGCCACGCAAAACTTTTTGGAGGCGCTTCGGAAAAACAAAGCCATCGGCGGCGCCTTTACGGGTTTCGATCCCAACTTTCCGCAATACATGATTCATGTGGATCAGGACATGGCCGCACAAAAAGGGGTAAGCATTGACAATGCCATGAGCACTTTGCAAACGCTGGTGGGCTCTTACTACGCCACCAACTTTATCCGCTTTGGGCAGATGTATAAGGTAATGCTGCAGGCACACCCTGAGTACCGTGGCAAGCCGGAGGACATCCTGCGGTTGTATGTAAAGAATGATAAGGGGTTGATGGTGCCCTATTCCACCTTCGTGCGGATGGAGCGCATTTTTGGGCCGGAGCAGATTACCCGCTACAACATGTACACATCAGCCATGATCAATGGCGATGCTGCCGAGGGTTTCAGCAGCAGCGAGGCCATTGAAGCCGTGGAGAAAACAGCGGCTAAGGTTTTACCAAAAGGATACACGATTGAATGGTCGGGCATGACGCGGGAACAGATTGCCTCAGGCAGCCAGGCCGTCGTCATTTTTATCATTTGCCTGGTGTTTGTGTACCTGCTGCTGGCGGCGCAATACGAAAGTTTCCTCTTGCCACTGCCGGTTATTCTGTCGCTTCCAGCGGGCATTTTCGGTGCTTTTATCACACTAAAATTAGCCGGGTTGGAAAACAATATTTATGCGCAGGTGGCATTGGTGATGCTGATTGGTTTGTTGGGGAAGAATGCCATCCTGATTGTGGAATTCGCCGAGCTGAAACGCCGGGAAGGAATGTCGGTGTTGCGGGCCGCAAAGGCAGGTGCTGTTTCCCGTCTGCGACCAATCCTGATGACCTCCTTTGCCTTTATCGCCGGTCTCATTCCGCTTTGCATTGCCTCCGGTGCCGGCGCTTTGGGCAACCGGTCCATCGGTACGGCATCGGCCGGTGGCATGCTTATCGGCACCGTGTTTGGCCTGCTGATCATCCCGGGGCTCTACGTGATTTTCGCTTCTATTGGCAATGGAAAAAAGGGCCGGAAAAGGAAAGCAACGGCAATGGCGCCGGCGCATCCAACGGCACATCCCGCATAACGAAAAAATTTATGACTCCTTACAACCAACAGTGTCGAAATACAATGATGAAACAAATTGCTAAACTGGCTTCCGTCCTGGCTCTCTTTGTCCTTGTAGGATGCAGCACCATGAAGGAAGCCGAATTGCCGGAACGCTTAAAGCTTCCGGCCTCTTTCACAAATACGTCCGACACAACGGCTAACCTGGCGGTGCTGAAAGATTTTTTTGCCGATGCGCACCTGCAACGATTGATTGATACGGCACTGGCCAACAACTTCGACCTGAAGGCCGCTGTACAGCGGATAGAGATGGCCCGTGCCAATACCCGTGTGACCGATGCCGCACGGTTCCCGATGGTGAATGCCGTTGCGGGAGTGGCCGTGGATAAATACGGTAACTACACCATGAACGGAGTGGGTAACTGGGACACCAATAAATCGCCCAACATCAACAAAAACCAAAAGATTCCGAATCCAACGCCGGACTTTTTCGTGGGCTTCCGCAGCTCCTGGGAAATTGATATCTGGGGTAAGCTGAAAGACCGCAGCCGGGCCGCTTATGCCCGGTACCTGGCCAGCCAAAGAGGACGGCAATGGTTGGCCACACAAATTGTAACGGAAGTGGCCCGCTTATACTATGACCTGCTGGCGCTGGATTATCAACAAATGGTTATTCAACGAAACGTGGAGCTGCAAAAGCGGGGACTGGAAGTAGTGGAAGCGCAAATGGCCGGCGGCCGTGCTACGGCATTAGCAGTTCGCCAGTTTAAAGCCCAAATACTACACACGCAAGGCGTGGAGATCAACCTGCGGCAGGCAATTGTAAGAACAGAAAATGAGTTGAATAATTTATTGGGCCGATGGCCGGCACCGGTGCAAAGGGATACGTCTATATTGGCGAAGGTTATACCCACAAGGATCAGTGCCGGCTTGCCTTCGGAAGTGTTGTTGCGCCGGCCGGATATTCAACAGGCGGAACTGGAATTGCTGGCCGCAAAAGCTGATATCAGTGCTGCCCGAAAGGCGTTTCTTCCATCGCTTACTTTGAATCCTTATATAGCCTTAAATGCGTTTAAATTGCCGCTTCTTTTTTCGGGTGGATCAGTGGCGGCCGGTGCGGCCAGTGCCCTCGCAGCACCCATCATCAACCGCGGTGCTATCATTGGTGGTGTAAACATGGCCAATGCAGAACAGGCCACGGCGTTTTACAGCTATCAACGAAACATTGTGCAGGGCTTTCAGGAAGTAGTGACCCAGTTAAAATCCATTGACAATTTGAAAAAGGAATATGAGTTAAAAGCCGAAGAAGTGCAAACGCTCACCGAAGCGGTGGCTACCGCCAATGATTTGTACCTCGCCGGTTATGCCAATTGCCTGGAGGTGATTATGGCGCAGGGAACTGTGTTGCAGGCCGAACTGGAACAGGCGAGTTTGAAGAAAGAGATCTTTCATTCGACCATCAATTTGTACCGGGCGTTGGGGGGAAGCGTGGAGTAAGGCATACCTGATTTCATTTTTCCGCAAACAGCCCCGCACTGAACGCAGTTGATCTGGCTTAAACCAGATAGCGTTCAAAACCCGCTGAATGAGTGGGGCGAAGCAGTTGCGTTTTCGTGTTGTTCATTTAGCATGAATGCCGGTTTTTGTGGATTGAACAACACGAAAACGCAAGCGCAAGAGGCTAAAAATCAAAAGGGAAGAGAAAAACCCGCAAATTTGCACCGCATAAAAACATGCGTATATTAGCTGTTAACGGCACCTTATGCAGTCACCAGAGTTTGCTTCAGAGATTAATTTAAAACG
>CBDUBQ010000097.1:0-4018 GCA_965365435.1 uncultured Flavisolibacter sp.
GCCGCAATAAATGCATGGTGAGTTGAATATCGTTCTCGCCCATCGGCGCTTTTTCAATGGTGCCGGTTTCGTAAAACGGCAGGTTCAGAAAATGAATGCCTTCTTCTTTGATGCCCACATAACGGCAGGTGGCCCTCGCCTCGCAGCGGCGGATGAGCCCTTTGATCTGGCGGATAAACGGCGTGTCCACCTGCGCCGGTTTTTTGGTGGCTAAGTAGCGGCGCACGTCGTCAAAGATCGTTTCGGACTTATCGCTGTTGATACCGGCAATTTCTTCAAAACCCACGGTAAAGTCCAGGAAGCGGGTGACAAATTCATCGGTGACGGCAATGTTGCCGGAGGTCTGGTAGGCCACATGCACCTCATGTCCCTGGTCGTGCAGGCGCTGAAAGGTGCCACCCATGGAAATGATGTCATCGTCGGGGTGCGGCGAAAATATGACGATTCTTTTTGGATAAGGCTCCGACCGTTCGGGATGATGCGGGATATTGGCATTGGGCTTTCCGCCGGGCCAGCCCGTGATGCTATCGCGGAGCATGTAATACACTTTCAGGTTGATGCCGTAAGCATCGCCAAGCTCAATGAGCAGGTCGCCCAGGCCATATTCGTTGTAATCGTGGTTGGTGAGCGAAAGCACCGGCTTGCCCAGCTTCCGGGCCATGTTCACCACCGCCTTTTTTATCAGTGCGGGTGTCCATTCAATTTCGCCGGTGAGCCAGGGCGACCGGTAGCGGGTGAGCTCCGCCGCCGCTGCCTCATCGAGTATAAATGTGCAATCGGGATGGTTTTGCAGCAGGCTGGCCGGCACGCTTTCGGTGACGTGGCTTTCCACTGCTTTTTGTATCACCGGCGCCTTTGCGGGCCCCCATGCTAGGAGAATGATTTTTTTAGCGTTCAGGATGGTGCTGATGCCCATGGTCAGCGCCAGCCGCGGCACCTGCGAAATATTGGCAAACTCGTAGGCATTGGCCAGGCGGGTGGAGTTTTCGAGGTTGATCAGCCTTGTGCGGGAATAAATGCTCGATCCGGGCTCGTTAAAGCCAATGTGGCCGTTGTTACCAATGCCGAGTATCTGCAGGTCAATGCCGCCGGCTTCCTCTATCTTTTTTTCGTAGGCGGCGCAGTGGGCTTTTATTTCCTCCTTCGGCAGTGTGCCGTTGGGTATATGAATGTTTTCCGGCAGAATATCAATGTGCTGAAAAAAGTTGCGGTGCATGTAGCTATGATAGCTTTGCCAGGCATCGGTGTCTATGGGATAATATTCGTCGAGGTTGAAGGTAACAACGCCCCGAAAGCTCAGGCCATCTTCGCGGTGCAGGCGCACCAACTCGGCATACAAGGTGCGAGGTGTAGAGCCCGTGGCCAGGCCCAGTACGCAGGGCCTTCCCTCGGCTGCCCGTTGCCGGATCAGCGCGGCTACCTGCCGGGCAGCTTCGGCCGATCCCTCGGCCAGGGTGGAAAAAATTTGCACAGGTATGCGTTCAAAAGCATCAATAAGATTAATCTCAGCGGGTTGGTTTTGCATGCAAGCAGGTTTTGTTGATCCGGATTAAAGATAAAGAAGGTGAGCAGAAGGTTCCATCCACCTTTTCTTATGCCGCCTTTTTCTTCCTGGAACGCAATCTTACTATTCACCAATATCCAATAACTAATCACCAATCACCGATACTCCTCTCACCTCCATTTACCGAAAAAAAGCCGGTGTTTACCGGTAAAATCCCTTTCGTACGCCTGTAAAGCCTTGCCTTCTTATTTTCGGCGCTCTTTCTTTGATGAAAATTGATGCTATGAACGAACAGAATGTTGACAACAGGTTTGAACGAAAGGTGAAGCAGCGGTGGGGACGGCCGCAGCATAACGGCCGCCGGTGGGTGGGATTTTTTCTGCTGATTGTGGGCGGTTTGTTCCTGGCCCGCGAAAGCGGCGTGCTTTTTCCGCGGTGGCTGTTCACCTGGCCGATGATCCTCGTCGGCTTCGGCCTGCTTTCGGGTATCCGTCACGGTTTCCGGGGCATCGGTTGGTTGCTCCCCATCGTGGTTGGCGGCATTTTTTTGATTGATAAAGTATCGCCCGAACTGCGCATACGGCCCTACCTCTGGCCTGCTATCCTCATCGTGATCGGCTTGTTTTTTCTTCTTCGCCCAAAGCGCAACTTTTGGGGAGGCGATGACGAAGGCGGCCGTTTGCGCCAGGGCGATGGTCCTGTCACTGATTTGCCTGCCGATCCGCTGGGCTGGCAGCAAACCACCAACGAACGCTCGGAAGTGATTGACGCAACGGCCGTTTTCGGCGGCATAAAAAAAAATGTGCTGAGCAAAAACTTAAGGGGCGGCGACATCACCACGTTTATGGGCGGTGCCGAAATCAACCTGCTGCAAGCCGACTGCCAGGGGCCGGTGATGATTGACTGCTTCAACATGTTTGGCGGCACCAAACTGATTGTTCCGCCCGACTGGGAGGTGCAAAGCAGCCTGATGACCATCTTTGGCGGGCTGGAAGACAAACGGCCGCCGGCCACGCAGGTAAATCCAAACAAAGTGTTGTACCTCGATGGCACCTGCATCTTTGGCGGCGTGGAAATAAAGAGCTTTTGACAAGCGGGCCGTACGTAGAGCGCCGGGTGTGCCGGAACCGCCTGCCATTTCTTTCCTTACTTTTTTGAAAGCGATGTTTGTTCGTGCCCGCACTCTTTTTCCTGACCATTAATCAACTTTTATGAACTGGTATCTTGCCAAGATCGTGTATCGTATCATCTGCGGCGCCGGCCACCACACCCCGCAATTTGATGAGCAACTGCGGCTGGTAAAAGCCGCCAATGAAGACGAAGCGTTTGAAAAAGCCTTTGAGATGGGCCAGCGGGAAGCCGACAGTTTTTGCAACCTAAAAAATGAGCTGGTGCAATGGGCCTTCATCAATGTTTCGGCGCTCTACCGCATCAGCGATTTAATTGACGGCGCGGAATTGTACTCCCGCATTGAGGAAGCCGACGATGCCGCCACTTACATCAATGCGGTGCATCGCAAGGCCGATATGATCCGCGAGAAAACTACCCACCAACTTTTAAAACTCGTTTAACCAGGTGGCAGCCCCGCTTCTACGCACGTTAAAATTCCGCCTGGCCTTTGGCATCTGGTGGCTGTTTTGGACACTGCTGCAGGCCGCCGTGATCAACGCCGCCGGTTTTCCCTGGCCGGATGCCGTTGCCGACAGTATTGTCAACAACCTGTTGCTGGCGGCCGCCGCTTTGCTCATCACCATCACCCTTCATTACTACACACCGCAAAAAAACCGTTATGGATACCTTGTCGCCCTTTGTCTGGCTCTTACTGTTCTTTGGTTATTTATTGGTCGGTCTTTTTCTTTTCTCCTGATTGACCACCCGGACTACCACCAGTTTTTCGCCACCACCATCGTGCTTCGGGGCGCCGTGGGCTTGCTGGTATTAAGCTGCCTTGCCCTGGTGGCCGTGCTCTGGAATACCCTGCAGGACCAGCAGGAGTCGGAGCGGCGCAGTGCGGAAGCCGAACGGCTGTCGAAAGAAGCTGAGCTGAACAACCTGCAACAGCAATTGCAGCCGCATTTTTTGTTCAACAGCCTCAACTCCATCAATGCGCTCATTGGCCTGCAGCCCCAACGGGCCCGCACCATGGTGCAGCAACTGTCGGAGTTCCTGCGTGGCACCCTGAAAAAAGACCAGCAGGAATGGATCAGCCTCGATGATGAGCTGGCGCATTTGCAGTTGTACCTGGAGATAGAAAAAGTCCGGTTTGGCCACCGGCTCAACACCGTGGTGACCAACGATACAAAAGACGCCCGGCTGCCGATTTTGCTGCTTCAACCGGTGGTGGAAAATGCCATTAAGTTTGGCCTGTACGATACCACCGGCGACATTACGATCAGCATTGATGCCGTTCAAAACGACGGCTACCTGCAGGTGCAGGTAAAAAACCCGTTTGATCCCGAAACAAGCGGACCGCAAAAAGGCACCGGCTTTGGTTTGCGGTCGGTACAGCGGCGG
>CBDUBQ010000098.1:0-3880 GCA_965365435.1 uncultured Flavisolibacter sp.
ATGGCCACCAACATGATGCCCCACAACCTGAGCGAAGTGGTGGACGGCTGTATTGCCTATATTGACAACCGCGAGATCAGCATAGATGACCTGATGCAGCATGTAAAGGCCCCCGATTTCCCTACGGGCGCCACCATCTACGGCATGGAAGGCATCAAAGCCGCTTATCATTTTGGCCGTGGTCGGGTAGTGCTTCGCGGCAATTTGCACGTGGAAACCAAAGCCAGCGGCCGCGAACAGATTATCATCACCGCAGTACCCTACCAGGTAAATCGCGATGCCCTTTGTAACCGGATTGGTGAGCTGGTAAACGATAAGATACTGGAAGGCATTGCGCATATCAACAACGAATCGAACAACAAAGAAGGTACCCGCATTGTAGTGGACCTGAAGCGAGACGCTGTGGCCAACGTGGTCATCAACCAGCTATTCAAATTCACCGAACTGCAAACGAGCTACGGCATCAATAACGTGGCGATTGTGAAGGGCCGGCCCAGGATCCTGAACCTGAAAGAGCTCATTTCCGAGTTTGTTGAGTTCCGCCACGAGGTGGTGTATCGCCGTACCCAGCACGAGCTGCGGGAAGCCGAAAAGCGGGCGCACATCTTACAGGGTTACCTTATTGCCCTCGACCATCTCGACGAAGTCATTGCCATGATCCGGGCATCGTCAACACCGGAGCAGGCGAAAGATAATTTGATCAATGCCGGATGGGGATTGGACGAGATTCAGGCCAAAGCTATCCTTGAGTTGCGGTTGCAGCGCCTCACCGGTATGGAGCGGGAAAAAATTAAGCAGGAATACGATGAACTGATGAAGCTGATCGCCCACCTGAAGGAGATTTTGGCGAACGAAGGCATGCGGTACGAGATCATTAAAACCGAGCTGCATGAAGTGAAAGAACGGTTTGGCGATGTGCGTAAAACTGAAATTACGCTGCTCGACAATGAAGTGAGCATCAAAGACCTGATAAAGGAAGAAGACGTGGTGATCACGATCTCACACCTGGGTTATATCAAACGTACATCGGCCTCCGACTACCGGGCGCAGCGGCGCGGTGGTCGTGGCGTAATGGGCGGGAAAACGAGGGACGAAGATTACATCGAACACCTGTTCGTCGCCTCCACCCACCACACGATGCTATTTTTTACCGAAAAAGGGCGTTGTTACTGGCTTAATGTTTACCAGATTCCGGAAGGGGAAAAGAACAGCAAGGGAAGAGCCATTCAAAATCTTTTGCAAATTTCTCCCGACGATAAGGTAAGGGCCATCATTGATATCAAAGACCTGCAGGATGCTGATTTTGTGAACAACCACTTCATTGTTTTGTGCACCAAAAAAGGAGTGATCAAAAAAACGGCGCTGGCCGATTTCAGCCGTCCCCGCACCACCGGCGTCAATGCCATTACGATCGTTGAAGGCGATCAGTTGTTGGAAGCAAGACTGACCAATGGCGGTTGCGAGATTATGATGGCGGTGAACTCAGGCCGGGCTATTCGTTTCCCTGAATCGAAAGTTCGACCTACCGGCCGCGGCGCCATTGGTGTAGGCGGCATTGAGGTGGAGCACGAAGGCGTGGAGGTTGTTGGTATGATTTGTGTTAATCCGGAAGCGCAAAAAGAACGCACCGTGTTGGTGGTGAGCGATAAAGGCTACGGCAAACGCACGCCGGTGGATGAATACCGCGTCACCAACCGGGGCGGCAAGGGTGTAAAAACCATTTCGGTCACCGAAAAAACCGGTAAGCTGGTGGGAATGGTGGATGTGGCGGAGAAAGAAGACCTGATGATCACCTGCAAAAGCGGTGTCACTATCCGCATGGCGGTGGCGGCCATCAGCGAGCAGGGCCGGGCCACGCAGGGTGTAAAGCTGATCCGTATTGACGAAGGCGATGAAATTGCAGCGCTGACGCGGCTTGATGTAGAAGACGAAGAAGCCGTGCTGGGCGAAACAGCTTTGGAGCAGGAAGAAGGAAAGAGCGTTGCCGAACCGATAGCCAATAGCGCTCTGACGCCCGAAGAAAATAACACAACAGAAACAACCGATTCATCTGAAAATTCATCTGAAGGGGAGCAGGAACCTCCCATCGCTTAACTTTAAAAAAACAGAAAACATGCGCAAACTGTTAATCATTGCTGGTTTGACCCTCACCGTCTCAACCGCATTTGCACAAAAGATTGATGACGTTAAAAAAGATGTGGCGGGTGGCAAATATGCCGAAGCCAGGACCAAGATTGAAACCATGATGGGCGATCCGAAAAATGCGTCCAATGCTGACCTTCAGTTCTACAAGGCTGTGGTTTATCAAAACCTGGCTAAAGCAAGCAGCGACAGTACGATGTCCGCGGGCGCCCTGGAAGCGATGAAAACCTATGTGAACATGGAAAAAGGCAAACCGGAAGGACAGGCGATGCTGCTTTCCACCCTGGAAAATCACAAGACACTGGTGGATATTTATCAGTCTTATTTCCAAACTGGCGTCAACCAGTTTCAGAAGCAAAGCTATGCGGCAGCAGTAGGCAATTTTGAGAAAGCCATTGACGCTTTTGGTATTCTGAAGCAGCGCAATTTGACAACGGCTGCTTTTGATACAACGGCAACCCTTTACGCTGGTTATGCTGCGCAGAACGCACAGCTTTATTCCCAGGCAGCCAAGCACTACGATGTGCTGATCAATAACAATATCTCCGATACCACTTACGTTGGCATTTACCGGTTTATGATCAACAGCAACCTGGAGAAAAAAGATACGGCCGCTGCCCGCAAATACCTCGGCATCAGCGAAACGAAGTTTCCGCAGTATAAAGAAATCTGGCTCGATTATCAAACACTGTTCCTTAGCAACGATAAGCCAAAACGTTTTGATGAATATGAGCAACTGGTAAAGGCCAACCCGGGCAATTCCACGCTGGCCATGAACTATGCGATAGAACTGTACAACTACATGCGCCAAAGCGATGAGCACGAAAAAGATCCGGCTGTGCGCCAGCGGGTGGAAGCCGGCCTGAAGAACGTGCTGGCAGGCGATCCGAACAATGCCACCGCCAACTTGCTGATGGCGCAGTTCTACTGGACCGAACTGTATCAACTCCAAAATGAGCTGGACGGCGTAAAAGGTGCAACTCCGGCTGCCACGGCAAAAAAGAAAGAGATCAACGCCAAGATGGACACGGTATTTGACAATGTGTTCCCCTACCTGACAAAGTCAAATGAATTGTATGCTTCGCAAACAACATTGAAGCCGCAGGACAAGGCCAATTACAAGATCGTTTTGGGTCAGTTGGTTGACTACCACACCCGCAAAAAGCAAGCGGATAAAGTAGCTGCCTACCAGGCCAAGCAAAAATCACTGCAATAAATTTTCCTTTTCATAAGCGGAAGCTGCCTCATTGCCTGAGGCAGCTTTTTTTTGCAAATGGCGTAAATGATCGTAAAAAAGATTCGCTTTTACTAATACTCTCCTGGTATCAAGCTTTATCGGTCATCCGCGGAAGGGTGCGGCGGTATTAGAGAAATTCCTTTTTGGTAGTTGCTGTCCTATTTTGCCGCCGTAAAATGGTCGCTGTTCGACTCCTGACGCCAACGGGGTCTATTCGACATCTGCATTGCTATAGCTATTCGATGCAACGGCGTCGGCTGAAACAATGAGGGCACCTTGAGTGCGGTTCAGTATAGGCCATTTAGCCAATTTTTCTTACCGAAACGAATACAATTGCTCTTTCAAAACATAGTAACGAGACTATTTTTAGCCATATGCGCTTCGGTACCGGTCAAAAAGAGGCTGTCTCAAAAGTAGGCAGCCTTTTTTTTATTTTCAGTTTTTGTGGTGGGTTTATGCACCAATGGGTGTGGGTAAAAAAGGGGGTAGTGGCAAGCAGTT
>CBDUBQ010000099.1:0-3758 GCA_965365435.1 uncultured Flavisolibacter sp.
ACAGTATCCCTTGTCTAAAAACTACAGGGGGAAAACATCCTTTTGGAACCAAAGGATGTGGCGGCATTTTTTATTCGTCTGCCCAGAACCTATGCTGAATAAAAATTACAAATGTTCATTGATTGCTTTATTGCTCAATAGCATTCGGTCACGCTGAAGCTGAAGCTGATTGGCAATTTATGCCGATTGCTCGTTCGTCGCCCGGCCGTATTGCCAATGCATTTGTTGTGTGCGGCCATCTGTTAATGATAGTAACTGCTTTATTACTTGTACTTCAGGTATTTGGTTCCGTGATAAGTTTTCATTGTTGGTATTTCTGTAACTACCACCACTTTTACAGTATCATCTTTTTGTAATTCAAATGTTGCTTTGGGATAACCTTCGCCACCTTCAAAGATGTTATTGCCGATATATTTCAAACCCGCTACAAGCTGCCCATTTTGTTTCATAAACAGCAGGTCATTACTTCTGCTAAACTCAATGAAGTTTTCGTCACCAACATCATAAAGCCCCGTAAGCTTATCGTAAACCTTTTTGTCAAGAGGAATTTCTTTACCCATCACCACGTTAAAAATGATTTCTCTTTCGCCAGCCTTGTTTTTACTAATCGTAAGTATCCTGTTTACGGCTTTTGGGGCAGAAGCCCATCTGTCCGTGTCAACATATTCCCCGCCTTTGAAATAAATTTGAGTGATTAAGTCTTGTTGACCGGCTACAGACACTCTCAAGTGTATATGAGCAGGTCTCCAGGTCACTTCGACACCCGGAACGGCTTGGTAGGGAACGGGCAAAATGGAGTTGAATTGATACTTTCCATCCCCTTTTGTTCTTTGTCCGCCACGGTATCTGTATTCATCGGATGTGTTATCATATACCTTGTTCTCATCGCAATGCCAAATTTCTACGAATGCATCATTTATGGGCGTTTTCCCATCCTCTCTAAAAATCTTTCCTTTTAAAACGATCGGTGTTCCCTTTGAACCTGCGAGCCTGAGATTGGTTCTGAGGGGTGCACCCGGTCTGTAGAAGGGCCCAAGTATATCAGTTGTAGTTGGCGTGTCGCCTTCAAATTTTTTGCCATTCCAATTCAAAGCCCCGAAAGCACTAACGCTAATAACTGTCAAGGTTGAATTTTTGATAAAGGTCCTTCGTTGCATTGTTGTTGGTTTTGGCTATTTAGAAATAACTGCTCGTCTTTCGTTCGCACACAACGCAGAACAGGTTTCTGAAGTCAAGGTATTCAATGGTATTCAGCTTCACTTCTATTCTGTTGCTCATTAAAGATATTGTGTTTGGCAATTGTTCCTTTGCCTTGATTTTAGAAACATGCTGTTGTGCGCATTCAGCATTACGTCATGGTCATAAATTTGCCAATGCTTCTTTATCTGTTATTTTCACTTCGCCGGTCAGAACAGGTTTGCACAAAGTTTTTACTCGATCACCCACAATTGAAACAGATTGAGTAAAATCAATGCTTTTGGGCATGATCTCTTCGTACCCTTTAATTCCGTTACTGAAGAGAAACACCCTCAAAGCCAATGAGTTATTTCGATTGGTCATCGTCTTTTTTGCGTTGGCCTCGTGGATGAAATCAACATCTATCCAGTCATTGGTGAGACTATAATGTATCAGAACGGTCAAACTATTTGTTGAATAGAAGTAATAGTACCCTCTCTTTGAAGCGGATGGTTCATAGCCAAGTTCTTGAAAGCCATACTCGCTTAGAAAACTAAAATTTGAACTAACGCCTGAAATGAAATCCTCTGTTGTTAGATACATTAGTTCTTGAAATTATTAACTGGTCAAAACCGTTGCCCATAACGCATAAATTTATGACATCACCCGCCACTTTCTAAAAAAAACCACCTGATCTTCAATCTTATACGATTCGCCTTTTTTATTTCCATGTCGCCAATACAACTTCCCACCCAAGGCATTCTTTCCGCCACATTCTGTTTAAAAGACTAAGAATTTCGGCCAACCTATTTTTACCGAGATGAAGGTAAAATTTCATCATTTTAATAAGCAGCTATGACGGGCTCTGAAGAGAAGTTGTCTTCATTGCTTTAATGGCCATTTTCCGCCTGCCTGTCGCTTTGCGACAATATCCAACACCGCCTTCGCCGCTTAAAATAGAAATGCCGGCTCACCGCCGGCATCGCAAACTATCGTTAACCAAACACCAAGCACCCAACTCCAAACGCCAAACCCTTATTGTGCCAGCGATATCCGCACCTGCACACCGGCCCTTGTATTGGTCACCGGTGCCGTGGTGGCAATCTTTGGTATAATGCGGTTCTGCTCAAAATAAAACTTCAGGTTGATGCGCTGGTTCACCACATAGTCAATGGCCGGCGCCAGGCGAACCACCTTCTGCCCTGCCGTACCGAACGCCGTGTTCTGATCCAGCTTGCTGTTGGCCGTGGCATCATCCCGGAGGCTGAAGTCGAGGCGCATCGTCACGTCGTTGGTCAGTTGCTTGGCGTTTTTGCCAAACTTGATGTTTTGCAAAAACGGAAATCCCTTGCGCCGCCAGTCAATGCCTACAGTGACTTCGGTAGACCGGTTCTCGGCCAATTGGTAGTCAATCAGGCTAAGGCTCAGCGTACGCGACTTGCGGTATTCAAAGCGGGCCGAAAGCTGGTTGGTGAAGGTCATGTCGGCAGCCACCAGCGGACTGAATTGTTCATTGATCGTGACGTTCGGCACCAGGAAGTAGGGAATAAAATTGCCGGTGCCCGTGTCGCGGAACGAAGGGTAACCTACCCGGAACGGATCCTGGAACAGCAAGGCCGTAGTAAAGCTATTCATGCTCAGCGTACTGCTGTAGCCATGCCGCAGCGTAAAATTGGTAAAGATTTTTTCCATGCCCGGCAGCCGCGACAGACCGTTGTAGGTCACCGTCCAGTTGGGCAAAGGCAGCAGGCGGGCAAACGGATTCGACCGCAGGTTGGGGTTGGAATTTTTAACCAAGGCAACGGTCGTCGGATCCTTTTTTGTATAGGCCGCAATAAACGAAGGAATCAGCACATCCTGCGCATAGCGTCCGTAGCCAGCCACGTAGCCATCCTGTGTACGAACGTTGGGATCAGCGTACGGCTTGTTGGAGAGGCCCAGCCGGTTCGAGAGGATGACCCGGTTGGCTTCAAACTGCCGGAAGATTTCCGATACTTCGTTCGGATCGAATTTGGAAAACAGTGTTTGATACGAAATGTACGAAATGCTGAACGAGCCCGTGGCATACGGGTTCAGGCGGCGGATACCGGTACCCGTGTCTTTTTGCAGTTCCGAATAGTCTTTGGAGAAAGTACGGTTCAGCGTAAGATCTATGGTAAAATCGCGGATGGGCATCAACTGCGCCGTCAGGCTGAGCGTGTTGGTATAACGTTGTTGTATCAACGCATTAAAGAGCGAGTCTTTCGAGAGCAAACCGCGTTGCGCCAGCCCGTTGATATCGGTCGTGTCTGGCTGGTAACCCAAAATATATTTCAGGCCCGGGTTGCCGCTACGCGGGTTCATGCCCAGTATGCGGGTGCTGTCCATATAGCCCGGAAGCAGGGTGCCCATATCCTCGTTGTACTGAATGCCGATGCGCTTGAGCGAGGTGGCCATGCGCAGGAAAAACTTCGGTACAGCCGCAATCTGTATGGGCTCGCCGGGTTGCCTTTTCCGCTTTTTATTGGCCGTATCGCGGGGCTGCGGCGACTGCGGTTGTTGCGGCGGTGCGGCCTGTGGCCCCGCATCGCTGTTCACGGCCT
>CBDUBQ010000100.1:0-3719 GCA_965365435.1 uncultured Flavisolibacter sp.
AAGATTATTTTATTGAGCTGCAGCGCCACAATATACCCGAGCAGGAAACCATCAACAACCTCTTGCTCAAATTTGCCAAAAAGTATAATGTGCCGGTGATAGCCACTAACGACAGCCATTACACCGACCGCGACGATTACAATGCCCACGACATCCTGCTTTGCATCAACACGGGTGAAAAACAAAGCACACCGGGCTTTGATGATTTTGTGAACGACGACGCGGCCCATAAAAACCGCCGCTTTAAATTTCCGAACGACCAGTTCTATTTCAAAGGCGTTGCGGAAATGAAAAAGCTGTTCAGCGATGTGCCGGAAGCCATTGACAATACCAACATGATTGTGGACCGGGTGGAAGTGCTGAACCTGAAGAAAGACATCCTCCTCCCCGCCTTTCCGATTCCCAAAGAATTTCAGGTGCATGGCGACGCTAACCTCAACCAGTGGGAATACCTGAAGCACCTCACCTTTGAAGGCGCCCGCCAGCGGTATGGGTCCATAGATGAAAAAACGCAGGAACGGCTCGACTTTGAGCTGCACACCATTAAAACCATGGGCTTTGCCGGCTACTTCCTTATTGTGTCGGACTTTATCCGGGCAGGCCGCGACCTGGGGGTATTTATCGGCCCGGGACGCGGCTCGGCCGCCGGCTCGGCGGTGGCCTACTGCATAGGCATCACCAATATTGACCCCATCAAGTACGACCTGCTGTTTGAACGCTTTTTGAACCCCGACCGGAAATCAATGCCGGATATTGACACCGACTTCGACGACGAAGGGCGCCAAAAGGTAATTGATTACGTGGTGGAAAAATACGGCCGCAACCAGGTAGCCCAGATTGTGACCTATGGTACCATGGCGGCTAAAATGTCTATTAAAGATGTAGCCCGGGTGATGGACCTGCCGCTGGCCGAGTCCAATGCGCTGGCAAAGCTTGTTCCCGACAAACCCGGAACGGAACTGGGCCGGGTGCTGAAAGCGCCTATCACGGCGAAAGAAGGGGAAAAGAGCCTGGAAGAAAAAGAAGGCTACGGCAACGACGATATTGAAAATGTAAAACAGCTCCGCAGCATTTATGCCGGCACCGACATTCGTGCACAGGTGTTGAAAGAAGCCGAAAGGCTGGAAGGTTCGGTGCGTAACACCGGTATTCATGCGGCGGGCATCATCATCGCTCCCGACAACCTCATGAACATCATCCCGGTTTGCACGGCCAAAGACTCGGAGCTGCTGGTAACGCAAATTGAAGGAAAGATCATTGAAGATGCCGGCGTTATCAAGATGGATTTTCTGGGGCTGAAAACCCTGACGATCATCAAGAATGCGCTGGAAATGATTCGGGAGAATCATGGTGTGGACATTGTGATTGACGACATACCGCTCGACGATCAAAAGACCTACGAGATTTACCAAAAAGGCGAAACAATTGCCACTTTTCAGTTTGAAAGCCCGGGCATGCAGAAGTACCTGAAGGAGCTGAAGCCCGACCAGTTTGCCGACCTTATTGCCATGAACGCTCTGTACCGGCCGGGGCCCATGGCTTACATTCCGCAATACGTTGACCGCAAGCATGGCCGCGAAGAGGTAAGCTACGACCTGCCCGACATGGAGGAATACCTGAAGGAGACGTACGGCATTACCGTGTACCAGGAACAGGTGATGCTGCTGGCGCAGAAGCTGGCGGGTTTTTCCAAGGGCGATGCCGACGTGCTGCGCAAAGCCATGGGTAAAAAAGACCGGAAAACGCTGGACAAGATGAAGAAAGGCTTCATTGACGGCGCCGTGGCCAAAGGCCACCCGGCCAGGGTGTTGGAAAAGGTATGGACCGACTGGGAGGCTTTTGCGCAGTATGCCTTCAACAAATCGCACTCCACCTGTTATGCCTTTGTAGCCTATCAAACAGCCTATTTAAAGGCCCACTACCCGGCCGAATACATGGCGGCGGTGCTGAACAATGCCAATGCCATTGAAAAGCTGACGTTCTTTATGGAGGAATGCAAGCGCATGGGCATCAAGGTGCTGGGGCCGGACATCAACGAATCGAAAAAAGGCTTTGCGGTCAATACAAAAGGAGAAATCAGATTTGGCCTGGGTGGGCTGAAAGGTGTAGGCGAAGCGGCTGTGGAAAGTATTATTGAAGAACGGGAGGCTGAAGGCGCCTTCGCCGACCCATTCGATTTTATGCGCCGCATCAACCAGCGTACGGTGAACAAAAAAACGCTGGAATGCCTTGTGTATGCCGGGGCGTTCGATGCCTTCCCACAGCTTCACCGGGCACAGTTCATTTGCGTGCCCGAAGGCGAAACACAGTCGGGCCTGGAAAAAATGATCCGGTACGGAAACATTGTACAATCGCAAACGCTCAACACCACTAACACACTTTTTGGTGACCTGCCGGCTGTGCTCGACATTAAGCCGCCGCAGATTTCGCCCTGCCCGCCCTGGTCGCTGACAGAGCAACTGGATAAAGAAAAAGAAGTGGCCGGCATTTACCTCAGCGGCCACCCGTTGGACCATTACAAGTTTGAAATGAAGCATTACGGCATCACGCCGATTGTTGACTTTAACGAGGTAAAAGACTCTCCCACCCTTTCGGCGCAGGCCAAAAGTTTCAAGCTGCTTTGCCTGGTTTCGGTGGCAAACCACCGCATCTCCCGGCAGGGCAACAAGTTTGGCTCGTATGTGTTGGAAGATTATTCGGGCAAAACCGAACTGGTGCTTTTTGGTGATGATTTTGTCCGGTTTCAGGCCTTTTTGACACAGGGACAGGCGGTGCTGCTTTGCGGCCGTTTTCAGCAGCAACGTTATAAGCCCGAATACGAGTTCAAGCTGCAAAGCCTGACACTTGCTGAAAATATCAAGCGGCAATTGACCAAGCAGTTGCAGTTGGAAATAGATGTCAGGAACCTGGAGGATAAAATGATTGAGTTTTTTGAAAAGAATTTCCACGCCAATCCGGGCAATGCTTCGGTGCGGTTTCATGTGGTGGAGCCTAAGCGGGCCTGGAAGGCAGCCCTTCAAACGAACGGCCACGGTTTTGAACTAAACCACGAAATGGTTCATTTTTTGGAAAAAACGCCGGAGATAGAGGTTAGAGTAGTTTGTAGTTGATAAGCAGTTTGTGGTTGGTGGTTTGTAGTTTTTTTAGTCCTGTCAGGCAGCCAAATAGCAGGCTTTCCGCAGGGCAAAGAAAAGTTCCACCGCCAGACAACCACAAACTACTAACCACAAACTACCAACTATCAACCATTTTCTGCCTTTCCGGCAGAAAAACGGATTGGGCTTAAATTTGCGGATTATCGTTTGCTAAATTTTTAAATTAATAAACCATGGCAAAAGCATTCACAGATTCAAATTTTCAGGCTGAAGTACTGGACTCGGATAAATTAACCATCGTGGATTTCTGGGCCGAGTGGTGCGGTCCCTGCCGCGCTATCGGACCCGTTATTGACGAACTGTCAAAGGAATACGACGGCAAAGTGAACATTGGCAAGCTGAACGTTGATGAAAACCCGCAGGTAAGCATGAACTACGGCATCACCTCCATTCCCGCTATTTTGTTCATCAAAAACGGCCAGGTCGTTGACAAGCTGGTTGGCGCACAGCCGAAAGGCAACTTCGTGAAAAAAATCGAAGCACACGCTAACTAAATGTGTGAACCCGATATAAAAGAGGCTGTATCAAAAGGCAATTTGATACAGCCTTTTTTGTGTTATGCGG
>CBDUBQ010000101.1:0-3711 GCA_965365435.1 uncultured Flavisolibacter sp.
AATACGGTGGTAACGATCATGGCAACGATGGACGGCTGCAGGCGAAACATAGCTTTATCCAATTGAAAGGCTTTGGGGTTCACTTTTGGCCCGCCAAGGCTGATGGCGATCATTACCACCATGGTAAAGAAAAACGACCAGCCCATCGAAATCAGGAAAGGAATCTCGTATTGCCCGGCAGCATTGCGGAAAGCTGTGTACAACAATGTTTCCGGACCAAAGACCGATACCGCTCCCAGCTTGAAAAAGAGGGACATGGCCAGGCCGGTAATCAACCCCACCACGGCCGCGGCGCCGGTGGTGCGTTTCCAAAACATGCCCAGGATGAACATGGCAAACACACCCGGCGAAATAAAGCCGGTGTATTCCTGGATAAACGTAAAACCTCCCTTGCCGCCAATGCCCAAAAGATCTTTCCACTCAAAGGCCACGGCCACGGCGATGGACACTGCCGCCACAATGCGGCCAATCCACACCATCTGCTTTTCTTCCCCGGCCGAATGGCTTTGTTCTGCACTGCCTTCTTCGTTTTGCAAACCCGGTGAAGCCAGGTCGGCGCCAACGCTGCGAGTCAGCAGAGAAGCCTTCTTTTTGCGGAAATACTTCATGTGAATGTCGAGCGTGTAGATGGTGGCAATGCTATTGAGCTTGCCCGCCAGCGAAGCCACAATGGCGGCCGTTAGCGCAGCAATGGCCAGTCCCTTCAGGCCCGGCGGCAAAAACCCCAGAATAGCCGAGTAGGCATCGTCCATGCCCCGCAACTCGGGAAGGTGCCCGTTGGTATGCAGCACATAGGCGGCAATGCCCGGCAGCATCACAATAATGGGCATCATCAGTTTTAAAAAGCCGGCGAATAAAATGCCTTTGCGGGCGGTGTGCAAATCGGCACCCAGGGCCCGCTGTGTAATGTACTGGTTGCAGCCCCAGTAGTTCAGGTTCACGATCCACTGGCCGGCAAAATACATGGCAATGCCCGGCAGAATCAGGTACTTGTTGATCTCTTCCTGCGAAGAGGCCGCGGTGGGCTTGGGCAGTATCATCTTAAAATGTTCCGGCGCCTGCTGCATCAGTGTTTTAAAGCCGGCAATGGCGCCTGATCCCACGCCGAATTTTTCGCTCACAATGGTGAGGGCAAAATAGATGGTGGCAAAGCCGCCGATGATGAGCACCGCTACCTGTATCACATCGGTGTAACCAATCACCTTCATACCACCCAGGGTGATGATGAGCGAAAACACCGCCAGCGCCAGCATGGTTGCATGCAGGTATTGCGGACCAATAAGGCCGCTGATGGCAATGGCACCGAGGTAAAGAATGGAGGTGAGGTTGACAAAAACATAGAGCAACAACCAGAACACCGCCATAATCAGGGCCACCGTTTCGTTGTAGCGGGTTTTTAAAAACTGCGGCATGGTGTAAATCTTATTTTTCAGATACACCGGCATAAACCACACGGCAATAATGATCAGCGCCAGGGCCGCAATCCACTCGTAGGCCGCCACGGCCACGCCTACAAAGTATCCATTGCCCGACATGCCGATAAACTGTTCGGCAGAAATGTTAGAGGCAATGAGCGAGGCGCCAATGGCCCACCAGGTCAGCGAACCTTCGGCCAAAAAATAGTCGTGCGAGGCAGAAACAGCCGCTTTCTTTTTGCGGCTGTACACCCAGTAGCCGTAGCCGGCTACAATGATGAAGTAAACGAGAAAAACAAGAAGATCAACCGTTTGTAACGAACCCATTTTTTGGTTGCTTTTTATGAATGAAGAAAATCCCCCTTCCGCACCGGCCATTTAAAGCCGGGCGGGTTAGGGGCTTTGCCGGCAGGCACCAAAGGTGCTGCCGGTAGCGGCTTTGAGGCCGCTTATCCGTTCTTTTTTTGAATGGCTTTTTTCACTGCCGTGACGATGTTGGCGGCATCCAGCCCGTATTTTTTCATCAACTGTGCCGGCGTGCCGCTTTCGCCGAAGGAGTTGTTCACGCCAACCATCTCTACCGGCGTGGGAAGCTGGCGGCTCAACAGCTGACAAACCGCATCGCCCAGGCCACCATTAAGCTGATGCTCTTCGGCGGTGACCACGCAGCGTGTTTTTCCGGCAGAACGCAGGATGGCTTCTTCATCCAGTGGTTTGATCGTATGAATGTTGATGATCTCGGCATCAATGCCTTCCTTCTCCAGCAGCTCGCCAGCTAAAATAGCTTCCCACACCAGGTGGCCCGTGGCAATAATGCTCACATCGGCACCTTCGTTCACCATCCAGGCTTTGCCGATCTCGAAGGGCTGATCGGGAGCGGTGAATACCGGCACCACCGGCCGGCCAAACCGCAGATACACCGGCCCGTCGTAATCGGCCACGGCGATGGTGGCGGCTTTTGTCTGGTTAAAATCGCAGGGGTTTATCACCGTCATTTCGGGCATGGCCCGCATCATGGCAATGTCTTCGAGTATCTGGTGGGTAGCGCCATCTTCGCCCAGCGTAAGGCCGGCGTGCGACACCGCAATTTTTACATTGGTGCCGGAGTAGGCTACGCTTTGCCGGATTTGGTCGTACACCCGGCCGGAGCCAAAGTTGGCAAAGGTGGTAGCGTACGGTATATAGCCGGAAAGCGCCAGGCCGGCCGCTACGCCAATCATATTGGCCTCGGCAATGCCGCACTGAATAAAACGCTGGGGGTTGTCTTTAATAAAGGCGTCCAGCTTCAGGGACGCCACCAGGTCGGCGCAGAGGGCCACCACGTTCGGATTGTTTTTTCCCAGCTCCGCCATGCCGGCGCCAAAGCCCGACCGGGTGTCTTTTTTATCGGTAAAACTGTATTTTTTCATTTGCTGTTTTGCGCTGTTAAAAAGTGATCAATAGTCGCCAAATGTGGCCGGCAATTGCAGCAGGGCCACTTCCAACTGCTCGTCGTTGGGTGCGGCGCCGTGCCATTTGTGGGTGCCCATCATGTAGTCCACCCCAAAACCCATTTCGGTTTTCATCAGCACCACCACCGGCTTGTTGTTACCCGCTTTCGTTCTTGCTTCGGTAAGGGCGTCGAGGGTCAACTGCATGTCGTTGCCATTGGCAAGCATCACCGTTTCCCAGCCAAAGGCTTCGTACTTGGCCCGGAGGTCTTTGTTGCTCATTACCTTTTCGGTGGGCCCGTCAATTTGCTGGCCGTTCCAGTCCACAATGGCAATGAGGTTGTCCAGCTCGTGATGCGCCGCAAATTGCACTGCTTCCCAAATCTGTCCTTCCTGCTGCTCGCCATCGCCCATCAGCACAAATACCTGGCGGTCTTCGCCGCGCAGCTTTTTGGCGTAGGCGGCACCGGCGGCCACCGAAAGGCCCTGGCCAAGCGAACCCGAAGCGACCCGGATGCCCGGCAGCCCTTCATGCGTAGCGGGGTGTCCCTGCAGGCGCGAATCTATTTTGCGGAAGGTGGAAAGTTCATCCACGCCGAAATAGCCCCGCCTGGCCAGCACCGAATAAAACAGCGGTGAAATGTGTCCGTTGGAAAGAAAAAACAGGTCTTCGCCGCGGCCCTCGCGGGAAAACTTCAAGTAGCCGTCCGCTCCTTTTTCTTCGTCTATTTTCATCAAATGGAAGTAAAGCGATACCACCACATCGGTGCAGCCCAGGGAGCCGCCGGGATGGCCGCTCTGGCAGGAATGCACCATGCGTACAATATCACGCCGTACCTGCGAGGCCACGTTTTTGAGCTTTTGCA
>CBDUBQ010000102.1:0-3151 GCA_965365435.1 uncultured Flavisolibacter sp.
GGGCCCCGCCAATGCAGGCGTCGAAGCCAAATTCTTCAATGGTATCCAAAAGCGTGAACGTTTGCAAGGCATTGCGGCTGGCCAACTTGCCGGTAGTTTCTTTCAGCCCTTTTGTTTTGATGGTGTCCTCCACTTTGCGCACAATCAGTTGTTCGCCCAGCGTATGGGCCAATTCGTCGCGAAACTGCAAGGCCTCGGGAAAGTTGTGACCCGTATCAATATGCACCAGCGGGAAGGGGAATTTGCCCGGTCGGAAGGCTTTTAATGCCAGCTGCACCAGCGTGATGCTGTCCTTGCCGCCCGAAAAAAGCAAGGCCGGTTTTTCAAACTGACCCGCCACTTCGCGAAGAATATAAATGGCTTCGGATTCTAACTGGTCTAAATAATCTAACTGAAAACTCATACGCTTTTTTTAATTCGTAGCTACAGGGTGAACGTGCAATCCGCACTCTTTTTTGCTTTGGTCTTCCCACCACCAGCGGCCGGCTCGAAAATCTTCGCCGGCTCTTACCGCCCGGGTGCAGGGGGCGCAGCCGATAGAGACAAAACCTTTGTCGTGAAGGGAATTGTACGGCACATTATGCTCGTTGATATAGGCCCATACCGCCTCGGTCGTCCAGTGCAGCAAAGGATTGTATTTAAGAACCTGGTTCGCCTCGTCCCACTCCAGTATCTGCATATCGCTTCTGTTCGGCGAATGTTCGGCCCGCAGGCCGGTGATCCAAACGGCTTTTCCGGCCAATGCTCTTTTCAGCTGCTCCACCTTGCGAATGTGGCAACATTGTTTGCGGTTGTCCACCGATTGGTAAAATGAGTTGGGGCCGTAGGTACGCACAAACTCCTGGATCTTTTCGGCATTGGGATAATAAGCGTCAATCGTAAGGGCGTAACGTTCAAGGGTGCGGCTCCAGGTGGAGTAGGTCTCCGGGAAAAGCCGGCCCGTATCGAGTGTGAACAAGGCAACCGGCGTTTTATGCCGGCCAATAAAATCGGTGATCACCTGGTCTTCCATGCTGAAAGAAGTGGAAAAAGTAAGCTTCGCGGGGAAGGCCTCTTCCAGCAATTTTAATGCATCGGGTATAGACAGTGCGGCTATACGGTTCTGCAAAGACAATAAGCTGTCCTTTGTTTCAACAGACATCGTCGTCAGTGGTTAAATCGTAAAAAAACTATAGAAGCAATCGAAGGCGTGGTAATCGTTGTACGGAAGGATGGATCAACATGTACAACAACCGGAAGGTGTACAACAGCAACAGCAGGCAACCATATTGGAAGAAAGGTTGCTGACATTTGTGCGTGACTGGTAGGCTGTTGTTTTTTTCATTTTGTTTGTTTTTTGCCGTGATTGAAAACAATCACTTATCAACATCTGCCGGGCTGCTGTCACCGGAAGCCACCGGCGATAAAAACATTCCCGGAAAATCAGAAATACGTCGCTATTGTTTCGTTCGGGATCAATAGCACGGCACCTGACTTATCTCTCCCGCTACTGCGGGAATGGATGTAGCACCGATGCTGTCGGCCAGCTTGGTTGCTAAGGTTTCATGGGGCCATCTCCCTCCACCTTTCTTGATAAGTAACTGAAGAACTGCGGCAAATGTACCGGCAAAAGCTTATTCCGAGTAGATCAGTAGGAATTATTTTTTCAACTTTGTTGCATCGAAAGCTGACAAATTGAAAGGCTTTCGCCGCTGTTCAACTTTTGTTTGTTTTGAGCAAATGCAGGTGCAGCAAGAGTTTGGCGGCCTTCTTCATGCGATGGACAACGACAACTGTCGCGGGCGCCGCCGGCCATACACGATTCGTTAAAATCCAGTGCTGAAGACGACCGTAAAAACAGAGATCGTTTTTTGTACCGACCGATACCCTGCCCTCATCGGCCAACGGCGCAGCATCGGTGTACGAAGGCACCACCGCAATAGTCAGCCGATTTGTCTCCCTATTTTTTTCCAAAACAGGATTAGCCTGCTACCCTTGTTCTATCCTAACACTTCGCGGCGCCTTCCTTTACATCACCGAAAAAGCGAATGTGCGGGTGCGCCTGCCCGACGTAAACCGGACAAAATAGACGCCCTGTTTGTATGTGGTCGCATCGAGGCTCAACAGGGCCGTTTGCCCCTGTTTTAACGATTGCCGGCCGGCCGGTTGGCTCACCAGGCGCCCGGTATTATCATACACCTCCAGCCGGCCTTCAATGTTTTCCGAAGCAGCCAGGTAGATCACTGCGCTTCCTCGCACCGGGTTCGGACGCACCGACAGTACAATCGCCGGATCACCCGGACAGTTCCGCAAGGCCTGTTCTTCCGGCACTGCCAGCTTTACCATCTGCGTGGCCGCTGCGGCCAGGGTTATGGTAAAGCTTCGTTGCACCGCAAACGAGGCCGAATAAAATGCATCACCGGGTTGTACTGCCTCCAGCGTAACGGTGCCGGCACCGGTTAGGGTCACCGTTGCGCCCGAAACAGTTGCCGGGCCGGCAACCACACGGTATTGCACCGGCAAACCACTGGACGCCGTGCCGGTGAGGACGAACGGCGGATCGTTGGATCGTTTGTTGCTTGGGGCCGCGAAGGTGACCACCTGGCTGGCTTTGCCCACGGTGAAGCTGCGTAACACCGGCGTGGCAGCATGGTAAAGGCTGTTGCCGCTTTGCGTGGCTTCAATAGTGACACTGCCAATGCCCGTAATGGTAACCTGATTGTTTTGGAGGGAAACCGGCCCGCTCACTACCCGGAAGCTGACAGGCAAACCGCTTGATGCGGTGGCGGTCACCGCAAACGCCGGACTTGTGTAGGTCTTATACGAAAGCGTTGGAAAAGAAATGGTTTGATTTTGCCGGGCAGTGCTTATGATGGCGGCAAAACTTCTCGTGACCGGTGAGGCGGCAGTGTAGTTTTCGTTGCCGGGCTGCCCTGCTTCAATGGTGATCGTACCGGCACCGGTGATGGTAACGTTGTTGCCATTGATCGTAGCCGGTCCGGCCGCTACCCGGTAGCTTACCGGCAGGCCCGACGAAGCAACCGCCTGCAGCGGAAACGGCCCATCGCCAACTGCCCTGTCGGGTAGCACAGCAAAAGAGATCGTTTGGGTCGCTTTGTTTACCACGAAGGTTTGGGTCACCGGCGGGGCGGCGTTGTAGGTCGCATCTCCA
>CBDUBQ010000103.1:0-2997 GCA_965365435.1 uncultured Flavisolibacter sp.
TATCCCGCTGCTGGTACACATCAATAATTTCCAGCCGGTATCGTCCAGGCAAATGTTTGTCGCATATTTCTTTAATGTTTGCCACCGCTCTTACGGAATTGGGCGTAGCCCCTGTGATAAACAACCGAAGAACATATTCAGTGTTGCTGCCTTCATCATTTCCTGAAAGATGATCTTCTTTTTTTGACATGTTTTTAGTTTAAAGGGCGGATGTTTAGCCCTACCAAAACCTTTTCTTCATCGGAAAGGTCGCCGATGATTTTGCGGATGGGCACAGGCACTTTCCGAACCAGTGTGGGCACTGCCAGAATCTGATCACCAGCGGCAAGCTGCGGATGCACAAGTAGGTCTATTACTTCTATTTTATATTGGTCTTTCAAATGTTCTTCGCAATATTTTTTCAGGTTGCTTAAGGCCTTCACCGATTTAGGTGTGTTACCGGCAATATAGAGCCGCAGTTCCCATTTGTATTCTTTCTTTGCCGCCGGCGTTTTTGCTTTACTTCCTTTTGCCATTACTTGTGTTTTTTGCCTGCCGGTTTTCGATGAGTTGCATCCGATTTTTTTCCATGATTTCTTTGCGAAGATCCTCTTCTACGTATGACTTGTTCAATTCATCCTGCACCGATTCAAACTCTTCCTGAAGCGAAGCAATTTTTGCTTCCAGCACTTTGCGTTTGCGTTGGATTTCGACATCCTTACGACCTACCGCATGGGTACGCAACACTTGCCCGGTTGCTTCTGCCAATTGTTGCGCCTCCCGAGCCGAGCCAATTAACACGCCTTCAGAACCGAGATACACATCTACTAAGTCCAGGCCACTGTCGTTTATCACAAATTCCCGCACCTGGTTGGAGTGCTTCATGCCCCTTGATTTCATAATGTACATGCCGCGGTTCCGTTCGCCGTTTGACTCAATATCCCTTACAAGCAGCCAGGCATCTACCAGTGAAGAAACGCCTTCGTCAGTTTGCTCGTTGACGATGGTGTTCAGCGAAAGGGCGGTGAACAATATCGTTATCTGCTCCGATTGTAAAAAGTCGATCAGCCTGATCAACATTGATTTGACCTCGCTTACCGAACCAACGGTTACAAGGTTGGTAATGGGGTCTAAAATGACCACTTTGGGCTTAAAACGGCGTACATGTTTGTGGATGGTTACCAGGTGCATCTCCAATCCATTCAGCGTGGGCCGTGCGGAGTGCATTTCCAGCAGACCTTTCGCTGCATGCGTTTTCAGATCAACACCAATGGAGAGCATGTTTCGCATGATCTGCTGCGGCGATTCTTCAAAAGCAAAATAGAGACAGCGCTCTTTCCGGAGGCAGGTTTCGTTGGCAAAAAATGCAGCAATGCTGGTTTTGCCGGTGCCAGCCGTTCCTGAAACCAAAATAGAACTGCCTCTGAAAAACCCTTGCCCGCCCAGCATTTGATCCAGCGCCGGAATGCCAGATGAAATACGCTGAGAAGACACATCACTATTCAGTAAAAGGGATGTGATGGGCAATACCGAAATGCCATCTTCGTCAATGAGGAAGGGGTATTCGTTAGTGCCATGTACCGAGCCCCGGTATTTAACGATTCTTAACAGCCGTGTGGAAATTTGGTTTGTGATGCGATGATCGAGGAGAATTACACAATCGGAAACATATTCTTCGAGTCCCTGACGTGTAAGGCTGCCGTCGCCTTTTTCACCAGTGATGATTGCCGTGACGCCTTTGTCTTTTAGCCATCCAAACAAACGTCGTAGTTCAGCTCTTAATATTGCCTGGTTGTCAAGACCTGAAAAAAGATTTTCAATCGTATCCAGCACCACCCGCTTGGCGCCTATGGTGTCGATGGCGTAACCAAGACGAATAAACAAGCCGTCCAAATCGTATTCACCGGTTTCCTCAATTTCGCTTTTCTCAATTTCTACGTGGTCTATTTTTACCAGGCCATCCCGCTGAAGTTTTGCTAAATCGAAGCCGAGGGACGCTACATTCATTTCAAGTTCTTCTGCTTTTTCTTCAAAAGCCATAAACACGCCAGGCTCGCCAAGATCCATCGCACCCCTAACGATAAATTCTGTTGCCATCAATGTTTTTCCGCTGCCTGCAGCCCCGCAAACTAAAGTAGGTCTTCCTTTGGGCAAGCCGCCCTGGGTAATTTCGTCAAGGCCACGAATTCCTGATGCTGTTTTAGGTAATGTCCTCAGCAGGGGGGATTTGGTTTTTAATTTTTGAGGCATATGGGTGAAGGGTGTTAAATAGAAACATTGAATATACTCTTTTCTGCACGAAAGCAGTCGGACTCATCCTTGTTATGAGGACAAACTAATTGCTCTTTTCAGATAATGGTTAAAATCCAGTTTTGAGGTAATCTGGATTTGGTACAAAGTATATTGATAATGCCAGATCTCTATTTAGCAGGATGTAAACGCAAAGCTTCGAAGAAAATGTTCTCTTAAAAAGCGTCAATTTTTTGCACAAACCGGTGTAGGTACTCTTTGATAAAGTCATTTAACTCGTGTCCTGTAGCCGCATGCAGCCCCGTTTTTTTCATCAGTTCCTGGCCATACATTTCCAGCTCGTGCTTCAGCTCATTGGCATAATCCTTTTTCAGTTGTTGAAACCGAAACTCTTCTTTTTCACGGTTTACGTTTTCGGTTGCCGTACGAAAGGCTTTTTCAAGGGAAAAAAATAATTCGTTTGACCGGTGGTGAAAATCATTGTAAATACTGGCATTATCGCTGCTCATAGCGCTTGATTTGTATGTTGAAGGAGGACTAATTTTTGTTGAAGCCGATCGGGTGGAAATGGCTATTGCCTTCTGTAATGGTAGCTCCCGAAGACTTCTTTTCTTCTACATAAATCGTGAATGTTTCAAGCGCTAACCCATTAAGATGAGTGATGGCATTTTGTCCTGCCTTGTCGTTCTCCAGTTCTACATATCCAAAACCCCTGGACCCGCCGGAGACAATATCCCTGACTACCTGTGCTGTTTTCACTTCTCCAAA
>CBDUBQ010000104.1:0-2588 GCA_965365435.1 uncultured Flavisolibacter sp.
GGCGGTGCAAGCGGCCGGCCCGCCAATATCCCCACACGCAGTACACCAGACCAAATACCAGCAAGGCCCAACCGGCCAGGCCACCCCTTACCGACTGTAGCCAGCTTATCTGCGACAGCGACCACCCTATGGCCGCACCGCCAAGGCCCAGCAATACCGAACTCCACACATGGCCGCACCCGCAAACCATCGTCCAGAAAAGAGTGCGGCCGAAGCTCCAGCGTCTGGCTTTGGCAAGTGCAATAAACGGCAGGTAATGATCGGGCCCCGACAGCGTGTGCAAAAATGAAATGGTAATGGCCGACAAAAGCAAAAGAAATAATTCAGATGACATACGGTCTATGTTTATCGCCTTCAGGTGTGCTGACGGTTTGAAGCAGTGCGGCCATATGCCGGTGCAACTGAAAGAGCTGTTCGGCTTTAGAGCCCATCATACGCACGGCAAGGCCGGGAACCGGCAAACGGCTTATGCCAAAACAAATTCCGCTCTCGCTTTGGAGAAGGCTCGCCAGTTCCTCCTGCAACACCGGTAGTGGCGCCTGCTCATTGATAAACAGTAAGGTGGACTGATGCGTGAAGCCCTCCAGTTGGCCGATGCCCGAAAGATCAAATACGCCGGGCAACAGCATCAGGTTTTCTTTTACCACCAGCTTTTGCCGGGCATAAATATTGGTGAGGCTATGGAAAGACGTAAACCGGAACACTTCGCCATTGAGCTTGCGTCCGCAGCAAATGATTTCGCCCCAGATCAGCGAGCAGCGGGCGCCCAGGGTAATGGTGGTTTCGGACGAAAAAATAGCGCCGCCGTGCGGCACCACCGGATGGGGAAGATAGTGGAGGCAACTGTCCTCGGCCAGCGAAACAGCCATTCGCTGTACAGCGCCCCGCTTCATTTGAAAAATGCGTTGGTAAGACTGCGTTTGCAGGTGCAGGCTGGAGCCCCGTCCTACTGCAATCTGGAGGTCATATTCATCACCGTCGAGCACTCCTGGCGAAGAACTCATGAGCATAAGGTGCAGGTCTGTTTGCTTTTTGTCTTCCGTAATATTGGCCAGCTTAAAGGGCTGTGCGCAGTATGTTTTTCGAAGAATGGTTTTGCCTTCGCTCAGGCCTGTTTCAATATGCAGGCGTCCGTTTAATGCCATAGTACCGGCGCCTCCGTTTCTTCGGTCAAAGCATATTTTTTAATCCAGCCAATGATTTTATCCAGGCCTTCGAGGCTCATCAGGTTGGTGAAAACAAAAGGAGCGCCTCGACGCATTTTGCGGGCATCGTGTTCCATCACGGCAAGGTTGGCGCCAACATAAGGCGCCAGGTCTATTTTGTTGATGACCAGCAGATCGGACCGGGTGATGCCCGGCCCACCCTTTCGCGGAATCTTGTCGCCTTCCGCCACATCAATAACAAAGATGGTGAGGTCGGCAAGGTCGGGGCTAAAGGTGGCCGAAAGATTATCGCCGCCGCTTTCGATAAAAATAATTTGCACATCGGGGAAGCGGGCCGCCATTTCTTCCACGGCCTCCAGGTTCATGCTGGCATCTTCACGAATGGCGGTATGCGGGCAGCCACCGGTTTCAACACCCATGATGCGGGCCGCCGGCAACAGGCTGTTTTTGGTTAAGAACTCCGCATCTTCCTTTGTATAAATATCGTTGGTGATGACGGCGATGCTGTACGTTGGCGTCATTTGGCGGCTAAGCCGTTCAATGAGAGCAGTTTTGCCGGAGCCCACTGGTCCGGCAATGCCAATTTTAATGTATGTTCTTTCTTTCATTTTCTTTTGTTGACCGGCGACGGAACGGCGATCGAGCTTTTGTTGCGACCCTGCGTTCATCGTCCGGTAATGCTATTCGGCTGAAAAACCCCACCCCATTGTTCTTAACTATTGCCTCCACGAAGATGGCCTCTCGTTTTGGTTTGCCAGACTCTCCACTGAAAGTCGGTACATGATAGGCCGGAGTTTGTTTTCCGGCTACAATACGCAACGGATCAACCTCAGTGGTAGGCTGCATGCCCTTCAAACACATCGGCAGCCTGGGGGCCCATTAAGACATGCATGCAGTGCCTGGGTTTTTGGTGGGTTGCTGGTTTAAATACCATGCCCCATTAGGACTTATCGTCCCAAACTTTTTACACAACCCAGCTCTTGCAGGCTGGGCTACTTCCAGCGTCCCTTCACGCCGATGGTTTGTCTCTGCGGCCTGCTCCACTAATCGGCTTCACCCTGCGCTATTTCTTCCGTTCATGATCCCTTTTATAATTGTCCACCCGCTGCGCTCACTCACACCATTAAACGTTTTCCCCATGTCGGCTTACATCAGCTTCTCCGGCCATAAATCATCTCCTTTTATCCTTCGCCTTTTGGAGAAGGTGTCGAAGCCGGGTGAGGCCGGAATCAGGGGTCAGTCCTGCATTGGCTCCGCTGCTCGACTCCTACGGAGTTGGTACAGCCAATGCGTTATTTTTTTCTACAAATATTGGACGCCTGACGGCGTCCGTTCTCGTTCGACCAAAATCCTTTTCTACCTTAAACAATTTCCTCCAAACTCCAAACTCCAAACTCCAAACTCCAAACTCCAAACTCCAAA